>JAHZFK010000001.1 GCA_019421385.1 Clostridiales bacterium
TTCCGGTTGGCGCGATCGACGGCCTGCGTCCGGTTCTCATGGCTAAGGCTGCGACCGAGTCCTGCCGCAACGGCGGTGTTTACGTAAAGGTTGAGGAGTAATCCTTTTCCTTCGTGAAACGAACATATCAAAGCCCCTCAAGCAACGCTTGAGGGGCTTTTTCCATGCCATCGCGCCACAAGGCGCGCATAAAACAGAAAAGAACCATCCACCAATGGTTCTTTTCATCAAACAAATCACTTTGTTTCACAAACCTCATATAAGCTATTAAATGCCCGCAAAGTGCAATGCTATCCATGGTTTATAAAACTTTTCACAGAAGATACTTTACATTTCTTCGCCTTGCATTTTATAACTTCGCCGCGAAAAGTAGTACAAGTCGTGGTACACAGTATATCAGTAGCAGTCAGGCGATCAAATTTACCACTTCGGCCTTTACGTTGTCAATCGACGCATGGGCGTACAGGTTGAGCGTAATATTGATATCCGAATGCCCCATGATATACTGTAAACTCTTCGGGTTCATATTTTTATTGGCGAGCCGGGTGCAGAACGTATGCCGCAACACATGTGGCGTAATATTGGGTAGTTTGTCATCATGCCCTTTGTTGTATTTCTGCACAATACGGTGCAACACTTCCTGATAGTGGTGTGCAGGATATGGTTCACCGAATTCATTTACAAACAGGAACCCGCTGTACCCATCCACCATGAACGGTTCCGGTTCACCGCGCCTTGCTATCACACGTTCAAAGGCTTACAGGCTTCTGCGCTCATGGGGACTTTGCGGATACTGCTTTTGCTTTTCGGTGTGTCAATATAATATCCGCCGCCCCGCCCCTTTTCCCAAAGGAGCTGGTGGTCGATGTTCACAACACCATCCTCAAAGTCAATATCGTTTACCGTCAGCCCGCAGAACTCGGAAATACGCAGCCCGGTTTTTAACAGGATCATGATTTCATCATAATACCGCCTATACGGCTTGTCTTGCTTGATAAAACCGGTCAGCGCCTGTTCCTGTTCTTCGGTCAATGCCGTCCGTACGTTTACCTCGTTCTTCATTACAGTGTTTAGTGCAAAGTCGAACGGGTTCTTCCGCAGCCATCCGTCCGATACCGCCATTTGGAACGCGGCTTTCAGCGAACGCCGGGTATTGTTGATGACACGGTAAGTGTATCCGTTATCCTGCATCCGCAGCGCCCATTCCTGTGCGTCGGACGGCTTTACACTGCCAATCGCCTTTGCGCCGATCATGTCTTGCGCAATCAACTTTGCAGTGTACCTTCTGCCTGCCTCTGTGCTTCGTTTGACATTGCCGCGTAGGGTGGTATACCTCGCGTACAATTCACTTACCGATAGCCTGCTGTCCGATGTGCTGATACCGTCTGCAAGGTCTTTGTGTATCCCCTGCTCTTTGTCGCGCAGGGCAATGCAATCCCGTTTGCCGGCAGGCACTTTGTCCGTTGCAACCAGCTTCCATGAATACACGGATTGGGGTTTCCCGTTTGCGTCCACATATTTGTAAAGGTATCTTCCGTCTTTTCTCTGGCTCTCCCCAGTCCTCAAAATGCGGCCTTTCGAATCGCGCCGTTTTTCCGACATGGTATCCGCTCCTTTCCGTCTGTTAGGGAAAGAGCCTTGATACGACACATTGATTATACCACAGGGATAGTAAAAACGCAGCCCTTCTTCCTGTATTTGATGTGGTATATCCAATAGCGTATCAAGGCCGTCCCTGTCAGATGACGTCCAATTTGTCTATCATCTGTTCAAACATCTTGCGCTTGATTTGGATGCGGTTACCGTTCATAATCAACCACGGCGCATCCGGGTTTTCCTCAGCCAGCCGCCGCAGCTTGTTTTCCCCGATGCGGAAATAGCAGGCTGCTTCTTTGATTGTCAGTGTGTACTGTTCATAGACCGGGATAAAGATTTCTGCCATGCAATACCTCCTACGATGTTGTTTTCCCAATTTCAAAATAAAAACAGCGGTACAGGTGCAGACATTTTTCAAACGTCCGCAGCTATACCGCCCCTTTGGCCTGTTCCACCATTCCGATATTCCTTCTTTCCAAGGTTCATAATTTGGGTGCGGATCGCCGCTGCGTTTCCATTTGTGCAAGTATTTCCTGCATGATTTGTTCATGCCGTTCCGTCAATACGGCGTTGCCGATCATTTCTTCAACAACGTGTGTCCCTTGTATCCGGTCGAGTTCCATCAGCATCTTGACGGTTGGTGCAGCCTGCTTGGATAGCCAGTCCAGTATACGCAACCAGTCAAACGGTTGCGTCCCCTTTGTCAGCTTCAGCCTGCCCCGATGCGTCCCGATAAAGTGTGCCCAATCCCGATCCGTTGGCCAGCGTGTACGTGGCTTGGTTCCATCCTTGTCCGCAAAGCGCACATAGTGGTTGATAATAGAAAATGCCGTCTGAATCAGGTTGCCGCCAGCAATAAAATCCTTTGCCGCGAGATATGCCCTTTCGTTTTTCAGCCGTATCTCAAAGCGGTTCTTGGCTTCTGCCTCGTTGAGCGGGATACCGTGTCGGACAAACTGCTCGTAGTCTTTTTCGTAGATGCAAAAATACGCTTCGGACCGCATAGAGCCGATATAAAGCGTATGCCCTGATCGGCATTTCCGTGCGGTGGGTTTTACCTCCTCTTGCAAAAGAGGCTCGACGGACTTCAAAAGTAGGGGATCGTCCCCAAAGCCTGTGTCCTGCATCAATTCGAGGCATGCCTCCCATCGCTCTTGTTCCAGCCGTTGTTCCTCAAGATAGGCATCCCTACCCGATTGATACACCTCATAACGACGGAACCGTGTAACGCATTCGCCGTGGTCACATTTTTCTGCTAGCTTTGAGATATCCAGAAAGCCCGCGCTGTCGTCTATGGCGATATCCAACCGCTTGAATACGCCCTTTGCATCAAGGCAATGCTGGAAGAATGCATTCCAGCTGCGACCCTGTCCGTTCAGATAGGCGCTGAATTGGGTACAACCTTTGCCTTTGAGTTCTAACAGTGTGCCGCGTCCCTCATACGGCGATACCATAACAGCTATGTCCCCAATATAGAACGTGGTAGTATATCCATAGAAGCCGCGCGGTTGCTGTCCCAGATGCCGCATCCTGAGCCACAGGACGTTTTCGACCACATTCTGGACATCCAGCGTAGGGAAGTGGATGCGTACATAGTCGATTTTCACTGTAATAGCGTCCGGCTGCAGCTTCTCCAATGCAGCAGCGAGCCGCGCCTTATATCGTTCGGGCAATTCCTGACTTCCGTTGAGCAGACGGTTGAGGTAACTGCGGGAAAACCCTGCCATATCCGCAAGCTGCCCCTGTGTCACCCCCAGAGCCGCCTGCTGCGCTTTGAAACCTTCCATCCAAGTTTGTCCCATACAATCCCTCCCATCAGTAATTGGTTTTTTGAATGTGTAACTTGATATCTGTCCCCAAATGTTACAGCCCTTGCAAAATGCCCCAAACCCAGACACCATCAGGATTTTTGCCTTGTTATAAGAGCTTGATTATTGTCTTTTATGCCCCCTGTTAGATGCAGGGGGCTTAATTTTGGGGACGGCCGCGGCTTCGCCGCGCCCACCCCGGCGGTGCATGCCTGCGCCTTCGGCTTTCGCGCTGCACGCCGCCGCACAGCCTGACCGCTGAACGGTATCACAAACCATTTCCAAAAGAGAAAACTGTGTCATTGAAAACACCTCCGTTGATTTTCATTAGTTTGCATTACATTTATCCTTACAATCATCATACGCCTAATAAAAAAATATATCGACGTGTAAAAATTGTATATTTTCGACTATATTGTGAATAAGGATACAAAAAAATGAATTAAAAAACAAATCCTTACACTTCTCCTTATATCGTGTTATACTATCCTCATAAGAACTGAAAAGCGAGGTGCCGATATGAATATTGACAAGAAAGAAGTCGGTGAGCGCATCCTGAAAATCCGAAAAGCTATGGCTATTCCATGAAAGAGTTCGGAGAAAAGGCAGGACATGCGCCAAGGGGTTCGGTAAACAGTTGGGAAAAGGGCGTCAACCTGCCAAACGAAGAACGACTGAAACGGATCGCGTCGATGGGGAATATTTCGGTCAATGAACTGCTCTATGGTTCGTTCAAAAAATACATCGAAAAACTTGCGCGAGAACGGCTCGGCATTCAGCTTACCGACCGCTTCCTCAGCCTGTTCTATCAGGCAATGCAGCAAAGCTGCTTTACTTATGGGGACGATGTGGAGATCGTCCGTTTTTTGAACGGTTTCCATACATATAACAATATCGCTACGCGGGAAACAGCGGTGTTTTATCAAGCAACCGCTGATGCAGGTGGCTACTATGACGGCCTCATTCAAAAGGAAGATCACGCAGTGCTGGTCTGCCACACATACGCAGACAAGCAGACCAATACTCTGCACATCATGCCCGCTTATGAGCGTGGGCAGGGAGAGGAGCACAAAAAATTTTTTCACACTATAGACGATTTGGTAGTGCCGCATAAGCATAATTACTTTACGTCCGGTTTCATCACCTTAGGGCTTGCGCTGTGTGACAGTAAGATCATCTGCTACCGTGTAGACGAAAATAGCCACACGGCGAAAGCAACACCGTATGGCTATGACTGCGAATCGGATGTATTTATACTGGACGAAACAGTTGAGTATGAGCAGAACCGGAACTTTACGAGAGAAACGGAAAAAGAAGCATTACTTCAGAGATCCGGTTTTCCAAGATAAAGAATTATCAAGAAGATACCTTTTTTAATTGTTTAATATAAAGGTCAGGAGAAAGATCACATGATAAACCATCTGATAAATTTCCTCGTAAGACTTCATTTATGTGGAGAACGCCTTTCAAAAAAGGCAGTTACTATTCAAAAGATTGCAGATGCATTACTATTGATCATCGGACTAATATTAGCTGTTGCTGTTTTTTTAGATACTCCCAATAATAGGTTTTCGTATGAACTTTCAATTTTTCTATGGTTCTTTGTTGCTTTATTTTATTTTTTATGCTTTTTGCATAACTTCGTTCAAGCGATACACTCTGCAAGATACGGTTTTCTTATGTTTGGTATAGCTATGCTCTTATCAGCAATACTATATCTCGTAATTGCAACGCAATTTGATATTCCCCATTATTTAAGCATTGATTATTGGATATTCACTGTGCTATGTTGCCTTATTTGGATGTCTTTCAGTTTAATTTTGGATAGCAAGGTTTCAGAATTAGTAAATGGAACAATATCGGGCCTTACCACAGCACTAACCGTGATATTTAATATAATGTTGTTGTCGATACCTCATGATGCTTTTTGGCAAGAACTTCAGTTACCTATCAATATGATTATGGCGCCATTTATATTTTCTAGTTCGATCTCATCCATACTTGTTTCAGCACAAAGGTATTGCTTAGAAAAATACCCTCCAAATAATGATATTCATAATTAAAATAGTGGCAGAATATATTGCTCCAAATACATCTGACAAGCAAACGCAATCGCCATTGTTATACAGCTATCAATCGCAACTTCGCACAGGATTTACATCTGCATATCGGTATCTGTGGACCAAACTCGTCTATCTTCGTGCGCGAAAAGCATCGCGCGTCTGATAAATCAGCTTGCCAGCGCCAAGGAAGATTTAGACAAGCCATGGCCGCAGGAGGCTGAATATCAGATCAAAGTCGCCCGGCTGAACGAGCTGAACTTCCTGTTAAGCAAAAAAGACCAACCTCAGCTTGGCTTGGAGCAGCCTCAGCCAGAGCTGGCGTGATGATAACAGTCGTGTGAGCTATCTTATTCCACTGATATTGTTCACACTTATCAGACAGTTTGACATACTCAAGCTTAATTATTCAAACGAAAAGCGGATAGTTCCTGAGACGTAATAAAAAAATCCTACTTGAACTTTGTGCGCTCAAGTAGGATTTTCTCGTAGATGTGACCTGCTGGATGTGGCTGAGTTATGTAAATATGCGACCACTATACACTAGTATCTGTGCACAAAGTGCAATTGGGCGATCGCTTCTTCCTAAGATCGCACAACCCTTCAAAGCAGTAACAGCGTTGTAGCGTCTTTTTTAATTACGTTAAAATGCAACTTTAAAAATCCGATCAGACATGAGGTATGTTGCCCTACATCAGCATTGCACAGTATAATTAGTTTTATTTATATTCCACTGCATATAGTCCATCTACATATGTGGTGGGTTGATATACTGTTACCATTTGGGAAGAAATTAGAGAATAGTTCCACTTTCGATGGTCCAATGCGCCTTCATACACTTTATAATATGGAATGTACACCAAGCGAGCCGTGGAGTTCTTTCTGCAAGGTAACGTCTGCGTAACTCCTTGTGAAACGGTAACAGACCAGCTAGCACCAAGTTCTCCAGCAATTGCATTTTGGGCCTCAGCACTCAAAGATACCGAATATTCTCTTCCGAATGATTTAGATACCTGAACCGAAAACGAGCCCGTACCACTATCATCAACTTTTGACCAAGCTGAAACAGGTGTTGCAAATTTTTCAACATTTCCCTCCATAAGATATTTGTAGTCTCTAAATTCCCAAATGTCGGACCACGTCCCATTTGGAACTATATTAGTATTAGATTCTACGCCTTCAGGAAGCGAAACCAAGCGCTCCGCCACTTCGTTAGGAGTGGCTTTTCGAAGCGATCCGTTTTCGATGATAAAGTAATCATAGCGCGAAGCATCCACGGAATCTAAAGGGGAATTGACAGCACCGGCAAAAGATATATTACCCAGAGCCATAATACATGCAAGAACCAATCCTAAAACTTTTTTCATCTTTCGCATCTTGTTACCTCCTCACTTTGACACAATCCAATATACACGAGATAAACATTATGATAGAGAATACGAACATGGCACAAGTGATTGTAACCCACAAAGACAAATGCAGTGAGTTATCAGCTACGTTTAAAGCACTATTTCCTGTTAAAATATACCAAATCTTTGAATCTCCAGACCACTCCGTCACATATGGAGAATAAATTATAGCTGATATATATATTCCAACAGAAAATATAGCGGCAATGATTCCGCTGGTCATTGATAAGGCAATTTTCACAAGTAGTTTTTGGGTGTCCATATTCCTTTCCTCCATCAGTTTACCTCTTAATGAAGTGATAGTTGTAATTTAGAATTATCCACTGCCTGCGCCCTGTACAATGAATACACATAACTTATTGAATCAAAAGAATATTTGTGATAATATAATAATATCCACATAAATCTGAGTTGCCTTTTTTCATGGCAAGGTGTCCAGCCTTTCGATTTGTGTGGATTTTTTTATGCAATCATAGGCATCAGTCCTTCCCATCTGATCATAGGTTTTAATTACCGCCAGGAACGTCGAGTCAATAAGGGTCGACCCAATATCCCCTCGTCTCATTCCAACGGCGGTACTGTTTTTTGCCATTTGCAATACGGTATCTATAGATAATCACATCGGCATACGGCGCGATCTCACTTTCACCGCAAGATGTGGGGGCTGGCGGTAAATTTGCCGCAAATGCGTTTGGAATAGAGGTCGCCATAATCAGAGCCGCGCCCAGGGTACAAAGAATTCGTTTTTTCATGCTCATTACTCCTTTGTAATTGTGATTCCTGTTTGTTGATAAAACTCAGCTTCGTCTTTGGTCAATTTGATTGGTGATTCGTCCTGAATATACAACCAATATTCCTGTGCTTCATTTTGCTGTATGTAAGCTGTATCGCTGCCGAACTCGATCTCTCCACTTTTTTCGCTGTGTGGTGCATCGAATTTCGGCTGAGGAAGAACCGCATAAGATAACACAAATACGCACGCACCGATCAGAAACAGCGCCATTTGTGAAAGTGTTCTATCATGCCCAGCCCCATAATTCATAACCACATCGAACCGTTCTTTGATGTCCAACATTCGGCCGGTTTGAAACAAGGCCGTAGACGTGTATAGCGTAGGCTGCTTCGCAGAACTATGTTTTATGACCCCTACAATCGTTCGCAGATAAGCCGCTTTCCCCTGCGTGTCCAGATATCGTGCTACTGAGGCATCGCATTTCATTTCCAATGTCTGCTCCAGATCAGCTTTCAGCAGATAGGCTACAGAGTTCCACCAGAAGATGCAGCAGAACACGGAAACCATCATTTTAACAGGAATATCGTGGTTCAGGAAATGCGTATACTCATGCAGCAAGATATAATATAACTCTCTATCCGTAAAGTTGTGTTGTGGCAGTAATATCGTCCTTCGGAAAACCCCTATTCCGAAAGGTACGCTGATATTGGGGACCGTACAAAGCGATACCTCCATCGACTTACCGATATCCCTTTTCACCGCATCCAGTGATGTGTATTCGTGCTGGCCGCATGGGGAAGCGTATTTTGTGATGCTGCGCATCGCCTTATGATAATTGACGATGTAGCGTATCATAAGTATGATTATCCCCGCTACCCAGATACAAACAAGCGCGTCAATGTAGGAGAAGTTCAGGCGCTCTCCATATGAATGATTGGTCGTCAGGAAACGGTAAACCTCAGGATACACTTTATCAATGCCCAATTCGATCACATCGGGCAACTCCATAAGAAAAATGATGCGCATGATGCTGAACAAATACAGCAGCACCAGCGCGCTGAGACCAAAGCTGGTTCTGAAGCGGCGCGCTTTTCGGAGGGCATATATTCCAATGATCAAAACACTGCTCCACAAAACCGAAGAAAAGAATGAGAAAAGTGTAATTTGCATAGTCAGTTAGTCTTATCTCCCGATTGCTCAAAATTGTCTATCATTTGCTCCAACTCAGCAATGAGCTGGTCGTGTTTTTCATCCCCTCCTTTTGCCTCCTGCTTTTTTACAAGCGCCACTGCAATTTTGGCAAGGGATGAAGTGTTGATGCCCTGCTGATCGAGCATGTCGGCAATGTATTCCTCTTTGGTAAGGCAAGGCTGAAATTTACGGACGTACTTTTTTCCTGATCTGACGAAGCCGCAGATTTCAAGCAGCTCTTTGTCCAGCAAAGATGTCAGCATTTTGTGGATATAGTTGATACTCCAAGTGGCTGTATCCTCAGTTTTCTGCGAGATCTCAAAAACATCCAAAGCGGATAGCGGTGTGCCAACATTCCAAAAAATATGCATAAGTATTTCTTCTGAGTTTGATAATGTCTTCCCTTTCAATATAATCACCTTTTTAGTTAATTAATTTCCGCAATATCATCTTATATTTTTTTCAATGAAATAGCAATTCAAAAGTCAAACAAAAATTGACAAACTCTATTGGTGCATATGCCTTGAGCAACTGCTTCCATATGAGATAAAAAGGCCATGCCCTAGTTATGGGCATGGCTTATCCAATCGCATCAAGGCTCAATCAAAAGTAGTAACCTGTACGGTTCGCGCGACGCATTAGTTAAAGTATACCAACTCTTCCTCTGGCTTTTCCGCCGGAATGACCTCGCTGGCATGTAGCACCGGGCCTTCTCCGCGATACTGCGGCAGCATCTCAACCGTGATGGACGCGGTCACACGCACCCAGTCGCGTTGTTTGAGATCCTTTGCGCCCGACCAGCGGCACAGAAAGCCCAGAAAGCTAATGTCCTCCGCGCAGCAGACCATACCGAAGCGGCCCGGCACAAACGAACCTGCCGGCACATTGTTCCCGACATAGACCTGCGCCAAAAAGCGCACGGTCTTGCCATCGTACTTGCCCGGATCGCCCATCGCGTCAACGTACCACAGGCCGTAATCCGCGGGCGCGATGTCGATCACGTCCGCATCCACATCAAACGGCAGCGGCATATTACGCGCATAATCCTCCGAGTTGCCGTCTACATCGTCCAGATAAATGGTCGCGCGCGGGTTCATGGCGCGGATATTCTTTTTGTAGAGCATCTCCTTGAGCGCGTCCGTGCAGCGGTTGAACACCACCAGATCGGCGGTCGTGATATGCTCGAACATCATCGGCCCCATATTGTTGGAGTAGAGTTCAAAGGTGGCGGCATTGACCGTAGTAACGATCTGATACAGCTCCCACCGCGCGGGCATCGCGGCCATCAGATCGTCCAGCTTCCACATGCCGTTATATTCGATCAGAATACGATCAGGATCGTACTTCTGCTCGATCCGCTTGAGTCGGTTGGGCGTCAGGTCGGATACCGACTCGATCGGCACAAGCGCCGTGCCCCAGTGCAGCAGCTCCTGCTCGTCGTATTCCTCGATGCCCTCTTCGCACATCAGCAGCGCGGTGCGCTCATTCTCGGTAAAATTCGGGTCTGCGAGGATTTCCTTGATAAACTGCGTTTTACCGCTTTCCAGAAAGCCGGTGAACACATAAACCGGAATCGGTTCCCTATTTGGCATACCGTTTTCCTCCTTAGGCTACGCCGAACAAACCGGCGATGCGCTCCTCGTCCAACTCTGCGCCGATGACGCACAGGCGGCCGGTATAATCCGCTGCACCGCGGCGAATCTCCGGTGCGCCGGGTACATAATCAAAGTGCAGCCACTCGCCGCCATCTGCCGCAGGCACAATGCCCTTGGCACGCAGCACGGTGCCAAGAGAGGGATCACCGAGCGCGGTCAGCACCTGGTTCAGCTCTTCCTCGGTGTACTTATGCGGCGTTTCTACGCCCCAAGAGGTAAACACCTCGTCCGCGTCGTGGTCATGACCGCAGCCGCAATGATCGTGGTCGTGATGATGGTGATGCTCGTGATCATGGTCATGGTCATGGCAGCCACAGGTGCAGTCTGGGCCATGCTCATGGTGATGGTCGTGCTCATGCTCATGCTCGTGCTCATGATGATGCTCGTGATGGTGGTGCGGCTCGTGCGCGATCTCATCGAGCACTTCCTGCACCAAATCGCGGCTGCCTTCCATCGTCTGGAGCAGCTGCATCCCCGTCAGTTCCTTCCACGGCGTGGTCACGATGCGTGCATGTGCGTTCAGTCCGCGCAGCAAGGCAACGACCTCATCCAGACGCTTTGCCGGGCACTCCGCTGTACGGGACAGCAGAATCGCACCCGCATGTGCCACCTGATTCTCAAAGAACTCACCAAAGTTCTTCAGGTACATTTTGGCCTTGAGCGCATCAACCACCGTGACAAACGAGTTGAGCTGCACGTCCAGATGCGCGTTCTGCACCGCCGAAATCACGTCGGACAGCTTGCCCACACCGGATGGCTCGATCAGAATGCGGTCGGGGTGGTACTGCTCGACCACGTCGTGCAGCGCCTTGCCGAAATCGCCCACCAGCGAGCAGCAAATGCAGCCCGCGTTCATTTCATTTACCACAATGCCCGCGTCCTTGAGGAAACCGCCGTCAATGCCGATCTCACCAAATTCGTTCTCGATCAGCACCACCTGTTCGCCCTTCAGCGCATCCGCCAGCAGCCGCTTGATCAGCGTGGTCTTGCCGGCGCCCAGAAAACCTGAAATAATATCAATTTTCGTCATTTGTTTCGCCTCATTTTCAGTTAAATTCCAGATGAAAATAGTATACCACGTTTTCCGCAAAAAGGAAAGTTTTTCGGTTAGCATACGCTAATTCTCGTCGCAGGCAGAAAAAAAGAGGGCTTTGACCAAGCCCTCTTCGTATTTATTTTACCTGACCGCACGCCAAGCCATTGTATTTGGTCACACGGAAGGGGTACTGCACGGTTCGGGTCTCCACTCCGATCTCCTCCAACCCGGCCACCAGACTGTTGACCACCTGCATATCGCGGCCGCGCTGCGCGATCGACAGCTTCATACGGCTGCCGAAAGATGACACCAACATCGCAAACGGCTGCACCGCACAGGGCAGCACCGCACCGTAGTCCAGCACATACGGCATACAGCTTTCCGGCATCTTGAAGCGGCCGACATTGGTAATCAGGAAGCTGTCTTCGAGCACAAAGTCGCGGCACAGTTTTTGCCCCATCTGCATTTTCTCCGCCAGCGGCATATCCGCTTCGTGCAGCTCGCTGCACCGATCGGACGCAGCCTTTGCGCGATACAGCAGCTGCTCGCGCTCCATCTGGCTGTTCAAAAATTCCTTGGTTTTGCGGAACACCTCGGGCAGCGGCAGGTCACGGTACTCCGGCAGATACGGCAGGTCGACAAAGCAGATGAAATACCGTGTTGTCGCCGTGGGCAGCAACGGCCGCAGGTCGACCGGGATTTGCGAGATGACTGGCTTGTCCGGTTCGCCATACTTCTGGTCAAAGGCACGCATGAGGAGCGGCGCCACGATGGACAGCGGACTGACACCGATGGATTTACCATAGCTGTGCAGCTGCTCAAACGGGAAAATGACGTCGGTCACCAGCTCCGGCGCATCTCCCTTATCGGTCAAATCCCACGCATGGGACGCTTCGGGCTTTTTCCAAATGCCCGCGGGCGAAAATTCCTGATCGGCAAGCTGACGGTATCCGTCCGCGCTCTCCTCCGGCGACCAGCGCGTGTCCATACCGCGTACCGAGCCGTCGTTTTCGACCGGATACCCGCACAGCGTCAGATACTGGAACAGCACGCAGCGGATAAATTCCTCAAAACCGCGGCCGTCCGAAATCGAATGCTGGTATTCCATGGTGATCGTGTTTTCCTGATAGCCTACCAGAAACAGATAGCCGCGCGTATCGGGTGAACCGATGGTATAGCGTTTTTCCACCCCGTCAAACGGCAGCACCACGGGCGGCAGCACATTCGGACGATAGCGGAAACTGGTATCGGTCGCTTCCACGCCGAGCATCATATGCGGAAATCGCAGCAGCGCCTGCTCGACTGCCTGCTGCAGCTTATCCGGCCGCACACGGTCACGCATGTGGATGATATGTCTTGGCACACACGCGACGGTTTCATGGGTATTATACAGAAAAATCTTTGCGTAACTATCCGTGCGGAGCAGCGGATAATCTGTGAGCATATCCATTCCTATCCCCTCCGAGGTCAGCATGTAGTGGTTCTCCTGCTTTGATTGTAGCACCGCCTGACAGATTTGTAAATCGAATCCAGTCGGTTTTTGCTATTTCCGAACACAGTGTCTAGTAACTAAGAACAGCGGCACCCCTTTCGGGATGCCGCTGTTTGCTCGGTTTTACTGCTGCACTGGAATCTCCAAATCACCAATCGTCAGAGATACTACATCCTCGAGCGGGATGATCTCGCTGAAAATATCGCCCTTCTGGCAAACCGTTTTGCCGCCCTGCGGCTTGATGCTGCCACCTGCATAGGACATATCCACGCTGGTGCCGTCCGCCTTGTTGACCAAAATCTGCACATCGTCAAAATACTTCTGCATCTGCGCGTTGTCGTGGTCGCTCTGCTTGCCCGACTGCGCGTTCTCGTCCCACTGCACCTCGCTATCCACCGTGTAATCCACGCGCAGCGCCAGCGGGGACAGCGTGATCTGGTCAATGGTCGCGGTCATACCGTTCAAGCCAAAGGTCTGGCCTGCCGGCAGATTGATCGAGGTATCTTCAAAATCCATATTGAACTTGAATGCCCAATCGCCCTCGGCAATCATGATGCGGTTCATATCCTCATCGTACACATACAGGTCACTGAACTTTGCCTTTACCGTGCGGCCGTGTACGTCACCCTCGCTGATCTCGCGCGTTTCCACATATTGAATCGACGGGTCGTTCGGGTCGGCATCGTAGAAGTACGAGCCGCCATGCGTACCGCCAAAATAGCCTGACAGCGAAGTATCCTCTTCCGCAAAATTCATCGGCAGCACGCCGTCGCCCACGGTTTTGCTCAGGTCGATATCGAACGGTGTGCCGTCCTCCTTGACGATCGAATAGGTGATCGCATAGTGGTACTTGTCACCGATGATGGCATCCGCCGTAATCGTCACGCCATTATCCGTGTCGCTCGCCCCGATCGGACGACCGATTCGGTCGATGATCTCGGTGTCCGCCGTCGGGCCGAACACGCCGGAAAACGCTTCGCCCGCAGTTTTGAACACACCCGATGCACCCGCGCCGATGCCCAGCACCAGCGCCGCCGCTACGCCAACCGCCGCCACACGCGGCAGGCGGGACTTCCGTCCACGCGTTTTTTCCTGCTGCGGGGCGTTCTCGCCCACCGCATCCAGCAGATTCTGCACCATGCGCGCCTTGGCTTCGTCCGAGAAGCGCAGACCGTCCAGCGCATCAGTATACTCTCTGTTATTATTATACGCTCTGTTCATATTCATTCCCTCCCAAAGTCATGCGCAGTTTTTGCCGTCCCCGGCTCAGGTGCGCGTTTACCGCGGATTCGCTGCGGCCCAACAGACCCGCGATCTCGCGGACGGAGTAACCTTCGTAGTAATACAGGTAAACCGCTTCGCGGTAGTTTTCCGGCAGCGCCATCACCGCTTCCAGCACGTCGTTTTCCGGTGCCGTGGGGGCGGGCGTTTCCGCGACCACCTCAAGCGCTACTGTGCGCCGCCGGAACGCGTTTCGCATCGTGTCCTTGCAGGCATTCGCGGTCGCACGGATGATCCACGCCTTTTCATGCGCCGGACTGTCGAACGTCTGCCCACTGGTCAGCAATTTCAGGAACACGGTTTGGCAGATGTCCTCCGCATCCTGTGTATTTTTCAGATAGGTGTACGAAAGCCGCAGAATCAGGTCGGAATAGGTGTTCACCAACCGTTCGGCCTCGGCCCTGTCCAGTTGTATCATGGTTTCATCAACTCCTTTGGTGGCCGTTCGGCCGTGTCAGCAACGTCGCTTCACCTACAATACGAATGAGCGGTGCGTTTGCTGACAGCGGGAGGGAAAATTTTTTGCCAAAGCAAAAGACAGCCCCGAAGGACTGTCTTTCAGTATAGCATAGTTTGTCATTACGAAACAGAACGCGCGTTTTGCGGCGCAAGGCCGCTTTCGAGCTGTCCCGATCGCTGCGCGGACAGCATAAGGCCAAGCAGCAGCATGGTCTGGCATAGGTACATGCCGCCGAAGGACAGCAGCGGCAAGCCATAGGCCGCAATCAGGATGATACCGCAGTTTTGCAACACATACATCAGGGTTTGCAGCGCAAACGTCACCATCACGCCCATGCACACGCCGCGCGCAAGCAGACCGGTCTGCCGCCGCGCAATGCGGAAACCCCAGACCAGCAACAGCACGACCGCTGCCAATATCAGCAGTGCGACTGCCCAATCCCAATAATATTTTGAAGCCATAATCACCCAATCGGTCATGCCGTCCCTGTGCAGCCAAGGATCAATCGTCTGCTGCTCGCAATCCGGAAAACGGATGCCGAACATGATGTACTGAACCATTGAGCCCAGATAGCCTTCTCCCATCACCTCGCTCTGCGGATGCAACACAACCGCTAACCTTTCCTGTATGTGCTCATACGCATAAAGCTGAAACAGGAAGTACAACAGCATCGCCAGCACCGGCGACACAGCCAGCGTCAACTTGCCCATGCTGCGCCGTCCGAACGCGCCGCGCCAAACCGTCGCAAACAGTATGCCGCAGCTGACCAGCGTCAACACAGCAATTGCCGCCATCGAAGGCGCTTGCATCGCCAGAAACCACATAACGGGCAGCGACAACAGGCAGATGCCGATGCCCCGCGTCCCATTGCCACGCTGACGGAACAGAATGCCCGCAAACAGCACCGGGAAGAACCACACCCACTGCGCCAGATAGACCAGTTTGCCATTCACCCGATAGTTCAGGGGACCAATCAATGCCAGGCCGCCCACGACCCACAGACCGTACAGCAGCCAACAGTGCCGCCCGAGAATGGTGTAGTCCGCAAAATACGCGGCCAGCAAACACACAGCGCCCGCCACATATTTCCCGAAAAACATGTACCATTCCAAATCATTGTGCGGTCGCAGCAGATATTGCAGCACCAGTCCCACTGCTGCGACCACCAGCACGATGCCCAGCATCACCCAGTCCGGGCGCGGTCGCCACGCGCGGTCGAGCTGCGTGCCGGTTTCGACCGCATCGCCCATCTCGCACATGGTCGCCTGCGCGGCAGTTTCCTCGTCCATCCCCTCATCCAGAAAGGCTTCGTACTGGTCGGAAAGATGATCGGCCAGTTCCTTTGCTGCCACCGGGCGCGCCCGCTTCCAGCGCATCTGGGCAGTCGCGTTATTGACCCATCCGCGCAGCAGTTCGGGCAATGGCTTTACGCTGCGCCCCTCGGCGGCTGCGTCCAGCGCTTGCAGTTCAGCCGCATCCAGCGCACGCTCGGCTGCGTCGCGCTCGAGCAACCCCAGCAGATACCGACGCACACCGTCAGGTAAACGCATGGCTTTCTCCCCCCTTCAGCACGCGCTCGACCGCACCGGAAAACTGCCGCCATTCCTCGGTCTTTTCCGCTAACCGCGTGCGTCCCTCGTCGGTCAGATGGTAATATTTGCGCACCCGTGCGCCGTCTGCCGCTTGCTCATAGCTCTGCACCAGTCCCTGTGTTTCCAGCGTGTGCAGCAGCGGATAAAGCGTGCCCGCCTTGAGCGAAAACGTATCGTCCGACCGCTCACGCAGCCGCTCGATCATCTGATAGCCGTACAGGTCGTCCTCCTCCAGCAGCCGCAGCACCAGCAGCGCCGTACTGCCCGCGAGTAAGCTTTTGTCGATTGCCATGTTCTATCCCTCCTTATATCGGTGTTCGATATATTGATTATATATAGATATCCGATATATGTCAAGTCCATCTGTACCATGCTTCGCACTATCCCGCTTGACAAACTAACGTCGTTAGTTTATGCTGAAAACAGAGAAAACTAATCTTGTTAGTTTGGAGGTCATCCCATGGCGAGAAAAGGACTGAGCCGCGACACCATTGTCGATGCCGCAGCGGCACTGGCCGAGGAAAAGGGCATGGAAAACCTGACGCTGCGCGAACTGGCGGACGCTTTGAACGTCAAACCCGCTTCTCTGTACAACCATTTGCAGGGCTTACCCGAACTGAACGTGCGTCTGGCAGAACGCGCGCTCGACCGGCTGATGGACACGCTCGAGCAGGTGCTGGACGGCCGTCCGGTGCCCGATACGCTGCGCGCAGTAGCCGCAGCCTACCGCATTTTTGCACGTGAGCAGCCGCAGCTGTACCGCGCCATGATGCTGCTGCCGCGCTTTTCCGATCCCGGTCTGGTCGCGCGCAAAAAGTCGTTTATGGATCTGTTCGTGCGTATGCTTGAGCCGCTCAACTTGCCGATCGAGCAAACGCTGCACCTGTCGCGACTGATCCGCAGCACGCTGCACGGCTATGTTTCCATGGAGACCGCCGGTTTTTTCTGTTCTCCGCTGACACCATCGGCAGAAAGCTATGAACAGGCGACCGAATGGCTATGCGAACAGATCGAGCGAATGGAGGTGCAATATCATGACCGAACATCCGACCAGTGAAGCGCAAGAGCGCCGTTTTCACCAAATGACCGAAGCGCCGCTCGAGCCGCTGATCTGCAAAATGGCTGTGCCGACCATCATCAGTATGCTCATCACCTCGATCTACAACATGGCGGACACCTTTTTCGTCGGCAAGCTGGGCACCAGCGCGACCGGCGCGGTGGGCGTTGTGTTCCCGCTGATGGCACTCATTCAGTCGATCGGCTTTTTCTACGGACAAGGATCAGGCAGCTATATTTCCCGTCAGCTCGGCGCGCAGCACCACGAAGAGGCCGAGCGCATGGCCGCGACCGGCTTCTTTTCCGCACTCATCACAGGCCTTCTGATTCTTGTTTTCGGTCTGCTGCTGCGCAGTCCGCTGTGCCACTTGCTCGGCGCCACTGAGACCATCTACCCCTACGCGCTCGATTATATGCAGATCATTCTTGTCGGCGCGCCTTATATGATGGCTGCGCTTGTGCTCAATAACCAGCTGCGCCAGCAAGGCAACGCCACTTATGCAATGATCGGGTTGGTGTCGGGCGGCGTGCTCAATATCGCGCTTGACCCGCTGTTCATCTTCGTGCTTGATCTGGGCATCAGCGGCGCGGCCTACGCAACCATTCTCAGCCAGCTCGTGAGTTTTCTGCTGCTTTTGCTCGGCATCCGGCTATCCGGCGGCGTGCAGATTCGGCTGCGGCAATTCTCCCCCAGCATCAAACGCTTTTCCGCGCTCGCTGGCGGCGGTCTGCCCAGCCTTTGCCGACAAGGCTTGGCGTCTGTTGCCGTCACCTTCCTCAACACCGCCGCGCGTCCCTATGGAGATGCCGCCATCGCCGCGATGAGCATTGTCTCCCGTGTCTCGCAGTTTGCCGGTTCGGCCATGATCGGCTTCGGACAGGGCTTCCAGCCGGTCTGCGGCTATAACTACGGCGCGCGCAAATACGATCGTGTGCGGCGCGGTTTCTGGTTCTGTGTCAAATCCTCGTTTCTGGTTCTGCTTGTGCTGGCCGTGCTGGGCTGGATTTTCGCGCCCGAGATCATCGCCGTTTTCCGCGCAGACGATCCCGAGGTCATCCGCATCGGCGCACTGACACTGCGGCTGCAATGCCTGTCGTTCCCCCTCATCGGCTGGGTGACCATGTGCAACATGCTGCTGCAAAATATCGCGCTGACCATGCGTGCCAGTCTGGTCGCGGCGGCACGTCAGGGCTTGTTCTTTATCCCGCTGGCGATTATCCTGCCAATGTTTTTTGCGCTGTTCGGCGTGGAGTTATGCCAGCCGCTCAGCGACCTGTGTGCGTTCGTTCTGTCCATTTTCGTGACCGTTCCTGTGCTGCGCATTCTGGCGCAAAACAAAAATCCTGCGCATATGTCATGAAAATATGATATACTGAATGCAACAATACCAACGGAAAGCAGGCGTTTTATGGAAAGAACCTATATCATGCTCAAGCCGGATGCGCTGCAGCGCGGCATCACGGGTGAAATCCTCGCGCGCATCGAGCGCAAGGGCTATCGCATCACGCATATGAAAACCATGCAGCTGGATGAAGCTATCCTGCGCGAGCATTACGCGCACATCGTCGACCAGCCGTTTTTCCCGCCCACGGTGGACTATATGACGAGCGGCCCGGTGCTGGCAATGGTTGTCGAGGGTGAAAACGTCATTCAGGGTATGCGCACGCTCATGGGCCCGACCAAGAATGAGAACGCAATGCCCGGCACCATCCGCGGCGACTTCGCCTGCTCGACCACCTATAACGTCATCCACGGCTCGGACTCCCCCGAGAACGCAGAAATCGAGATCCGCCGCTTTTTCGGCGAGATCTGATCCCACGCATACAAAAGGACGTTTCCAAGAGGAAACGTCCTTTTTCTTTATTCTGCTATCTCCGCATAGTAATCTGTGTCCAGTATCGCGTCGTTCACCTGCTGGAAACGGCGGGCGTAAGCGTTCATTTCCGCTACCTCTTCATCCGTCATGCCATCGTTCCAGACGATTTGCCCGTTCTCTGCATAAGCCGTATCGGTCAGCCAGCCGCCATCCGGGAAGATGGCATAGCCCTCATAATCCGGGGCGAACGCGTCCCGCCCCATCGTGTCCGGCACAGGCAAGCCGAACAGGTTGGCGAGCGTCGGCAGCAAATCAACGGTTTGCAGCGTCTTGGGCACGGTCTGCGGCGTGCAGCCCTCGTACCAAATGAAGCACGGCGTGCGCTCGAGCAGGCGGCCGCCCGCAGCTTCGGAATACTCCTCCAGCACCGCGCGATCGGTCAGACCATAGGCGTAGTGATCGTCATACACGCAAATAACCGTGTTGTCCAGCAGCCCGTCCGCTTCCAGCCGGGTCAGCAAATGCGCAAACATCTCATCAGTCAGCCGTGCCTTGGCAAACAGTCCATTGATCTCATACGGACGGCTGTCATCCTGATATTCCGGAAACTGCTCCAGCGCGTAGGTCGTCAGCGCGTCGATCTCGTCATAGCCAAGGTGGCCGCTGTATGTGATGAGGAAATCCGCAAACGGCTCGGTTTCCACCATCCGTTCATATAATTCGTCCGTATCGACCAGAAAACGATCGTCCCCCGCCTGCAGCTCATCCTCCGCGTAATCCAGTGCGGAATGATACTGCGCATAGCCGAACGCCTGATGCATTGCACCACGGTTATAGAACTTCGCTTCGCTTTTGTGGAAGGAACCGGTTGCGTAGCCCTCGCCCGCCAGCAGATTGCCGACCGCGTACGGGAACGCGCTGCGGCTGAGCGAGTAAGCAACGTTGCCGTTTGCGTAAGGATATATGCCGGTCTGCGCGGCAAACTCGGTGTTGAAAGTATAGCCATTGGAATACTGCGGAGTATAGAACTCGGCAAAATTGATACCCTCGCGCTGCAATCGCGCAAGCGTCGGCGTGTTTTCGTCGTTGAGTACGAAGTCGTCCACACTCTCGAGCTGTACCAGAATCAGGTTTTTGCCCCTGAGCAATCCCGTCATTTCGTTATCCTTGTGCGCGGGACGCTCCGCGAAAAACGCGTCGATCTGCGCACGTTTTTCCGCTGCATCCGCATCCGGCAGGACGGACAGATATGCGTCCCGCACGACAAACTGATACGGCCCGGTCAGCGCGAGGTCATATTCTGACGAGGAAAACCGCGCATATTCATATCCGCTCGACTGCCATGCATCCCAGTCGAGCGTTTCGGGCACGGGCGCATACAACCGCGGCACGATAAACTGCGTCAGTACGAACAACAGCACCAGCGCCGGACAAACACGCCGCCGCGGCAAGCCCTCAGGCAGCCGCCACACACCCAGCGCGCCCCACAGTACGAACAGCACGACCACCAGCACAAAGCGCACGTCGATCAGCTGCCGAATATAGCCCGCAAAACCAAGCCCCTCGCCCGCAAGCAAGAAGTCCGACAAAAACAAAAAGCGGTCAAAAATGCGCCAGATGCTGTACTGCACCACCGCATACACCGCCCAAACAGCATAAATCAGCCCGTACAGCACGCGCCCCACCGACCGCCGCGGCAGCAGGCAAAGCGCCGCGAACAGCGCTCCAAAGCCGAGCGAAAACAGGTTGGGCGCCGCCGCGTACAGCGGATACCATGCCGCGCATCCGGTCGCTGCGCGCAAGGTCAGGTCAAGCAGCCAGAACGGCAGCACTGCGCCCGCAGCGCGGCCGCCGAGCCGCAGCAGTTGTTTTTTCTCCATTCCAATGCCGTCCTCCCGTCTTATCTTGACAGTATACGGCTTTTTGTGTCAAAATGCAACTCATTTCGATACACATGCGCCCAAACGCAAAAAAGAGCGGCAAAGCCGCTCTTTTTTATTACAGATGAAAACGCCGCTGAAATTCTGCCTTGATGGTCTGCCACTGGAACAGCACCAGCGAGGCCAGCGACAAAATGGCCAGCCCCGCGCACAGCAGCGAGGGCAGCAGCACCCGCACCTGCCCGCAGGCAATCAGGATCAGCGGCACAAGCCCCAGAAAACATGCGCCGATCAGTGGTCCGGCAAATCGACGCAGCGGCGTTTTGCAAAGCACCGCAATCAGCAGCATCGCCAAAATGCCCACGATACACACGCACGGCAACACAAAATCCACCGACCAGCCGCGCCATCCGGTCCACCGGTCCCACAGAAAAGACAATAGCGGGATCAACACGACCTGCCAGCCGATATTCTGCGCCATATCGCGGCGATACGCCACGCCAACCGCAGCCGCCACCCAGACACACACCGCGCCTGCCACCACGAACAGCGACCAGAGCGCATGCCATCCGGTTGCGATGTTGACCAGCACACAGATAACGCTGACCGCAATCGCAATCAGCGCCAGCAGACGCAGCACAAAGCCGGTCGTAAAGCGCGGCTTTTCCAGCGCGGGAAACACCTCAGTGTCCGGCTCCGGTGTGCCGGACAGCTGCCCGCCGCACAGCGGACAGCAGGTTTTGTGACCGGCCACGGTCACTCGGCAGCTGTAACATCGCTGCATTCCGCTCCCTCCTCCTCATGGTATTCGTTGCTGCGGATCTCGATCTCGATCCCCTCGCCCACCAGCAGTTCAAAAAAGCGACGCTGCACCTCGGTGTTTTCAAAAGCCGACGTAAAGCCAAAATGCAGGCTGTTTCCAAACGAGCAGGTGCAAAGCTGCGTTGCACCCGTCGACATAAATACACCGAAGCCACGCACAAAGGGATGCAGCGCTTCGGGCAGACGGAATTTACCGACGTTGGACAACGCTGCCGTCTCGCCGCGATCGGATACCACACCGGATAACCGCAGCACCGGATTTTTGAGCGCCAGCGGGATCACCCGCAGCACCGGATTATGCTCGAGCGCCGCCAATTGATTCATGCGTGCCCCGAGCCTCTCCGGCGTGAGTTCTTCCTTGAAGGCCGCCGCTACACAGGCTACGATATCCTCGATCTCACCGCTCCGTCTCGAAAAATCATAGCCAACACGAATCGTGCCGAAAAAGTTGCGCGTCGTGCGCGACGGAAAAAAGCTGCGCAAATCGACCGGAATGGTCAGCACCACCGGTTTTTTCTGCTCACGGACATACATTTCGCTGTGAATGGCGGATAGCAGCAACGCGGTCATGTAAACGGTCAGTGTCGCGCCGCAGCGGTGCGCCGCTGCCAGCACCTGCCGCACGTCCGCCACGCCCTCGATCACAGTCAGGCCGCCGTCCGCGCGGCGCACCCCGCGCAAACGGTAGGCGCGCCCCAGCCCTTCGGCGGTCTTGCCGCCGCCGTGCGGCTTGTAATACTTCTGAAAGCTGTCCGCCCAGCGCTGGGACACCGATGCCTGCGTGATTCCATCCACCCCTGCCTCCGGGTGGCGCAGCATCAGATAGGCCATCATCAGCGATTCAAAAAACTCGATCGCACCCGCACCGTCCGCCAGCACATGATACATGTCCAGACTGACCTTGTGCCGCCAATAGCTGACACGGAACAGCAGCGACCGGCTGCCCTCATACAGCGCCGCACACGGCGGCGCATGTTCCGGCACGACCGAAGGCCGCATGGTGGTCTGCTCCAAGTAGTACCAGAACACGCCGCGCCGCATGACCATCAGCAAATGCGGATACCGCTCGAGCGTGCGTGCGAGCGCGGTTTGCAGCACATCCGGCGCGACCGGCTCGGTCAACTCACACGACAGGCGGAACACTCCCGTGGCTGAGCCGTGCGAGGTCGGCGGAAAAATCTTCGCCGCGTTGTCCAGACGGCTCCAGCTTAAATTTTTTTGATTTCGTTTGGCGTTTGGCATGTGATTGACTCCCCATTCAGGAATTTTTCGATCAGATCATAAGTACGCCGCACCATCGGGAAGCGCATCGGCAGTGAAAAGTAACCGTGCAGCGCATCCGGCATACGGTACTGCTCCACAGTGTTGCCCGCTTCCCGCAGCGCTTGGGCATAGGCTTCCCCTTCATCACGCAGCGGGTCAAACTCCGCGGTCACGACCAGTGTGCGCGGCTGGCGGGACAAATCCGAGGCAAGCAGCGGCGCAAAATACGGGTTTTGCATCCGCGCTTCGTCCCCACCCGCGTACAGCATCATATAATCGCACACGCGCTTAGCCGTCAGCAGATAGCCGGTGCCGTTCTCCCGCACGGAATCAAAGCGCGAATCGGGCGAATGGTCGTGGTAGGTCGCGGGATAAATCAAAATCTGCTGCGCGACCTCAAACTCGCCGCGGTCACGCGCCATCAGCGACACCGCCGCCGCCAGATTGCCGCCCGCCGAATCCCCAACCAGCGTGATCTCCTGCGAGCGCACGCCGAACTGCTCAGGATGGAGATAGACCTCGCGCGCTGCGGCATAACAGTCCTCTAAGCCCTCGGGGAACACATGCTCGGGCGCAAGGCCGTACTCCACCGAGGCCACGCGGCAGCCTGTGCGCCGCGCCAGATTGCGGCAGACCGCGTTATAGGTGTCCACATTTTCGAGCACCCAGCCACCGCCGTGGAAAAACAGCAGCAGGCGGCTATCCGTTTGTTTTTTCGGAGTGTAGATGCGCACGCGGATCTCGTGCCCCTCCCGCTCGATTTTATGATCCCACAGATGGTATAACGGCGCCAGCGGTGTGCGCAGTCCGCGCACCGCACGCTCTACCCGATAGGTCTTTCCTACGTCAATATTCGCCGTATAACTCAGTGCGTGCAGCGCGGCACGCATCGCCTTGCTGATTGCCATTGTCCATTCCCCATTCTCTTAATTCACTAACAGTATATCACGCTTTGTCCGCCTGCGCAAAGCCTCTATCCTTTACAGTTATTTAACACCTCCAAAACTTTTTTCTCTTGACGAAACCGCTGTGTACTCCGCATAATAGAAGTAGCGTATCATACTGCGAAAGGAGAACCGAAATGAGCGAAACACTTGAACTGCTTCGTCAGAAAAAAGGTTTTATCTGCGATATGGACGGTGTCATCTATCACGGCAACCGTCTGCTGGAAGGCGTAACCGAATTTGTTGACTGGCTGCAAAAGGAAAACAAGAGTTTTTTGTTTTTGACCAACTCATCCGAGCGCTCGCCGCTTGAGCTTCAGCAGAAGCTCGCCCGCATGGGGCTGGAGATCGGCGAGGAGCATTTCTATACCTCGGCACTGGCAACCGCAAAGTTTGTTGCCAGCCAAAAGCCCGGTGCATCCGCCTATGTCATCGGCGCACCTGGTCTGGTCGGCGCGCTGTATGAGGCGGGCATCGTGATGAACGACGTCGATCCCGATTATGTCATCGCGGGCGAAACCAATACCTATAACTATCAGACCATCCTCAAGGCGGTCGATCTGGTCAACAAGGGCGCGCGCCTGATTGCGACCAACTCCGACCTGACCGGCCCGTCCGAGCAGGGCATCATCCCTGCCTGCCGCGCGTTGGTCTCCCCGATCGAACTGGCGACCGGCAAAAGCGCGTATTATGTCGGCAAGCCCAACCCCCTGATGATGCGCACCGGCTTGCGCCTGCTGGGTGTACACTCGCATGAAGCCGTCATGGTCGGCGACCGCATGGATACCGATATTGTCGCGGGCATCGAAACCGGTCTGGACACCGTTTTGGTGCTGTCCGGCTGCACAACCCGCGCCGAGGTCGAAAACTATGCCTATCGGCCGCATCATATCTTAAACGGTGTGGGAGAAATCCCGCCCGGCGCATAAAACCTGATCTGCAAACAGCCCGCCATACGGCGGGCTGTTTTTTGTGCATGCGGATAAAATTTGGACAATTCCATGCTATACTGAAAGCAAGCAAAGGAGGGATGGACATGGCGGGACATATTCTTTTGGCGGAGGACGACAAGGCGCTCTCTGCGCTCATGCAGGACTTTTTCCGAGCAGCAGGCGTTGCCGTCACCCCGGCGTATGACGGCGAAACCGCGCTCGCGCTTGCGCAGGAGCGCAGTTTTGATCTGCTGGTGCTGGACGTGATGATGCCGCACCTAAACGGGCTTGAGGTGTGCCAAGCTGTGCGGCGCGAAAGCGATGTGCCGGTGATTTTCGTCACCGCACTCGGTCAGGAGGGCGACACGCTCGCGGGTTTCCGCGTGGGCGCGGATGATTACATCACAAAGCCGTTTTCCTTTCCCGTGCTGGTCGCGAAGGCACAGGCGCTCATACGCCGGGCGCGCGGTCTGCGGCTGGGCGAAACCGAACTTGGCTACGGCAGCATTTTGCTGGACACCGCGACGGGTACCGTCACAGTGGACGGTGTGCCGGTGTCCTTGCGCCCCAAGGAGACGCAGATTCTCGAGCTGCTGCTGCGAGAGCAAGAACGCACCGTATCGCGCGATTTGCTGATCGAACGCGTGTGGGGCGTGGACTTCGACGGCGACGAGCGCATGGTAGACCGCCATGTGGCGAGCCTGCGCAAAGCACTGGGTACAGCCGCGCAGCACATCAAAGCGGTCTACGGCAAGGGCTACCGATTGGGGGGATCGTGATGAAAAAGCTCAAGGCGTTCTGGCTGCGGCGCAGCATTGCGACACGGCTGACGGCGCTGTTTGCGGTATTTCTCGTGCTGGGTGGCCTGTTCTGGCTATGGCCAATGTGCCGACTGGCCGCGCGGTATCATGTGGAAAACCAGTTTTACCTGACCGACACCGCAAACAATTATACCGCGGGCAAGGTGCAGGAAACGCTCGGCTACACGCCGCAAGAGCTGCCCAGCCCCGGCACGGAAGCATACTGGCAGTTGAGAAGCGCGCTCTTTTACGACTATTGGGGCGAATTGACTGCGCTGACGTACTACGACCCAGTAAATGACGAGAATGTCTATTTCCCGCCCCGCATTCTGGTTGATGCGACACAGGCGGGCAGTCCCGCGCTCAATGTGGACATTGGTCTGTTCCCCACCGAGGACATCATAGCCATCTGTCAGGAACTAACCGAACCGAATACGAATTCCGATGCGCGTTTGACCGCTTACGGCATGCAGATCGGCAACAACTTTTTCCCCAACCGCATCGTGCATGCAGATGGGCGTGTTTTCCAGTCCACTATTCTTGTCCCTGAGGAGTCCACCTGCATCCCGACCTCTACCGTTAGCATCGAATATGACGATTTGAAAGCGCTCGACTTCGGCCTGCGCTTCCTCAACCATTATGGGCCGAGGAACGCACCGTCCGAGCAGCCGATTTCCCCGCCCCGCGGCATCGACTATGCAGCAGACTACCAAGATATCCGGCTTACAGAAGAAACCGGCTACCAAATTGCTACTATTCGCACCTATTCCGTGACCACTTGCATATGGCAGTCCGTCCGTATTCCAGTTTTCCTGTTTGTTGCGTTGTTGGCACTGTCGCTGTGGCTGCTGCGACGTATGATCCATCAAGAAGTCACTGACCCGCTGCATGACACCACCCGGCAGGCGCAGCACGTTGCGCACCTCGAATTTGACGCCTTCCACCCCGACACCGCCCGCGGCGACGAGATCGGCGATCTCAACCGCGCGCTCGCGGACATGGCGGGCGACCTACATCAGCGCTGGGACAGCGAGCGCGACCTCGAAGACCGACGGCAGCAGTTTGTCGCGGCAGCAAGCCATGACCTCAAAACCCCGCTCGCGCTCATCGGCGGCTACGCTGAGGCCATCGCGCAGGACATTTCCCCCGAGGAAAACGCGCGCTACCTTGCCGCCATCGAGCAGGAAACCGCCCGTATGAACAGTCTGGTGCGCGAAATGCTCGACTACACCCGTCTCGACCGCACGGACGAACTGGAACATCGTACCACCATCGACCTTGCCGCGCTCATCCACAGCCTTGTGGATGAATATGCGCCGCTGTTCGAGCACCGCCGCCTGACCACAACGCTTGCCGACGGCGTGCGCATCCGCGGCGACGAGACATTGCTGCGCCGTGCATTCGGCTGTCTGCTTGAGAACGCCGCGAAATACTCCCCCGAGGACGGACGCGTCACAGTCACACTGCGTCTAGGCGGCGGACCGCTTCTCACCGTCGAAAATGACTGTGAGCCCATTCCGGAAAGCGAGCTGCCGCGCCTGTTTGAAATGTTTTACTGCGGCGACAAAGCAAGAAACCGTGCCGGCGGACATGGTTTAGGGCTTGCTATCACGCAAAAAATCTTTGCACTGCACGGCCTTGTCTGTCATGCGGAAAACACCGAAACCGGTGTGCGCTTTTGCATCACACGTCGATAAATACGGCAAAAGCCGTCCCCTTAGGGACGGCTTTCTTTCGTGTTCTCTTTTTCTTCTTTCCGCAGAGAAAAGCCAAACACCTCAGCCCGGACATCGTTTTCGATCTCCTTTTTGCTTCTCTTACGGCGATCCAGATGCGAAATATACAGATACTTACGGATGACAAACAACACGCCGACCGACAGCACTGCCAGCAGATTTTCCAGCGGCGATGTATGCTCCACGATCATCTGACGGGCGATTGCGAGCAGCATAACATCCACCACTGAGTCAATGGTATAACTGGTGATCATCTTGATCAGCTCGATGCCAATGATAATCAAGCAGGCGTCACTCAGCCGCTCCTGAAAGTAATCCGGCACCAAAAACATCTGGTTTAGTTCGGTCGTCCATACCAGCCCGACACTGCCTACCACACAGGCCAGCAGGATGATCAGTCCCAGCGTGATCTCAATGGCAGTCGCCGCACTGGATATCTTATCGCGCAGATCCGAATTCATCTTTTTCTCCTTCATTCCTCATTTTCCATTCCAGTCTCAATTAGTATAGCAAAATTGTCCGCCGACTGCAACAGTCAGCGGACAATTTCCGTGGGAAAGGGACGATATTCTCGGAATTAAAGCTTTTATGTCAGCCGATGCCGCCCCAAGCGATGCCGAGCACAAAGCACAGCACGCAAAGCGGAACAAACACATACTTGCCGAACGGGATAAACCACTTCATAACCGGTTTGTCCGAGCCTAACTGCGCGGCTCCAATCGCAGTCTCCTTCTTCATGACCCAGAAGAACATGATACCCGCAGTCACTGCGCCGAGCGGCAGAATGTAGATCGAAACCATATCCATCCACTGCGAGGTCCAAGGCTGGATGACCAGCGCGATAGCCAGCGAGACCGCATGGATGATCACGGTCGGGATCCAGCGTTTGAGCTTGAACTGATCCTGCAGGAAGTTGATCGGCACCTCAAGCAGATTGATGACCGAGGATACACCTGCAAACAGGATTGCGACGTAGAAGAAGATAACAATCAAGCGAGCGATGCCGCCCATGCCGTTGAATACGGGGAGAACGTAGATGAACATCAGACCAGGGCCACCGCTACCGAGATCGGCGCCGGCAGAAGCCATCGCAGGGATCATGACGAACATCGCCAGCAATGCAGCCGAGGTGTCCATGATCGCGCAAATGATAGCAGACTGACGAATCTTGACGTCGCTGCCCAGATACGAGCCGTATACGACCGAGCCGGAGCCTGCCACAGACAGCGAGAAGAAGCACTGACCGAATGCATAGACCCAAACCTCCGGATTGAGCAGGCCAGCCGGGTTGAGGGTGAAGATGTACTTATAGCCAGCTTCGGTGCCCGGGATAAACACCATGACAACGGCCAGAATGACAAACAGCACATACAGCGCGGGGATCATGATCTTACAGGATTTCTCAATGCCGCCCGCAACGCCCATGACCATAACCAGCAGCGATACGATCACGCCGACGATAATCCACATGTTGTTTGCGCCGCCGGTCGAGAAAGTCATCTGGATCGCTTCGCCTAGGCTACTTGCCTCGGGCGCGACCGCACCGAAGGTACCGCCGATGATGTTCATATCCTGACCCATCGCGCTCAGTTCGCCGGTAAAAGCCATCTTGGCGTAGTAGAACACCCAACCCATGATGACTGCATAACCGGTCGCCAGACAGAACGCGCCGACGATCGGCACTGCGCCCAGCCATTCACCGATCGACTTGGGCTTGCCGCCGTCCTCCATTGCCTTTCCGAACGCACCGGACGGGCCGCTCTTGGCCCAGCGGCCGAGCGAGAACTCCTCCATCATGCCGGACTGACAGATGATAGCTGCAAAGATGAAATACGGAATGAGGAAGGTCAAGCCGCCATACTTGGAAACCAGCATCGGGAAGCGCCATACGTTCGCCATGCCGACACACGAGCCGACCGCGGCCATGATAAAGCCCCACTGAGACTTAAAGCCGTCTGTCTTTACGGTGCTCTGATTATTACTCATACTTTACACCCCTTTTTTATACCGATATCCGGTAAATAAAAACGCCTGCGGAACTCTTTACTTTTCCGCAGGCGCCTTTGCCTAGTCGTTCCTGTACTCTTTCCACGCGGCGCAGGTTACGCCCTGATTGTCTCGATCAGATTACTTCTCTTCGTTCGGGTACGGCTCGAGGAACGCATGGAAGTGACGCATCGGCAGCTTGTGGCCCCAAACAATGCGCATATTCGGGATGGACTCGCGATCCTTATACAGCTGTGCAACAGCTGCGATAACGTAGTCCAGATGCTCCTTGGTCAGGCGGCTGCGGTCGATTGCGAAACGAACAACGTTTGCCAGCTCAGCCTGCTGCTCCGGGGTCTTGAGGTCATACTCCATAGAGAAGTCGCCCAACTCGGAAACGCGGATACCATAGCGGCGGATCAGCTCCAGCGAGAAGCCGGTGCCAGCGAAGGTAGTGTGATCGCGCTTGCCATCGAAGAACTCATCCATGTTGATGTAAACAGCGTGGCCGCCTGCCGGCAGAACAACGCCCTTAACGCCAGCATTGTAGAAGCCCTGAGCCAGATACTCGCACTGCATCGCGCGATCATGCTGATACTCAAAGTCGCAGGACTCATAGAGACCAGCAGCCAGAGCCATAATGTCACGGCCGGACATGCCGCCGTAGGAGTCGTTGCCGTAGCAGGAGATCTGCTTAACCTTGATCAGAACGCCTACGTCGGTCTTGACGGAGCCATCCTCGTTGAAGTCGGAGAACTTCTTCCAGAACAGACCCTGATCGCGGAATGCCAGCATGCCGCCCATGTTAGCGTGACCGTCCTTCTTAGCGGACATAGTGAACGCGTCGCAGTAAGAGAACATCTCGGTCGCGATCTCAGCGATGGACTTATCAGCGTAGCCCTCTTCGTTCATCTTGATGTAGTAAGCGTTTTCAGCCCAACGTGCAACGTCAAATACCAGCGGGATATCGTACTTATGCGCAACACGGTTGATCTCGCGGATGTTCGCCATGGAAACCGGCTGGCCGCAGATCGGGTTGTTGGTGATGCAGGTGAAGATCAGCGGAACGTTCTCTACGCCAACCGCATTGATCAGCTGCTCCAGCTTTTCGATATCCATGTTGCCCTTGAAGGGGTTCTTCTCGTACTTGCCGCCTTCCGGTACTTCGTACAGCAGTTCCTTGTTGTACAGGTTACGCGGAATGGAGCCCATCTGCTTGATGTTGCCCTCGGTGGTGTCGAAGTGGCCGTTGGACGGGATGGTGAATACCTTGCCCGGATGACGAGCAGCCAGAATCTTCTTAACGATCTCCATCAGAACGGACTCAGCTGCACGGCCCTGCTGGATGATGAAGGTGTTCGGACGCTCCATCTGCTTTGCGCCGCCATTGAACAGACCGCCCTCGTACTCGCAGAGGTACAGTTCGTCCATCATCTTCTCCAGATCACGGCAATCGGTGCGAACCAGATCGATGCTCTTCTTCCAGTTCTTCTCGCCGCCGCGCTCGAAGATGTCGCGGAAGGTGTCGAGCAGAACGTAGTAACCAGTGTTGCGGCCGTAAGCCTCATCGCCCAGGAACAGGGTAGCCCACTGCTGATTGGTCATCGCGGTGGTACCGGAGTCAGAAAGCATATCAACGGTCAGCAGACCGGACGGGAAGGAAAATTCGTTCCAGTGAGTAGCGTTCAGCGCGCGCTCACGCTGCTCCACAGTAGCCTGGGGCAGATCGCGTACCACATATGCGCAGTGCTGGGGCATCTCAACGGTCTGAGCCAGAGGATAATGCTTTACGTTCTTGTCCATAATATTTACCTCCATTATGCTGGCGTTATGCGCCATTATTTTTAGAGGATACCCCGGTCATCGATCACATGTTTCCCATAACATGCAATTCCGACTGGCGGACAGTATCTTTCACTAACGTGACGAATGAAATAATTGTTTACAGGGCCGCGATGAATTCGATCTCGACCAGCGCATCCTTGGGCAGGCGCGCGACTTCAACAGCAGAACGTGCCGGATAACCGCCTTCGCCAAAGAACGTAGCATACACCTCGTTCATTGCGCCGAAGTTGTTCATGTCGCTGAGGAATACGGTCGTTTTGATGATGCGGTCCATACCCACACCAGCCTCTGCCAGAATCGCCTTAACGTTCTCCAGCGACTGACGGGTCTGTGCTGCAATTCCTTCGGGGAATGCACCGGTTGCCGGGTCGATCGGCAGCTGACCAGAAGTGATGACCAATCCGTCGGTTGCGACGGCCTGTGCGTACGGTCCGATTGCCGCGGGGGCCAGATCCGTACTGATGACTTTTTTCATCCTTTCCACGCCTCCTTTTCTGAGATAAATTTATCATTCGAATAATATTTTGTCAAGCATGTTTTGTACATTTTGTATGATGGCACACTTTTATTTTTCGCTTTTGTGGGAATTTTACATAGTTTTTGTAGAAGTTGTATAATAACTTTTTCTTTTAATTGTGAGAAATTATTCTCATCTTTTTTGACATTTCTCTTTTCTTTACGTTATAATAAAATCAAGGTCAAAAACCTGTCTGATTTTTGAAAATGAGGTGAGCGTATGGCCAATCCGTTGCTGCAACATTATATGAAACTGACCGAATTTCTCGGTCAGGCACTTGGCCCCGATTATGAGGTCGCGCTGCACGACCTGACCGATAAAAACCGCTCGATCATCGCCATCGCCAATAATCATGTCAGCGGGCGTGAGGTCGGCGCTCCCCTGACCAATGTGGCGCTCAAAATCCTGATGGATAAAAGTTATGAGTCGCAGGACTACCGTCTGCACTACTGCGGCGTATCCGCCGCAGGCAAAACGCTGCGCTCCTCGACGCTGTTCATCAAACAAAACGGACGGCTGATCGGTATGCTGTGCATCAATTTTGATGACAGCCGATATCAGGCTGCCAGTGAAAGCATCCTGCGCCTGTGCCACCCGGATGCATTTGTAGAAGACCACTGCCAGCCCGACCACGCCTTGGACGGCAGCGAAGCGGTGCGCGTCGTGCCCGCAACTACCGAGAGTTTCCATAATTCTATTGATGCCGTCGCAGGCGATGCCGTGAACCGCGAGTTGGCGCGGCTGGGCGTCACCGCCGACCGGCTGACACCGGACGAGCGCATCCAGATCATTTCTTCGCTCGAAACGGGCGGTATTTTCCTGCTCAAGGGCGCGGTCAAGGATGTGGCCGATGCGCTGCATTGCTCACAGGCCAGCGTCTACCGCTATCTTTCTCAAATCAAGAAAGACGACACCTGATTCCCTTCCGGCAAACAAACGAAAAATGAGCGCTTTGCGCTCATTTTTCACTGCTATCCAAAAAGGAGGAACCTGTTATGCTGATTCCTGTCACTGCCGCCGATGTGCCGGATTTTCTCACCGCCTGCACCTATGAGCATGTGTTCGGCTCCCGCGCCCGCACCGCGCTGTCCGCACATGGGCTGGGCAGCGAAGCAGTGCAGTTTTTCCTGTGCCGCAAGGGGCGTGAACCTGCCGCGGCGCTCTGCTATACGGACGGTGTACTGACCATCTCTTCCGACGAGCGCGCCGACCCTGCGCCAATTGCAGAACTGGCACGGCGTTTGCCAGTGCATGAAATCGACACCAATTGGGCACAGTGCCAAGCGTTGCAGGCGCTGCTTGGCGGACAAACGGACAGCTCCTATTATATGGTGTATCGCGGCGCGCAGCAGCAGCTTGACTGTCCGGATATCGTTCCCGGCGACAAACGCGCGGTGTTTGATGTATTGCAGCGCAGCCACGAATACTACCGCACGCATCTCGACTACGATGTCTGGGCAGCCGATCTGGACTGCCGCCTGTCGCGCGGACTGTCCGAACTGTACCAACTGGAGGCGGACGGCACGGTCATCGGTACCGGCAGCATCGTCTCATGGGATGACGAATGCGGTGTGATCGGCGCGGTCGCCGTCGTTCCGGAGTACCGCCACCGCGGACTGGGCAACCGCATCAGCCGTTTTCTGGTGCAGCGCATCCAGAAATGCGGCAAAACGCCGCGCCTGATTGCGGGATATGATGAAGTAGCCGAACTGTATCGTCAGATCGGCTTTGCGCCCTGCGGACGGTGGGGCGAATTATACATATAGGAGGATACTATCATGCGTTACATTGATTTGCGAAGCGACACGGTCACTCAACCGACACAGGCCATGCGGGATGCGATGGCAGCCGCCGTGGTGGGAGACGATGTATTTGACGATGACCCCACGATACACGAGCTGGAAGCCTACGCTGCCGAGCGGCTGGGCAAGGAGGCCGCGGTATTTATCACCTCAGGTATGCAAGGCAACGCCTGTGCACTGATGGCACACACCCGCCGCGGCGACTGCGTCATCATCGACCCGCACTCCCATATTGCCGAGCATGAAGCCGGCTCCTACGGCCAGCTTTCGGGCGTATCGCTCCGCTTCCCGCAGAGCGTCAACGGCACCATGGACCCGGATTCTGTGCGTGACTGCCTGACCGATGACAGCGACGTACAGGTGGCGCCAGCAACGCTTGTGGTCGTAGAGAATGCCCATTCCACCGGCGCGGTGGTTTCGCTCGACAATATGCGTGCAATCTATGAAACTGCACACGAAAAGGGCGTGGCTGTGCATCTGGACGGCGCGCGGCTGTTCAATGCTGCGGCTGTTTTGGGCGTTTCCGATGTGCGTGAGATGACGCAATACTGCGATACTGTGATGTGCTGCCTCTCCAAGGGCTTGTGTGCTCCGGTCGGCTCTATTCTGGCCGGACCGAAGGACCTGATCTGGCGGGCGCGCCGCGCGCGCCGCATTCTCGGCGGCGGCCTGCGGCAAGGCGGTTTTCTGGCAGCGGCGGGACTGATTGCGCTGCGCGATATGACCGACCGTCTCAAGGAAGATCACGAAAACGCAGCGTATCTTGGCGCGCTGCTGGATGAGATCGACGGCGTGCAGGTGTTCCGCGACCGTTTGGATATCGATATGGTGTTCTTTACCACCGACTGGAGTGCGGACAAAGCCTCCCGTTATCCCACTTGGATGCTGGAGCACGGCGTCAAGGTCACGGGCTGCGCAGGCGGAGAGTACCGCATGGTCTGCCATCATGATATTTCCCGCGCAGACTGCGATCAGACCGCACAACTGGTGCGCACATTCGCCGCGGAGGGGTGACTCATGCCCAACCATCATTATATCCGCCGCCTGCTCTGGCTGGTCGTTGGCATGTTGGTCAGCGCCATCGGCATCACGATGATGCTGCAAGCCAATATCGGTCTGGAACCGTGGAGCGTATTGCAGCAGGGTCTGGCACAGACCCTCGGCATCACCTACGGCACCGCCTCCATGATCGTCGGCGCTGTGGCGATCGGCGCGGCAGTTCTGTGCGGGGAGAGTTTTGGCTTCGGCACCGTGATCAATATCATCCTGTGCGCGGTGTTCATTGACGGCCTGCTCTGGCTGGACTGGATCCCGCAGATGCATACGCTGCTCACCGGACTGCCACTGCTGCTGATCGGGCTGGAGTTGCTCGCGCTGGGCACTTGGATGTATATGAAAAGTGCGCTGGGGGCAGGCCCGCGCGACGCGCTCATGGTTGCATTGGCGCGCAAAACCGGCAGGTCGGTTGGCCTGTGCCGCGCCAGCGTCGAAATCTTCGTTATCATCGCTGGTTTTCTGCTGGGTGGTCAGGTCGGCATCGGCACAGTCATTTGCGCAGTCGGCCTCGGCTCACTGTTCAATATCAACTTTCATCTGCTGCATTTTCATGCAGCCGAGCTGCATCAGGAAAACGTCGCAGAAACCCTGCAAAACCTGCGCAAAATCAAGCATTAATAAAAAAAGGAAGCCTTTCGGCTTCCTTTTTATTTATCCCTGTTGCAAGCTCGTGAGTGCTACAAACGTGTCTACGCCAAAAACGCCGGTGTCTTGCACATCCTGCAAGGTCAGCAGCCCGGTCGCGCGGTCGACATAGGCCAGCAGCCACAGGTCGGCACCCTTTTCCAAACGATCATCATATCGCGCAGAATATGTATTGCCATCATAACCTGTTTCCTCCGCCGTCAGACAAAGCGCCAATGAATCATATTGTTCGGGCGGATAATTATCGTCATACATTTCTTCTTCGGGGAAGTTATACACACACCAATAGTAGCCCTGTTCGCTGTATTCCCCAGCGCCATCATCCAACTCCAACCGATAACCGTCCCCATTATCGGCATCGACCCACAGGTTGAGCGTTGTGCCGTCGGACAGGGTCGCCGTGGCGTTATCGCCGATCAAATCATGCAGACGGACGTAAACCGAGGTAAAGTTATCCGGGTCGTATTCGTATGTTTCGCCCGGCGTATAGTACCGCGCGCCGTCATCATAGCTGGCCCAATCTTCTGCCTCTTCATCCGGCGCGGACGAACCCCAATCACCGAGGTCGATCTCAAACGTACTGACGCTGTCGCCTATATTTTGAAAAATGTCATTTGCCAACGGTATCAGCGAAGGCAGAAAATTGAGCAGCACCACCGCAACCGCCACCACCGCTGCAACCTTGCCTTTTCCCTGTTTGGTTTCACGGATGGGTTTTACGCTGGGTTTTGCTTTTTTCGCACGCGTGTTCGTTTTCTGCGTGCGTGTTTTTTGATAGGTCGGCTCCTCTTCAAACTGCTTTTCCCGCCACGCGGCAGCCTTCTTTTCCAATTCTCCGACACGGCCGCGACTTCCTGCGCGCGCACCGCAGATCGGGCACTCCCGATCCTCGTCGTTGTAGTTGATCCCACAATGCTGACACTTCATGCAAACGCCCCCCTCTCTGCTTTCATCATAGCAGAGAAGAAACGCCTGCGCAAGTTTATTTCGTCAAATGATACAGCAGCATTTCGATCCGGGCCGGTTCTATGACCTGTAAGCCGTCTTGCTCTGGTGCACGGAGCGCAACACCCTGTCCCGTGTTCGGATGCAGCGTAGATGCACAAAAATCCAGTGCAAACAACGCAATCAGCAACGCGCACAATAGCCCGAACACCTCTTGCGGCACGCGTCGGAACCCTGTCAGCAGCAAGGGCGCAGCCAGATAGACCGCTGCACAGCAGCCCAATCCGAATACCAGCGCGGTCGGAAGGCTCACCAGCCCGTCCACGTTGAGCGGATAACCGCTGTAATCCCACCAGCGCAGGCCGTAAACCGCCAGCAGATACTTTCCTGCCGCAAATTCGATCGCGGTAGAAAGCAGCGCGCCCGATGCAAAAACCAAAACCGGCTTTGCGGCAAAGCGTTCCAGCAGCAGGACAGACAGCAACCCGCCCACGCCGTAAATCGGTAGCCACGGGCCGAACATCGTGCCTCGATTGACCAGCTGGCCGTCCAGCAGCAAGTGCAGTCCGACCTCCCAGAGCCAGCCCGCCGCCGAAAACGCCAAAAACATCCCTACCATCTCGCAAAGCGAATACCGTCCTACCATGTCGCAGCGTGCCCGCTGCACATACCGAGATACCGCCGTCATATCCATCCCTCCCCTGTTACCCTTTCATTGTACGCGGCAATTCTTTGCATTTGCGCCGCAAATTCCTTAAGATTTTATGAGCATCCCCTGTTTTAGGGTGCAAAAAGGGACGCGCGGAAGCGCGTCCCCCGTGTCAGCTGCGTTTATTCCAGATTCAGCCGGTTTTTGAGGATATAATGGGTGCCGAAATAGCAAATCGCACCCGGTATCGCCGTGGCAACGCAGAAGCCAAGCAGTACACCATGCAGCAGCACCTGCGGCGGCACGCCTGCCACCATGTCGCCTATCGCTTGCACCAGCATCTCCAACGGCCCGTTGCCCATACCGATCAGCACAAAGCTGAACACAAACTGCGCCACGGTCGACAACACAAAGTACCACACGACCGACATCAGAACGCGGTGTTTTTTGGCCAGATGACCGAGGCCATGCACAGATAGAGATACAGCACACCGCTGATCGTACTTACAAGCAGCAGCAGAATGCCTTCCAGCATATAGCCCAATGCATTGGGCTCTGTCACGATGATTCGGCCAAACTCGCCCAACACCATCGCAAAACCGGTGAGCAGGCCAGTACCGGAGCCGAGGATGGCAATGCTCAGCACCGCAACAATGTCGCTCAGGCAGCAAATCACCGCTGCAATGATTACCTTACTCCAAATGTGCTGCGCAACCGATACCGGCAGCGTGAACATTAGATATCCTTCGTCGCCCAGCAGATTTTTATAAAACCGCTGAATCAAAATGACCAATGTCACAACGAACACCGCAACCAGCATGGCAAAGTACAGCATCCCAAGAATCGCCGTTGGGATTCCGCTCATAAAAGCCTGTGCGCGCTCAGTCGTCATCAGCGCGCTGACGACGCTCATCAGCAGCATCGCACCATACAACGGAAGGCAGATACGCGCGCACGCCTTCCATTCATATTTCAACAGCTTCAACATGCGAACACCTCCCGGAACAGCATATCCACCGATTTTCCATGTTCCTCCCGAATCGTATCCACGCTCTCGTGCAGCGTCATCACGCCGTTTTTCAGGAAGATCACCTCATCCAGCACGCGCTCGATATCCGCGATCAAGTGCGTGGACAGCAGCACGGATGCATCCTCACTGTAATTGGACAGGATCGTGTTAAGGATATAGTCTCGCGCCGCCGGATCGACACCCGCGATCGGTTCATCGAGCAGGAACAGCTTGGCCTTACGGCTCATCGTCACGATCAGCTGCACCTTTTCCTTCGTGCCTTTGGACAGTGTTTTCAGACGGTCCAGCGCATTGATTTTCAGCGATTGCAGCATATCGTTTGCTTTGACGCGGTCAAAATCCGCATAGAAATCCGCGAAGAAGTCCATGAGGTCACTCACCCGCATCCAGTCGTTCAGATAACCGCGGTCCGGCAGATAGCTGACCACGCTGTGCGTGTGTATACCGGGCGCCTGCCCATCTACCAACACACTGCCGCTCGTCGGCTGGATCAATCCGTTCAGCAGCTTGATCAAAGTCGTCTTGCCCGAACCATTCGGACCGAGCAGACCAACAAAACGCCCGCCGCCCAGCGTCAGATCCAGATTATCCAACGCTTTGACACTGCCATAGGTTTTGGTCAGCCCCGTGCAGACAACCAACTCATTTTTCTGTTCCATTTTTATTTCCCTCCCCTTGACGCTTTTCGAGCAAGCTGTAAACCTCCTGCTCGGAGAAGCCAAGCTGGCTCATGCCAGCCAAAAATTCCGCAATGCGGTCACTTGCAATTTGTTCCCGAATCTTCTGGATCATCTCTTTATCCTCCGTCACATAGCGTCCGCTGGTCCGGTTGGTATACATCAGCCCTTCGCGTTCCATATCCGCCAGCGCGCGCTGCATCGTGTTGGGGTTGACCCCTGCCTGCGCCGCCAGTTCGCGCACCGCCGGCACCTTATCGCCCGCCGCCAGCTGACCGCTGACGATCTGCTCGGTCAATATCTCCACCAGCTGTTGGTAGATCGGCCGGTCACCCCGCAATTGCCATTGCATAGGCTCACTCCTCTCTATGTTTTATTGTACTATGATAATAATACAATCATACACGATTGTCAACCCCATCGCAAAAAATATTTTCATCCGGCCTACGCTATGCTATAATAGGCCATATCGGAGGAACGACACTTATGAAACTTTATCCCTACTTGCGCATTCTCTGGGGCGCGCTCACTGTATCTGCGGCAGTCAATCTGGCGGCGCTGAGCGACTCGATCGCCGTTCTGCTGGCCGCAAACATCGTCAATCTATTGGCTTACTGCGTGATCGCTTATGTGCTGTATCGTTTGTCAAACGAAAGCGCACTGCTGGGCCGCGCTTTTCCGGCGCAACTATTATCCATTGTGTTGATCGGTCTGGCGCTGGTTGTCACGCAGCTGGCAGGCGACAACGTGATGCTGCAAAACTTCATGTCCCTGCTCTCGATGGCAGGCAGCGTGGCAGGACTGCTCAGCGAATATTATCTGTACTGGGGGCTGGATGAGCGCATCATCCCCCATGCCTACAACTATCCCGCGCGCCGCATCCGCTGGTGTCTGTATGCACCGTTGCTGGGTGCGTTTGCGGCAAGCACACTGATCCTGACCGGTCTGCCGCTGCCCGCTGTTTTTGTGCAGCTTGCGGGACAAATCGTGCCGCTGGTGCTGCTGTGGCAGTATATGCGTGCCGTACAGATGCGAGAGGACGACCCGTTGACGTTTTGACGAAAAAAAATCCCCGAAACCACTCGGTTTCGGGGATTTTGTTTGCTCATGCATTTTCCGAAAACTCGGCCAAACGAAGGTTTTCGTTATGGTCGAGCGCGTAGGTGATATTCCACGGCGAGGAGAACAACAGCAAGCTGTTGCCCTTGAGATCCTCGACGATTTTGGTGTCGCTCGTCAGCTGCAACGCCTTGATATCGAAGCCCTCTTCGTCGTTCTCGACCCAGCGCACATGCTCATACGGCAGGTTTTCGCGGATGATCTCGACATTATACTCATTTTTCAGACGGTATTCGAGCACTTCAAATTGCAGTACGCCAACCACGCCTACAATGACCGATTCCATGCCGGCGCCCGGCTCGCGGAAAATCTGGATGGCGCCCTCCTGCGCGATCTGCTCAACGCCCTTGACAAACTGCTTACGCTTGAGCGTATCCTTCTGCCGCACCGTGGCAAACAGCTCGGGCGCAAAGGTCGGAATTCCGGAGAACACGCATTTGCGTTTGGGGTCGCAGACAGTGTCGCCGATCGAGAACACGCCGGGGTCAAAAATGCCGATGATATCGCCCGCATAGGCCTCATCCACGATTGAACGATCCTGCGCCATCAGCTGCTGCGGCGCGGCGAGTACCATCTTTTTGCCGCTCTGCACATGCAGCACATCCTGCCCGCGCTCAAACTTGCCCGAGCAGATGCGCATGAACGCGATGCGGTCGCGGTGCGCCTTATTCATATTGGCCTGAATCTTGAACACAAATGCAGAAAAATGATCCTCAACCGGGTCGATCACGCCGATATCCGCCGTACGCGCAGTCGGCGGCGGGGTCATCTGCAAGAACTTTTTCAGGAACGGCTCTACACCGAAGTTGGTCAGCGCCGAACCGAAGAATACCGGCGACAGCTTGCCCTCATGCACCGCCTTGAGATCAAACTCATCGCCCGCACCGGAGAGCATCTCCACGTCGTCGATCAGCGTCTGGTACTGATCCTCGGGCAGCAGGCCCTCGAGAATCGGATCGTCGATGGACAGACGCTGCGCCTTAACCTCGTGACGGAAATCCGCGCCCTCAAAGGCGATGACCTCGTCGTCCATGCGGTCGTACACACCCTTGAAACGCTTGCCGGAACCAATCGGCCAGTTGACGGCATAGGTGCCGATGCCCAGCTCGTTCTCGATCTCCTCCAACAGTTCATACGGGTCGCGCGATTCGCGGTCCATCTTGTTGATAAAGGTGAAGATCGGCACACCGCGCATCGCGCAGACCTTGAACAGCTTGCGTGTCTGTGCCTCAACGCCCTTGGACGCGTCAATGACCATGACCGCCGAATCCGCCGCCATCAGCGTGCGGTAGGTGTCCTCGGAAAAGTCCTGATGGCCGGGGGTATCCAGAATGTTGATGCACTTTCCCTCATAGCGGAACTGCAGCACCGAGGACGTGACCGAAATACCGCGCTGCTTTTCAATCTCCATCCAGTCGGACACGGCATGACGGCTGTTTTTCTTGCCTTTGACCATACCTGCTTCTTGAATCGCGCCGCCGTACAGCAAAAATTTCTCCGTAATGGTGGTTTTACCGGCGTCAGGATGCGAAATAATTGCAAACGTGCGCCGGTTTTCGATTTCCTTTTTCAGTTCTGCCACTGACTTTTTTCCTCCCGATTGTACAAAAACAAAAATTTGTTGCGAAATGTACACAGAATGTTCACATTTTCCCTATATCATAATAACCGTGGAAAGCGTAAGATCCCCCCACATGTTCTTGCTTTCTACTCTCTATCCTACCTTTTATTGCGGGAGCGGCTGGACGAAAGTCCAGCCGTTCCTGTTTTTATGCCTATTACTCGATTGAAAACACGTTTCCAATCAAATATCACCGCACTGCGCTTTACACGGCTGCGCCACAAAGGGCGCGCCGCGTAAAAGGCAGGAACAAAGCAGAAACGATTTTTTTACAGATCCCGTCGGCCTTCCAGCGCACGGGTCAGCGTTACCTCATCGACATATTCCAAGTGCCCGCCAACGGGGATACCATATGCCAGACGGGTGATTCGGATGCCGAACGGCTGCAACAGCCGCGAAATGTACATCGCTGTGGCCTCGCCCTCGGTATCCGGGTTGGTGGCGAGGATGACCTCCTCGGTGTCCTCATCCGCCACGCGCTGCACCAGCTCGCGGATGCGGATATCATCCGGCCCGATATGCCCCATGGGGGACAATGTGCCGTGCAGCACATGGTACAGACCGCGGTACTCCTTGGTGCGCTCGAATGCAATCACGTCACGCGGCTCCGCCACCACGCAAATGGTCTTTTGATCGCGCGTCTGGTCGGAGCAAATCGGACACAGTTCACTGTCAGCCAAGTTCTGGCAGCGTTTGCAGGTGAAGGTTTTCGCTTTTGCCTCGCGGATCGCGTCGGCAAATCGCTCTGCATCCTCTTTGGGCAAGTCAAGCACATGAAACGCCAGTCGCTGCGCGGTTTTCTGCCCGATGCCGGGCAGCTTGGCAAACTCCTCGATCAGCCGCTCGACCGGCGGTGCGAAAAAGTCCATCAGAACAGGCCGCCCAGACCGCCGCCCATGCCGCCGGTGATTGCCGACATCTGGCTCTGGGACTTTTCGCTTGCCGCTTTGAGCGCCTCGTTGACCGCCGCAACCACCAGATCCTGCAGCATGTCGATATCATCCGGGTCGACTACATCCGGCTTGATCTCGATGGACTTGAGCGTCGATGTACCTGTCACGGTTGCGGTCACCATGCCGCCGCCCGCCGTGCCGTTGGTCTCCATCTGCGCAATCTCCTCCTGCGCCTTCATCATGTTTTCCTGCATCTTCTGCGCCTGCTTCATCATTGCCTGCATATTCATGCCACCGCCGAAGCCGCCAAAGCCTTTTCCCTTTGCCATTTGTTATGTCCTCCTCAAAGTTCTTTTACTTGAATATCAAATGCTTTCGCCCGGCCTATGATCTCATCGACCGCGGCGTTTTTTTGTATCACAGGTTCGTCCCCGGCTTCGCGCACCTTGACCTTGATCGGTGCGCCTGCCAGCGCCGCAGCCTGTTCGCGGATCACCTTCATGGTCGGCTCCGCTTTGGCGAGCATCGCCGTGATGCCGTCCTCGCACAAGATCACCAGCGCGTCGTCCTCCATGAGGCCCTTGGCAGACACCTTGAGATTGGTGTGCGCACCGGTGTTGATTTTGCCGGTCAGCGCTTCGAGCAGCTGCGTCCATTTCGGCCAAGCAGCCAGCTCGACCGCTGTTTCTACAGGCTTTGCCTGCGGTGCGGCCTGCCCCGCGGTTTCCTCCTGCGCCCAAAGTGGTGCATCGCTGTCATCCGGCGGAGGCGGTGCATCCGCATCCCCCGGCGGGGGCGGCATATCATCCGCCTGCGGCGCGCTTTGCGCCGGCACAGCCGCAACGGGTACGCCATGCTTCATTTTTTCCTCGAGCGCCTCTACACGCCCGCTGAGTGAATCATATTGCTCCGCGCCCAGACTGCACAGCCGAACCGCGCACAATTCCGCCTCGACACGGCGGTTTGCTGCGCTGCGCATCCGGTCGAGTGCTTCTCCGATCACGCGGCTCCACGCAATGAGTGTGGACGAAGCCAGCCCATCACACAGTTTTTGCAGGCTCTTGACCGTATAAGCCGGTGAAATCAGCGCGGACACATCGGTTTTGCTCGTTTTCACTAACAACGCATCCCGAATCAGCCCCAGCATTTGATCGTAAACCGCTGCCAAATCCCGGCCCGCGTTGTAATAGTCATCAATCAGTGCAATCGCCGCTGCCAAATCGCCGTTTTTCAGATGTTCGGCCAGCCGAATACCGTCGTCCTGCCCCAGCACGCCGAGTGCCGCGGTCACGGTCTGCTCGTCCACCGCCCCGGCAGCCGCCGCACGATCGAGCATGGAAAGCGCATCACGCATCGCGCCATCCGCCAGCCGCGCGATCAGACGTGCCGCTCCCTCGGTCAGCTCGATGCCCTCGCCCGCAGCCACATCCAACAACCGACGTGCGATATCCTCCGCACCGATGCGCCGGAAATCAAACCTCTGGCAGCGCGACAGGATAGTCGCCGGTACCTTGTGCAATTCGGTCGTTGCCAGAATGAACAGCACATGTTCGGGCGGCTCCTCAAGCGTCTTGAGCAGCGCGTTAAACGCACCGATCGAGAGCATATGCACCTCGTCGATGATAAACACGCGCTTTTTGACCTGTGCGGGCGTGTAACGCGTTTCGTCCCGCAAGTCACGGATATTATCCACGCCGTTGTTGGAAGCGGCGTCGATCTCGGTTACATCGAGCACCGAACCATCCAGAATGCCGCGGCACGCCGCGCACTCGTTGCACGGATCACCGTTCACCGGATGCTCACAGTTGACCGCACGCGCCAAAATCTTAGCGCAAGTCGTTTTGCCCGTGCCGCGCGTGCCGGTAAACAGATAGGCGTGGCTCAAGCGACCGGACTGGAGCTGGGCGCGCAGCGTATCTGTGATATGATGTTGGCCGATCACGTCCGCAAATGTCTGCGGCCGCCATTTACGGTACAGCGCCTGATACAATGCACACCTCTCCTTTCCTCTGCCCGGCGGACATTTCATATACCACAAAAGAGGCGGGCGCAAGCCCGCCTCCCAGCGTTCTCTCCTGCGCGCCAAGCGCGCAATCCAATCCATAAAAACCCGCGACATGCGCGTGGGTTTTTATACCAGTCGGAGCAAAAGTTTCGTTTGTCGGAACTTTTGTCCCGTTCGGATGTATCCGAGCGCAAGCTCGGTGCATCCTCTCGCTTGAAAGCGTGGTTTCAAGCAAAATCTGTTCAGCGCCCCACAAGACCGCACACGGGCAATTCGAAAGCGTGCGCCCGGCTGCCTTTCTGCGGTTTGGGCTCAAGATCGGCAGCTCTGCGGCACACGATGGTTTCCGCTTAATGCTGCTCGGTTCCCCGCCTGACATGGTTCACGGTCCTCCGTTGCGCAGTACCGGTCTCTCATCGCCCTGTTGGCAGCTGCCTCGCCGCTCGCACGTCCCTCCTTGCCCGCATCATCCCCGCTGTAGCGGATTGCGGGTACAGGACACCGCTAACGCCCCGATGTGTGCGGCCTTGTGCGACGCTGAACAGATATTCGGTTGCTATTTTATGCGTTTTCGGCGGATTTATGCCTCCGGATCGTCAGGCGACGGTGTCGTTTCGCCACCGGTCTCGCCGCCCGTGCCGCCGCCGGTTTCTCCACCGGTGCCGCCGCCAGTCTCGCCGCCGGTACCGCCTCCGGTTTCACCGCCGGTATTGCCGCCAGTCTCGCCGCCGGTACCGCCTCCGGTTTCACCGCCGGTATTGCCACCAGTCTCACCGCCGGTGCCGCCGCCGGTATTACCGCCAGTCTCGCCACCCTCCGGATCGGTCGGGGTCGTCGGCAAGCCGGTTTCTGGATCAATCGAAGGATCGTTGGGATCGGTCGGCTTCTGTTCGTCCTTCTTCTCCTCTTCCTTCTTCTCTTCCTCTTCCTCTTCTTCCTTCCAGTCGGTCACGCCAACCTTCGCGAAGTTATAGCTCGTGGTGATGCCCTGATGGCTGCACGTCTCGGTCGGTACTTCATCGTTCCAGAAACGTCCGCTTGCGGCGCGTCCCGCCGAACGGCAAGCGCCGGAAGCCAGCAAACCGGTATCCATACAATAGGTCACCGTGGTGAAATCCTGCGGATGCGAGTCAAACACCAGGCCGGAGTCGCCCTCATGCACCTTCTGCATCACTGCCAGCCAGATCGATGCAGCATTTCGGCCATACAAACCGTTGAGCGTATAGTTATGCTCATAACCAACCCAAACCGCAGCCGAATACTGAGGCGTTACGCCGCAGAACCAGATATCGGTATTGGAGGTCGTCGTACCGGTCTTACCAGCCGTCTGCACACCGGAGATCTGCGTGCCGGACGCAGTACCATACGCCGTGACATTTTGCAGGCATTCGAGCATGTAGTACGCCGTGCGCACATTCTCAAAGCCCAGATCCGTGCTCGGGTTGTTTTCCAGAACCACATTGCCCTCGGAGTCCAGCACCTTGGTGTAGGTGCGTGTACCGCCATATACGCCTTCATTGATGAAGGAAGCAAAGCCGCCTGCCATCTCGCGTACGGTCACGCCGTCGGTCAAACCGCCGAGTGCCAGCGGAGAATAGTCAATATCGCTCTTGACCGTGCCGTCCTCATAGGTGCGGCTGCCGACCAGCTGCATTCCCAAGCGCTGGGTCAGGAAGTCATATGACGCCTGCGGGGTCAGCATATCCATTACCTGCACGGCAATGGTATTTACAGAGCTGGTGATACCGCTCTTGATCGTCATGGATCGGCCCGTCGGCATCTTGCCGTCGTTCATCGGCCACGGTTTCCCGTCATCCTGAATATACAACGGCTTATCGTATACCGTCGTGGAGGGCACGATAATGCCCTTGTCCATCGCCGGTCCGTAGGTGGACAGCGGCTTCAACGAGGAACCAGGCTGACGGCGCGCGTCCGTTGCATACGAGAACGCCAGATTTTCGGTCTTTTCGCCGCGACCGCCCGCAATGGCAACAATGTTGCCCTGCTTATCCGTAATGACCATCGCGCTCTGCGGCCGTTCGCCGTATTTTTCGGTATTGGGGAACACGGAATCGTCCGCCCATACCTGATCGACGATGCTCTGCACCTCGGTATCAATGGTCGCATAAATCTTCAGGCCGCCGGAGGTGACCATGTTGCTGGCCACAACTTCGGAATAGCCCTTCTGCTCCATCAGGTCCTTGGTGACGTCTTTGATGACGGCATCGGTGAAATACGAATAAATATCACTGATATCCTGCTGGTACTGCTCATAGGGACGATATACCAGCTCGGTTGCGATCGCCTCGTTATAGGTGGTCTGATCGATCATGCCCAGTTCCAGCATCTTGCCGAGGATGTTTTCCTGGCGTTCCTTGACCTTTTCCGGGTGGTTGTACGGGTCATAGATGGACGGGTTATTGGTCAGACCTGCCAAAGCGGCGCATTCCGCCAAACTCAGTTCGGATACATCCTTACCGAAATAGGTGGTCGCCGCGGTTTTCACGCCATAGCAGTTATAGCCGAGGTAGATGGTGTTGAGGTACATTTCCAGAATGCGATCCTTGTCCCCGATCTCTTCCTCGAGCGCTAAAGCGCGGAAAATCTCGTTGATTTTACGTTTTACCGAATAATCGTCCTCATCGGTGACGTTTTTGATCAGCTGCTGGGTGATGGTCGAACCGCCGTACTGGTCATCGCCAACCAGCCAGTTGACCACCGCGCCGAACGTACGCTTCCAGTCTACACCGTGGTGCTTGTAAAAGCGTTCGTCCTCGATCGCGACAACCGCGTTCTTGAGGTCGGTCGGGATATCCTCACTGTCGACCCAGATACGGTTTTCCATGCCGCGGATGGTTTCATACAAGGCCTCATTGCCTTCCGAATCCACGGTATAGATAAACGAGTTCAGGTCCAAGCCGAGGCCCTTGCTCAAGTCGGCCGCAGTTTCCTGCGCAGACGGGTTGATATATGCATGTACATAATACGCAAATGCAATGCCGCAGAAGCAGGCGCAAAGCACACCGATAAGCAGCAGCGTCAGCAGCACGCGGGATATCACATGCCCAACGCCATGTCCTTTTCTTTTGCCAGTTGCCAATTCGGTTTCCTCCTTGCCCGCCGGATCGATGCCGCGGGTCTTATCAGGTCGGACGTGTAAGCGGTCCCTTTTGTTCCCGATATTCCATAAAATCAGCAGTTTTTTATCTGCTTTCAGTCATTATACCACAGAAGAACGCATTTTAAAAGCGTCCTTTTCTTCTGTTCTGCGCTGGATGTAACAGTCGCTCGCGGCTATTATACCACATTATTCCGCAAATTCCAAACAATTTTTACATCTGCCCCCGAATACTTTCCATGATTTTGGGAATACTCAAAGAAAATTCCATGGATAGAAGGAGGTCATTTCCATGATGCAGGGGTTTTACATGCTGGCCATGCAGCGCGCCAAACGGCAGCGGCGCATCGCACTGGCCGCCTGTGCGGCGGCGCTTGTCAGCGCCTTTTTAGCGGCGCGCGTCTGGTTTGCCGAGCCTGCCGTAGCCGCGACGGCAAGCGCCGAGCCGTATGTCGCACAGAGCGCGGACGGCCGTCTGGTCGTCACGCGCGGCGGGGAAGTTGTCATCCGCACCGATATCGACGTCCGCTCACTCCCTTCCGCCGACCGCGAAGCGCTTGAGGACGGCATTCTGCTGCCAGACGCACAAGCGCTTGCCCGTCTGCTGGAGGACTATGGTTCATAAAAACGACGGGCAAACGCCCGCCGTTTTTATATCCTAATGTCACATCAGCTGTGCCGACGCGCCGCTGAATAGTTGCTCCCACGCATCAAGCGTCATGACCTGATCCGGATCAGGCAGCTGCACCTCGCTGCCCGCCTGCGCGGGCTGCTGTGTCAACGTCAGTGTGATTTCGGTGATGCTTTGATTTTTCACATGCACAGTCACCGCAACATCGCCCTTTTGCGCATCGCCGGCAAAGGTCAGCGTCATCAGCACGTCGCTGTACCCATCGCTGATACGGTACTCCGCCTGCCCCTCGATGCTGCCATCCGACAGGTCGAGCGTATAGGCGCCTGATACATAGCCGTATTCCTCCGGCAGAGCCGTGGATAGTTCAGCCTTGTACTGTTGTCCGCGGCGGGTGAAGCAATCGTCGCCCGCAAACGATGCGATGACGTCCGCGCTCTGCTGCACCTCATCCCACAGCATACTATAGGAATATGCGCAGCTCTGCTCCATCACCCCAACGATCAAAGCACCCATGGTCGCGCCGTCCGCCTGAGCCATCCATTCGCTCCAAAGCGGCATTTCTCCGCCCACCAGCGCGTCCGCCGCATCCGGTATCTCCAGCCATACATCGGTCGACACCGCGGGCGCCTGCTCGCCCAGACTGGATGCCAGCAGCTTCAGCAGCACCGGGCAGCGCAGATATAACGTACCGCTTTCTGCGTCCAGCACCATTTCGAGCTGCACATTCTTGAGCAGTTCCTGCCACTGGCCGACCTCACCGACCAAGTCCTCACTCCAGTATGGCTCCATGCTCTCACTCAGCAGCGCCAACACGCCCTGCAAGTCCACCTGTACGTTCATGCTCATGCCGCCGCTGCCGTCGATCACTTCCAGTGTGCCGTCGACCAGCACCGTCGTCTCGTCTCCGTCAATCGAATTGAACTGGGTGTAGAGCACGCGCAGCGCCGCTGCGGTACGCATGGTCTGCGCCGGATCGCGCGCGGGCTGTGCGGCAAGCCACTGGTTGACGATGGAAAATTCCTCGTCGATCTGCTCCACCAGCGTGTCGCGGTCATACAACACGGCCACCTGTCGGTAATCGTCCCACTGGACGGTCAGGCCGAAGGCTTCGGCAAAAAACCGCACCGGCACATAGGTTCGTCCATCCTTTTCATAGGGCGCAGCGTCCAGCGTGACCGTTTTGATCTCTGCGCCAGTCGCGTCATCGGTCAGCGTCAGTGTATCGCCGCCGAGCGTGAAATCATACCGCGTGCCGTCCTTTACCGCTGTGATCGCGCCGCTCTCATACCCAACGGTCGCGCCCAGCGCCTCCGCAATCGCGCGGAACGGCACCATTGTGCGGTTATTTTTCATTTCCGGCTGCGCATCCGGAAACGCCACTTTCTCGCCGTTCAGCTGCACGGAAACGGGAGGCTCATAAGAATAGCTGTCCAGCTGCACCAGCTGCATGGCGGCATCGCGCAAAAATTCCTCACGGCTGTCGTAGTATTCGTCTACCATCGTCCAGTCCCAGCCGTAATAGGCCTCTTCGAACGCCTTGTCCGGGTCAGCGGTCAGCTCAGCCAGACGCGCTTCATACCGTGCGCAGACCCAGTCGTAATCGACCCGGTCAAAAAACCAGCTCTCTACAAATTCGTCCGCCGATTCATAGCCCATCTGCTCATACAGCGGCGTTCCCGTTTCAGCCGCGAACGCCACAGGCAGCGTACCGCACAGCAGCACCATCGCCAGAACGAGCGAAAGCCAGCGTTTCATTTTGTTTTTCATAAGTCATGCCCCCTTCTCTGTCCTTACCCTTATTGTACTCTCGCTTTGCCGCGCCGTCCATTTGTGTTTTCTCCATTTTTTCGGCGAAAAAGCTGTCATTTTGTCCAGAGGCATATGCCGGAGGAATGCCGCATACGGTATAACATCAAGGGGGCGTTTACTTATGTTCATCACCATCACCCGCGACACGCTGTACCGCATCGGCGCGGCGGCGGGCGTGTGCGCGCTGCTTGCCGCGCTGTTTTTCCTTGTGCCGCAGGAACAGCGCGGCGACACCATGCAGACGACCGCCGGCACAGAGGACGCGGTGCCCACTTCCATCAGCGACTGGGGCCTGTCTTTCCAGACCGAAGGCCAGCCGCCGGTTGGCAACGTGTCTGCCGCCACGCTTCTGCAATGGGATTCCTATTATGTGGGCGACACGACCAAAAACACCATCTATCTGACCTTTGACGCGGGCTACGAAAACGGCAACACGGGCGCGATTCTGGATGCGCTGAAAAAGCACAACGCACCCGCGTGCTTCTTTGTCGTGGGCAACTTCATCGACTCCGCACCCGAACTGGTGCAGCGCATGGTGGACGAGGGACACATCGTCGGCAACCACACGCTGCACCACCCGGATATGTCCTCGATTTCCGACAAAGAAGCCTTTGCCGCCGAACTGAACGGACTGGAAGAAAAATATACCGCGCTGACCGGTCAGCCGATGCAGAAATTCTACCGTCCGCCGCAGGGCAAATTCAGCGAAGAAAACCTCAAGCAAGCGCAGGAACTGGGCTACACAACCGTGTTCTGGTCGCTGGCGTATGTGGATTGGTACACCGACAACCAGCCGACCGACGAGCAAGCCTTTGCCAAGCTCATCCCGCGCATCCACAACGGCGCGATCGTGCTGCTGCACTCGACGAGCGAGACCAACGCGCGCATCCTCGACGAGCTTCTCACCCGCTGGGAGAACGAGGGCTACACCTTTGGCAGTCTGACCGATTTGGCTGCGGGCTAATCCGCGCAGGCTGTGTCCTCCGCATCGCGCAGCGCCTGTTCGAGCGCACCACGGACATCCGCAAGGCTCATGCCGATACCTGCAGCTTCGATGCGCTCAGTCAACGCGGCAACTGCGCCGAACAGGTGCAGATATGCGGTTTTATAGTGCAGTTCGGACACAGATTCCGATGAGTTTTCATGTCTTACAATCATTTTCATCACCTCATCTCTATTTTATAGGTTTTACCTATAAAAATCAATATAGGGTACACCTATATCGCATACTGTTGTCAGGTGATGATGATGTATTTTCCCAGAATCCGCGATTTGCGCACAGATAACGACCTGAAACAGGAAACGCTTGCCCGTCATCTGCATGTGACGCAGGCAACCTATTCTGAATATGAAAGCGGCAAAATCAATATTCCGGTTGAAGCCGCGCTGTTTCTTGCCGACTTTTATAATGTCAGTCTGGACTATCTGCTCGGCCGCTCGGACGATGCTTCCCCCTTCCGCAAATGACCGCACCCCATCCGGTGCGGTTTCTTTTTGCCCTTGCTTGTTTTGCCGCCCTGCCTTGTGGTATACTGAATAACAGGGCAAAGATTGACAAGAGAGGAATGAACTGTTATGGATAAATCCAAGGTCTACTTTGCGGACTTCCGCACCACCCTGACCGAGAATTTGCAGCAAAAGCTGACCCGCCTGATGAAAGCCGCAGGCATGGACAGCATCGACTTTGACAAGAAGTTCACCGCCATCAAAATCCATTTCGGCGAGCCGGGCAACCTCGCGTTCCTGCGTCCGAACTGGGCGAAAACCGTTGCGGACTTCGTCAAGGAGCGCGGCGGCAAGCCGTTCCTGACCGACTGCAACACGCTGTACGTCGGCGGACGCAAAAACGCGCTCGACCATCTGGATTCCGCTTATCTCAACGGCTTTTCGCCGTTCTCCACTGGCTGCCATGTTATCATCGCGGACGGCCTGAAGGGCACGGACGAGGCATATGTGCCGGTTGAAGGCGGCGAATACGTCAAGGAAGCCAAGATCGGACAGGCCATCATGGACGCGGACGTGTTTATCTCGCTGACCCATTTCAAGGGACATGAAGCAAGCGGCTTCGGCGGCGCGCTCAAAAATATCGGCATGGGCTGCGGCTCGCGCGCGGGCAAGATGGAGCAGCACAACGCCGGCAAACCGCAAGTCGACCAGAATCCCTGCGTGGGCTGCGGCATGTGCACGCGCATCTGCGCACACAGCGCCATCACCATCACGGACAAAAAGGCGCACATCGACCACGATAAGTGCGTCGGCTGCGGCCGCTGCATCGGCGTGTGCCCCACTGACGCGATCGGCTGCGCTTACGATGAATCCAACATCGTTTTGAACCGCAAAATCGCGGAATACACCAAGGCTGTCGTGGACGGCCGTCCGTGCTTCCACATTTCGCTCGTCATCGACGTATCGCCCAACTGCGATTGTCACGCGGAAAACGACGTCGCTATCGTGCCGAACATCGGCATGTTTGCGTCGTTTGACCCGGTCGCACTCGATCAGGCGTGCGCGGATGCGGTCAATGCCGCTCCGGTCAACCCGGCGAGCCTGCTGTGCGACGAGACCGAGCACCATCACATCCACGACCCCAACGACCACTTCCACGCGGTTCATCCGGACACCAACTGGCAGTCCGCGCTCGAGCACGCGGAAAAGCTGGGGCTGGGCACCCGCGAGTATGAGCTCATCAAAATCTGATAACGCATAAAACAAAAGCGAGGCAGATGCCTCGCTTTTTCTTTTAGATCTGGTTCATCGCCGCAGGCAATACCAGCTTGAAGCCGATCATCGCGACCAAAACACCAGCCAGAATGCCTTTCGCCTTGCTTTCGCCCAATTGCTCGCTCAGGCGTGCAAAACTCTGCTGCATTTGCTCTTCTTTCTCATCCAGACGGCCGAGCAGCAAACGCGCCAACAGCTCCAGCACGCGGATGGTCTGCCAAAATGTCCACACAAGCAACAGCACAAAGCCCAAAAGTGTCCGCTCCTGCGGATCGCCCAGCAGCACCAAGCAGAATATCCATCCCGCAACCGTTGCAAAATAGTGTAAGATCACGCCAAACCGAACAAAATCCCTCACTGCGGCATCAGCGTTCTTTCTTCAAATTCCGCGCGGCGCTTGATATCCGCCATCACCGCTTCAAACTGCGGGATATCGAGCGACTGCGCGCCGTCGCACAGTGCATGTTTGGGATCGTTGTGCACCTCGATAATCAAACCGTCCGCGCCCGCAGCGATCGCCGCACGCGACAGCGGCTGCACCATGTCACGTCGTCCGGCGGCATGGCTCGGGTCAATGATGATCGGCAGGTGGCTGAACTTCTTGACCAGCGGCACAGCGGAAATATCCAGATTGTTGCGGATGAGGTTCTCAAAGGTGCGGATACCGCGCTCGCACAGGATGACATTGGTGTTGCCGCCCGCGAAGATGTATTCCGCCGCCATGAGGAATTCCTCCATCGTCGCGGACAGGCCGCGCTTGAGCAGAATGGGCTTATTCGAATGCCCCAGTTCCTTGAGCAGCATGAAGTTCTGCATGTTGCGCGCGCCAAGCTGGATGATATCCACATCCGCGAACAGGTCAAGGTGCTTTTCGCTCATGATCTCGGTCACGATCGGCAGACCGGTCTGGCGCTTGGCCTCGAGCAGCAGCTTGAGGCCCTCGGCCTCCAGCCCTTGGAATGAATAGGGCGAGGTGCGCGGCTTGAACGCGCCTCCGCGCAGGAAGGACGCACCCGCCTTTTTGACCGCCTCGGCCACCTCGACGATCTGCGTCTCGCTCTCGACCGAGCACGGGCCTGCCATGACATTGAAATAGCCCGCGCCGATCTTGCGCCCCGCGACCGAAACGACCGTGTCCTCGGGATGGAATTTGCGGTTAACGGCCTTGAACGGCTCGGTCACGCGCTGCACACGTTCGACCACGTCATAGGCCATGATGTCCCCTTCATCGAGCTTGGTGGTGTCGCCCATCAGGCCGAGAATGGTGGTATTGGCACCCTCGGAATAGTTGATCCGCAGCCCCATATCCATGAAATGCTGCATCAGACGGTCAACACGTTCCTTGTCGCTGTTCTGCTTGAGTACAACGATCATTTCAGTTCACTCCTTTATCAGTTAAAAATATAAGCCTTGCCAGTATACCACCAAATTACCCAAAAGAAAAGAGCGATTTGCCACAAATCGCCCTTTCTTTTTGATGCAGTTTTGCACGCAGTTGTATAGCACTAACCATTGGACTGCGCCGCTTTGAGCTCTTCGTACTTCTGCTTGACCGCCGCACAGAACTCATCCCACCGACCGTCATTGATGAGCTTGGCCGGACAGACCTTGCCGGAAAAGTCCTGATGCTTTTTCAGCGCCTTATCCGGATTGAGGTCATATTCGAGCAGCAGACGCGCACAAAGCTTTTCTGCGTTGATGAGCGTCTGCTCATAGTTGCCGTCCTCGTTGACGCACATCTCAATGCCGATGCCATTCATATTGCCGCCGTTTTTCTCCATCTGGTCGCCCGCGTGATAGGCGGTCTCATTGTCCGGCAGATGGTGATAGATCTCGTGATCGTCTACTGTATAATGCCATGAAACAATACCGGATTCCGCATTTGCATTCTGATGGATGAAGGAATTGTGCGCAGCAGCGTCCGCCCCAGCGGAAAAATTATCCGTTTCGTGGATGACCAGATATTTGATCTCGCGTTTCTCGCCCGGACGCGCGCGGCTGCCCTCGGGCAGATAATCGGTGTAAACCGGGATATCCTCAATATAGGACAGGCCAGCATCCGGCTGCGGCGGGCGGCTGATGGCGCTGTGCGTGAACATACCCGCCAGAAACGAGACGATCACCAGCCCCACTATAATCGGCGCGCGGCTGCCGCCTGTGCGTTTTCCCTTTCGTTTTGTATTTGTATGAAACCCTGTTATCTTCACGGTGCATAGACTCCCCATTATTGACTGTGTTGTTTGTATTGTACTACGTTTCGCGCTTTTTTTCAAAGGTTCGACTGTAAACTTTTTGTTTCCATGCAAAATACCCGTCTGCGGCGTGTAAAACCTGTAAGAAAATCTTGCATTCCTGTGTTTTGTACGATATAATAATATTCACTCGGAGAGGCAAAGCCTTTCAGCAGAATTCTTTGACCGCCCTTCCCTCCATCGGAAGGCGCTAAGGCCATACGGACAGCCGGGTCAAATGCCGCACTTGGCAACTTTGTTGCCTTATTGAATTTTATAAGTTGGCTGACTAAAAGCCGTGTGCCGCGGGCGCATCACACTTGTGAAACAATCAATAAGAGTAGTAAAAGTAGATTCTTGCTATATAGACTCTTTCCTCTTCCAGATACAGACGGTCCGGAACAGTCCGGACAAAGAGAGAGATTGCCTTCCTCAAGTGGAAAAGTACGTCCCGCCGATCGCGGGGCTTTTCTTTTGCTTGAGGATTTTTTATTGATGTGAGGATATAAGATATGCAGAACAAACTCAGACTCTACGGCTTCAACAACCTGACCAAAGCGCTTTCTTTCAACATTTACGACGTGTGCTACGCCAAAACCGAGCGCGAACAGCGCGACTATATCGCGTATATCGATCAGCAGTACAACTCCGAGCGTCTGACCGGCATCCTTGAGCGCGTCACCGAGATGATCGGCGCGCATGTGCTGCATATCTCCAAGCAGGATTACGACCCGCAGGGCGCATCGGTCACCTTCCTGATCGCGGAGGAGCATATGAAGCCCGCCCCCGAGCCGGACACGATTGTAGCGCATCTGGACAAAAGCCACGTCACTGTGCACACCTACCCCGAATACCACCCGGACACCTGCCTTGCAACCTTCCGCGTGGATATCGACGTGGCGACCTGCGGCGAGATCACCCCGCTGTCCACGCTTGACTATCTGATCGGCTCGTTCGACTCGGATATCATCACCATGGACTACCGCGTGCGCGGTTTCACGCGCGATATCGAGGGCAAAAAGCTGTTTATGGATCACCATATCACCTCGATTCAGGACTTTATCGACCCCGCGACGCTCGACCGCTATGATGCATACGACGTCAACGTCTATCAGTCTAACCTGTTCCACACGCGGATGCTGCTCAAAGAGGTTGATTTGCAGAACTATCTGTTTAACACAGATATCTATGAGCTGCCCCCCAAGACGCGCCTGAAAATCCACTCCGACCTGCGGCGCGAAATGATCGAGATTTTCTCGGGCAAAAATGTCTACTAATTACTCCCGCCGAAAGAAGGCTTGATTATGGATCAGTCCCGTGCGCCCATCAAGGAGGCGCTCGAACACTTTAAGGATATGCGCATCGTGCCGTTTGATGTTCCCGGACACAAGCGCGGACGCGGCAACCCCGAACTGACGCGCTTTCTGGGCGAAGCGTGCATGACGGTCGACGTCAACTCCATGAAGCCGCTCGACAACCTGTGCCACCCGGTCAGCGTTATCCGCGAAGCAGAGGAACTCGCCGCCGAAGCGTTCGGTGCGGCGCACGCTTTCCTCATGGTCGGCGGCACGACCTCGTCCGTGCAGTCGATGGTATTAAGCGTTGTCGCCCGCGGGGACGAGATCATCCTGCCCCGCAACGTACACCGCAGTGTTATCAACGCGCTGGTGCTGACCGGTGCTATCCCGGTCTATGTCAACCCGCAGATGAACGACCGCCTCGGCATTTCGCTGGGCATGTCGGTCGCGGATGTGAAAGCTGCGATCGAGAAGCACCCGTCCGCCAAGGCGGTGCTGGTCAACAACCCGACCTATTACGGCATCTGCTCCGACCTCAAGGAGATCGTGCGGCTGGCGCATGAAAAGGGCATGAAGGTGCTGGCCGATGAAGCGCACGGCACACATTTCTACTTCGGGGAAAATATGCCGGTGTCCGCAATGGCCGCAGGCGCAGACCTCGCCTCGGTTTCCATGCACAAATCGGGCGGCAGCCTGACGCAGTCGAGCTTCCTGCTGTGCGGCCCGTCGATGAACGCCGAGTACGTCCGGCAGATCATCAACCTGACGCAAACCACGTCCGGCTCTTACCTTTTGATGGTCAGTCTGGACATTTCGCGTAAAAATCTCGCGCTCTACGGCAAGGATATTTTCCGCAAGGTGACACACCTGACCGAGTACGCGCGCGACGAGATCAATCAGATCGGCGACTACTACGCCTACGGCCGCGAGCTCATCAACGGCGACACGGTCTATGACTTTGACGTGACCAAGCTTGCCGTCAACACGCTTGATGTTGGTCTGGCCGGTATCGAAGTGTACGACGTGCTGCGCGACTTTTATGACATTCAGACCGAATTCGGCGATCTGGGCAACCTGCTCGCCTATGTCTCGGTCGGTGACCGCGAGCGCGATCTGGAGCGGCTGGTCGCGGCGCTGGCGGATATCCGCCGCCGCTACAAACGCGATAAGGCCACGCTCATGCGGCAGGAATATATCTCGCCGCAAGTGGTCGCCGCCCCGCAGGAAGCCTTTTATGCGGACAAGCAGACAATTGCGCTGGACAACTCAGTCGGACGCATCTGCGCCGAATTTGTCATGTGTTATCCGCCCGGCATCCCGATCCTCGCCCCGGGCGAGCGCATCACCCGCGAAATTCTCGACTATATCCGCTATGCAAAAGAAAAAAACTGTATGCTGCTCGGCACCGAGGACCCGGATGTGAACAACTTACAGGTGATCCGGGGCGTTATCAGCCCCTCCGACTAACGCAAGGAGTCTTATTTCATGCGATTAACCTTTACCGAAATGCACACGCCGACCGTCGGCCTGCAAATTCAGGTCGACCGCCAGCTTTACACTGAGCAAAGCGACTTCCAGCGCATCGACGTGTTTGAATGCGAGGAGTTCGGCCGCTTTCTGACGCTCGACGGCTACATGATGCTGACCGAGCGCGACGAATTTATCTACCACGAAATGATGGTGCATGTCCCGCTTGCCGTGCGGGGCGATGCCATCAAAAAAGTGCTGGTCATCGGCGGCGGCGACGGCGGCTGTGTGCGTGAACTGTGCCGCTATCCGCACATCGAGCACATCGACCTCGTCGAGATCGACGAGCGCGTGGTCGCGGTGTGCAAGGAATTTTTGCCGACCGTCGCGTGCAGTCTGGATGACCCGCGCGTGCACATCCTCTATCAGGATGGTCTGAAATACATCCGCCGCATCGAGGACGAGTACGACCTCATCATCATTGACTCGACCGACCCGTTCGGCCCGGGCGAGGGCTTATTCACGATGGAGTTTTACGGCAACTGCTACAAGGCGCTCAAAGCGGACGGCATTCTGGTCAACCAGCACGAAAGCCCGTTTTACAAGGGCGACGCGCTCGCCTGCCAGCGCGCGCACCGCAATATTGTCCATTCGTTTGAGCTGTCCCGCCTGTTCCAAGCGCACATCCCGACCTACCCGTCCGGACACTGGCTGTTCGGCTTCTCGTCCCGCGGCGTGCATCCGGTGCATGACCTCGACGCGGACACATGGAACGCGCGCGGCATCGACACCAAGTATTACAACACCAATTTGCACAAAGGTGCATTTTATCTACCGAATTACGTTCAAAAACTACTGGAAAAAGTGGAGGAATGAGTTATGGGAAAAGCACTCATCATCGGCTGCGGCGGCGTAGCCTCGGTCGTCATTCACAAATGCTGCCAGAACAGCAGCGTATTTGAGGAGATCATGATCGCTTCGCGCACCAAGTCCAAGTGCGACGCGATCAAGGAAAAGCTGGAGGGCACCACGCCCACCAAGATTCGCACCGCCAAGGTCGATGCGGACAACGTTGACGAGCTGGTGGCACTCATCGACGAGTACAAGCCGGATATCGTCATGAACATCGCCCTGCCCTATCAGGATCTGACCATCATGGACGCGTGCCTCAAGTGTGGCGTCAACTATATGGACACGGCAAACTACGAGCCGGAGGACACGGACGACCCGGCATGGCGCGAAATCTACGAAAAGCGCTGCAAGGAAGAGGGCTTCACCGCCTACTTCGACTACTCTTGGCAGTGGGCGTACAAGGAGAAGTTTGAAAAGGCAGGTCTGACCGCGCTTTTAGGCTCGGGCTTTGACCCGGGCGTCACGCAGGCTTACTGTGCCTATGCCCAGAAGCACCTGTTCGACCAGATCGACACCATCGACATTCTCGACTGCAATGGCGGCGACCACGGCTACCCGTTTGCCACCAATTTCAATCCCGAGATCAACCTGCGTGAGGTTTCCGCGCCCGGCTCGTACTGGGAGAACGGCTACTGGGTCGAGATCCCGGCCATGTCCATCAAGCGTGAATACGACTTCGATCAGGTCGGCCAGAAGGACATGTACCTGCTGCACCATGAGGAAATTGAGTCACTGGCGAAGAACATCCCGGGTGTCAAGCGCATCCGCTTCTTCATGACCTTCGGCCAGTCCTACCTGACCCACATGAAGTGTCTGGAGAACGTCGGCATGTTGTCCACCACTCCGATCGAGTTCGAAGGCCAGCAGATCGTGCCGATCCAGTTCCTCAAGGCGCTGCTGCCCGACCCGGCGACCCTCGGCCCGCGCACCAAGGGCAAGACCAACATCGGCTGCATCTTCACCGGTAAGAAGGACGGCAAGGAAAAGACCGCCTATATCTATAACGTCTGCGACCATGAGGCGTGCTACCGCGAAGTCGGCTCGCAGGCCATCTCGTACACCACGGGCGTACCGGCTATGATCGGCGCTATGATGCTGATGACCGGCAAGTGGAACAAGCCCGGCGTATACACGGTCGAGGAGTTCGATCCTGATCCGTACATGGAGGCGCTGAACAAGTGGGGCCTGCCGTGGCAGATCAACGACGACCCGGCATTGGTGGACTGATATGAAATTTACCGAACTGCCCACCCCCTGCTTCCTCGTGGACGAAAACCGTCTGGTGCAGAATCTGGCCGTCCTGCGCGACGTGGCTGAGCGCACGGGCGCAAAGATCCTGCTGGCGCAGAAGGCGTTTTCCATGTTCTCGGTCTATCCGCTGCTGCGCGAGTATCTAGCGGGCACGACTGCGTCCGGTTTATACGAAGCGCGCCTCGGCCATGAGGAATTCGGCGGCGAGACGCACGTTTACTCTCCCGCCTACGCCGAGGGCGAATTTCAGGAGATTTTACACTACGCCGACCACATCGTGTTCAACTCGTTTAACCAGTGGAAGGCATACGGCAGCCTTGCGCGCGCCGCGGGCAAGAGCTGCGGCCTGCGCGTCAATCCCGAATGCTCGACCCAGCCCGCTGAACACGTGATCTACGACCCCTGCAGCCCCGGTTCACGTCTGGGCATCACAGAAGAGAACTTCCTACCCGAGCTGCTGACCGGCATCGACGGCCTGCATTTCCATACCCTGTGCGAACAGAATGCGGACGATCTGGTGCGCACGGTCGAGGCCTTCGAGGAACGCTTCGGCAAGTATATGGAGGGCATGAAGTGGCTCAACCTCGGCGGCGGCCACCACATCACACGCGACGATTACGACGTGGAGCTGCTCGTCAAATGCATCAACGATCTGCGCGCAAAGTACAACGTGCAGATTTATCTGGAGCCGGGCGAAGCGGTCGTGCTGAACGCGGGTTATCTGGTCTCCACGGTGCTCGAAGTGATGAAAAATGGCAAGGAGATCGCTATTCTGGACACCTCGGCGGCATGTCACATGCCGGACGTGCTCGAAATGCCCTACCGCCCGCCGGTGTTCCGCGCGGACGAGCCGGGCAAAAAGGCATTCACCTACCTGCTCACCGGCCGTTCCTGTCTTGCAGGCGACGTGATCGGCGAATACTCGTTCGACAACACGCTGCGCCCGGGCGATCAGGTTGTGTTTGAGGACATGGCGCTATACACCATGGTCAAAACCAACACCTTTAACGGCGTACCGCTGCCGCTCATCGCCATTCGCCGCGCGGACGGCACGGACGAAGCCGTGCGCATGTTCGACTACGAGGATTTCAAAAACCGTTTATCCTAACACAAAAAACATCCCGCAGGGTGCTTCCCTGCGGGATGTTTTTTATTATGCTTTCGGAAACCGCAATGTGATCTCGGTACCCTCGCCCGGCGTGCTATGCAGGTCGACCTGCGCATGGTGCAGCGCCGCGCCGTGCTTGACGATCGACAGCCCCAATCCGGTGCCGCCCGTCTGCTTGCTGTGGCTTTTATCCACACGGTAGAACCGCTCAAACACACGCGGCTGGTCAGCAGGTGCGATACCAATGCCAGTATCGGACACGCGCACAAACGGTGCGCCGTTTTCCTCGCCCGTTTCCAGCGTCACCGAGCCGTGCGGCTTGTTATAGGCGATCGCGTTATCCGCGAGGTTAAAAATCATCTGCTCCAGTGTGCGACGCTGGCCGGATACCGTCACCGGAGCGCCCTTCACATGCAGCACAATCTTGTTTTCCGCCGCCTTATGCGTCAGCCGATCGCGCACCGTGCCGCACAATGCGCTTAATTCCACCGGCTCAAATGGAACGGGCGCGCCCTCATCCAGCCGGGACAGGCGAATGATATCCTCGATGAGCGTCAACAGACGCATTGCCTCGCTCCGTATCTTACCGGCAAATCGGCCGATATCCTCCGGCCGGACGATGCCGTTTTCCATGATCTCCGCAAAGCCCATGATGCTGGTCAGCGGGGTTTTCAGTTCATGCGACACATTTGCGGTAAATTCCTGCCGCTGCCGCTCGGCCTGTTCGCGCTCGGTGATATCCACCACGAACAGTACCGCCGCATGTCCTTGCCCCTCGTCCGCGACTGAACTTGCCGTCAGCGAATACACGCGTCCGTCCTTTTCCATCCGACCGTGTGTGCTTTCGCCGCCGAGCGCTTCTTCCACCACACGGATATACTCCGCATCGCGGCACAGCGTCATATAGCCGCCGGTTGCGCTGTCCTTGGGGAACAGCGCCCGCACCGCACGGTTGGCAAACAGGATATCGCCCTGTGCGGAGAAAAGCACCAGTCCCTCATCCATCCGCGCGGTGATATCGTCAAATTCCGCCTGCCGCCGCTTGAGCTCTCCCAGCTGGGATGCGATCTTGTGATTTTGCTTATCCATCCGATGCAGCAGCGGCGAAAGCTCGTCATAGGCATCGTTTTTGAGCGGCTCATGCAAATCCAGCGTCACGATCGGCTCCAGAAACACATGGGTCAGCCAGCTTGCGAGCAGCGCTGCCACCAGCAGCGCCAGTAACACAATCAGCACGATCCACGGCGAAGCGGTCGATAAGGCGCTGTCCGCCGTAGAGTCCACCCGCAAAACCGTGCCATCCGCCAGACGGATCGCATAATAATAGGTCTGTTCGGCCAGTGTATCGGACAGACGGCTGGACTCACCCACACCTTTTTCCAGCGCCTCCGCAATTTCCGGGCGCGAAGCATGATTTTCCATCTCCGCCGCATCCCGCTCGTTGTCATACAGCACCGTACCGTCCGCGCCAACCAGCGTGATCCGGTCGGCATATACGCTGCCGATGCGCTTCAATTCCTGCTCATCCCCGGCTGCTGTCGCAGTAGCGATATAGTTACACTCATTACTGAGCCGCTCCTGCAGATCCTGCGTCAAGCCGGAGTGCACCGCCACCAGCAGCAGAGATACTGTAACAACCAGCGTGACCAACGCAGTGAGGAAAATACTGCCGAAAACACGCTTTCTCATGCGTGCTCTCCCATGCGATAGCCAACGCCGCGCACGGTTTCGATCATCGAACCCGCCGTGCCCAGCTTTTGCCGCAGGGTGCGGATATGCACATCCACCGTTCTGGTTTCGCTTTCGTTGCCATAGCCCCAGATATTCTCCAGCAGCACATCGCGCGTCAGCACCGCGCCGCGGTTTTTCATCAGCAGGCACAGCAGCTGATATTCCTTGAGCGTCAGCTGTACCTCCTGTTCCCCGACGAACACGCTGTGCGCACGCTCATCCACGCAAATATCGCCTGCTACCAGCGGACGGGCGGCTTCTTCACCGTCCGACCCAGCCTGCGTGCGGCGCAGCACCGCACGGATGCGCGCGACCAGCTCCATCATGCCAAACGGCTTGGCAACATAATCGTCCGCACCGCTGTCAAGTCCGACCACTTTATCATATTCAGTGTTTTTTGCGGTCAGCAGAATGACCGGGATGCCCGCCGTCTCCTGCGCACTGCGCAAACGGCGCAGAATACTGATGCCATCCTCACCCGGCAGCATGATATCCAGCAGGATGAGCTGCGGCTTTTTCTCGCGCAGCGCCGCAGCCAGTGCGCTGCCATCCTCCAAACCACGCGCCTCCATGCCCGTGTTTTGCAGCGTATAGACGACCAGTTCCCGAATGCCTGCATCGTCCTCCACGCAATAAATCATTGCGTTTCCTCCTCAGTGGCCGCCCCCGGCAGCCGTTTCCAAACCTTATTGCTGTATTGCTTACTTTTCCTGTGTCTTGTGTGTGCCGGTGATAGAGAACTCCACCCACTCGGCAATGTTGGTCGCGTGATCCCCGATACGCTCCAAATACTTGGCGATCATCAGGATATCCAGCACCCGCTCGCCGTCCCCGGGGTTTTGCGAGATCTCCGCAATCAAATCCTTTTTGCACTCGGCAAACAGGTTATCGACCACGTCGTCATATTCGATTACGCTCCACGCCAGCGTCAAATCGCGGCGCACGAACGCGTCCAGACTGTCGGTGACCATCTTGATGGTCGCCTGCGCCATCTGCTCGATATGCGCGTTATGGCCGCACGCACCGGACAGGTAGGTCACAATCTCCGCAATGTCGCTCGCCTGATCGCCGATGCGCTCAATATCCGTAATCATTTTCAGAACGGAAGAGATCAGGCGCAGGTCGCTCGCCACCGGCTGTTGCTGCAGCAGGAGTTTCAGGCACATGGATTCGATCTCGCGCTCCTTGCGGTCGATCTCCTGATCAATGCGGATGGCGGACGCAGCCAGCTTGGTGTCGCCGCCGAGCAGCGCCTTGACCGAGCTTGCGATCGCGTTTTCGCACAGCGCGCCCATGGCGATCAGTTCGTTGTTCAGTTCCAAAAGCTGCGAATCGAAACGGTTTCTCATCAGCCAAACCTCCCCGTAATGTAATCCTCGGTGCGCTTATCCCGCGGCATGGAGAACAGCTTTTCGGTGTCTCCCACCTCGATCATGTCGCCAAGCAGGAAAAACGCAGTCGTATCGGATACGCGGGTGGCCTGCTGCATGTTGTGCGTGACCATAACGATAGTATAATCTTTTTTCAGCTCGAGTACAAGGTCTTCAATTTTCGCGGTCGAAATCGGGTCGAGCGCGGAGGTCGGCTCGTCCATCAGCAGCACTTCCGGATTGGCTGCCAGCGCGCGGGCGATGCAGATACGCTGCTGCTGGCCGCCCGACATGGACAGCGCGGACTTTTTTAGGCAGTCCTTGGTCTCGTCCCAGATTGCGGCGTGACGCAGCGAGGTCTCGACGATCTCATCCAGCTTGACGCGGCTCTTGATGCCGTGCGTGCGCGGGCCGTAAGCAATGTTGTCGTAAATGGACATCGGGAACGGATTGGGCTTCTGGAACACCATGCCCACGCGCTTGCGCAGGATGTTCACATCACAGTCATGGTAAATGTCCTGACCGTCCAGGCGAATGTCGCCCGTGATTTTGCAGCCCTCCACCAGATCGTTCATACGGTTTAAGGAGCGCAGCAGCGTGGACTTGCCGCAGCCGGAAGGCCCGATGAACGCCGTGATCTCGTTGGCTTTGATATCCAGATCTATGTCATGCAAGGCATGGAAATCCCCGTAAAAGAGGTTCATGTCCCGAATCTCAATTTTATTCTGTTCCATAGCTTCCTCCGATTACTTTTTGGTCAGCTTTTTGGCAACAAGAGCCGAAAGCGCGTTCATCAGCAGCACCACAACCAGCAGCACGACCGCGGTGGCATAGGCTTCGTTCATGTGCAGGCCCTCGCCGGACAGCACATACATATGAATGGCCAGCGTGCGGCCGGACTGGAACAGCCCCGGAATCTGCGCCATCGTACCGGCGGTGAAAATCAGTGCTGCGGTTTCGCCCACGATACGGCCGATCGCCAGAATGATACCAGACAGGATGCCCGGCATTGCGCTGGGCAGCACAATGCGGAACACCGTGCGCAGACGGCCCGCACCCAGACCGAACGAGCCTTCGCGGAAGGTGTCCGGCACCGAGATGAGTGCCTCCTCCGCCGTGCGCATGATGAGCGGCAGGATCATGATTGCCAGCGTCATTGCGCCCGCGAGCAGCGAGTAGCCCCAGTGCAGCTGGGTAACAAAGAACAACATGCCGAACAGGCCATACACGATCGACGGAATACCGGACAGCGTCTCGGTGGTGATGCGGATGATATTCACCAGCTTGTTGCCGCGGGACGCATATTCATTCAGATACACGGCGGTAAACAGGCCGAGCGGCACCGCCAGCAGCAGCGCGAGCAGCGTCATTTCGATGGTCGTGATGATGGCCGGCATCATGGAAACGTTATCCGAATTGTACGTCCACTCAAACAGCGACGGTTTGAGATGCGGCACGCCGTTGATCAGGATGTATGCGATCAGGAACAGCAGCACGGCAAAGGTCAGCACCGCCGCGCCGTAAACCAATCCCTTTTGCACGCGCGCTTTGCCGCGGCCATATACACGCGGCTGCTTTTGAGAGGTTTGCACCACCGTTTTCTTTGCCGCAGAAGTCGCTTCGGTTGTCATGCGTCCTTCCTCCTTTTCAGCACCGAGAAGGTCAGATTAATCAATAGAATGAACACGAACAAAACCACACCCGTGGCGATCAGCGCCTCGCGGTGCAGGCCGGTCGCATAGCCCATTTCGATGACGATGTTTGCCGTCATCGTGCGAATGCCCTTGAGCAGATTGCCCGTCAGGCGCGGCTGGTTGCCCGCCACCATAATAACCGCCATCGTCTCGCCAATCGCACGGCCGATACCCAGCACGATGCCAGCCAGCACGCCGGATTTTGCCGCGGGCAGCATGACCGAGAAAATCGCGCGCTCATGGGTAGCGCCCATGGCAACCGCGCCTTCATAGTAGGCATTCGGCACCGCGCGCAGCGCCGCTTCGGACACGCCGATGATGGTCGGCAAAATCATGATGCCCAGCAGGATGGACGCGGACAGGATGGTCGAGCCGGAAGAGATCTTTGCGCCAAAGAACTTTGCCACATCGAGCACCACCGGCGCAATCACCACCATGCCGAAAAAGCCGTAAACAATGGACGGAATGCCGGCCAGCAGCTCGGTGCACGGCTTGAGCACACCGTAGACGCGCTTCGGGCAGTAGAACGCCATAAAGATTGCGGTCAGCAGGCCAATCGGCACACCGATCACAATCGCACCGGCCGTGATGTAAATGCTGCCGACGATCATCGGCAGGATGCCGTAAACGTCATTGCCCGGCTTCCATGTCGTGCCGGTCAGGAAGTCCAGCACGCCGATCTCACGGATCGCGGGGATGCCGTTGGCAAACAGGAAAACGCAGATCAGAGCCACCGCAAGAATAGACGCAAGCGCGCAGACAAAAAACACGCCGTGCATCACCTTTTCGAGCAGGTTTTTCATTTCGCTCTTCTGCCTGGTTGCGGATTCGTTCATGTTTTCACCCCATAGACAGTGGGAAAGGGCGAAACGGATTTCGCCCTGTGTTCCCGTGTTCGATTATTCTTACGCAGCTACGTCGGCCCAGTCGGTGATCTCGCCGGTGTAGATGCCCTTGATCTGATCCATCGTCAGATTCTCAATGCTACTTGCCGGGTTTACGACAACCGCGATGCCGTCCAGTGCGATAGCGGTGCCGGTCAGCTCCGCAGCTTCTTCGTCCTTCAGCTCACGGGAAGCCATGCCGATGGCGAACGTGCCGTCCATAGCGCCGGTCATACCGGAGGTGGAGTCCGAAGTCTGGAGTTCAATCTTAGCCTTGGGGTTTACCGCCTGATATGCCTCGATCAGCTTTTCCATCACCGGGGAAACCGAGGAGGAACCGCCAACCGCGATCTGGCCTTCCGAACCATCCGAAGTGAACGCTTCGGCTGCGTCATTTACCTTGATGTAGCCCTCTTCTTCGACAATTGCCTGACCGTCAGCGCTCAGGATGAAGTTGATGAAGTCCTTGGCAACGCCGGTCGGCTCGCCCTTGGTGGCAATGTTGAACGGACGGGACAGAGTGTAATCGCCGCTCTTGACGCTCTCAACCGTAGCGTCTACGCCGTCTACCTGAATTGCCTTGACGGTGTCATTGAGGGAGCCGAGCGAAACATAGCCGATGGCGCTCTCGTTGCCAGCAACGCTGGTCAGCACAACGTCAGTCTTGTTAGCGATTTCCGCCTCTGCGGTGGTGTTGTCGCCGTTGTCATCCTCAACGCCGGTCAGCTCAACAAACGCGCTGCGCGTGCCAGAACCATCCTCACGGGAAATGACCGTGATCGCACCGGAAGCGCCGGTGGAAGCCGCGTCGTCCGTGCCGTTTGCACTCGCGTCATTCGCATTGCCGCCGCAGCCTGCCAGCGCGCCACACAGCATCAGGCCTGCCAGCAGCAGGGATACACTCTTTTTCATAACTTGAATTTCTCCTTTGCATTCAGATCTTGTTTTTCGTTACAAGCATATCTTACGGGGACAATGTAAAATCCAAAAGTCCGTGTTTGTAAAATCCATGTAAAGCAAAAAGGATTGTGTAAAGTGCGCAAAAAAGGACGGCAAAACGCATGTTTTGCCGTCCTTTTGATGTTGTTTTGGCATATTCGATTCAAAGTGGTATAGACCAATCATCTATCCGTTGCGCTTTTTGCGAAAATATCCCAGATACAGGATCGCCGCCGCCATACTCCAGAAGTAGGCCATCATATACGGTACCTCGAAGATATTCTCGAAATAGCAATGCACCAGCACGCCGCACATGCCCGCAAACATGGACACCGCCAGCACACGGGTGCGGTCGGTCTGGTTGAAATTCGTTCTGCCGATCGAGCGCAGACACCAGAGCACCATACCGATGAGCAGGATGATGAAGAAAATCAGGCCGATATAGCCCATCTCCACGAGCGTTTTCAGATAGTAGTTATCCATGTAGAAATACTCGAAGGTATCTGTCTCTTCGATGATCTTGTTCTGCATGGCAACCGCGCCGCCAAAGCGGCCCAGTCCGAAGCCCAGCCACGGATTGGACTCATGCAGCAGGTTGAGACCGGTCTCCCACCGCACCATACGGCCCGCGCGCTGGCTGGCCTCCATATAGTCCGCGGTGAACATATAGGTGATGCGGTTCGCAATCGACGGAATGGCAATGAGCGCGCCCGCTCCTGCTACCGCCATCAGCGCAATCAGGCGACGGTCGAGGAAAATCGCAAACACAACCACTGCGACTGCCAGACCGCCCCACGCGCCCTTGGAGAACGTGAAGATGCAGCACAGGCACATCATGCCGGTCACGCCGATGGCCAGCACCTTGACCCACATCTTTTTGCAGTAATACGCCAGACCCGCCGCCATGGGTGCGAACAGCACCAGTAGGCTGCCCATGATATTCGGGCTGCCGGTCAGCGAATAAACGCGCGTGCGCACACCTTCCTCAGTCTGGGACACCCAGCCCGCCGGAATGGGCGCGGCAATGATAAACTGATAGATGCCGTGCAGCGCAATCGGAATCGCCATCGCAAGCAGCGCGCCGTAAAAAATCGCAAAATCGCGGTCATCCTCGATCAAACGCGTGACAAGGAAGAACCAGAACAGATACTGCACGACCGCGCGGTAGCCATCTACCGCGATCGACGGATAGGGCGACACTGCGCACATCAGGAAAAAGCCCACGCCGATGAACAGCAGCAAATACGCATCCACCGGTGTTGCGCGTGTCGAAAGCGGCGCGCGGCGCATCGCGGTGTGCCACAGGATGTAGGCAAACGCCGCGAGCATCAGGCATTCGTCCCATACGGAACCGAGGAATGCAATCGGAATATGGTTACGGATAAAGTAATCCAGCGGCAGATACATCGCCAGACACACGAGCAACAGGCCGCGCACGCCGAAAAAGCGGCACACCCGGCCGATCACACCGCCGCCAAGGAAGGTCGAGACCGGCTTCCAGATGGCAAGGCAAATCCGGTAAATGAAACTTTGTGCCGCCGCATCACCCACACGCTCGACAAACCGCCGCATCGCAGCGATCACGCGCGCATAGCGGCTGTTGGCCTCCGTGCAGATGGGCGCAGCGCAAAAGCCATCCCATACACGGCGGAAGCGGGAATCCGGATAGGCATTTGCAACCTTCCGGAAAAAGCCCGCGATCGCGCCCTCATGATACCACTCACGCAAGCGCAGCACTGCCCGCACCAGCAGGCTGTTTTGAAAAATCGCTTTCATAGGCCTTGTACCGAATCAATATTGCCGGTCGTCTCAAAGTCGTTGGTCTTGATGATGAACGTACGGCCCGCACGCACCTCCTGCGTGCCAATCGAGGGAGCCGCCGTATCCGCAGCCATCTCCGTCTCGATCGTGAACACCAAATCCTTCTTACTCGGATCCAGCGCATTCACGATCTGTCCATCCGCCGTGGTCACCTGCTGCACATAATCTTCGATCTGCATGTCCGTGATGACCGCATCTGTAAACGAGCTGCCGCTGACAATCTTTTTGCCGACCTGATCGTTGCGCTGCACCTCTTGCACCAAAAACGGGGTCGCACCACGCACACGCACCACCACGGTCACCGGAACCTTTTTAGACGTAGCTTCCGCGATCTGCGGCGCGAACAGCTTATAGCCCACGCCCGCTGCAACCACGATCACTGCCAGCAGCACGAGCAGATCGACGATGTTGATCACGCCGAACAGCTTGCCCTTTTCATTGATAATCTTCATATTTTTCCTCCGTTGGTAGGTTTGCGGCCAATTTTCCGCTTGAAAACAGAATTACCGCTTTTCGGCTATTATACCACAGAGGGACAGGCGCGGCAAGGATTATCCCATGATCTCCCGCCACCAATCGGCCAATTTGCACCGAAACATAACCGAATCGCTGTTTTCCGACGGCGCCGCTGTTTCCTCGCAAGCAACGGAAAACGCCGTGCACCACCATGCAGCTTTGGGCTGCTGCGGTGCAAATGCGCCTGTCAGCAGCACGCTGTATGCGGTTGCAGCCGCAATGACCGCCCGTTTGGTCTGTTCTGTCATAAAAAATACCGCCTTCCGTCATCTGGTGTCCCCAGTATGCCCGGAAGGCGGCTTGATTATACCGTTTCAGTCAGGAAAGTGTCCGCAAAGCGGCGGGACAGCATTTTCGCCGCGGTCTTAGCGCGCCCCTCATCTGAAAACAGACCGAACACAGTCGGCCCCGAGCCGCTCATCAGCGTCCCGTCCGCGCCGTTTTCTGCGAGAAATGCCTTGATTTCTCCGATCTGGCGGCGCTTGGTCGCCGTCACCAGTTCCATAACGTTGCTGAGCCGTTTGCACACGCCCGCAAAGTCGCCGTTTTCCAGCGCGCGAATCATGCCCGCTGCATCCGACCGTTCCTTCAGTTCCACCGCGTCGATCTCGGTATAAACCTCCTTGGTGGAGACCCCGAACGGCGGCTTGCACAGCACGACCCAGCAATGCGGCATGGGCGGCAAAGCGGTCAGTTCCTCGCCGATGCCCTCCGCCAGCATCGTGCCGCCGCGCAGGCAGTACGGCACATCTGCGCCGATTTTCAGCCCCATTTCGCACAATTCGTCATCGGTCAGCCCGGTTTCATGCAGCGTGTTGAGCGCGCGCAGCACCGCTGCGGCGTCCGTCGAGCCGCCGGCCAGCCCCGCAGCGACCGGGATACGCTTTTCGACATGGATTTCGCACGTTTCCAGCAGCACGCCCGTCGTCTGATAGAACAGTTCCGCCGCGCGGTAAGCCAGATTGTGTTCATCCACCGGCAGATAGGGCAGGTTGCAGCTCAGTACAATGCCGCGCGGCTTTTTCTCGCCGTGGGTCACAACGACCTGTATATCGTCATGCAATTCGACAGACTGCATCACCATCTTGACCGTATGGTAGCCATCGTCCCGGCGCCCGGTCACATCTAGCGTCAGATTGATCTTCGCACGCCCCTGCACGGTGGTTTCGGCGTGCGTGATTTCATTTTTATTGTGAAACAACATGATTTCTCCCTGCTTACTTTGTTAATGGCACCTGTTCCGGCTTGCGGCCGCGGAACACGGTGACGGTGGTAAAGCCTGCGTCCAGCGCGTTCGCCGTGCAGTCTGCCACCCCGCGCCCGACCGTGTCCAGCGTATGCGAATCCGAACCGATCGAAATGCGCTCACCGCCCATACGCCGGTATTCATACAGGATATTCTGCGGCGGACCGACCTTTTTCTGCCAGCCGGCCAGTCCTGCGGCGTTCAGTTCGAGCGCGTAGCCGCGGTCGATGCAGGCGCGCAGCACCTGCTCCACACGATCCATGTACTGGTCGAAGGACGGCACATAGTCGCCGTGCTTCATCACGCGCAGCGGATAGTCGATGTGCGCCAGCACATCAAACCCGCCGTGCGCCTCCATTTCCAGCATCTGATCGAAATATTCCTGCAAAAACGCATCACAGTCCAGATGCTCATAGTCGTGAAAATAAATATCCAGATCGTTCGGCATCGCGTGCAGCGAACCGATCACCATATCCAGCTGATGCCCGCGCACAAAGGTATCCGCCGCAGGATCGGCATAGATCTGCCCGATCTCGATGCCGACCAGCACCTCAATGCCCTCTTCCGTGTCCTTGGCCGCCCGCACATCGCGCAGACATGCTTCCACATCCCGGTTTTCCAGCGGACCTCGCGTGCGGTAAAAATCCAGATGGTCGGTGATGCCGATGATATCCAGCCCCGCTGCGCGGCAGGCGCGCACCTTATCCGCCACGGTTTGCGGGAACGCGGCATCCGCCGAATATCCCGTGTGCATATGCAAATCCACTCGCATTGGTTATTTCCGCCTTTCTAAACATACATCAGCGCCGTCTGCACAAAGCAGAGGATGATCGCCACCGTCACGCCGACATTGCCGAATATCACCTGCATGGACGGTGCGCACGGGCCATGCTCCCACAGCTGCCGCGTTCTGCCGCGCACCAGCAGCACCGCGCCCACAATGGTCAGCACCGGCCAGCTCAGCCCGTACAGCACCGGCAGCACGCCGTTTTCCGGCAGGAGGAATACGACAAACGACCCATACACATTGAACAGCATGTGCAGGATCACCGACGTTTTCAGCGTGCCGGTATAGAAATAGGCATATGCCAGCAGCAATCCCAGCAAAAACGCATAGAAAAACTGCGACAGATTGGCATGATACAATCCGAAAAGCAGCGCGGAAACGAACGCCGCCGGCTTCTGGCCATACCGTGCCAGCCGCCCAGCCAACAAGCCGCGGAACAGCAGTTCCTCGCACAGCGGGCCAAGCATACAAGCCCCCAGCAGCACGACCGACAGCGGCATTTCGTTAAAGGTTTCGGTCACCATATCGACCGCTTCCAAATGCGCCACCCGATAGACCAGATCGTTCAGCCACGAGCCAGTGACCGATCCAACCCACATCAGCCCGATGCCGATGACAAACCAGCGCCCCAGCAGGCGCGCGGTCAGCGATCGCTGCACCGGTTTTGTTACCGGTATCCGGCGGCACAGCCAATAGGACAGCGGCAGCGCAGGCAGGTAATATCCCACCAGCGCCAGCAGCATATAGGTGTGCATTCCGCCGGCCAGCCGTCCGGCGAGCGCTAGGCCCATCAGCCCTATCTGCCACACAAGCGCGCACACCATCGTCAGCGTTAAAGCCCATCCCAGCCGCGCACAGTATTTTCTCTCCTGACGGAGATCGGTTTGCTGCATATTGTCCTCCCTGACGGCAGAAAAACAGGGCAAAGCCTTGCTGCCCCGCCCCGTTTTCCATTCTCTTTGTTACTTTGCTTCGTTTACCAGACGCTCGGTGTCCTTGGCAATCATCAGTTCCTCGTTGGTGGGGATGACCAGCACACGCACGCGCGCCCAGTCGATGGCAATATCCATCTGCTTGCCGCGGTACTTGTTCTTCTCCGGATCGATCTTGATGCCGAGATACTCCATGTGCTCGCAAACGTCCCAGCGGACCGAGCGGTCGTTCTCGCCAACGCCCGCGGTGAAGATGATGGCATCTACGCCGCCCATCTCTGCGATGTACGAGCCGATGATCTTCTTAACCGACAGGTTGAACATTTCCTTGGCCAGCGCCGCGCGCGCATTGCCGTCGGTGATGGCGGCATCCAGATCGCGGAAGTCGGACGAAACGCCCGAAATACCCAGCATACCGGACTTCTTGTTGAGGATATTGATAACGTCCGCCGCAGAGATGTTCTCATGCTCTGCCAGGAACTCGATGATCGCCGGGTCCAGATTGCCCGCGCGGGTACCCATCGGCAGGCCGTCCAGCGGGGTGAAGCCCATCGAGGTGTCATAGCTCTTGCCGCGGTTGATCGCGCAGATGGAAGAGCCGTTGCCCAGATGGCAGGTGATCAGGCGCAGTTCCTCGAGCGGACGGCCGAGCATTTCAGCAGCCTGCTGGGAAACATACTTGTGGCTGGTGCCGTGGAAGCCATAGCGGCGGATCTTGTACTTTTCATAGTACTCATACGGAATCGCATACATGTAATGCGACTGCGGCATGGTCTGATGGAACGCGGTGTCAAATACCGCAACCATCGGCACATCCGGACCCATAACGTCGCGGCAAGCCTGAATGCCGATCAGGTTGGGCGGATTGTGCAGCGGTGCGAGCGGAACGCAGTCCTCGATCGCCTTGATGACCTTTTCGGTGATGATGACGCTGTCCGAGAAGAACTCGCCGCCGTGTACCACGCGATGGCCGACTGCGTCGATCTCGCTCATCGAAGAGATAACACCCTTTTCGGGGTCGAGCAGTACATCGATAACCGACTGGATTGCTTCCTTATGCGTCGGCATTGCAATATCAAACTTAAACTTTTCATCCGACTTGTTGCCGGTGTGCGTGAGGACGCCGTCGATGCCGATGCGCTCGCACAGGCCCTTGGCCATAACGTCGCCGGAATCGGTGTCGAGCAGCTGATACTTGAGCGAAGAGCTGCCGGCGTTGATAACCAGAACTTTCATTTGCAAAACTCCCTTGTGCCGTATTTGGCGGCTTGCACAAAGCCGCGGAAGCCGATATAATAATGTTACACTCTTATATTACACGATTTACTGCAAATGTACAAGCCAAATTTTAGCCCGTGCGCCCGTGCATTTGCGATTTGAAGGAGCCTGTTTATGACCGTCTGCGGCATTGTTGCCGAATATAACCCCTTCCACGCGGGACACGCGCACCACCTTGCCGAAACCCGCCGCGCGCTGGGCGCGGACACGGCCATCGTGTGCGCGATGAGCGGCAACTTCGTCCAGCGCGGCGACCTTGCAGTCATGGAAAAGTACCGACGCGCCGAAGCAGCCGTGCAGTGCGGTGCGGATCTGGTGCTGGAAACGCCGCTGTCCGCCTGTCTGTGGTCGGCATCCGGGTTTGCGTTCGGCGCAGTCGCGCTGCTGGATGCCCTCGGATGCATCACCCATCTGTCCTTCGGCGCGGAACGAGCCGATCTTGCGCTGCTGCGCCGCGCGGCTGACCCGTCTCGCGCAGAGGGTGCGTCCGCTGACGCACTGCGGCAGGCACTTGCAGCCGGCTTGCCCTATGCGGCCGCTGTCCAGCAGGGAGTTGCGGCAACCGATCCGGAAGCCGGTGCGCTGCTGGCAAGCCCGAACAACACGCTTGCAGTCGAATATCTGTGCGCACTGGATACGCTGGGCAGTTCCATGCAGCCGCTTGCCATTTTGCGCGCGGGCGGCGCGCATGACAGCGAAATCCCTGCGGACGGCCTGCCCTCGGCCTCTTATCTGCGCAAGCTGCTTGCCCAAGGCAATGCAGATGCCTGTCGTCCGCTGATGCCCCCCAGCTCCTTTGCCGTGCTTTCCCGCGCCATGGCAGCAGGCGAAGCACCGGTGACACGCAGCGCGGTCGATCAGGCCATCCTTGCACATCTGCGTCGGCTGACCCCCGATGACCTTGCCCGCTATTGCGGCAAGGACGGACTGGAAAACCGCCTGTGGACCGCCATCCGCGACAATACAGACTTCAACGCAGTCTGTGCCGCTGCCCAGACCCGCCGCTACCCGCTTGCGCGGGTGCGCCGCGCGCTCCTGCGCGCATGGCTCGACCTGCCGACCAGCGTTTCACCCACCGCGGACTATGTGCGCGTGCTGGCGGTTGGCGCACACGGGCGCGACATCCTGCGGCGCATGAAAGACACCTGCGCGCTGCCGGTCATCGTCAAACCGGTCACAGAGCGCACACTTCCGGACGAGATTCAACCCGCCCTTGCCCGCGACGCGCTCGCGGATGATCTGTACGCCCTTGCCTATCCCACTCCCGCGCTGCGCGTGGGCGGTGGCCGCTTCCGCAAAACCCCATTTTGCCTGTCATGACCTGTTCCATCCACCGACATGTTTTTCAGGGAGGTATGACCGATGATGCAATGCCCTTACTGCGGAAAAGAAATGCTCGACGGCAAGCTGCTGGGCGACCACAAGGCGCTCAAATGGCTGCCCAAAGACAAACAGATGTTGTTCGGCCTGTGGGCCTGCGGGGGACTCACCGTCGGCTCCCATGCGCCCACGCAGCGTGCAGAAGCGCGTACGTGGCATTGTTCGTACTGCAAAAAGCTGATCATTGACCTGGAAAACTGCTGAAACCGTGCAAAAGGGCGACCTATCCGGTCGCCCTTTTTATTTTCCCAAGCGGCACGCAAACTACTTGACCTGTCGTAGTAGTTATGTTATGATTACTTCATCAGATGAAGTAAAAAGGAGGTACGCCATGCTGGGAAGCGACGTGATGCGCGGCTACAACGACATGCTGATCCTGTGCCTGCTGTGCGAAGGGGATTCCTACGGCTATGCCATCTCCCGCGAGATCGAACGGCGCAGCGGCGGTGAGTACCCCATTAAGGGAACGACGCTGTATTCCGCGTTCGGGCGGCTGGAAAAGCAGGGCTGGATCGTGCCCTATCAGGGCAGCGAAACGCAGGGCAGACCGCGCACCTATTACACCATTACGGACGAGGGCAAACGTGCCTATGCCGCCAAATGTGCCGAATGGCGCGTGCTCAAGGCTGTGGTTGACCGTTTTGCAAAGGAGGATATGGGAAATGGAAGCAATTCGTAACTATGTGGAGGCGCTGTTCGCTACGCTGCCGCAGAATGCGGATACACGGCGTATCAAAGCCGATATGCTGGCGAATTTGGAGGAAAAATATCACGCCCTGCTGGATGAGGGCAAAAACGAAGCCGAAGCAACCGGACTGGTCATCGCGTCTATCGGCTCGGCAGATGAACTGCGGGAGGAATTTGGTTTATCAGCGGAAGCCGAATCCAATACAGCCAAATCTACACCTACTGCACGCGCGACCGCTCCGCAGCCCGATTCTGCCGTTGCACAAGAATATGGACGCTATCAAACACGCAAACATGCTATGATTGCGATAGCAGTCGCACTGTTCATTCTTGCCCCTTTCACCTGCGCCTTTTTCGAGGATACGCTACATCTGGAAGAGCCCGGTACCTTTTTGTTCTTTGTCATGATCGCGGCAGGCGTGGCACTGTGCATCCTGTCCGGTCGAAAGGACGACTATTATCGCGAACTGCACGGGCTTGGCTATGACGAGGACGATATCTCTGACAGGGAGGATGAGAAACGACACCCAATCAGCAATCTGTTCGCTTCCATTGCTTTTCCGGTCGTGGCAGCCATTTATGTTTGCATAGGCGTGTTCTATGATCTGTGGCACCCGGGCTGGGTCATCTTCCTGTTCTGCTCCGCAGCTACCGCTGCAATCGCAGCCTATGAAGAATACCGCCGCCGCAATTGAACACCCGAAAAGAATTGACTTTGTTCCGCTTTTGCCGTACAATGAATTTTAGTATACTAAAGCAAAAGAGGGGCAATACACGAAATGATCGGACTGGGAACCATTGTCAACTGCTGCATGATCGCTGCCGGCACCACACTCGGCGTTCTGCTCAAAGGTGGACTGTCGCGGCGTTTTGAAACCACCATCCTGCAAGCGCTCGGCCTGTGCACATTCTTCATCGGCATCGGTGGTGCAGCTAGCGGCCTGCTGACCATCGAGGACGGCACCCTTTCCACCCAGCACACCATGCTGCTGGTGCTCAGTCTGGTGCTGGGCGCGGTCGTCGGTGAAGCGCTGGATATCGAAACGCGGCTCAATGATTTCGGCGCATGGTGCCAAACGCGGTTTTCCGGCAACGGCGAGGACGCAAACTTCGTAAAGGGCTTTGTAACCGCGTCTCTGCTGTTCTGCGTGGGCGCGATGGCGATCGTCGGCGCGCTTGAGGACGGCCTGAATGGCGATCCGTCCATTCTGATTGCCAAAGGCGTGCTGGACGGCGTAACCGCAGTGATTTTCGCCGCGTCGCTCGGCAAAGGCGTGTACCTGTCCATTCTGCCGCTGCTGCTGTATCAAGGCGGCATCACGCTGCTGGCGCGGTTCATCCGTCCGTGGCTGACCGATGCCCTCATCAGCCAAATATCCTGCATCGGTTCGGTATTGATCTTCGCCATCGGCTTTAACCTGATGTTCGATAAAAAGGTCAAGGTCGGCAATCTGCTGCCCGCCGTCCTTTTCCCCATCCTCTTTTATTTGCTGGCGCTCTTTTTCCCCGCGCTGGGCACCCTGTAACCCATCCGCTCAAACAAAACGGGAGACGCTTCGCCATGAAGCGTCTCCCGTTTATATTATGTACCGCTGCTCTTTAAATCTTTCTGCGTCAGCGTTGGGTACGCCTTCCCTGCTCCGCGTTATTGCTGAATTTGAACACAGAAAGCAATTGTTTGAGCATACTGGCCTGATTGAAAAGCTGCTCGCTGGCTGCGGCGGACTCTTCCGCCGTCGCGGAGGTGGTCTGCACCACGCCTGCGATTTGATCCACGCCGGTCGCAACCTGCGACAGCGAAGCGGCCTGCTCCTGCGTGGCCTTCGTGATTTCGTCGATCCGATGCACCGCCTGCGCCACGTCGGACACCACATGCTCCATGTTTTTCGCCGTCATATGCGCAATATTCGTCCCGTTCTCCACGGTCTGGATAGACTCCTGAATGAGTTCAGTCGTGCTCTGCGCCGCCTCCGAGGACTTGTGCGCCAGATTCCGCACCTCATCCGCCACCACGGCAAAGCCTTTTCCCGCAGCACCGGCACGCGCCGCTTCCACCGCCGCATTGAGCGCCAGAATATTGGTCTGAAACGCAATATCCTCGATGGTTTTGATGATTTTCCCGATCTTGTCAGAGGCAATATTGATGCTGTCCATCGCCTGAATCATTCCCTTCATCTGATGGTTGCTCTTTTCTACCTCTTGATTTGCGCTGTCCGCCTGTTCCCGTGCTTTGGCGGCGCTTTCCGCATTCTTGTTGATGTGACGGGAAATCTCGTCAATGGTTGCGGTCAGCTGCTGCACCGCACTGGCCTGCTCCGCGGCACCGTTGCTGAGCGCCTGCGCACCGCCCGCCACCTGTTCGCCACCAGTAGCCACATCATCCGCTACCGAATTGATCTTCCACAGCGTTTCATTGAGGTCATGGATGGTCTTATAGGCATATCCCGCCAATTTGCTGTAGCTGCCAGTATAGATGCTGTCGTTCTGACTGTGCTTGGTGAAATCACCCTCGGCAATGGCTGCGAGCCCCTGATCGAGGTCATCAATAATGAAAGACAGCTTTTGAATGGTCAGTCGGATGCTGTCGGCCAAACGCCCCAACTCATCCTTGGACTGATAGCGGACAACCGCTCGTTCAAATTCGCCCTCCGCCACATTCTGCATGGCGATGTCAATCTCTTTCAAGGGCGACACAATCGCCCGGGTCAGAAGCTGGCTTGCCACAATGGCAATCAGAATCGCCAGCACCAGAACCACCAAGACCAGAACCACCGCTGTTGTCTTAACCTGAACGGCACTCTGCTGCGCGCTGCTGACCGTCTCCTCCACCTGCTGTATCAGCTGCGTGACCAGTTCATCCATCTGCTCAAATGCCGGCGTATACTGGTCCCGGTAGACATCATAGGCGCGTTCCTCGTCCGCTTCGTCAAAGGTGCTGGTCAACGACAAAATTTCGTTCTGATATTGCGTCGTTGTCTCCATCCAGCCGGTGATTTGTTCGATCGTGTCATGGTATTCCGGCAGCAAGGTATCCAGCTCTGTCAACGCCGTCTTCAGCGATTCCAAATCGTTCTCCAGCGCTGTCCGGTTCTCTTCAAACTCTCCATTGGTTTCGACCAGCATCTCATTGAGCAATCCCTGCCGTACCGATACCATGTTCCGGCGCACCGTCCACATACTGTTCACTGCGGGAACCATCTGCTCCCCGTACTGCACATTGATCGCGTTCAGGCTGTTCACGCAAATCATGGACACGATCCCCATAATGACGATCATCGCCAGAACCGGACAAAAACACGCCAAGAGCTTACTTCGCAGCTTCCAGTTTTTCATATCTACGCTCCTTCTTTATACCAGCTTATATGAATCTATCGTTTCCTGCCAGCCGTCTGCATGGCGGACCTACCGGAAATATATCTTTTATCATGGTCATCATAGCACCACCCTCCCACACTTTTCAGCACTCGCACCTGACATTTGCGCAACCGCCGATTGCAACCCGCGTCGTTTTCCTCAATTTCGTTTATTTGCATAAATATTTTGTATTATTTAATATATAACTGTATATTTTTAACATTTTTGCTTGTTTCGCGTATCGCAATGTTTCAAGGGAAACTTTCCATTTTGTAAACTTATTCCCGACCTTGTCAATCAGAGTTTACGTAACATTCGACCTGTTTTTTCCAAATCCAAGCCACACTCTGGCTTGTCAATGTAAATCCAAATGTTATAATAGGGTTCGTGAGGTGACATTGACCATGAAAGTTGCAAACTATATCCAACTCGCCAGAACGCAGATGCATCTGACGCAGGAATATCTGGCGGAAAACATCGGTGTCAGCCGACAGGCAATTTCCCGCTGGGAAAATGGACAGGCACAGCCATCCGCCCGCAATATGGTCAAAATCGCCGCATTATTGAATGTCTCGGTCGACCAGCTCACTGGCGCCGCCCCGCTGGAACCCCCGGTGCCTGCCACCTCCAGCACCCAATCGCTCACGGAAGATCTGATGGAAAGCTGGAATGATTTATTTCAACGCACCATGGGCGCAGACCTATCCCGCTACACATCGGAGCATATTCGTCAAACCGTGCAAAGCTATATGCAGCAGCACGATTTACGCTCGGTTTCCTCCTTTATCCGGCTGATGTCTGCCTCCCGAGAGCGGAGAATGGAGTTTCTTCATGCCATTCAGCCACCCGACCCCACCTTCTTTGACGACCCCAAGCTCTATCGCTATTTGCAGGAAGAGCTTCTGCCCCGCATCCATGTCTCCGGCACGCCGATCCGTGTATGGGTGCTCAGTGCATCCAGCGGGCAGGAAGCCTTTTCCCTCGCTATGACGATTGCAGAATATCAAGAGAAAAATCATTGTCAGGACAGTGCGCGCATCTTTGCAACCGATGCCGCCTATCTGGAAGAACCCGCAGAAAGAGGGGACGGATTTTTCACCGCGCGTCAGGTTGCGTCCATCCCGCAGGCCTTGCGGGAGAAATACCTGACCCCGGTCGAAGGCGGTTTTCAAATCTGCCCGGCTGTGCGCAAAATGGTGGTCTTTTCTCCCTACGACCCGCTGCTCGATCCACCTTTCTCCCATATTGAACTTGTGTGCTGCCGCCGGTTGATCTCGGTTTTGTGCGCCGGCTGTCAGGGCAGGCTAATTCAGACGCTCTATCACAGTCTTTCCCCTTCCGGCTGTCTCCTGCTGCCCAGCACTCACCCGCTCACCGATGGCCAGATGCATTTTTCTCTCAATCGCGACTGCCCGGGCATCTGGCACAAGCTGGACGATGAGGATGAGATGTACACTTGGGAATATGATTCCTGTCCGGTGTCTGCTCATCAGTCGAACGGCTATCCGCTCGGTGTTCCGATTCAGCGCATCCTACAGCAGTTTTTCATTGTCCACTATCCGAACGCCCTCCTGATTGATGAAAATTTCCGCATTATTTTCGCGGGAGAAGATATTTTCCACCGGTTCCATCTGGATCAACAGGGCTATTCCGGTCGTCTGGCCGATCACGTCAGCGGCGATTTGATGCAGCGCATCCAGCTTTCCGCCCACCGCCTGCAAGCAGCTGCAGACCCCAAACGGGTCAACCAGACGCTGATCCGCTTAAACGAAACCAACCGCACCATGTATATGCGCATGACTGGCATTTTAGTGGAGAATCGTTGGTATTATTTGGTCGCGTTCTATGATTATCATCCGCAAAGCAGCGCGCGCGATGCGGACAAACGCGCGCTCGAACAGCAATTGATGGACACCGAAAGCAATTTGAAAAACAAACTGCAGGAATTGGTGCGCGCGCAGGACCAGATCGAGGTATTAAACGAAAAGATCAACAGTCTCAACTACGCGCTGTCCAATCGTTCCTGGGAAGTGCGCAGCCTCCGGCATGAGGTGGACTTGCTCAATCAGGAGCTTTCCCGCCTGCACGATCAAAGCAAATCCTTTTCATCATAAAAAGACGTGCTGCACAGTAGTGCAGCACGTTTTTCGCTTTAATTATTGCAGTGTCATGTCGCCATCTTTGACCCAGCCGATGCGGCGCAGCGCCAGATTGATGAGCGGGCACAGTACCGCAGGCAATACGAACGAAACCAGCAGCAAGCCGATCCAGTCTTGTGTCGTGACTGCCGCTTTGACCCCCGCAGCTACATCATCCAGCCAGCCGGTATACACGCCGATCTGTCCAACCAGTCCGCAGGTGCCCATACCCGAGGACACCGGAGGACCGTTCATCTCCAACCGGAACAGACAGGTGGCAATCGGCCCGGTGATCGCGGAAGTCAGGATGGGCGCGATCCAGATGCGCGGATTTCTCACGATGTTGCCCATTTGCAGCATGGATGTACCGATGCCCTGCGACACCAGACCGCCCCAGCGGTTTTCCGGAAAGGACATGACCGCAAAGCCGACCATCTGCGCGCAGCAGCCCGCAACCGCCGCGCCGCCTGCTAGACCGGTCAACCCGAGCGCCGCGCAGATTGCTGCGGAGGAAATCGGCAGCGTCAGCGCTATGCCAACCAGCACGGACACCAAAATACCCATCAGGAACGGCTGCAAATTGGTCGCCCACATGATAAGGTTGCCCACCTGCATCGCCGCCGCACCCAGTGCAGGCGCCCACCATGCAGCCAGCGCCACACCCACGCCAATGGTCACCAGCGGCGTGACCAGAATATCAATGCGGGTTTCCCCTGCGACCGCTTTGCCCAGCTCTGCTGCGATGATCGCCACGAACAACACCGCGAGCGGTCCTCCCGCGCCGCCCAGCGCATTGGACGCAAAGCCCACGCTGATGAGCGAAAACAGCACCAGCGGCGGACAGTGCAGCGCATAACCGATCGCCACCGCCATGGCAGGGCCGCTCATCGCGGAAGCCAGTCCGCCGACAGTGTAAGATACCTCATTGATTGTCGCAACCGGCATAGTCAGAAACGGGATGCCCAGTTGCTTACCTACCGTGTCGATGATCGTGCCGATCAGCAGCGAGCAGAATAAGCCCTGTGCCATTGCGCCGAGCGCGTCAATGCCATACCGTTTGACCGAAATCACGATATCCTTGCGTTTGAGAAATTGCTTTATCTTGTCCATGTTACCCCTTCTTTGCCGCGTTTCCACTCTGTCAAGTATACTGTCAAGACAGTTCACGACACATTATAGCACAGACCCTGTTGCTTGCACAGCTTTTTTTGCTCTTTGCCAGAGATTTGGGCACTTTGAACAGGCGCGAGCACATACAGATTGAAAAATGCATACAAAAAGCGCGCAGACCACAAGGTTTGCGCGCTTTCCCCACAAGCAAAAATCAAGCGTTTTGCATTCCTTCCTTTGGGAACACACGCCGCCGCACCACAAAATAGCACACCAGATGCGCGCAGATGGTGAGCGCCCACGAGATCGGATAGGATACATACAGACAGAACAGCGTGTGCTGCCACTGGAAAACGGTGAAGATCCAGACGATGCGGAACAGGCAAGCACCTGCCAGCGATACCAGCATCGGCAAAATAGAGTATCCTAGTCCGCGCACGCTGCCCGCAACCACATCCATCATGCCGCACAGGAAATACGTAACGCTTACCACGCCCAAACGCATCATGCCATAGGAAATGACCTCAGTATCGGTCGAATAGATGCCCAACAGGCTTTGCCCCAGCAGATGCACGCCGTTGCCCATCACCACGCCGATCAATACGACCATGAATAAGCAGCGCACCAGCACCTTGTCGATCCGGTGATACTGCTTTGCGCCGAGATTCTGGCTGGTGAAGCTGAGCGAAGTCTGATACAGGGCATTCATCGAGGTGTAAACAAAACCCTCAATATTGCTGGCTGCGGTGTTGCCCGCAACCACGATTGCGCCAAACGAGTTGATCGACGACTGGATCAGCACGTTGGAGATATTGAAAATCACGCTTTGCAGGCCTGCCGGCAAACCGACCTGCATGATGCGGGCGAACTTGTCCCCATGAAAGTGCATCCGCTTGAGGTTGACGTTGCACATGCCGTCCACCCGCATCAGACACAGCACGATCAGCGTTGCGGAAATCACCTGCGCGATGACGGTCGCCGTCGCAACGCCTGCCACGCCCATGTGCAGCACAATGACGAAGAACAGATTGCAAATCACATTCACCACGCCGCTCAGCAACAGAAAATACAGCGGCCGCCGGGTATCGCCCACCGCGCGCAGGATCGCCGCGCCGAAGTTGTATAACATGGTCGCCGGCATACCGATAAAATAGATACGCATGTACAAAACGGCCTGATCGAGCACCTCGGGCGGGGTCGCCATCCATTCCAGCATGGGCCGTGCCAAACAGATACCCAACACGACAAGAATCACGCCGCCTGCGACCGCAGTGATCAACGCGGTCTGCACGGTTTCCTGCGCATCGTCAAAGTCGTTTGCCCCGCAAAAGCGCGCCACCAGCACATTTGCTCCGACTGAAATACCAATAAAAAAATTGACCAGCAAGCTGATCAATGAGCTGGTAGCGCCAACCGCAGCCATTGCATGGCTGCCCGCAAACCGACCGACCACAACGATATCCGCTGCATTAAACAGCAGCTGCAGCACGCCCGAACAAATCAGCGGCAGCGCAAACAGCAGCAGCCGACTGAGCAGCGGCCCGTGCGTCATGTCTATTTCATACGATTTCCTCATTTCCCATACATCCTTTCTTTCCTGTATTCATCTTAAGCCCTGCCGAAAGACTCTGTCAATCCTTTTCCCGCGATCGCTATTGCCAATGGCAACAGATTATAGTAGTATTAGAAAAAGTACGTAATGTGCCTGTCAATAAAAGGATTTTCCGATGGAACCATCCGTCGGGCGGCGAAACGGAGAGAGAATTTTGAAATACAACATTCTGATCGCAGAGGACGACCGCGACATCATCGAACTGCTGACCCTGTATCTGGGCAGCGAATTTTCCGTGCAGTCCGTGACGGACGGCGCCGCGGCGCTCGAACTGATCCGCGCGGGTGGGGTCTCGCTGGCGCTGGTGGATATTATGATGCCCGGCCTGAACGGCTATGAACTGATCCAGCGCGTGCGCGAATTCAGCAACCTGCCCATTATCATCCTGTCGGCAAAAAGCATGGATACGGACAAGGTGCTCGGGCTGAACATCGGCGCGGACGCCTATATCACCAAGCCGTTCAACGCGCTCGAGGTGGTGGCCTATGTCAAATCGGCGCTGCGCCGATACTATCAGCTGGGCGCTGACAGCGCGCCCGCGGCTGCGCCGCGCGTGCTGTCCGTGGGCGAGCTCGAGCTGGACACGGACAAATTTGTGCTGCGCAAAAACGGTCTGACCGTTCCGCTGACCTCCACCGAGCTGAAGATCATCGCGGAAATGATGCGCTGTCCCGGTCGGGTATTCACCCGTGCCCAGCTGTATGAATGCGTGGGCGGCACTTTTTACGAAAGCGATGACAGCACCATGATGGTACATATCTCCAATCTGCGCGCCAAAATTGAGCACGATCCGGCCAATCCGCGGTATATCAAAACAGTCAGGGGGTTGGGCTACAAAATTGAAGACCAATAAACTTCTTCTGGGCAAGAGCTTTTTGCGCACCTGCATCACCTATTTTATTGTCTGCTCGTTGCTTGTGTTTGTGATCAACGCCGCGCTCAATGCCCTGATTTCCATGCGGCTGGACAATGCTTTCCCCTCCATCACCAGTATGCTGGAATATGATGAGGCGCTGGAAGAGGATGATTTCGCATCCATCCCCATGCGCCGCTTCCGCGGCTGCGCGTTTCTGGTGTTTGACGCGGACAGCCGTATGCTTTACGCCTCGGACAATGCATTCAAAGAGCATTTTCACGCGAGCGACCTATGGATGATCAACGAATACGACTCCGACCTGTTCTATACTGTGCAGGAGATGCCCAACATGCCGGGCGGAGAATACTACTATATCGCACTGCATCATTACAACTACGACACTGGCAAAACGGATTTTCTAAATTACTGTATCGTCGACGAGAATTACCAGATCGTCCAAGGCGATCTGTTCCCCTGGCTGGAGGAGCTGTCCGATCGGGAGTTTGAACTGCTGCAAGGCATCTATCAGGGTCAGTGGGAAATCAGCAAAGCGGTTTATGCCACCACCTCCGGCGAGGAGCGCACGCTGGTGTTTGTCAGCCCGCGTTTCACCGAATCCGCCTATCTGCGCGTGCTGGGAAATGCCAATCGGCTGGCGCTGCTTTGCCTGCCGATCATTCTGGTGCTGATCGTTCTGCTGGCCATTTTGTTCAGCCGGAAAATCCGCCGAGCCATCCTGCCGCTGCACAACGCAATCGTTGCTTACGCCGCGGGCCGTCGGGTAGAGGTCAACACCGATGCGCTCCCTGTCGAGTTCCGGCAGGTGACCGACAGCTTCACCCATCTGCTTGACCGTCTGGAGCAGGTCAGCGCAGAAAAGCAAGCCGCCAACGAGGATAAACAACGAATGTTGGCCGACCTGTCCCACGATTTGAAAACCCCGCTGACCGTCATTCAAGGCTATGCGCAGGCGCTGGTTGACGGCGTGGTGCCGCCCGACAAAGAGCGGCAGTATCTGGAAACCATCTGCCGCAAAGCCTCGGACAGCACCGTGCTGATGAACTCCCTGTTTGACTACGTCCGTCTCGACCATCCGGACTATGTTTTGCAGGCCGAAACCGCTGACCTGTCTGAATTCTGCAAAAGCTATCTGGCGGAAAAGTATCCCGAAATCGAGTCCCGCGGATTTACCCTGTCGCTCGGCTTGCCGGACACGCCGGTCACTGCCTCTTTCGATCCCCGCCTGCTCCGGCGGCTGCTCGAAAACCTGACCGGAAACGCCCTGCAATACAATCCCGCCGGAACGACGCTGTTCCTCGGGTTGACAGATACCTCCAACGCTATACAGCTGACAGTGGCGGATACCGGTGTCGGCATTCCGCCCGAGCTGGCGGATACCATATTTGAGCCGTTCGTCACCAGCAACCGCGCCAGAACCTCGGGCGGCGGTACCGGGCTCGGCATGGCGATCGTCAAAAAGGTTGCCGAGCTGCACGGCGGCTCCATCCGGCTGGTACGTCCGCCGCATAACGACTGGCACACCGAATTTGAACTGACGCTGCCCAAGCAACCGACGCCATAAAAGCAACTATCATTCCACAGGACAGACCTTTGCCGGGTCTGTCCTGTTTTTTTGTTTTCTTTAGATTTTTTTAGGTTTGCTAAAGGGTGTGTAAATACTGCCGTAGTATCTTAACATCATCAAGAGCAACCGCTCTTCACCAAACCTCAAAGGAGACCTTATGCATGAAAACAATGAATCATAAAACCGCCAAAGGCGTTGCCGCTATTTCCCTTGCTATGCTGATGGCGCTGCCCGCACTGACCGGCTGCTCCATGGACAAGCCCGATGCCGGTAATGCGCAGGAGGAAACCACTCAGACGCAGACCACTACGGACACTGCGCAAAGCAAGACCAACACGGATACCAAGAGCAAGTCCAGCTCCTCCACCAAGAAGAAGGCAGCCGTCAAGCAGTCCGGCGGCACGGCATCTTCCAAAAAGAAGAGCGCGAAGAAGTCCTCTGCATCCCAGAAGTCTGCAAAGTCCTCCAATCAGACGACTTCTTCCCAGAAGGCGGCTTCCACGCCGTCCACCAACAAAAAGTAACCATTCCGCCGAAAACCGGCACGAAGCAAAGATGAGGTAATGATGAACAACATCCTGGAACTTTTAGAGCACACCGCCGCCGCGCGGCCGAACAAAACCGCAGTCATCGACGAAAACGGTGCAGACCGTTTCGACACGCTGCTGGAACATAGCCGCTGCTGCGGCACTGCGCTCGCCGCGCACTTCTCCCCCACCGCACCGGTTCCGGTGCTGCTGGACAAGGGCCGCGAAGCACTGTATGTCTTTTTCGGCGCGGCGTACGCAGGCTGCTTTTATGTTCCGCTCTCTCCCGCGCTGCCGCAGCCGCGGCTGGCGCAGATCCTGTCGGTCCTGCAAGCCCCCTGCATCGTGACCGATCGGGAACACGCGGCGCTGGCCGCGCAGCTGCCCGGCGCGGGACATATACTGCTGGTCGAAGAACTGCTGCAAACGCAGCCCGATGACGCGCTGCTGGCGCGCATCCGCGCAAATGCAATCGACTGCGACCCGCTGTACTGCAACTTTACCTCCGGCTCGACCGGAACGCCTAAGGGCGTGGTCGTCAGCCACCGCTCCGTGCTGGATTTCATCCCTATCTTTACCGAACTGTTCCGGATCGGTCCGGACGATGTCATCGGCAATCAGGCGCCGCTCGACTTCGATGTTTCGGTCAAGGATATTTATTCCGCACTATATACCGGTGCTACGCTCGTCCTGCTGCCGCGGCGGCTATTCTCCCAGCCGTCCGCGCTGATGGATGCGCTCTGCACGCACCGGGTCACCACGCTCATCTGGGCGGTTTCCGCGCTGTGTCTGGTGTCCTCCTTCCACGGACTGGACTACCGCACGCCGGAAACCGTAAACAAGGTGCTGTTCAGCGGCGAAGTGATGCCGCCCAAGCACCTGAAAAGCTGGATGGAGCATTTGCCGCACGCGGATTTCGTCAACCTGTACGGCCCCACCGAGATCACGTGCAACTGCACGTACCATAGGATAGAGAGTGGTCGAGATTATACAGCGGGCATCCCGCTCGGGACAGCGTTCCCGAACGAGCGGGTGTTCCTGCTGGACGAGGCGGGACAGGAAATAAACACACCGGATCAGGCGGGCGAAATCTGTGTCAGCGGCGCGGCGCTTGCGCTCGGGTATTATAACAATCCCGCACAGACGCAAGCCGCATTTATGCAACACCCCGGCCACAGCCGCTATTTGCAGCCGATCTACCGCACGGGCGACCTCGGGCGGTGGAGCAACAAGGGCGAGCTGTACTTCCTCGGCCGGAAGGATTTTCAAATCAAGCACATGGGGCACCGCATCGAACTGGAAGAAATCGAACGCGCGGTGCAGGAAATCGACGGTGTCAGCCGCTGCTGCTGCGTATACGACGCGCAGAAGGAACGGCTGCACGGCTTCTACAGCGGCACAGCGGATAAAACCGCGGTACGCAGCGCACTGGCACAAAAGCTACCTGTATTCATGCTGCCGCGCACACTGGAACCGCTGGACAGCCTGCCGCTGACCGAAAACGGCAAAACCGACCGCAAGCGACTGCTTGCTATGGCAAGAAAGGAGATCGTATGACCGAACTGCAAATGGAAAAGCTCACCGCACAATACGGCTCGCCGCTGTATGTGTTCGATGTGAAGACCCTGCGGGAGCGTGTAGCATTCCTGCGGCGCAGCCTGCCGACCGGTATCGGCTTGTGCTATGCGATCAAAGCCAATCCCTTTTTGCTGCGCGAGCTGTGCGGGATCGTGGAACGGTTTGAAGTCTGCTCCCCCGGCGAGGCCGCGATCTGCCGCCGTCTGCATATCCCTGCCGAAGAGCAGGTCATCTCGGGCGTATACAAAACCCCGGCGGATATCGAGCGCATGATCGCGCACAAAGCCGGCCCGCGCCTGTTCACGGTCGAGTCGGCCCGCCAGTTTGCGCTGCTCAGCCAGCTGGCGGCACGTTACCGCGTCACCATTCATGTGCTGCTGCGTTTGACCAGCGGCAGCCAATTCGGGCTGGAAGAAGAAGAGATCATCCGGATCATCCGCAGCCGCTCCGACCATCCCTTTGTATGCATCCGCGGCCTGCAATACTTTTCCGGCACGCAGAAAGCTTCGCTCAAGCGCTTGCAGCGCGAGCTGGACGCACTGGATGACTTCGCCTGCTCGCTCGCAGAAAAGCTGGGCTTTATCGTGCACGAGCTGGAATTCGGCCCCGGATTCCCGGTGCAGTATTTCTCGCCCGAAAGCTTTGACGAAGCCGAATTTCTCGCAGGCTTCTCCGCTATGCTGACCAACCTGCGCTGCAAAGCGCATGTCACGCTCGAGCTTGGGCGCAGCATTGCCGCCAGCTGCGGCACCTACCTGACCCGTGTGGTCGATGTCAAGCACAACAAGGGACAGAACTACGCCATTCTGGATGGCGGCATTCACCATCTGGTCTATTATGGCCAGCGCATGGCGATGCAGCTGCCACCCCACAAGCTGTATCCGCCCCGTCTGGGCGAGGCACAGCCGTGGAACCTGTGCGGCTCGCTTTGCACGGTCAATGATATTCTGGTCAAGCAGCTGCCGGTGGCCGACCTCAAATGCGGCGACCTGTTTGCCTTTTTGAACACCGGCGCCTACTGCATGACCGAAGGCATTTCCCTTTTCCTCAGCCGTGCGCTGCCGCGCATCGTGCTGCTGATGCCGGACGGCCGTTCGCTTCTCGTGCGCGACGCGCTGCCCACCGACGAAATCAACTCACCCACATATGAAAGGACGGAACATTATGGAACAACTGCTTGCTATTCTGGAGGAACTTCAACCCGGCGTGGATTACGCCACCTGCCGGACGCTGATCGATTCGCACTGTCTGGACTCGCTGACTATTCTTGCGTTGGTCGCCGAGTTGGAAGAAGCGTTTGACATCACTATCCCGACCGTTGAGATCATCCCCGCGAACTTTAACTCCGCTGAGGATATGTGGGATATGATCGTCCGTTTACAGGAGGAAGGCTAAGCTATGACATCCTACTGCTCGCTGCTGTATCTGGCCGTTTTTCTGCCGGCGGCGGTGCTCGTTTACCGTATCCTGCCGCAGCGTCTGCGCTGGGTCGCGCTGCTGACGGCAAGCTATGTGTTTTTCTGGTCGGTCAGCGGCAAGCTGTTGGTATTTCTGCTGTTTTCTACTGTATCCATTCACCATTTCGGCCTTTGGCTTTCTGCCGAACAGCAGGATCGCGACTATCGTCTTGCCGCTGCCGCCCCAGCCGAACGCAAAGCCATCCGGCAGCGCTTCACGCGGCGGCAGCGGCGTATCCTCCTGTTTGCGTCGCTCCTGCATGTCGGCATCTTGATCACACTCAAATACGCGGCTTTTTTCAGCACCAACCTCAATACGCTGCTGCACGCACTGCGTCTTCCGGTTTCGCTGCCCGTACCCGCGTTTTTGCTCCCCATCGGCATCTCATTTTATACCCTGCAGGCCCTTTCCTATCTGCTCGATGTCTACCGCGGCACGATCCGCGCCGACCGCAATCTGGCGCGTCTCGCACTCTTCCTCGGCTTTTTCCCGCAGATCATGGAAGGGCCGATCTGCCGCTATGGGCAGACCGCGCAGCAGCTATGGGAGGGCCGCCCGGTCACCTGGCAGGGCCTGACCTTCGGTATGCAGCGCATTTTGTTCGGCCTGATTAAAAAAATCGTCATTGCCGACCGTCTCAACCTGCTCATCAAAACCGTTTTCAATGATTACGCCCTGTACAACGGCGGCGTGATCGCACTGGCAATGGTGTGCTACACCTGCCAGCTTTACATGGACTTCTCCGGCACGATGGATGTGGTCATCGGCAGCGCCGAGATCTTCGGCGTGCGTCTGCCCGAAAACTTCCGTCAGCCGTTTTTCTCCCGCAGCATTTCCGAGTTCTGGATGCGCTGGCATATTACACTGGGCACATGGTTCAAGGACTATGTCTTTTATCCGCTGTCCATGTCCGGCCCGCTGAAAAAGCTGACGGGTGCGGCGCGCCGCCGTCTGGGCAACCATTACGGCCCGCTGCTCTCCGGCTCATTCGCGCTGGGTGTCGTGTGGCTGTGCAACGGCCTGTGGCACGGCGCAGGCTGGCATTACATCTTTTTCGGCCTGTATCACTTCGCGCTCATCCTTGCAGGCAGCCTATTTGACCCGCTCGCGCAGCGCGTGACCGGTCTGCTGCATATCGACCGCAACGCTCTGCCCTATCGTGTGCTCCAGATCGTGCGCACCGCGCTGCTGGTCTGTGTGGGCGAACTGTTCTTCCGCGCCAACGGTCTGCGCGCGGGACTGGCGATGTTCCACACGATGGTGACCGATTTTACGCTCGGCTCTTTCCTCGACCGCAGCTTCCTGACGCTCGGCATGGACAAAATGGACTTTGTAATCGTCGCTGTCGCCGTCGGTATCGTTCTGCTGGTCGGCATCCTGCGGGAGCGCGGCATCCACCTGCGCGAGACGATCGCCAGCCGTCCGGTCGCGCTGCGCTGGTCGGTTTACTACGCTGCGTTCTTCTTTCTGGTCATTTTCGGCGCATATGGCGTCGGTTATGTGCCTGTTGACCCGATTTATGCCGCATTTTAAGGAGGTGTGTCCCACTTGAAAAAACAGATTGCGCTTCTTATCAAAAGCACCTGCTTTCTGGTGCTGCTGTGCGCGCTCATGATAGCCGCCTCCTATCTGTTCATGCCCAAGAACAACCACAAGGCGTTCGGCATCAACGATGCCGAAATGCTGGCCAGCGGCATTCTGGGAGAAAAGGAAAACTCCATCGACGTGCTGGTGGTAGGAGACAGCGAAGCATACAGTTCGATCTCCCCCATGCAGATGTGGGAAGAGCACGGTTTCCGCTCCTATCTGTGCAGCACGCCTGCCCAGCCGCTCTACGACTCTTACCGCTATCTCCGACAGGCGCTCGAACGACAAAGCCCTTCGGTCGTGGTGCTGGAAACCAATGCGATTTTCCGTCCGTGTAAGCTGAACGATTACCTGCTTTCCCGCGCAAAAAACCTGTTTTCCATCCTGCGCTATCACGACCGCTGGAAATCGCTCAAGGTCAACGACTTCGGCCGTCCGGTAGAATACACCTGGACGGATGACCTCAAGGGCTTCCGCTATAATCCGGCCGTTGCCGCTGCAAGCACCAAGAACTACATGGTGCCGACCGACGCATCCACCCCCATTCCCGCGCTCAACGAATCCTGTTTGCAAGATATGCTTGCGCTGTGCCAGGAAAAAAATGCCGATCTGATTTTGGTCAGCACGCCGAGCACCATCAACTGGAATCAGGCACGGCACAACAGCATTGCGGCATTTGCAAAGGAAAACGATTTGACCTATCTCGATCTGAACACCATGCCCAAGGAGGTGCCGATCGACTGGGCGCGCGACACACGCGACCGCGGCGACCACCTCAATTATGCCGGTGCGGTCAAGGTTTCCGCTTTCCTCGGCAGATATCTGCAGGAAACCTATTCTCTGCCCGATCATCGCGATGCTGCGCACGACAACAGCTGGAACGATGCGCTGGGCCGCTACCGCAACATGGTGCGCGGATGATTCTCTCTTCCTTATAGCAAACGAGGCTGTACCCGACATGGGTCAGCCTCGTTTGCATATTACAGATACAGTTCATTCTCCGGCCGCTTCTGCATAAATGGCGCAAGCTTCTGCGACAACATTCCCTGCACCTGCGCTGGCAGCGCACGCGCCTTTGCCGGGCACACTGCCACACACCGCATACAGGTGATGCATCGTGTCTGATCGGTTTGCGACGGATTTTCTAGCGAAATCGCCTGCGCAGGACAGGATTTGGCGCATGTCCCGCAGCCCGTGCAGGCATCACCCGCCATGGGGACAACCGGCATCCCGGCCCACTCCCGATATGGTCGATCGCCCGGTACCTGCGGCACGCTCTGCTCTCCCTTGTCGAGTTTTTCCGCAATGCGTGCGCCGAATGTGGAAAGCTGCGCTTCGTCTTGTGCATCCGGCCGATCGGTCGCCAACGCACGAACGATGGAGTGCTCGGCCAGCAGCGCCGTCCCTGCCGTTACGCAAAAGCCCTGTGCTTCCAGCAGGTCATCCAGCTCGACTAGCGCATCCTCATAAGCACGGCCACCGTACACGGCTGCGGAAACGGCGCGCGCGCCGCCGCCTACAAACTGCCGCAGCCGCTCCACCATCAGCGCGGGCAGCCGACCGCCGTAAACCGGCCCGGCAACCAGCACCACATCCTGCGGCGCAAACTCTTTTTCTGGCAGCTGCGGCAGAGTCAGGTCGATTTCCTCCACCTCTGAAGCAATGTGCTGTGCCAGCAGCAGCGCGGCGCGGCGTGTTCCGCCCGTCGGGCTGAAATGAAGTACGGTTATCCTATCCGGCATGTTGATCCTTCCTTTTCTGTTTGATTGCATCATTATACCACGAAAGCCGCATCCTGTCAGCTGCACACATATTTTCCTTCTATTCAAATACGCCTGTATTTGACTTTATTCGCGCCGTGCTCTATAATAAATGCAATCGGAAAGGGGCGGAGAAAAGCATGCTTGCATACACCTATGTAGAACCGGGGCGCTTTGCCCTGCTCAACAAACCCAAACCGGTTCTGCGCGATGTACGCGACGCGATCGTTCGTGTCACCCTGTCCAGCATCTGCACCAGCGACCTGCACATCAAGCACGGCTCGGTGCCGCGCGCCGTTCCCGGCATCACCGTCGGGCATGAGATGGTGGGCGTGGTCGAGCAGGTAGGCGAGGCGGTGCAGACCGTCAAGCCCGGCGACCGGGTCACGGTCAATGTGGAGACCTTTTGCGGACACTGCTTTTTCTGCCAGAACGGTTTTGTCAACAACTGTGAGGACCCGGACGGCGGCTGGGCGCTTGGCTGCCGCATCGACGGCGGACAGGCGGAGTACGTCCGCGTTCCCTATGCCGATCAGGGTCTGAACCGTATTCCAGACGGCGTATCCGACCGTCAGGCGCTGTTCACAGGCGATATTCTTGCGACCGGCTTCTGGGCCGCCCGTATTTCGGAAATCAAACCCAGCGACACTGTGTTCATCATCGGCGCAGGGCCGACCGGCATCTGCACGCTGCTTTGCACCATGCTGCGCCGTCCGCGCCGCATCATTGTGTGCGAAAGCGACCCTGTGCGACGCCGCTTTGTGCAGGAACACTATCCCGATGTGCTGACCGTTTCACCGGCACATGCGCTGGAGTTCGTGCGGCACAACAGCGGTCACGGCGGCGCAGATGTCGTGCTCGAGGTCGCGGGCACAGAGGACAGTTTCCGGCTGGCATGGGAATGCGCGCGCCCCAACGCAATCGTCACCATCGTTGCGTTGTACGACCGACCGCAGGTGCTGCCGCTGCCCGATATGTATGGCAAAAATCTGACCTTTAAGACCGGCGGCGTGGATGGCTGCGACTGCGCCGAAATCCTGCGTCTGATTGCAGCGGGCGATCTGGACACCACCCCACTCATCACACACATTTTCCCGCTTTCGGAAATCGATGCTGCCTATGCACTGTTTGAGGGTAAGCGTGACAATGTTATCAAAGTCGCAATTACGACATAAAAAAGAACCGCCTCCCGGCGGTTCTTTTTTGATTTTGCTTTAGTCGACGAGCTTATCCAATTCCTTGACATACTCCGTACCGGTCGCGGTCTTGTGCTCTGCCTGCTTGGCATACAGTCCAACCACCGCTGCCGACTTCTTGATTGCCTGCATGGTGCCTGCACCTGCTACACAGCCGCCCGGGCAAGCCATACCCTCGAGCAGATAGCCGTTGTACTTGCCGGCCTTGGCTGCCTGCAGCATCTTGCGGCATTCGCGCAGACCCTCGGCGTTGACCACGTTGATCTCTCGATCCGGATACTTCTCCTTGATAACGTTAACGACTGCCTGTGCGACACCGCCCGAAACCGCAAAGTTACGGCCGTCGGTGGAGGCATCGTTTACGCCGTGCGGATCTTCGGGCAGGGACTCGAGATCGACATGGCGCGCGTCGAAAATACCGGTCATTTCCTCAAAGGTCAGCACAAAATCCACTTCGCTGCGGACATCCTTGCGCATTGCTTCCAGCTTCTTTGCCGCGCAGGGACCGATGAAAGCGACCTTTGCGTCCGGATGATGATGCTTGATCAGGCGCGCGGTCAGCGTCATGGGGGTCAGCGCCATCGAGATGCACTCCGCCTGATCGGGGAACATCTTTTTCGCCATTGCCGACCATGCCGGGCAGCACGAAGTGCCCATATACGGCAGCTTCTCCGGCACTTCCTTGACAAAGTCGTCTGCCTCCTGTGCCGCGCACAGGTCTGCGCCGATTGCAACTTCCAGAATATCGGCAAAGCCGAGCTGCTTCATCGCAGCACGCAGCTTACCCGGCGTGACCTTGGGGCCGAACTGACCGACAAACGCCGGCGCAACAGCAGCATATACGCGCTCGCCCGCCTGAATCGCACGGATCACCTGGAAGATCTGGGACTTGTCCGCAATCGCGCCGAACGGGCAGTTTACCAGACACATGCCGCAGGAAACGCACTTTTCGTAGTCGATATCCGCCTTGCCGTTCTTGTCGCTGCGGATCGCGTCCACACCGCAGGCCGCAGCACACGGACGCACCTGATGGATGATCGCCTTGTACGAGCAAACGTCCACACAGCGGCCGCACTTGATGCACTTTTCCTGATCGATGTGCGAACGGCCGTTGTAGCGGTCCAGCGTGATGGCACCCTTGGGGCAGACCTCTACGCACGGATGCGCCAAACAGCCCTGACAGCCGTCGGTGACCATGATTTCATTTTCCTTGCACGCGTTGCAAGCAAACTTGATGATGTTGACCAGCGGCGGCGTGTAATAGGTTTCCTCGCGGGTTGCCGCCTCAATGTTGTCCGACACCGGAGAATGCTCTGCCGCGTTGCGGCAGGGCAGGCCCATCGCCAGACGCAGACGCTCGCCAACAATCGCACGCTCGAGGAAAATATCGTTGCGGAAATTGCCGACCTCGCCCGGAATGATTTCATACGGGAGCGCTTCGATTCGCCTGTCCGTCGGCCACTCCGTGTGGTAAGCCATGCGGGCCACCTCGCGGAAAATACGACGGCGGATCTCCTGAATGCGGGTCTCTACGCCTCTCATAGTTTACATATCCCCCTTGTATTCAAGTCGTTCATTTGGATGCAGGGCGGTACTTTGCCCCTACGATAGGGCATATCCATACCTATTATCAGAATACCGCAAAGTACCCTTATTGTAAAGACATAAATTGTTGAAAATTTAACAATTTTCTGGCGCATAATTTTGCACCCTGCACGCTGACGCATACAAGGTGCAAAAAATCAATAAACGTACTCAAATTCCAGATCGCCGATGACGACAAAGTCGCCCTCCTGCACACCCATCTGCTCGAGTTTGTCGTATACGCCCGCACTCTTGAGCATACGGTCCATATACTGACGGGATTCATAGTCGTCCACGTTGACCGAGCCCATGATCTTGTCCACCCATGCGCCCGAGACAACATAATAGTCGTCCACCTTTTCGACCGTCCAGTCCCGCTCGCCCGTGGTGTCCTCCACCGTTTCGACGAACTCCGGCTCGTACACGAACACGGGCGGCAGCTCCTTCAACTCGTTCCACGTCAGGCGCATCAGCTCCGCCACGCCCTGATTGGTTGCTGCGGACAGCTCCGCAAACAGGAAGCCATGCTCTTCGGCATACTTTTTCAGCTTTTCGACCGGCTCACGGTCGTCGCCCAGCAGGTCGACCTTATTGGCCACGATGATCTGCGGACGCGCGGCCAGAAATTCACTGTAACCGGCCAGTTCTGCGTTGATTTTTTCGATATCGTCCAGCGGATCGCGACCCTCGCTGCCCGCCGCATCTACCAGATGCAGCAGCAGGCGGCAGCGGTCGATGTGACGCAAAAAGTCATGTCCCAGACCCGCGCCCTCCGCCGCGCCCTCGATGATGCCGGGGATATCTGCCATGACGAAAGACTGCTCTTCGCCAACCGAAACCACACCCAGATTGGGTACCAGCGTGGTGAAGTGGTAGTTTGCGATCTTGGGCCGTGCCGCCGACACCATGGACAGCAGCGTCGATTTGCCGACATTCGGGAAGCCGACCAGACCCACGTCAGCGAGCAGCTTGAGCTCTAAAATAATGTCACGCTCCACGCCCGGCTGACCGGGCTTGGCAAAGCGCGGCGCCTGTCGGGTCGGGGTCGCAAAGTGCGTATTACCCCAGCCGCCGTTGCCGCCTTTGGCCGCGACAAACGGCTCATCGTCCGACAGGTCCTTGATGACCTGTCCGGTTTTCTGGTCGCGGATGATCGTGCCGCGCGGCACGCGGATGATCAAATCCGCACCATCCTTGCCCTTGCAGCGCTTGCTGCCGCCGTTTTCGCCCGCACCGGCAACGTATTTTTTCTTATAGCGGAAGTCCAGTAGCGTGGACAGGTTATCGTCCACCTTGAAAATGACCGAACCGCCGCGGCCGCCGTCGCCGCCGTCCGGTCCGCCGGACGCAACGTACTTTTCGCGGTGGAAGCCGACCTTGCCGTCACCGCCCTTGCCGGACACAATTTTAATTTTGGCAATATCAATAAACACAGGAAAATCCTCCTTTCATACGGTTGTTAAAACAAAATCCCAGACAACCGTCTGGGATTTTGTCAATACTCAATTGTTTACTGCGGGTAAACGGAAACTTGCTTGCGGTCCTTGCCCAGGCGCTCGAAACGAACAACGCCCTCAACCTTTGCAAACAGAGTGTCGTCCTTACCGCGGCCTACGTTCAGACCCGGATGGATCTTCGTGCCGCGCTGACGGACGAGGATGTTGCCCGCCGGAACGGTCTGGCCGTCCGCACGCTTCACGCCAAGGCGCTTTGCCTCGGAGTCACGGCCGTTCTTGGTCGAACCTACGCCCTTTTTATGAGCGAAAAACTGTAAGCTAATCTTCAGCATCTGTGTGCACCTCCATTACGCTCAAAAATTCCGAATAATTCTGTTCCAGCTCGGTAAAATGCAGCCGAAGCGCTGCAAGCGCGTCCTGTCCGCGTTCCATCTCTGCGCCTTGGGGCAAGGTGATGCGGATATGCGCGCCGTCATCCTCGATCAACGTATCGACCGGGATGCGCTGTACGTCAAACAGCAAAGCATGAGTTAACATGACCGCGCTGGAAATCGCCGCGCAAACGATGTCCTCTCCCTCGTCCGCGTAGCCCGCGTGACCGAGGATATCCACCGAAAGGAGTTTGTCCCCCCGCGACGAAAATGTGACCTTCGTCACTGCCTTACGCCTTGATGGACGCGATGGTCACCTTGGTGTACGGCTGACGATGGCCCTGACGCTTGCGGTAACCCTTCTTGGGCTTCATCTTGAAGATGTTGATCTTCTTGCCCTTGCCGGTCTTCTCAACCGTGCCGGTTACAGCAGCGCCGGAAACGTAAGGAGCGCCGACGGTCAGCGAGTCGCCCTCGCCTACGGCCAGAACCTCCTCAAACGTAACGGTCGCGCCGTCCTCTACGCCGAGCTTCTCCACGTAGATCACGTCGCCCTCAGATACCTTGTACTGCTTGCCGCCAGTTTTCAAAATGGCATACATGTTGGTTTTCCCTCTCTTTCGTTGTAGAGTCACGCTTGGCACGGCGGCGACCGGGAATCGGGCGCACTTAACAAAAGCCAATGCACAATGCGGCTTTTAGTAGCATAACACAAGCGGCAGGACTATGTCAAGTCCTGCCGCACATTTTTTGCTTTTTATGCAAAGAAACTCGCTACAAAGGCATACATACCGCTCGGCACGGTGGTTGCGCTGCCGGTGGCGGCGCGATCCATGCTGACAAAGCCCTTGTCGCCCTCTGCCAGACCAATCACGCGGTCAGAGAACAGCACCCAGCAGGTGCAGGCGGGCGCATCCCCCTCCACCACGGTATACCCTTCCGCGTTGTCACGGTAAGCGGTCAGCTTGTCCTGTAAATACCCAGCGGGCACACTCAGATACTGGTACTGCGAACCGGTGCTGCGCACCACATACACACCCTCGGTCAGCTGCGGGATCAAGGCGTTCAAGTCCTCAGTCTGCGCCGTTGTCGGGTCGGGCAAAGCAGCCGTCAGCCCAGCAAGCATGGTCTGGTTATCCTGTGTCAGGGTATTCACCTGCGCAGACAGCGTGTTCTTTTCGCCGTTTAATGTTTCAATCTGCTTATTCAGTTCGTCAATTTTGCCGCCGCGCGACAAAAACAGAATGAAAAACAGCAGCGCCAACAGGAAAAATACCAGCACCGCAATGCAAAGCAGCATACGGTAGTTGAGCTTGATCGGCTTTGCGGACGAACGGCGGCGTTCCGCAGTCCGTTCCATGGGAGCACCTGCAATGCGGTCTCCGATCCGGTGTCCGGATGATCTTCTATCGCTCATCACTTTGTGGGGTTCTCGATGACCTTGACCTCGCCCGAAGCGCAGCCCACGATCATCCGTTTGCACATATTCAGGAACAGACCGTGCTCCAGCACGCCGAGCATGCCGGTCAGCTTGCTGTAAACGTCCTGAATATCAAAGCCCGCGCCAAGGTGCAGATCGGCAATGAAGTTGCCGTTATCGGTGACAAAGGTCTTGCCGTCGCGCACACGCAGCACAGGATTAAAACCATACTCCGCCATTTTGGCCATCGCCTGCTTGGAGCCATACTGTGCGATCTCAACCGGCAGATGGAACGCGCCGATCTTGTCGACCAGCTTGCTTTCATCCATAATCCAGATGACTTCCTTGGCCAGCGTCGCCACAACCTTTTCGCGGTACAGCGCGCCGCCGCCGCCCTTGATGGCGTTAAACTGCGGGTCGATCTCATCGACGCCGTCAATCGAGATATCCACATGATCGACTTCATCAATCGTCAGCAGCGGAATGCCCAGCTCACGCGCCTGCGCTTCCGTCGCCTTGGAGGTCGGGATCGCCTGAATCTTCAGGCCGTTCTTAACCATTTCGCCCACGGCATTGACCATATGATAAGCAGTCGAGCCGGTGCCCAGACCAACGACCATACCGTCTTTCACATATGTAGCGGCCTTGTCGCCAGCCAGCTTTTTCATATCCATTGTTTTTTCCTCCCTGCCGTCCGCGCCGGAGGTGTTCCGGCAGTCTTATTACTTTTATTATAATGGCGCTATCAAAAAAGGTCAATCTTTTCCGTGCAAAAGCAGCGCAGTTTATGCGCGGTTTTGCAGCTTTGCAGCCTTGAGCGTGTTTTTCATCAGCATGGTGATGGTCATGGGGCCTGCGCCGCCGGGTACAGGCGTCATAAAGGATGCCTTTTCCGCCACTGCGGGATCAACGTCGCCGCAAACCTTGCCCTCAGCGTTGCGGTTGATGCCCACGTCGATAACGACCGCGCCTTCCTTGACCATATCGGGCGTAATAAAGCCCGCCTTGCCGATCGCTGCGACCAGAATGTCCGCACGGCGGCAAACTGCCGCAAGATCCTGCGTGCGGCTGTGGCAGATGGTCACCGTGCCGTGATGGTGCAGCAGCAACATGCTCATCGGCTTGCCGACAATGTTCGACCGGCCAATGACCACGCATTCCTTGCCCTTGGGGTCGATGCCGTACTCGTCGAGCAGCTCCATCACGCCTGCGGGCGTGCACGGCACAAAATCGAAGTCACCGGTCATGATTTTGCCGACATTGACCGGATGAAACGCATCGACATCCTTTTTCGGGTCGATCGCGTCAATGACTGCCTGCTCGGAAATGTGCTTCGGCACAGGCATCTGACACAGGATGCCCGAAATCTGCGGGCTTTCGTTGAGCTGCGCGATCAGGCCGAGCAGTTCTTCCTGCGTCGTTTCCGCAGGCAGCGCGTACTTTTCGCTGTAAATGCCACACTCCGCACACGCCTTTTCCTTATTGCGGACATAGATTTCGCTCGCCGGATCATTGCCCACGATGATGACCGCGAGACCGGGCGTGATGCCTTGCTTTTTCAGCGCCTCGGTCTCCTCCAGAATGCTGCCGCGCACCTTGGCCGACAGCGCCTTACCGTCCATTCTTACTGCACTCACGATTGAGTTCCCCCTTCATTTTCTGTCTGTTGTTCGGGCTTGGCTGCCACGTTTTCCCCTTTATTCGCAGTCGTCTCTGCTGTTGCAGTTTTTTCCGCCTGCGCAGCGGACGCGTCCTGCACTGGTTCCGCCTGAGACGGCACATAAAACGCCTTGGCAACCTTCAGGCGGTTGTACTTGCGCACCAGCAGCGCGACCGCCACAATGCAGCTGATTGCAGCCAGCACCTGCGAAACGCGCAGCGTGCCGATATACAGGCTGTCCGTGCGCAGCCCCTCGATCCACGCGCGGCCAAGGCCGTACCACGCGACATACAGCAGCGCCATCTCGCCCGGGAATTTGCGCTTTTTTGAGTAGAAATGCAGCGCAATGAAGCCCACCAGATTCCAGACCGATTCATACAAAAAGGTGGGATGCACCGCCGCCGCACCGTCGATCGACATGCCCCAAGGCAGGTCGGTCGGGCCACCGTACGCTTCCGCATTGACAAAGTTGCCCCAGCGGCCGATACACTGGCCGATCAGTAGTCCAAAGGCCGCCAGATCGCACAAGCTGACAAACGAGAGCTTTTTGACGCGGCTGTAAATATACAGCGCGATCACTACGCCAATCACCGCGCCGTAAATGGCAATGCCGCCGTTCCAGACTGCGATGATCTCGTTCGGGTGCTGGCTGTAGTAGTCCCACTCAAAGATAACATAATAAATGCGTGCGCAGATGATGCCAACCGGCACGCAGATAATCAGACAATCCATGAGATTATCCGAAGTTGCGCCGAATTCCTTGACACGGGCGTTCACATACAGCGCCGCCAGCACAAAGCCGATACAGATGATGATGCCGTACCAGTAGATATCCTTACCGAAAATATTAGCCGCGACGCGGTTGATCTGAAAATCCAGCCCGAGCGCCGGGAAAGAGATTGCATGTTCCATGATGTTTGCTTCCTTTGCTGTCGAAATCTTTATTGAGGCAAAACGACCGACATGGAAGATCGGTCGCGCTGCGCCCAGCGCGCGAATACCGCCTGCACATCCTGCGGTGCGATGGTGTCAAACAGGGCAGCGAAATCCGCGTAATGCTCCCCCGCAAACAGAGCGGTTGCTTCCTGCCGCGCATACGCCTCCGGTACGTCCAGCACACGCAGATACAGGCCGTACATTGCTTTTTTCATGCGGTCAAATAGCGATTTTTCTACGCCTTCGCGCGCCAGACGCGCGGTTTCACCCTCGATTGCTGCGCGGGCGGCTTCCGGATCGCGGCTCTCGCCGCCGAGCAGCGCCATCGCCCCCTCCGGAATGAGCATATAATCCGTATCAAAATCACGGCCGATCAGCCGCTTTTCGTACAGCTCGGCATACAGCGGCGCAGTGTCGCCGCACAGGATGCGCACTGCCAACTCGCCCAGCAGCGTGCGGCGCAGACGGCTCTCGCCCGCTTCCAGCGGGATATCCTTAAAGCCCAGCATGAACTGCGGCCGCGACACCGGCATCTTCCGCGTGACCGTCAGCTCGCTGACCGCATCGCGGCGCTCGCCATAATGCCGCTCCCCGATCTCGGGCGCGTCCACCGGCGAATACTGCGCCGCCATGCGGCAGACTTCGTCAAAATCCACCGTGCCGCAGACGATCAGCACCATGTTTTTCGGGCTGTAAAACGCGCGGTGGCAGGTGTAAAGCACCTCAGGTGTGATGCGCGCGATGCTCTCCACGCTGCCCGCGATCGGCACGCGCACCGGATGATTGCGGTACATCCCCTGGAGCGCGCCGCAGAACAGCTGCCACCCCGGCGTATCGTCCATCATGCCGATTTCCTGCCCGATGATGCCGCGCTCCTTGGCGACATTTTCCTCGGTGAAATACGGCGTAAACACGAATTTGAGCAGGATTTCGAGGTTTTCCTCAAAGCGCTCGGTGCAGGAAAAGTGATAAGCCGTCATCGTGTGGCTGGTGAACGCATTGGGACTTGCGCCTGTGCGCGCAAACTTTTGCAGCGCATTGCCGTCCTCGTCCTCGAACATCTTATGCTCGAGAAAATGCGCCACACCCGCTGGCGTATCATAGCGCGTCCCTTCCAGCGTAAAGGACGCATCAACTGAACCAAAATTGGTTGCGAGGATTGCAAACGTCTTACCGAAGCCCTCTTTGGGCAGATAGCATACACGCAAACCGTTTTCCAGCGCGCGCTCCTCTGCGCGCTCGCGCAGGGCGGTCCAAACCTTACTCATTGCGCCGCCCCCTTCATAAAGTATACCGTGTCGAGTGCGGTCGCCTGCGCCGCAGCAACAATGCGCGCGCGGTCAACCGCCTGTACCTGTGCAATGCGCTCCTCTGCCGACACCATCGTACCGGCGGCGGCCTGTCCGAGCCAATAGCGTTCGAGCGTCAGCGGATCGTCCAGCATCGCGCCCCAGTTGGTGGTCAGCGTGCGGCGTGCGCCGTCGATCTCCGCGTCCGTGATGTCCCCTTCGCGGCAAGCGTCCAGCTGGCGCAGGATCTCATCCCGCGCGACTGTAAACTTATTGTTTTCGATGCCGGAGTTCACCATCATAATGCCCTTGGGCGCGATAAACTGCGCGCTTGCATAATAGCAGAGCGACTGCTTTTCGCGCACGTTCAAAAACAGCTTGGAACTGGTCGAGCCGCCGTACAGCGTCTGGAACATCCAATACGCCGCCGCGTCCCCGCCGGTCAGGCTCGCCCCGCCCGTGCGGAAGCCGATCGAAAGTTTGCCCTGTGTGACCGCTTCCTCCTCGACGATCTCACGCGCCGCCCCTGCGGGCTGCGCCAGCACACGGGTCGCGGACAGCACGCCCGCACCGGTGCGTTCCTGCGCCAGCGGCGTTTCCGCGAACAGCCGTCCAACCGTTTCGGGCGCAAGCGGCCCGCAGTAGAACAGCTCGAGCTGTGCTTCCTCCAGCGCGCGGCAGTAAGCTGCATACAGCTTTCGCTCGGTGATTTTCTCCGCCTGCTCTTTGGTGCCGTACACCGGCTGGCCATATGGCTCGTCCGCACACATCAGCTGCGTCAAGCGCATCGGCGCCCACGAGCGCGGGTCGTTTTTCAGCGCCGCAATGCGGTCAATCAGGTTTTCGCGCTCGCCCGCTGTGTAATCCGGGCAGAATACGCCCTCCTGCGTGTACGGGTCGCACAGCAGTTCAGCCAACAGACGAATCACGCCCGCGGTCAGGCCATTCGCGCCCGGCGCGCAGCTTTCGTCAATGCAGTCGGACAAAAAGCCCACTGCCAAATGCTCCCCTTCTTTACGCACAACCGCTTCGATGCGCGCGCCGTACAGCTCGTCCAGCTCTGCGCCGATCGCGCGCAGATCGGGCAAACGCTTAGTCCCGCGCCGCAGCACATGCGGCAGACAGGCGCGCAGCGCCGCATCCGGCCCGCCCAGCGGCAGCAGCAGCACCGCCCGCAAAACCGCACGCTTGAATTTCGGCGTGGTCACGCAGGTGAGGTTCACCCCCGCGGCCAGCTTTTTCCGCGTCACTTGTTGCATGTTTTCCCTCATTTCCGGAAAGATTTTTCCATGGACATTATTATAGCATCATTGAGAGTATGACGCAAACGAAGATTATGTGAACAAAATCCGTTTTCTCCGCTATTTTTCCCTTGACACCGCGGCAATTATACGGTAGAATAGTCACGTTCGATGTAAAGGCGAAACACTTTACACTATTCAGGGAGGCCCGCCGATGAAAGGCAAACCGCTCGAAATGAGCCTGCTGTTCGACTTTTACGGCGAGACGCTCACGGAAAAACAGCGCGAGCTGTTCGACCTGTATTATAATGAAGACCTTTCGCTGGCCGAGATCGCCGAACATGCGGGCATCACCCGTCAGGGGGTGCGCGACAGCATCAAGCGCGCGGAACACGCGCTGCGCGAGATGGAGGAAAAGCTCGGTCTGGTCGCCCGTTATGGCGGCACCGAACGGTGCGCGGAGGAGCTTACACAGCAGGTCACAGCGCTTTCCGCGCTCAACGCCGACAAACTGCACAGCCGCGAAGCGGAGGATATCCTCTCCCGCATGACGGTGCTGCTCGAACAGCTCAGGCAGGAGGCTTAATATGGCATTTGAAGGCCTTACCGAAAAAATTTCATCCGCATTCAAGCACCTGCGCAGCAAAGGACGGCTGACCGAGGCCGATATCAAGGAGGCAATGCGTGAGATCCGCATGGCGCTCCTCGAAGCTGACGTCAACTTCAAGGTTGCCAAGGACTTCATCAAGGCGGTCACTGAAAAGGCGACCGACGCGGAGATCCTCGAAAGCCTGTCCCCGACCCAGCAGGTCATCAAAATTGTAAACGAAGAGCTGATTGCGCTGCTTGGCGGCCAGACCACCCGTCTGACCATCTCGCCCAACCCGCCCACCATCGTCATGATGGCAGGCTTGCAGGGCGCGGGCAAGACCACCAACTGCGCTAAGCTTGCCGCGCTCCTGCGCAAGCAGCAGCAGCGGCGTCCGCTGCTCGTCGCGTGTGACGTATACCGTCCCGCGGCAATCGACCAGTTAAAGGTCGTTGGTCGTCAACTGGACATTCCGGTGTTCGACGAGGGGCAGGGCGATCCGGTCGAGATCGCAAAGCACGGCGTGGACTACGCCCGCAAAAACGGCTTCGATTTGGTGTTCCTTGACACCGCAGGCCGTCTGCACATCGACGAAAAGCTGATGGACGAGCTGAAAACCATCAAGGCGGAAGTCAAACCCACTGAGATCATTCTGGTCGTTGACGCAATGACCGGTCAGGACGCGGTCACTGTCGCGCAGACCTTTAATGAGGCACTCGGCATCGACGGCGTACTGATGAGTAAGATGGACGGCGACGCCCGCGGCGGCGCAGCCCTCTCGGTCAAGGCGGTCACCGGCAAGCCGATCAAGTTCATCGGCACGGGCGAAAAGCTCGACAACATCGAGCCGTTCCATCCCGACCGTATGGCAAGCCGCATCCTCGGCATGGGCGACGTGCTGACCCTGATCGAAAAGGCGCAGGAGTCTTTCGACCAGAAGCAGGCCGCTGAAACCGCAAAGAAGATGATGGCCGGCAAGCTGACGCTGACCGACTTTTATCAGCAGATCCAACAGATGAAGAACATGGGTTCGATGGAAGAAATGCTCGGCATGTTGCCGGGTGTGGACGCAAAAGCCCTCGCCGGTGCAAAAATCGACGAAAAGCAGATGGCGCACACCGAAGCCATCATCCAATCCATGACACCCAAGGAGCGGGATAACCCCTCCATCATCAATTTCTCGCGCAAAAAGCGCATCGCGGCGGGCTGCGGCCTGTCGATCGAGCAGGTCAACAAGCTGCTCAAGCAGTTTGAGGCCATGCAGAAGATGACCAAGCAGCTTTCCGGCCTTGCCCGCGGCGGCAAAGGCAAAAAGCGCCGCGGTTTTCCCGGTCTTGGCGGCCTGAAACTGCCGTTCTGACCCCTAAATGGTTTGTAAAGAAATTTACAATAGATCAATTTCTATTTCAGAGGAGGTGAATCATCCATGGTAAAGATCAGACTGCGCCGTCTGGGCGCGAAGAAGGCTCCGTTCTACCGCATCGTTGTCGCTGACTCCCGTTACCCGCGTGACGGCCGCTTCATCGAAGAGATCGGCACCTACAACCCGCTGACCGACCCGGCTACCGTCAATGTTGACGCTGACCGCGCTCAGGAGTGGATCAAGAAGGGCGCTCAGCCGACCGATACGGTCCGCGGCATCCTGAAGAAGGCCGGTGTGCTGAATTGAGTGAGGCTAACGAAATGAAAGAGTTATTGACCTATATTGTCAAAAATCTGGTTTCCGAGCCGGATGCGATTGCCATCACCGAGGAGATCGACGGCGATAATGTCACCTTTTCCCTGCGCGTAGCGCCTGGGGACATGGGCCGCGTCATCGGTCGTCACGGCCGCATCGCAAAGGAAATCCGCACACTCATGAAAGCGGCAGGCAATCGCGAAAACAAGCGTGTTACAGTCGATATCCTCGACTGAGTCGACGGGAACCCGGTTTCCGGCGAAGAACGCCGTATAAAAATCGCCGCAGCGCGGCGATTTTTTGTTATCTGCGCGCAGTTGCGCGCCATCCCCCTAGAGACGGAGGAGCCAATATGCCAAAACAATTTTTAGAGGCCGGCAAGATCGTCGGCACGCACGGCGTGCGCGGCGACCTGAAGGTGCAGAGCTGGTGCGACAGCCCCGAAGTGCTGTGCGACTTCGACACGCTGTATCTGGATGAACAAACGCCCGTGACGGTCGAAAAGGCGCAGGTGCACAAAAACGTGGTGCTGATGCACCTGAAAGGCGTGGACACGGTCGAAGCGGCAGAAACACTGCGCGGCCGCGTGCTGCATCTTGACCGCGACGACGTAGACCTGCCCGAAGATCTGGTGTTCATTCAGGACATTCTGGGCTTTACCGTGCACGACCGCCGCACAAACAGCGACGTCGGCAAGCTGCGCGACGTGCTGACCACCAATCCGGCGCACGATATGTATGAGATCAAGACCACAGAGGGCCGTCTGGTCTATGTACCGGCTGCCAAGCCCTTTTTGCAGGAGATCGACATGCAGGCAGGCATCATCTATATCGAAAGCATCGAGGGCTTGCTAGAATGAAGATCGACATTATGACGCTGTTTCCCGAGATGATCGACGCGGTCATGCGGGAAAGTATCATCGGCCGCGCACAGGAAAAGGGATTGGTCGAGGTCCGCGCGGCCAACATCCGCGACTATGCGCTCGACAAGCACCACAAGGCGGATGACGCGCCCTACGGCGGCGGACGCGGACAGGTGATGCTGGCCGAGCCGCTCTATCTGTGCCACGAAGCGCTGTGCGCGGGCGAGCATGTGCACACGGTGTTCCTTTCCGCGCAGGGACGGCCGTTTGACCAAGCCAAAGCGCGCGAACTGCTTGCACGGGAGCACATCATTCTGGTTTGCGGGCATTACGAGGGCATCGACCAGCGGTTCATCGACGCTTGTGTCGATGAGGAAATCTCGATCGGTGACTTTGTGCTGACCGGCGGCGAAATCCCCGCTATGGCGGTTGCCGATGCCGTATGCCGCATGGTGCCGGGCGTGCTGCCCGACGAAGAAGCGTTCACCGCCGAAAGCCACTGGGACGGACTGCTCGAGCACCCACAGTACACCCGTCCGGAGAACTGGCGCGGCCGCGCGGTGCCTGAGGTGCTGCTCTCCGGCCATCATGCCAACATCGAAGCGTGGCGGCGGGAAATGAGCCTGCGCCGCACCAAAGCGGATCGTCCCGACCTATATGCGCAGTTCACCCCGCGCGACAAACAGGACAAGAAAATCCTCGACAAAATTGAAAAGCCGGACGGCTGAACCGTCCGGCTTTTTACTTTTTACAGTATGTAGACCTGCGTGGTTTCGTACACCTCGTAGACCTTTTTGAGGGTCGCCATCTCGGTACCTGCCAGACGACAGCTTGCGCGCGCGGTCGAAACCGCCAGACGCGCCATTTCGTCAAACTTGAGCTTGTTGTGCATCGCGTTGGCAATCGCACCGACCATCGCATCGCCCGTGCCGACCGAGCCTTCGTCGTAAATCTTGGGGTTGGTGTTAACGTACAGCGCTTCGCGCTCGTCCTTGGATACCAGCACCGCGCCCTCCTGACTCATCGAAACGCAAACGGCGCGCGCGCCCATGTCCAGCATCTTGCGCGCGGACACCACAACCACCTCAGGATCAGCGGAGGGCTTGTCGCCCACGGCCTCCGCCAATTCAAAAATGTTGGGCTTGACGAAATCCGGCTCGCATTGCAACGCCTCCAGCAGCAGCTCGCCCTGCGCATCGATAATCAACTTGCAGCCGCGCTTTTTGATCAGCTTGCACAGCTTGCGGTAGTTCTTGAGCGGAAATTCCGGCGGGGTCGAGCCTGCAAGAACGAAAATATTGCCCTCATGCAGGTACATTTCCATGCGGTCGAGCAGACGCAGGAAGTCTGCGTCCTCGATTTTGCTGCCCGGTTCGTTGACCTCAGTGTGCCCGCCCTGCGCATCGATGATCTGCGTATTGACGCGCATCTGGCCCGAAATATCGACAAAATCATGGTGAATATCCGCGGAAGTTAACATATCCTTGAGGATACGGCCGTTCGTACCGCCGCAAAAGCCCAGCGCAACACTGTTGCCGCCGAGAGCCTTGATCGCACGGGATACATTGATGCCCTTGCCGCCGGGTTCCAGATGGCTGGATACTGCACGATTGAGCTTGCCGACCACCAGCGGATGCTCGATGCGCTGGGTACGGTCGAGCGCAGCGTTGAGCGTTATCGTGATAATCATGGGGCGCCCCTCCTGTTGTGTATTTTTCTCTTGCTTTTTATTTTACCGAATCGCGCGCGTAATGTAAATGCTTTTTGTAAAGATTCATGCAAAAGGTCTTGTATGCACCGTCTTAAAATCCCATCAAAACCAATTCCTGTACCAGCTGTATATAGAACTGCCGCACATCAAAGCCATCGTCATCCTTGCCCTGTGCATCGACCATCTGCTGATGGCTCACGCCCTCAAGCGTGCCGCGGTAGCGGCCCCAACGCGCCGACTGCGGCGTAACCAATCCATCACTGTCACCATGCGCGGGGTAAAACAGGCCATGCGTCATCCGCATTGCGGCATCCGTGTTGTTTTTGCCCAGCCGCGCACCCCAGCTTTGATAATAAACGCAGTTCGCGTCCGGATGGGTGCGGTTAAATTCCTCCAAGTAAGCGGGCGTAAGCTGCTCGCCTGCGCGCAGCGCATCGGGATTTCGGTCTCCGCCACGCCGCCACCATGCATCGTTGCCGCGCGCCCAGACCGCGACGCCCGGCCGCGCATACAGCAGCAGTTCAGCCACACGCGAGCCACGGTTGGGAGTAGAGAGCATCGTCAGCGACGCGACATATTTGCCGTAGCCCATCGCGGAAATCAGATGGCGCGCCTCCAATCCACCCTTAGAGTGCGCAATGATGTTAACACGTCCGCACCCGTACAGCCGCAACATTTTGCGCACCGCTTCGGCAAGCTGTCCCGCACCGGTTTCGATGCTGCCCCATGCGTCCTGACCGCCGAAGCAGACCTCCGCGCCCCGTGCGCGCAGCGCCTCCGGCACACGACCCCACGGCACATACAGCCCGCCGTGCTCGGTGACACCCAAGCCATGTGCCAACAGGATGGGATAGCGGTTTTTGCAATCCTGTTTCCGAATCATTTGTGGTATTTCCCGCCCGCGGCAATATTCAGCGCACGGTACAACTGCTCGAGCACCATCACGCGCGCCAGATGATGCGGAAACGTCATCGGCGACATCGACAAGCGCAGCGCAGCCCGCGCCTTGATCCGGTCGGACAGGCCGCACGATCCGCCGATCACCAGACACAGCCGGCTTGTACCGCCCACCGTCAGGCGGCCGAGATAGTCCGCCAGCTGCTCAGAGGACATGGGCTTGCCCTCCACACACAGCGCGATCACCGCCGCGCCCTGCGGAATTTTGCCCTCGATGAGCGCCGCTTCCTTGTCCAGCGCCTGCGTGATCTCCCCCGCCGAGGGCGTCTGCGGCAAGCGCTGCTCGGGCAGTTCCACGATCTCTAATTTACAATATGCGCCAAGGCGCTTCTCATATTCGCGCACGGCATCCGCCCAGAACTTTTCTCCGAGCTTGCCGACGCAGATCAGCCGGACAGCGAGCATAGCGCTTCCTCCCCAAACAGCACCGGTGCGTCCATGCCCTCGCGCGGCGCAACCTGTACCGCGCAATCCGGCAAGCCGTGCAGCGCGCTGACCGTCTGCTGCAAAGCAAGCTCCGGCATGTTGTTCTTTTCGCTCAGATGCGCCAATACCAGATTGCGCGTGCCGTGGCGCACCAGATCGGCCGCAAACACCGCGCAGTCCGGGTTTGACAGATGCCCCGCCGGGCCTGCCACGCGCATTTTGAGCGGATACGGATACGGCCCTGCCTGTAACATGTGCGGGTCGTGATTGCTCTCCAGCACGACCGTCTCGCAGCCGCGCAGCAGATCGGCCGCCTCGCGCGGCACAAAGCCCAGATCGGTGGCAAAGCCAAACCGGTGGCTGCCGTGTTCCAGTATGTAACCGACGCTTTCCGCCGCGTCGTGCGGTGTGGCAAAGGTCGTGATATCCACGTTTCGCACCCAGAAGGCTTCTCCGCTGTCAAACTCATTCAGTCGGTCGGCACAGGACGGCTCCTTTGCCGCGAGTGCTTCCGCTGTGCCGCGCGAAGCGAACACAGGCGCTTTCGCCTTTTTCAGAAACATCGGCAGACCCTTAACATGGTCGGTGTGCTCATGCGTGAGCAGTACGGCGGAAATATCCGCAAGCCCAAGGCCCAGCCCGGCCAGCGCTGTTGTGATCTTGCGCAGGGAGACGCCCAGATCAATCAGGATCGCCGTCCCATCCGCCATATACAGGCCGCAGTTGCCCGTCGACCCGCTCGCAATGCTGTAATAATACCGCTCTGCCAATGCTGAAACTCCTTTGCTTTTCAAAACAGCGGAGAGGTTGCCCCCTCCGCTGTATCTGTTCCTTTGTTTACGCGCGCTCCGCTGCGCCCATGGAATCCGGAATCTCGGAACGGTACATATCCGCCCCCAGCGCCACGAACTTCTCCACCAGCGTCTCATAGCCGCGCTCGATATTCTGCACCTGCTCGACCTCGGTCACGCCCTTGGCCGCAAGACCTGCAATGACCATCGCCGCGCCTGCACGCAGGTCGTGTGCGCGCACCGGCGCACCCTTGAATTCCTCTACGCCCTCGATGACCGCGATCTTGCCGTCAACATGGATGTTGGCGCCCATGCGCGTCAGTTCTTCGGTGTAGCGGTAACGGCTGTCCCACACGCCCTCGGTGACGATACTCGTGCCTTCGGCAAGGCAAAGCGCAGTCGTCATCTGCGGCTGCATGTCGGTCGGGAAGCCCGGATAGGGCATGGTCTTGATGTTGGTCTTGGTCAGACGGCCTTCGCGGCGCACCAGCACCGCATCGTCAAACTCAGTGACCTCGACGCTCATCTCCTTGAGCTTTGCCGTGATGCACTCCAGATGCTTCGGAATGACGTTCTTGACCAACACCGAGCCGCCGCAGGCTGCAACGGCTGCCATGAATGTACCCGCCTCGATCTGGTCGGGGATGATGGAATAGGTGCCGCCGTGCAGACGCTCGACACCGCGGATCTTGATGACATCCGTTCCCGCGCCCTTGACGTTTGCGCCCATCGCGTTGAGGAAGTTCGCCAGATCGACGATATGCGGCTCCTTGGCGCAGTTTTCCATGATGGTCTGTCCCTTGGCGAGTACCGCCGCGAGCATGATGTTCATGGTCGCACCAACCGAAACCACGTCGAAATAGATATGTGCGCCGTGCAGACCCTCTTCGGGTGCTTCGGCGCGGATGTATCCGCCCTTGGGCAGCGTCACTCTTGCACCCAGCGCTTCAAAGCCCTTGATGTGCTGGTCGATCGGACGCACGCCGCCGAAGTTGCAGCCGCCCGGCATAGCGACTTCGGCATAGCCGTATTTGCCCAGCAGCACGCCGAGCAGATAATAGGAGGCGCGCAGCTTGCGCTCCAGCTCATGCGGCTTCAGGCTGGGGTTCTGGGTGTTCTGGATTTCCACTGTCGTTGCGTTGAGCAGCCGGATCTGCGCACCCAATTCGCGCATGATCTCGAGCTGCAGCGTCACATCAATAATCTTGGGCACATTCTCAATGCGAACCGGGCCGTCCGCCAGCAGCGCTGCCGGGACGATCGCAACCGCCGCGTTCTTTGCGCCGGAGATTGTGACCTCTCCATTGAGCGTTTTACCGCCGTTGATTACATATTTGGTCAAACCTACCTACTCCTCACTGTTGCAATACGCGTTCCGTCGCGTAAACTATCTTGCTACTGTATTCTATGACCGGACGCGCGCATCCGTGCGCCCGCAAATTTTCTCACCAATCTATTTTACCACAATTTTTGATAAAGGAAAGATTTTTTTCAATTTTCCTGGTCTACAATCGTTTTTTTGGCACAATCCACCAAATATTCACCCGAATCCGTCGCGATCTTCCAAGTAGGTGTAAGCTGCAAGCGACGGTTGCTATCCACCTCCATGCGGTAACCGACTGTCATGGAGTCGATGCGCTTCACATCCTGCGCCCGCGCAGCAAATTCGAGCAGCGCATCCGCCGCATTACAGGATACGCCGCTGCCCCGCACAGTGGTATACGGTGTGCCAAAGCTCCACAGGCCGCTCAACGTCGCGCCGCCGTTTTCCTCAAATCGCAGCGTCAGCACACGGTTGTGTACGGGCTGCCCTGCGACCGTCCCGGTCATGGTAACGGTCAAGCCGTCCGCCTGCGTCTCTCCATGCTCCACCTGTAACCCCCAGCCGGACAACAGCTGCCGCGCCAGCCGCAGCGCTGAGGAAGCATCGTCGGGCGTTTCCCGCCCGACCCCGCATTCCGCCTGCACCGTGCCGTCCGCGTGCCACGCCATCTTGCCGACATCACTCTGGAACAGCACTGTGCCGTCCTCCTGCTCGGTGCGCTCGACTGTCTCGCCCAGCATGGCCTGCGCGACCGCCTCTTCATCCGCGCGGCTGCGGTCGATCGACAGTATCGGCAGCACCTTATCCTTGGGCAGCTGGAACGCATTGTCCAGCTGCATACCATATTCCTGCGTCAGCGCGCGCAGATCCGCCAGCAATTCTTCACCGCGCCGGTAATCCTGCCACAGCTTCACGCCGAAATTTCCAATCAAAAACAGGTTGACCGCCAGCAGAATGACGATCAGCACATTTTTTACTTTATCCCACTGCAAGCGGTCTCACCTCCTGTCAAGCTGCGTTTTTCAGATAAAAGCGCGCAGGGACGTAGCTTTCGCCCTCTCTTTCGCGATAGGCGACCATTAAACCGCATGGCTCTCCCATCGCGCCCGCCGCCGCCTGCTTGGCCGGCAGGACAATACGTCCGGTATCCTGCGCCGAAAAGCGCTGCAACCGGACAGTTGCGGAGACCAGCGCGCCATCCTCAAATGCAAAAGTAGCAAAATCGCTTTCTCCCAACACCGGCACGCCGCCGTACATCTGCAAAAAGACCAGCGTTGTCTGCCTGTCCTCCTGCCCGACCGCGTACAGGGACGCATGTGTGTTGGTTTCGCCCACCCGCAGCGCCGCGTCCAGGATCAGGCGGGCGCAGTCCATCTGCGCATCTAGCGCAGACTGTCCGCTGACCTCGCCCTCTTCATAGGCGCGCACTGTGGTATTTTCCGCCGAGGACGCATATTGCAGCAGGCCCGTGGCGCTCACGCGCAGCGTGCTCACATTATCAATGAACACACGCACCTGATCGTTTTGCTCGGCATAAAAATCCGCGTAAGCCGTAAACCCGAACACTTGCAGCAGTTCTTCCAGTCCAGTGCCACTGCGTGTGGAAAACAGGTCGATCGGCTCATTGCGCAGCAGCGGAAGGGACAGGGTTTCGCTGTCAAACAGCAGCGTTTCCGGATACACCGCATATGACTCACCCGAAAACTTACAGGGCAAACCGCGAAATGCCTTTTGCGCGCTTTCCAGCACGCTTTTATCCGCCTTTGCCGCAGCCGCATACAGCGCGCCATCCGAGGTGCGTACAAACAGCTGCTCGGAGCCTGCCGCATAGACCAGCGTTTCGACATAGATCTCGCTGCCGTCTTTCCATGCGCCGCCCATCCAGCCTGCAACCGCGCCCAGCGGGATGGCGCCATGATAGCGCAATTCCGCGCAGTCCCCTGCGCGCAGCGCCGCGTTCAGCTCGTCTTCGCTGGCGGGCGCCAACTCTTCGCCCGTCAACACCTGCGCCCACAGGTCGCGCACCGCGGCAACCGCCGCGTCCATATCGGTCACATTGTACTGCACACCGTACAGCTGTCCGTCCACAGTCAGCGCCAGCTGCACCGGTTCGGCGGCGGCTACACCGGATGAGCGCAGCTCATAGCCCACCGCGCCGCCAAACAACTGGTCGTGTGCGCGCCGAAGCAGACTGTCCGCCGGCATCTGAGCCACATTCAGCCCGGTCAGCCAATTGGCAGCGCACAGCGTCAGAAGCAGCAGTACCAGCACGATCAGCGACACATTTTTCGCCGTATTTTTGACCGACCGCTCTGCGCCTCTCATACCGGCCCCTCCTCGCTGTTCGGGGTCAGGTTGGTCGGCAGCGTGATCGTCACGATCGTGCCCTTGCCATATTCGCTAGCCAGCGCGATCTTGCCCTCATGCTGCTCGACGATCTCCTTGGCGATTGCAAGGCCAAGCCCCGTGCCGCCGGCAGCGCGGCTGCGCGCCTTATCCACACGGTAAAAGCGTTCGAACAGACGCGGCACATCTGCCGCCGGAATGCCCACACCGTCATCCTCCACCGTGATGCGCACACGGTTTTCCGCCGGTACACATGCCGACAGGCGGATATGCCCGCCCGACGGCGTATATTTGACCGCGTTAGACAGGATATTCACCACGACCTGCTCGATACGCTCGCGGTCGCCCACGATAGCGGGCAGCGTGTCCGGTGCGTCCACGATCATCTCATGCCCATTATCCTGCACGGTCAGGCGCATGGCATTTGCCACCTTCTGGAGCAGATCGGACAGCGAAAACCGCGTCATACGCAACTCCATCCGACCATAATCCAGCTTGGACAGCGTCAGAAGATCGGTCACGATGCGCGCCATGCGCTCGGATTCGCTCGAAATAACGCCCAAAAACTGTTTTTCCGTGTCGATCGGAATATCGCCCGCAGCGTCCAGCAGCGTTTCGGTATAAGAACGGATGTTGGTCAGCGGCGTGCGCAGCTCATGCGACACATTGGCGACAAATTCGCGCCGCGCATCGTCCAGACGGCGCTGCTCGGTGATGTCATGGATGACGGCAATCACGCCGCCTTCACCGTCGAGCGCACCATAAGGCGCAAGCGTGACCGACAGCACGCGGTCGCGCCGCGTGATTTCGCTGGTCAGGAAGCTGCGCATGGCGGTCTCGTCCGAGCTGACCATGTCCAGATCGGCAAATATCTCGTCAAAGGTCAGTTGATCCTCCATGCGCACGCCCAGCATATTTTCGGTCGCTGGGTTCATGTGGATCAGCCGTCCATCAGTCGTAAAGGCCGCCACGCCGTCCGTCATGTGCAGGAACAGCGTATTGAGCTTGTCGCGCTCGCCCTGCACCTCACCAACCGTGCTTTTCAGCTGCCGCGCCATGTAATTGAATGAGCGCGTCAGCTCACCGATCTCGTCGGACGACTGCACGCCCAAATCCTGATCGAAATTGCCCTCCGCGATCGACCGCGCACCCTCAGTGATGCGCTCGATCGGGGTGGTGATGGTCTTGCTGAGCAGGAAGGACAGCAAAATTGCCGCCAGCAGGCCGAACATCATCGCCTGCATGACGATCTGGAAAAAACGCCACGACAGGTCGGAGATCTCGCTTTTGTCATCCGTGATGTACACGATGTAATCCACACCGCCGTCCTCATCCTTGTCGATGGGTACAGCAATATCCATCATGCTGTCGGACACGGACGAGCGTGCGCCAAGCTCACCGGCCATGGCGGCAACAATATTGCTCGTCCGCGTCAGCGTGATGTTAGGGTTGGAGCCTTCCAGATACCGGCCTTCGGCATCCAGAATATAATAATTGCGGTAATCGTCGATGCCCAGCGCGCTTTCGCGTGCCTCAATGACGGTCTGCAAGCCGGGCGCACCCTGCTCTGCGGCCGCGTCCTTGAGGGAATCCATCGTGCTCGACTGGTTGAACACGTTCTGCATCTGCTCATAGAAGCTGTCCAGATAAAATGTGTTGACGCTGTTGATGAGGAACGTACCCACCACGGCCATGACCGATATGATCATCAGCACCAGAATCAGCACCAGCTTCATGTGTAAGGAACGAAACAAACAAACACCTCCGGCGTGCTCAGCGCAGCCGCGCCGTTTTTCTCTGTATCCCGTGCGCGGGGCACGGTTCACCCGCTATTCGTCGCTGAAATAATAGCCCATGCCGCGTTTGGTCATGATATAGCGCGGACTGGCAGGCTGATCCTCCACCTTTTCGCGCAGGCGGCGGATCGCCACATCGACCGCGCGCAAATCGCCGTAATAATCGTAGCCCCAGACCTTCTCCATCAGTTCCTCGCGCGAAAATACGCGACCGGGTGTGGCCGACAGGAAGCACAGAATATCAAATTCACGCGCGGACAGCTCCAGCGCCCGCCCGTTTTTATACACCATGCCGTTGTCGCGCGAAATACGCAGACCGCCGCCCGACGGCACGGCAGGCTTTTCCCGCTCCTCTCCGGACAGCGTGCGCCGCATGTTTGCCTTGACGCGCGCCATCAGCTCACGCATAGAAAACGGCTTGGTAATATAGTCGTCCGCACCCAGTTCCAGACCGAGCACCTTATCGGTTTCCTCCTCGCGGGCGGTCAGCATAATGATCGGCGTATCCTGCTTTTCTCGGATATGCCCGAGCACTTCAAAGCCGTCCATCGAGGGCAGCATCACATCCAGCAAAATCAGATCGGGCGCGTCCTCCAAAGCGGCGCGCAAACCGTCCGCACCATCGTACGCGACCAGCGTATCGTATCCTTCGCGCTGGAGATTGAACACCAGAATGTCCGCAATCGCTTTTTCGTCCTCAACGACCAGAATTTTTTTCTTATCCATAAATGGCCTCCTTCACAGAGGGTTGGCGGGTGCTGCGTTCGGATCAGTACAGCCCCTTGAGCTTGGCGCGGTACAGCGCGACCACGGTCTTGGCGTCGCGAATCTCGTCGCGCTCGACCATGGCTTCCACCTCAGCCAGCGGCAGCCGCACCACTTCGACAAATTCATCCTCATCCGGCTGCATTTCGCCCTCGGTCAGATCGAGCGCAGCAAACAGATGCACGACCTCGGTCAGAAAACCGGGGGAGGGGTACACACAGCCCAGCGGCACCACTCTTCCTGCCGTGCAGCCGGTCTCCTCTTTCAGCTCACGCGCGCCGCAGTCGGCAATGCTCTCCCCTTCTCCATGATCCAGCTTGCCCGCCGGAATTTCCAGCAGTTCGGTATCATACGGGTAGCGGAACTGCCGCACCAGAATGATGTTGCCATCGCGGTCGATGGGCAGCACACCCACACCGCCCACATGCTCGCACACCTCACGCGGAGCGGTCTTGCCGTTGGGCAGCTCGACCTCGTCCAGCCGTGCTTTCATGATGTTTCCTTCAAAAAAATACCGATGAGAAAGCTGTTTTTCACGCATATTCATCTAAATCTACCTCTTTTCTACGGTGTACCAAAACAGCGCAGCACATAGGCGGTTTCCGGCGGCACCGAGATGTGCACACCGTGGCTGTCCGCGTCCTCAAATCCCGTTCCGCTGAGCATATCCACTGCGTAAACCGCCTGCACACAAGTGCGGATATTGTGGTGGCCGCGGTTGACGATCACCATCATGCGGGAGGTATCGCTCACGCGCTCATATTGCAGCAGCGCGCCGTGGCAGCGCACAAAATGCAGATCGCCGTCCGCCAGCGTGTTGCTGTCCGCGCGCAGTGCGCACAGGCGACGGTAAAACGCCAGCAGCTCCCGATCCTCCTGCCCCCACGGATAAGTGCGACGATTGAACGGGTCCTCAAATCCCTGCCGTCCGGCCTCATCGCCGTAATAAATGGTGGGCGAGCCCGGCATGGTGAACTGGATGACCGCCGCCAGCCGCAGCTTGCGCAGCGCGTTCGCCAGCCGTTCGGGCGGCAGCTCGTAGTGTGCGCGCCCGTCGCGGTCCATTTTCCATTCCTCATCGGAAACACCCAGCAGGGTCAGCGCACGCGCCGTATCATGCGTGCCGATGACGTTCATCAGGTTATAGAACACGTCGCGCGGATAATTTTCCCGGATGCATTCCATGGTTTCCGCAAAATGTTCGGCCGTGCCGCCGTTCAAAAATGCCAAAATCGCGTCCCGCAGCGGATAATTCATCACGCTGTCCAGCTCGCCGCCCTGAAAATACTTGCGGCGCTCGGAATAGGCGATCTTGTTGGAAGCATCCTCCCAAACCTCACCGATCACCAGCGCATCCGGCTTTTCCCGCTTGGCCGCGGCATTGAGCTTCTGGATAAATGCATCGGGCAGCTCGTCGGCCACATCCAGCCGCCAGCCGGATGCACCCAGACGCAGCCAGCGACGCACGACGCTGTCCTCGCTTTTGATGATATAGTCGAGATAGCTTTCGTCCATCTCACGCACCTGCGGCAGCGTGTAAATGCCCCACCACGAGCCATATTTATTCGGCCATTCCTGAAAATCAAACCAACGGTAATAGGGCGATTCCTTGGATTGATATGCCCCGAGGCTGTTGTACCGGCCGCGGGCGTTAAAATAGCGGCTGTCATAGCCGGTGTGGTTGAACACGCCGTCCATCACGACGCGCATTCCGCGCGCAGCAGCTTGCTCACACAGCGTGCGGAAATCCTCCTCGCTGCCGAACAGCGGGTCGATGCGCTTGTAGTCACCCGTGTCATAGCGGTGGTTGGAATACGCCTGAAACATCGGATTGAAATAGATGGTGGTCACATGCAGGCTTTCCAGATAGTCCAGTTTGCTGATGACCCCGCGCAGTGTGCCTCCAAAAAAGTCATTATTGAGGATCTCGCCGTTCTCATTGGGCCGATAAACCGGGATATCATCCCAGTTTTCGTGCAGCACGCGCGGCGCGATGCCCTCCCCCTCCGGCTGGACGGGCATTTTATCCCGGCAGAAACGGTCGGGGAAGATATTATAGGTGATACCCCGACCAAACCAACGCGGCGGCTGATAGGCGGGGTCGTATACGGTCAGCTGAAATTTGTCTCCCAGCGTGTCAATGATCTCCGCGCGTCCGGCATAGCCGCGCGCACAATAGCGCGGGCCATCCGCTGTATCCATGGTGAAATAATACCAGTACAAGCCCGGATGCGGCGGTGTAAAGCTGGTTGTATAATGGTCGCGCGCACCGGCGAGACCATACCAGCGCATCGGAAACGCTTCCGGCTCCTTGCCGTCCTCCTCCACCCAGAGGGTGATATGCTCGGTGCCGCGTTCGCGCTTTGGATAGGTGGAAAACTCAACCGTCTGTCCGGCAGGCACCGCGCCATACGGCGCTTTGCATCTGGGATCACGGGAGTAAAAAATACAATCGGGACTGGTATTCAAAAAATTTCCCCCAAACATAAAAACTCTTTATATAGTATAGCACGAACTGTACGCAAGGTAAACAAAAAACGATTTTTGCGCACCGCTGCATCCGCTCTGCCGCCCTTCGGACGCTCCACGGGCATTTACACCCGCCTCTTCATACTATGATAACAGCCGCCGCTGCGCTGTTTGTCCACTCCCATACCAACCACGGCGGCCCGAAACAACGAAAGGAGGTTTTCCGTCCGTGAATTTGCGTGTCCGTTTCAAGAATCCGGTGTTCTGGATGCAGCTTTTGCTGGGCATTTCCGCCACCATGCTGACTTACGCCAGCCTGACTGCTTCCGATATGACCAGCTGGGGCGCGGTGTGGGATGTCATCCGTCAGGCGATAAACAACCCATACTGCCTGTTTCTGATTGCATCCAACATCTGGAGCGCACTCAACGACCCGACCACCAGCGGTCTGACCGATTCCGACCGCGCGCGGCAATATAAAAAGCCGCTCGAACCATAAACCACGGCCAACACAAAAAAGGGGACGCGGACAATGTCCGCGCCCCCGCTTTATCATGCCTGTTTGGTCTCTTTTTTATACTGCGCAATCGTATGCGCGATGTAAGGCTGCACTTCGCCGAGTGGAATCCCCAGCGCAACCGCCAGTTCCCCGTGCAGCAAGTCCTCCGCCCGCTTGCGATAACGCTGGTCGACCTGACTGACCCGCCGTCCGCTGCGACGGGATTTGGCAGAGACCGTTTTAATGAGCTGCACCAGCTCGCGGCAATCGTGGCTTTGCAGCACCGCCTGATAGTGCTCGCTCGACATGCGCATACTGTGCGAAGTGAAACCATCCGGCTCGATGGTCGGAATGGTCTGGATCAGCTGTTCCGCCTGTGCACGCGAAATAACCGGCCGCGTAAACACCGAGGAATCCACCGGGACATAGATCGTCTCCGTTCCGGAAACGGGCGTAAGCGTGTAATACAGCTTGTCCTCCTCCGTATCAAAAGGCGGTTTACCGACCGCCTCCACCCGGCAAACGCCGCTGGTTCCGTAAACGATAAATTCCCCCGCTTGATACATGGTACTCCTCCTCACTGTGCCAAAACGCGACGGCAGGCAGCGTTTTCACGCTGCCGCCCACTGCTCTCTGTTATAATAATTGTAACACATTTTGCAGAGAAATGTAAGAAAATTTTTTATTTTTCCACATACCAGTCCAGATTTGCCGCCATTTCATGCGGCAGATAAAGGCACAGGTGGTCTTTCACCTCTCCATTATAGAGCAGCTCCGCGCGGTGCAGCACGCCTTCATATTGAAAGCCGCATTTTTCCAGCACGCGGCGTGAAGCGGGGTTGTCCGGATAGCAGGTCGCGCTGATCAAGTCCAGCCCCATTTGACCAAAGCCGAAGCGCACCGCCGCACGCACCGCCTCTGTCATATACCCCTGTCCCCAGTAGTCTACACCCAGCGCATAGCCGAGCGAACGCGCCGAGCCATATTGCCGCGCAGAATCGGTGATCAGCCCGATCGAACCCATCAGGCGGCGGTCAGACTGCCGCTCGATCGCCCACACGCTGGGCTGGTTCAGAAACACCAGATGCAGGATGTCGCTCGACTCCAGCAGGCTTTCGTGCGGCTTCCAGCCCGCATTCCGTCCCACCGCTTCATCCTTGGAATAGGCGTAAAGCGCCTCCACATCGTCCTCCCGAAAGGGGCGAAGCGTCAGCCGTTCGGTTGTCAGTGTCATAGGCGGAACTCTCTCCTTTCCATTAACACGAAAAACAAAAGGACGCAAAGCAATGCGCTTTGCGTCCTTCCCTCTGCATTACTTGATCGCCATGACCTGATCGCGCGCCGGGCCGACACCCAGCATCGTGATCGGGCAGCCGATGATGCGTTCCAGCTCACGGATGTAATCCTGCACGGTCTGCGGCAGCTCAGCAAACGAGCGGCAGTTCGTGATATCCTCTTCAAAGCCGGGGAACTCCTCGTAAACCGGCTCGCAGTCCACCAGATCCATGAAGTTTGCCGGGAACTCGGTGACCGTCTGACCGTTCTTCAGCTTATAGCCGATGCAGACCTTAAGTTTAGGCAGGCCGCGCAGCGGGTCGATCTTGTTGATGACGACCTCGGTCAGGCCGTTGACGCGCACCGCATAGCGCGCGACCACTGCATCGAACCAGCCGGTGCGGCGCGGACGTCCGGTGACCGTGCCGAACTCGCCGCCGGCGTTGCGGATGTAATCGCCCGTGTCGTCAAACAGCTCGGTCGGGAACGGACCTTCGCCCACGCGGGTGGTGTAGGACTTGAAAATACCCATGATGCTGTCGATCGCCGTCGGGCCGACACCCGAGCCGATGCAGCAACCGCCTGCCACCGGATGCGACGAGGTGACAAACGGATAGGTGCCCATATCCAGATCGAGCAGCGTGCCCTGCGCGCCCTCGAACAGCACTTCCTTGCCCGCCTGAACTGCATCCCACGTCAGGATGGAAGTATCGCACACATAGGGGCGCAGCCGGTCGGCATATTCGCGGTACTCCGCGATCACCGCGTCCGCATTGATTGCCTCACCGCCGTACACGCCGGTGATGACACGGTTCTTGTGTGCGCACGCCTCGCGGATAACGGCCTCAAAACGCTCTGCATCGACAAAATCATGCATACGCACGCCGCTGCGCTCGGATTTATCCATATAGGTCGGGCCGATGCCCTTCTTGGTCGTGCCGATGGCGGTGCCTTCCTTGGCCTTTTCCGCTTCGCTCAGCGCGTCCAGTTCCAAATGCCACGGCAGGATGCAATGGCAGCGCGCGTCGATAAACAGCTTGTCGGTCGAAACGCCCTTTTCGTGCAGGCCGTCAATTTCGCCCAGCACCGCCTTGGGGTTGACCACCACACCCGGACCGATCACATTCGTGCAATCCGGATACAGAATGCCCGAGGGAATGAGCTGCAGCTTATACTTGACGCCATCGACCACAACCGTGTGTCCGGCGTTGTTGCCGCCCTGGCTGCGCACGACCAGATCGGCCTTACCTGCGAAGATATCAATGAACTTGCCCTTGCCTTCGTCGCCCCACTGAGCGCCGAGAATTACCTTACCTGGCATAGGATTTCCTTCCTTTCTGCTCTGGGACATGCTTTCAGCATGTCATACAGTGAAAGTATAGCATAGCACGCCGCTCTTTTCAATCCTGATTTGCGCCTTTTGACTTGTAAAAGGGCATACGCCGTTGTAAAATATTCGTGTAATGGATCAAAGGAGACTGGAAGGATATGCATTATCTGGACAATGCGGCGACGACGGCGGTGCTGCCCGAAGCGGCTGAAGCAGCCATGCACGCGATGTGCACCTGCTTCGGCAACCCGTCGAGCCTGCATCAAATGGGAATAAACGCCTCTCATCTGCTGGAGGACAGCCGAAAAACGGTCGCTTCCGCGCTCGGCTGTCTGCCTGAAGAGACCTACTTTACCTCCTGCGGCACGGAGAGCACCAACATCAGCCTGCGCGGGGTCGCCCACCTCAACCGCCACCAAAAGGGGCGCATCATCACGACCGAAATCGAGCACGCGGCAACGCTCAACACCTGCAAGCAGTTCGCCGCCGAGGGGTTTGACGTTGTGTTCCTCGCGCCGGACGAGACCGGCCATATCACCCCCGCGGCGCTCGAAGCCGCACTGACCGAGGACACGGTACTGCTGTCCTGCCAGCTGGTCAATAACGAGATCGGCACGGTGCAGCCCGTGGCGGAACTCGGCGCGCTGCTCAAAGCCAAAACGCCGCGTGCACTGTTCCACATCGACGCAGTACAGGGACTGGCGCGGGTCAGGCTCACGCCCAAAAAGTGGAGCTGCGACCTGATGAGCGTCTCCGGTCACAAGATCGGCGCGCCCAAGGGCATTGGCGCGCTGTATGTCAAAAAGGGGCTGCGCCTGCCGCCCTTGATGTTCGGCGGCGGACAGGAAAAGGGGATGCGTCCGGGCACTGAGGCGCTGCCCAATATCGCGGCCTTTGCCAAAGCGTGCGAAATCCGCATGGCACACTTCGATGAGGATTTTGCGCATGTGCAAAGCCTTGCCGACTATCTGCATCAGCAGGTCGCGGCGGTTTTGCCGGATGCGGCGTTCAACGGCGCAGGCGACATCCCGCATGTGGTCAACCTGTCCCTCCCCGGCTGCAAAAGCGAGGTCATGCTGCGCGTGCTGGAGAGCGACGAGGTTTATGTTTCGAGCGGCTCTGCCTGCTCCAAGGGCAAGCAGAGCGGCGTGCTCAAGGCGCTCAGCCTGCCCAAAACGCGCACGGACAGTGCGCTGCGCGTGTCCTTCTGCCCATCGAACACCAAGGAAGATGTGGACGCTTTTATCACAGCCGCGCAAAAGGGTCAAAAAATGTTCAAACGGTAAAGAGATAAAGGAGAAACTATGAAAGAAGTATTGCTGCTCAAGTGCGGAGAGATCGTGCTCAAAGGTCTCAACCGCAAAACCTTTGAGGATCGCCTGCTCAAAAACCTGTCCCGCCGCATGAAGCACGTGGCAGACTGCAACATTTCCATGCGCCAGTCGGTGGTCTATGTCGAAGTGCCCGAGGACGTGGACGCAGACGCGGTCATGGACTGCGCGCGCCATGTGTTCGGCTTTGCAACCATCTCTCGCGCAGCGGTCTGCCCCGAAAAGACGCTCGAAAGCGTCATCGACACCGCACAGAGCTATCTTGCGCCGCGTTTTGCGCAGGCAAAGACCTTCAAGGTCGAGACCAAGCGCGGCGACAAGAAATTCCCCATGACCTCGACCGAGATCAGTCAGCACGTCGGCGGCGAACTGGCCGACCGTTTCCCGAGCGTGCGTCCCTACATGCACGGCCCCGACCTGACGGTTCATGTCGAGATCCGCGAAAAGTACGCCTTTGTACACGCAGGTCCCGAGCCGGGCGCAGGCGGCATGCCGATCGGCTCGAATGGCAGAGCCGCGCTGCTGCTTTCGGGCGGCATCGACAGCCCGGTCGCGGGCTGGATGATGGCCAAGCGCGGTCTGGAACTGGTCGGCGTACACTTTTTCAGCTATCCCTACACCTCGGAACGCGCCAAGGACAAGGTGCTCGAGTTGGGCCGCAAGCTGACCGCATGGTGCGGCCGCATGAGCGTGATGGTCGTGCCGTTCACCAAAATCCAGGAGGAAATCCGCGAAAAGTGCCACGAGGAGCTGTTTACGCTCATTATGCGGCGCTTTATGATGCGCATTGCCGAGCGTGTAGCTGTGGAATACGGCTGCGGCGCACTCATCACCGGCGAGTCGCTCGGACAGGTCGCCAGCCAGACCATGCCCGCCATGGGCGTGACCGGCGCGGTGTGCGATCTGCCGATCTTCCGCCCGTGCATCGGCATGGATAAGGAGGAGATCGTCACGATCGCCCGCAAGATCGACACCTTTGAAACCTCTATCCTGCCGTATGAGGACTGCTGCACAGTGTTCACCCCCAAGCACCCGAACACCAAGCCCAAGATGCCGAAAATTCTGGAAGCAGAAAGTCATCTGGACGTGGACAGTCTCGTTAACGAGGCGGTTGAAGGCGTAGAAATTATCCATTTGCCATAAGAAAGAAGGAAACACTTCCATGAACGCAGAACTAATTGCCGTCGGCACGGAGATCCTGCTGGGCGACATTGTCAATACAGACGCGCAGATCATTTCGCAGGGTCTGAGCGAACTGGGCATCAACGTATTTTACCAGACGGTCGTGGGCGACAACCCGGCGCGCCTGCGCCATGTCATTGAGACCGCACGCGACCGTGCGGATATCATCATCACGACCGGCGGCCTCGGCCCTACACTGGACGACCTGACCAAAGAGACGCTTGCGACCGTATTCGGCCGCAAAATGGCGCTGCATCAGCCCTCGCTCGACCGCATCAAGGGCTTTTTCCAGACCATCGGCCGCGAAATGACCCCGAACAACGAAAAGCAAGCGTGGCTGCCCGAGGGCTGCACGGTGTTCGTAAACGAATGGGGCACCGCGCCCGGCTGCGCATTTGAGGCATACGGCAAGCACGTCATCATGCTGCCCGGTCCCCCGCGCGAGTGCGAGCCGATGTGGAAACAGTGCGCCATGCCCTACCTTTATCCATTTGCAGGCGGCTGCATCGTGTCGCGCAATGTCCGCGTGTTCGGTTTGGGCGAAAGCAATATGGAGACCATCCTGCACGACATGATGGAAACCAGCACCAACCCGACCATTGCGCCCTACGCTAAGACCTCGGAATGCTTTGCGCGTGTGACCGCCAAGGCCGAAACCCCCGAGGAATGCGAAAAGCTGCTTGAGCCGGTCGTGGAGAAAATCTGTGACCTGCTGGGCGACGATGTGTACGGCGTGGATGTGGATTCGCTGGAGCAGGTCGTGGGCGACGGGCTGCGCGCGCGCGGCATGACGCTTGCGGTCGCAGAAAGCTGCACAGGCGGTCTGCTGTCCAAGCGCATCACCGATGTGCCCGGCTGCTCGGATTACTACCTCGGCGGCGTATGCTCGTACGCCAACGAGGTCAAGATGAAGGTACTGGGTGTGAAAAAAGAAACGCTCGACACGGTCGGTGCAGTGTCCCCCGAAGTGGCCGAGCAGATGGCCGAGGGCGTGGCAAAGGCGCTCGGTGCAGACGTTGGCGTAGGCATCACAGGGGTCGCCGGTCCGGACGGCGGCACGGAGGAAAAGCCCGTTGGTCTGGTGTATATCAGCATCTGGTGTAAGGGACAGCACTACACCCGCAAGATGAAGTCCACCAATGGGCGCGACCGCGTGCGTATGCAGGCAGCTTCCACGGCTTTGGATTTGATTCGCCGCAACATTTTTTGAACAAATATCTGCGGTTTTGTCTATTTTCTCGACATTCCCAGTCATTCCCTGTGGAAACCAAACAAAATTCTCATCAAAAAAGTCCAGCAATTGTGTAAAATTGCTGGACTTTTGTTTCCCCTTGATGTATACTATATCTAACTAAAGTGAGAGGTATTCGCCTATAACAGGGCGAAATGTACAAATGGTTGGAAAATTTTCGAAGATACGCTGTATTTTGGCATGCTGAGAAGGATAAGAAGTGCAAAAAGGGAGAGATGCGATATGAAGAAAACACCCGCAGCGCCGGCCTGTGAAAAGCGCAGCCAGCTTTTCTATTCGGGCAGGGACTGCCGCGCCTTTGACTATATGGGCGCACATCCCTTTGAACAGGACGGCGAACCCGGCTACCTGTTCCGGGTCTACGCCCCCGAAGCGGAAAAGGTTTCGGTCATGGGCGAGTTCAACGGCTGGAACCGCGACGTGGACTACATGATGCGCGACGAACAGGGCATCTGGGAAAAATTCATTCCGCATGTTTCCGAATACGCAGCATATAAGTATAGCGTATGGGCCAAATCGGGCGATGTGTTCGACAAGTCCGACCCGTACGGCTTCCACAGCGAAACCCGCCCCGGCAACGCCTCCAAGGTGTATGACATTGAGGGCTATGAGTGGAACGACGCCTCTTGGATGGACTGGCGCAAGGGCCACCTGCCCTATTCCAGTCCGGTCAATATCTACGAATGCCATCTCGGCTCGTGGAAGGTACATGAGGACGGCAACTTCTATTCCTACCGCCAGCTGGCGGACGAGCTGGTGCCCTACGTCAAGGAAATGGGCTATACCCACATCGAGGTCATGCCGCTGACCGAGTATCCGTTCGACGGCTCGTGGGGCTATCAGGTCATCGGCTATTTTGCCGCGACCAGCCGCTACGGCACGCCCAAGGATCTGATGTACTTCATCGACAAGGCGCATCAGGCAGGGCTTGGCGTCATCATGGACTGGGTGCCCGCACACTTCCCCAAGGACGGCTGCGGTCTGGTCGAGTTTGACGGCTCGCACCTCTATGAATACGCCGATCCGCTCAAGATGGAGCATAAAGAATGGGGCACGCGCGTATTTGACTACGGCAAGGTTTCCACCCGCAACCTGCTGTTCTCGTCGGCGATGTTCTGGATCGAAAAGTTCCATATGGACGGCCTGCGCGTGGACGCGGTCGCTTCCATGCTCTATCTGGACTACAACCGTCAGCACGAATGGCGTCCCAACATCCACGGCGGCCGTGAAAACCTTGAGGCGATCGACTTCCTCCGCCTGCTCAACGAGTTCATCCTGACCGACCATCCGGACGTCATGATGATCGCAGAGGAATCCACCGCATGGCCGATGGTGACCAAGCCCGGCTATGACGGCGGTCTAGGCTTCAACTTCAAGTGGAACATGGGCTGGATGAACGATATGCTGTGCTACTGCTCGGCCGACCCGTTCTTCCGCAAGGACATGCATGACAAGATCACCTTCTCGTTCATGTATGCATTCTCGGAAAATTACATCCTGCCGCTTTCGCATGACGAGGTCGTGCACGGCAAATGCTCGTTGATCGGCAAAATGCCGCCTCCGTACGAAAACCAGTTCGGCGGCCTGCGCGCACTGTATGGCTACATGACCGCGCATCCGGGCAAAAAGATGCTGTTCATGGGCGGCGAGTTCGCTCAGTTCTCGGAATGGGCATACCAGCGCGGTCTGGACTGGATGCTGCTGGACTATCCGGCGCACAAGCAGATGCAGACCTATGTCAAGGCGCTCAACCATTTCTATCTGGAAACCCCGCAGCTGTGGGAGCAGGACACCGACTGGCGCGGATTCGAGTGGATCAGCCACGAGGATAACCGCAACAACATCATCGCTTTCCGCCGTATCGCCAAGGACGGCAGCGATCTTGTTGCCGTTGTCAACTTCTCTCCCGAGGTGCAGGAGGATTACCGCATCGGCGTCCCGCTCGCCGGAACATATGAAGAGGTGTTCACCTCGGACAAGGCCGAGTTCGGCGGCAGCGGCATGACCAATGGCAAGGTCAAGACCGACAGCAAAAAGCCCATGCACGGACAGGAGCAGTCCATCAGCATCCAAATCCCACGCTTCGGCGTATTGTTCTTCAAGGGTAAGCCGCGCGCCAAGCGCCGCACCAAGGCCGAAATCGAAGCCGCGAAAAAGGCCGCGGCAGAAAAGGCCGCCAAGTCCGCCAAAGGCTCGCGCACATCCTCCAAGGCAGTCACCAAAACCGGAACGCGCGCCGTAGCCAAGACCGGCTCAAAGGCCGTGGCCAAAACAGGGGAAAAAGCGGTCGCAAAAACCGGCACGAAAGCAGTCACCAAAACCGGAGAAAAGGCGGTGGTCCAGGCAGGCGATGCCGGCAAGCAGGATTCTTAAAAGGGGACGCGCCGAAACCGGCGTGAAATAATATGTAAACCGCAAAAAGGAGAGTTCATCAATGTATCGGAAAAAAGAATGCGTAGCCATGCTGCTCGCAGGCGGTCAGGGCAGCCGCCTCTATGTACTGACCAAAAAGGTCGCCAAGCCCGCGGTGCCGTTCGGCGGCAAATACCGCATCATCGACTTCCCGCTTTCCAACTGCGTCAACTCCGGCATTGACACAGTCGGCGTACTGACCCAGTACGAGCCGCATGTGCTCAACGCTTACATCGGCTCCGGCCAGACCTGGGACCTTGACCGCCTGCGCGGCGGCGTATACGTCCTGCCGCCGTACCAGAAGGGTAAGACCTCCGAGTGGTACAAGGGCACGGCCAATGCCATTTACCAGAACATCCAGTTTATCGACGATTACGATCCTGAGTATGTTCTGATCCTGTCGGGCGACCATATCTACAAGATGAACTACAACAAGATGCTCCAGCAGCACAAGGAGACCGGCGCGGATGCCACCATCGCCGTGCTCGACGTGCCGCTTGCAGAAGCATCCCGCTTCGGCATCATGAACTGCAAGCCGGACGGCACGATCTATGAATTCGAGGAGAAGCCCCAGAACCCGAAGTCCACGCTGGCTTCCATGGGCATCTATATCTTCTCTTGGAAGAAGCTGCGCCAGTACCTGATCGAAGACGAGGAGAACTCCAAGTCCTCCAACGACTTCGGCAAGGATATCATCCCGGCTATGCTCGGCAACGGCGAAAAGCTGGTTTCCTACCGTTTTGAGGGCTATTGGAAGGATGTCGGCACGATCGAAAGCCTATGGGAGGCCAACATGGACCTGCTCAGCCCGAATTCCGGCCTGAACCTGTCGGACGACAGCTGGAAGATCTACGGCCGTACCACCGGTTCGCCCCCGCACTTCACGGCGAAGAATGCGGTTGTCAAGCACACCCTGCTTTCCGAGGGCTGCGAGATCGCGGGCGACGTATCCGAGTCCGTGCTGTTCTCGGATGTTAAGATCGCCAAGGGCGCAAAGGTGGAATACTCCATCCTGATGCCGGGCGCGGTCATCGAAGAGGGCGCTACCGTGCGCTACTCGATCATCGCCGAAAACGCCGTTATCGGCAAGGATGCGGTTGTCGGCGGCAGCCCGTCGGACGGCGACGTGGAGAAGTGGGGCGTAGCCGTCGTTGCGGAAGGCGTGCGCATCGGCCGCGGCGCAACGCTGGCGGCGAAAGAAATGGCAGACGAAGACCTGCCGGACGTAAAGTAAGGGGGCAGAAATGATGAACAGTGTTTTAGGCATCATCATTGCATTTGATAACGACAACGATCTCCGTGAGATCACCGAGCACCGCACGGTTGGCGCGGTGCAGTGGGGCGGCCGCTACCGCATCATCGACTTCATGCTGTCGAACATGGTAAACAGCGGCATTTACCGCGTGGGCGTGCTGATGAAGGACAAATACCAGTCCCTCATCGACCACATCAGCACCGCCAAGGACTGGGACCTGTCCCGCAAGAACTCGGGCGTGACCCTGCTGCCGCCGTATTCCTATTCGAAGAAGGCGTCTCCGCTGGTGACCGGCGAATACCGCGGCAAGATCGACGCGCTAGCCGGCGCAGTCGACTTCCTGCAGAAGAACAAGGCGGACTATGTTGTGGTTGCGGACGGCGACATCGTTGCCAACATCCCGCTTGACGACGTGATCGACCGCCACATCAAGTCGGGCGCCGACCTGACCATGGTCTGCACCAAGAAGCAGAAGGATTCGCCGTTTACGACTTATGTCGAACTCAACCGCAAGAAGGAAGCGGTCGATATCCGCGTGGGCGACTCCAACGAAGGCAAGTGCAAGCACATCGCGCTGGGCGTATACGTCATGAGCCGTCAGTATCTCATCCATATGCTGTCCGACTGCGTCACGCACAACTGCATCCATTTCGAGCGTGAATTCCTGTCCCGCGCGCTGATCGACGGCACAGTTGCCGGTTATCTGTTCAACGAATATGCCATGAAGATCGAGGATACCACAGATTACTTCCGCTCCAACATGGATATGCTGGACAAGGATGTGCGCTCGGAAGTATTCCTGCGCACCCGCCCGATCCTGACCCGTATCAAGGACGAAGCTCCCGCCTACTACGGCGATAAGGCCGTTGTGGAGGACAGCCTGATCGCTGACGGCTGCCGCATCGAGGGCACGGTGAAAAACTGTGTTCTGTTCCGCGATGTCGTGGTCGAAAAGGGCGCGGAAATCTGCGACTGCATCATCATGGAGGGCGGCCGCATCCTGTCGGATGCATCACTGCGCCATGTTATCACCGACCGCAACGTCGTCATCCGCGACGGGCGCACCATGATGGGTCACGAGAACTACCCCATTACGATCGCCAAAAACGCAACCGTTTGATAAAAATACGTTAAATTCGCTGCAAATGAGCGAAAAACACGGGCTGAAAGCATGAAATGTTCGTGGAAATTCCCTATTTTGCAGAGAGGAAGAATCTAGTATAATAAAGATATGCAGGTGCGGAAGCGGGACTCTGTTTCCGCACCTCCTACTGGGGAGGCTCGGTTCTTATGAAAATCATGTATGTTACCAGTGAATGCGCCCCGTTCGTCAAAACCGGCGGTCTGGGCGACGTTGCCGGCTCACTGCCGAAAGCACTTGCTGCAAAGGGGCACGACGTGCGTGTATTCTGCCCTCTGTATTCCGCAATCGGGCAGGATTGGCGTGAGAAATTCTACTACTTAAAGAACGCCTATGTTCGTCTGGGCTGGCGCAACCAGTACTGCGGCATTTTCCGCTATGAGGCGGACGGCGTGACCTATTATTTCATCGACAACGAATACTATTTTGCGCGCGGCCAGGTCTATGGCGAGTATGACGACGCAGAACGCTTCGCTTACTTTTCCAAGGCAGTGCTTGAGGTGCTGCCCGATCTGGACTGGAAGCCGGACGTGATCAACTGCAACGACTGGCAGAGCGCGCTTGTACCGGTGTATTACAACCTGATGTTCTCCTCCCGTCCGTTCTATGAGAACATCAAGACCGTATTCACCATCCACAATATCCAGTATCAGGGCCGCTATGGCCGCGAAATTCTCGAGTATGTGCTCGGCATTGACGATGCGCACTTCCGCTCGGGCTTCATGGCAATGGACGGCGATGTGAACCTGATGAAGGCTGCGATCGTAGCCTCTACCGCGGTCACCACGGTTTCGCCCACCTATGCAAGCGAGATCCAGACCGAATACTACGGCTACCGGCTGGATTCCGTGCTGCGCATGAACAGCTATAAACTGCACGGCATCCTCAACGGCATTGATATGGATGCGTTCAACCCGGAAACCGATCCCAAGATTTTCAAGAACTATGGCCCGAACAATCCGGATGACAAAAAGACCAACAAGCTCGAGCTGTTGAAACTGTGCGGTATTGAGGGGGACGAAAATACGCCGGTTATCGGTATGGTCACCCGTTTTGTTGACCAGAAGGGCCTTGACCTGATCGAAGCCGTGCTGCACGATATCCTGTCGGACGACCTGCGCCTGATCGTTCTGGGCAAGGGCGACTGGCGGTATGAGCAGATGTTCCTCGAAGCCAAGCGCCGCTATCCGAACAACATTTCGGCATCCATCATGTTCTCGGGCGATCTGGCCAACCGCATCTATGCGGGCGCGGATATGTTCCTGATGCCTTCCAAGTTCGAGCCGTGCGGTCTGGCACAGATGATCGCACTGCGTTACGGCACCATCCCGATCGTGCGCGAAACCGGCGGCCTGAAGGACACTGTACAGGCCTTCGTCGATTACGCAGGCACCGGCAACGGCTTCACCTTTGCCAGCTACAATGCGCATGACATGCTGCACGTCATTCGGGAAGCCTGCGGCGTATTCCGCTACAACAAGCCCGCATGGAAGAAACTCATGCTGCAAGGTATGCAGAGCGACTTCAGCTGGGGCAGCTCGGCAGATAAATATATCGAGGTTTATCATTCTGCCCTTGGTTGGTAAGATCCATTAAGCAAATTAGAGTGAGGAGACAAGAGAGACCATGTCAAAGAATCAGTACACAAAGACCGCTTTGAAGGAGGCTATTGCAGGCAAGCTGCAGCGCCACTTCGGCCGCGAGGTTGCAGATGCCTCGAAGGAACAGGTTTACGAGGCCTGCGCGCTCGTCGTGCGCGACGCGCTCACCGAGCATATGATCGAAACCCAGAACGAGGTTGAAAAATACGGAGAGCGACAGGTGCACTATTTGTGCATGGAATTTCTTGTAGGCCGCAGCCTGCGCAACAACGCCTACAATCTGGGCATCCTGCCCGCACTGACCGAAGCCCTCAAGGATATGGGCTATGAAATGGCCGATATCTTTGAAGAAGAGGCCGATCCCGGTCTGGGTAACGGCGGTCTGGGCCGTCTGGCTGCCTGCTATATGGACGGCATGGCGACCATCGGCGTGCGCGGCACCGGCTACTCCATCCGCTATGAACACGGCATCTTCAAGCAGAAGATCGAGGACGGCCAGCAGGTCGAGCTGCCGGACTCCTGGCTCGCATCCGGTGACGTTTGGCACATCCCTGCTATGGACGACACCCGCGAGGTCAAGATCGGCGGCACGGTCAACACCTATTTCAACGATCAGGGCAAGCTGGTCGTTGAGTATCACGACTACACCCCGGTTCTGGCCGTTCCGTATGACATGCCGATCTCGGGCTATGACACCAACAACATCGCCTGCCTGCGCCTGTGGGAGGCCAAGAGCCCGATCGCGCTGGACATGAAGCTGTTCTCGTCGGGTGAATACCTCAAGGCGCTGGAGAAGCACGCGATGGCGGAAACCATTTCGATGGTGCTTTACCCCGAGGATAACCACCGCGAGGGCCAGTCCCTGCGCCTCAAGCAGCAGTACTTCCTCGTATCCGCAACCCTGCAGGATATCTGCGCCAAGCACAAGGCCAAGTACGGCACGCTGGAAAACTTTGCGCACAAGCATGTGCTGCACATCAATGATACCCACCCGACGCTGGTCATCCCCGAACTCATGCGTATCCTGATGGACGAAAACGACATGAGCTGGGAGAACGCTTGGAACATCACCAGCCAGTCGGTCGCTTACACCAACCACACGGTTATGCCCGAAGCACTTGAGTGCTGGCCGGTATCGCTGGTGCAGGAGCTGATGCCCCGCATCATGCAGATCATCTATGAAATCAACGAGCGCTTCTGTAAGGAGCTGTGGAACTACTTCCCGAACGACTTCCAGAAGATCTCCAAGCTAGCCATCGTATCGGATAACACCGTCCGCATGGCACATCTGGCGATCGCAGGCTCGTTCTCGATCAACGGTGTTTCCGCGCTGCACTCCGAGATCCTCAAGGATCGCGTATTCAACGATTTCTACAAGATTTACTCCTCCAAGTTCTGCAACGTCACCAACGGCATTGCACACCGCCGCTGGCTGTGCGAGGCAAACCCGGAGCTGGCTGAGCTGATCGAAAGCAAAATCGGCAAGGGCTACCGCAAGCATCCGTCCGAGCTGCAGGTACTTGCTAACTACGGCAACGACAAGGCGCTGCTCCAGCGTCTGGGCGAGATCAAGCGCGACAACAAGCAGCGTCTGGCAAACTATATCAAGGAGCATAACGGCATCGAGATCAATATGGACTCGATCTTTGACGTACAGGTTAAGCGTCTGCATGAGTACAAGCGCCAGATGCTCAACATCCTGCACATCATTTCGCTGTACCACAAGCTGAAGGATAATCCGGGCATGGACTTCGTGCCGCGCACCTTCATCTTTGGCTCTAAGGCCGCACCGGGCTATGCGGTAGCGAAAAAGACCATCCGCCTGATCAACTCCATTGCAAACATGATCAACAACGACCCGGACATTGGCGACAAGCTCAAGGTCGTGTTCATTGAGGACTACAAGGTATCTCTGGCTGAGATGATTATGCCGGCGGCTGAGGTCTCTGAGCAGATCTCCATTGCGGGCAAGGAAGCATCCGGTACGGGCAACATGAAGTTCATGATGAACGGCGCACTCACCATCGGCACGATGGACGGCGCAAACGTCGAGATCTGCGAAGCAGTCGGCCGCGAGAACATCTTCATCTTCGGTATGGAAACTCCCGAGGCTGAGGCTCTGGCCGCGTCCGGCAACTACGAGCCGATGCTGATTTACCAGAACGATCCGGTCATCAAGCGTGTGCTTGACCACATCATCAACGGCTTTGGCGACGGCGTGGACTACACCGACATTGCCAACCTGCTGCTGCACGGCGGCAACGGCGGTCCGGCTGACCGTTATATGAGCCTGAAGGACTTCTCTTCCTACGCGATCGCGCAGGAGCGTGTCAGCGAGATGTACCGCCATGCAGAAAACTGGAACTATATGTCGCTGATGAACATTGCAAACTCCGGTCGCTTTGCGTCCGACCGCTCGGTTGCAGAGTATGCGCAGAACATCTGGCGCGTCAAGACCAACTTTGCGTTTTAATAAAATTCGATGGAAGCGTACAGCTTCCATCGAGTTTAGGACACACCGCGCTTCGCGCGGATGTGTCCCAAGCGAGAAAAGTTCCGATCAGCGAAACTTTTCTCCGCCCCTGTATAAAAAGCCCGGCTCAGCCGGGCTTTTTATGATTTTCGGGCAGTATTGCCCGAAAATCTATTGTATACGCGCCTGCAGGCGCGAAAAAAGGACGCTTTACAGCGTCCTTTTTTGTCAGCCCAGCAGTCCCAGATGCTCCAGCAGGATTTTCAGACCCATCAGGATAAGCACCACGCCGCCAAACAGTTCCGCGCGCGATTTATATTTTGCACCGAATACATGCCCGACCTTGACGCCCACGCAGGACAGCACAAAGGTCGTCACACCGATAAAGCAGACCGCAGGCACGATCTGTACCTGCAAAAAAGCAAACGTCACACCGACCGCCAATGCGTCGATGCTGGTCGCCACGGCGAGCGGAAGCATTGTGCCAAAGGAAAACGAATCGCTGAGGTTTTCCTCATCGGTATCGCGCGACTCGCGCACCATATTGCCACCGATCAGTGCCAGCAGCACGAACGCGATCCAGTGATCGACGCTGGTGATCAGCGTCTGGAAACGCATGCCCAGCAGAAACCCCAGCAGCGGCATGAGCGCCTGAAACCCGCCGAAATACGCACCCGTAATGAGCGCATGACGCGGCCGCAGCGTGCGGACGCTCAGTCCCTTACAGATGGAAACCGCAAAGGCATCCATCGACAGGCCGACCGCAATGATAAATAACTCCAGTAAACCCATTTTCTTGTCCTCCTTGTCGTTAGCAGCGCCGAACGGGCATAAAAAAAGAGACCCATCCGCCGTAAAAACAGATAAGTCTCGTCATTTCATGCAGAACCAGAGGAGCGTCCTCCCCAGTATGTTGGCCCTGCCGCGCGGAATGGAACAAATCCGCGCCGACTACTCCCTTATTACCGCCTATGATATCATATGCGGCGGGCAAAGTCAATATCACCCGGGAAACGGGTGCGCAAGGTTCTGTAGAGGTACAATACATCTTGGACAGTTGAATAGAAAAGGATGAAGGATAAG
>JAHZFK010000010.1:0-10101 GCA_019421385.1 Clostridiales bacterium
TGATCTATCATGTTTACCAGACAGCTTATGTGACACCCGATGAAGCGATGATTGAAAAACTCCGCGTGGAGTGATTCTAGCGGAAAGATAAGATGTGTGGTTTGGAAAAAAGGCGCTTGAGAAAAGCGCCTTTTTTCTTTTGGTGCATACAGATTTGATATGGCGTATTCTTACGTATTTGTATTTACTTTGTCAAATTAATATGATAGAATAAGGGAAAGCGCAGTGTATGGCACTGTTAATAAAAGGAGGTCACTCTATGAAAAGCAAATTTAGGATCGCTTTGGTCGCGGCTGCTGCAGCGGTCGGACTGATGGCGACAGCGGGCGCGGCCAATTATGACCATTGCGCAGATCAGCTGAAGGACTTGGGCCTGTTCCAAGGCACAGAACAAGGCTATGAACTGGATCGCGAACCGACCCGCGCGGAAGCGGCAACGATGCTGGTTCGCCTGCTGGGCAAGGAGGACGAAGCAAAGAAGCTCGAATATACTGCTCCGTTTACCGATCTGGCTGGCTGGGAGAAGCCGTATGTGCAGTATCTGTATGACAACGGTCTGACGACGGGTGCAACTGCGACTACGTTTGAGCCGGAAGAGGGCTGCTCTGCACAGATGTATACGCCCTTCCTGCTGCGTGCTTTGGGCTACAGCGATAAGGCTGACGGCGACTTTACCTATGCAGAGGCGGTATCGTTTGGCGAGTCGATCGGTCTGGTGGATTACGCTAACTGCGATCAGGACAACTTCCTGCGTGATCATGTCGCGGCTATGAGCCTGACGGCTTTGAATACGCCGGTAAAGGACAACGAGGATTCTGTACTGCTGGAAAAGCTGGTGGAAGATGGTGCAGTCGCTGCCGATAAGGCGAATGGCCTGCTGACGTTCTTTGAGCGGTATGATGCGTATGAGGAAGCATCCTCCAAGATGAGCAACGCAACGAAAGCGGATGTGACCGCAAATATCGCGGCTGACGTGTATATGGACGATACGAAGATCATGGATCTGTCTATGCCGCTGAACATGAAGATGGACGTGGACATGGAGCACATGGATCAGTCTAAGCTGGCGATGACCGGTACGGTGAAGATCAACATTGATGAGTCGCTGGTGGAAGAGGGTGCACAGACCTCCATCAATCAGGATATCGCGTACTACTACACGGATGGCGTGTACTATGTAAGCGTGGCCGATCAGAAGTACAAAATGGAGATGTCCATGGAAGATGTGATGGCGCAGATGGGCGACCTGACCGCGATGCAGTCTTCTGAGCCGATTTGTCTGATCGAGTCCATCGACCAGTCTGGCAACAACATGTCGGTAACTTATTCTTCTTCCGGCATGAATGGTCTGGTAAACTCTGTACTGGCGAACATGGGTATGGATCTCAGCAGCTTGGATGTGCAGATCAAGTTTGAAGATATCAGCACGAAGGTGACCCTCTCCAATGGCGAGATCAAGAACATGGATATGAGCATGAAGATGTCGCTTGCTGCGGAAGGCCAGAGCATTACCTTGAACATGACGATGGATTGCGCAGTAAACGCTTTGGGTGACAGTGTGAAGATCACGCTGCCGAGCGATTTGGATACGTATGTTGATATTGTTGGCGGCACAACTGCACTGATCGGTGCCGTGACTGAATCTGCGGCCTAAGTTGTAGGGCTTTGAAAGAAAAACCGGAACGGAAAATCCGTTCCGGTTTTTTTTAGTGCAGCTCTTCGATCAAAGCTTTCATCTTTTGCGCGGAACTTTGCAGCCTGCTGAGTTCTTCGGCAGAGAGCGGGATATCCAGTACAGACTCTACGCCGTTTTTTCCCACAATGGAGGGCAGCCCCAGGCAGATACCATCAACACCGTAGTGGCCTTGAATCAGGGAGGAAACGGGAAGGACCGAATGCTCATCGCGGACAATGGCTTCTGCGATGCGGCGCACCGCCATGCCGATGCCGTAATAGGTTGCGCCTTTGCTTTCGATGATGGTATAGGCAGCATCGCGCACGTTTTCATAAATTTGTTGCAGCATGGTGGCGGGATCTGCCATACCTGTAATGCGGCAGTAATCATCCAAATCAACGCCGGAAATATTGGCGCTGGACCATACGGCAAGTTCGCTGTCGCCATGCTCGCCGATGATAAAGGCATGAACGTTTCGGCTGTCCACACCAAGCTTTTGGCCGACCAGATATTTGAGGCGTGCAGTGTCTAACACTGTACCGGAGCCAATGACACGGCCTGCGGGCAGACCGGAAAGCTGCTGCGCCATGCAGGTGAGTACATCGACTGGGTTGGAGACGATGAGCAAAACCGCGTCTTTATTGGCCGCGGTCAACTGCTCCATAATGGAGGATAGAATCACGCGGTTGCGATGCAGCAGCTCCACTCGGGTTTCGCCGGGCTTTTGGTTGGCACCGGCTGCGATGATGATTAAGCCGCATTCTGCAAGGTCGGCATATTCGCCGGCGCGCACAAAGCAGGGTTTGGCGAAGGAAACGCCGTGGTTGATATCAGCAGCTTCGCCCTCTGCTTTTTTGTGATTCATATCTACCAAGACAACCTCCGAGAATAGCCCGGAAACCGCCAAAGTATAAGCGCAGGTAGCGCCGACAAAGCCGACGCCGATCACACCGCATTTTCGCATATTGGTCATTACGGACACATCCTTTCTTTTTGGTAGTATGTCCGTTTCCTGTTGGAAAAAATGCAAATGTATGATAAGATATATCATACTGAACGAAGTTAAGGAGCGTATGAAAATGAAACAGTGGTTTCGTACTGTGTTGGCGGGTGCTTTGCTGGCTGGTTCGCTGGCGGTTTCGGCAGCTGCCGCGGATTATACAGCGTGTGCCGATCATCTGAAGGATCTTGGTTTATTTCAAGGAACTGCGCAGGGATATGAGCTGGATCGCGCGCCGACGCGCGGAGAAGCAGCGGCAATGTTGGTGCGCTTGCTGGGAGAAGAGCAGAACGCACTGACGCTGGAGTATTCCGCGCCGTTTGACGATTTGCAGAACTGGGAAAAGCCTTATGTGCAGTATCTGTATGATATCGGTGCGACCACAGGCGTATCGGAAACTGCGTTTGCACCGGAAGCGCCTTGCACTGCACAGATGTATGCCGCGTTTGTCCTGCGCGCACTTGGCTACACGGAGGCGGACGGGGATTTTACCTATGTCGGTGTAGATGCTTTTGCACAGCAAATCGGTTTGTATGATGCAGCGGTGATCGACACAGAGGATTTTCTGCGTGACGATGTTGTGGCTGCAAGCTACACGGCGCTTTCGCTGATGCCGAAGGACAGTGAGCAGACATTGCTGGATCAGCTGGTGGAAAATGATGCCGTGGATGCGCAGGCAGCAGAGCCCTATCAGACATTGTTTGATCTTTATGCACAGTATCGCACGGCGACGGCAGATATGACGGCATTCGAGCAGTTTTCTGTACGGAGCGGATTGGAGGCAGCGTTGTCCGAGGAAGGAACGAACAGTCTGACCGTGCGCACAGAGGATTATATTACGGTCAACCGCGTAGACGGTACAGCGACTGCTGAAGGGAAAATCACGTTGGAAGCGCCGGGTGTGGATGTGTATACGCAGCCTTATTTCATGGATGCAGCAGGTGAAACGGGTTCTATGCGTGCTACGCTGCTGCATGGATATGACACAGTGCCGTTGGCCTGTGTGGATACGGTGAAGCGGTCGGGCAATGATTGGACCTTTATGTTTGCGGATTTGCCTGCACAGTATGAGGGGTTCTTCTGGGCACTGTCTCAGTCTGGTGCAGAGTTGGAGCAAGCAGGAGCTGCTACACTGGTGCAGACTGTGCAGAATGAGCCCATTGTATCGCAGACGCTGCGTGTGGAGTTGTCACAAGACGATCCGGTGGCACAAGCGGTGCTGACCGGAGAACTGGCTGAGGTTCGTTGATCATTTTGCAGCCGAAACAGCTGCCAAACGGCAGGGAGTGTCCCTTGCCGCTTGGCGGCTACCTGCTTTTGTATAAGAAAACGCCCCGTCTATTGACGGGGCGTTTGTGTTTTAGATTACTGCTTGTTCTTGATGTATTCATCCATCGCTGCTGCTGCGCGCTTGCCTGCGCCCATAGCGAGGATAACGGTGGCAGCGCCGGTTACAGCGTCGCCGCCGGCGAACACGCCGTCCTTGGACGTGATGCCGTGCTCATCGTCTGCGATGATGCAGCCCTTGCGGTTGGTGTCCAGACCCGGAGTGGTGTGACGGATCAGCGGGTTCGGGCTGGTGCCGATCGCAGCGATCACGCAGTCCAGATCAAGGGTGAACTCGGAGCCTTCCACCGGCACCGGACGGCGACGACCGGATGAATCCGGCTCGCCCAGCTCCATCTGCTGACACTTCATGCCGGTTACATTGTAGTTTTCGTCGCTGAGCACCTCGAGCGGTGCGGTCAGGAACTTGAACACAATGCCCTCTTCCTTGGCGTGGTGGATTTCCTCCAGACGGGCGGGCAGTTCCTTTTCGGAGCGGCGGTAAACGATGTAGACTTCTTCTGCGCCCATGCGCTTTGCACAGCGCGCTGCGTCCATCGCGACGTTGCCGCCGCCAACGACTGCAACCTTGTGCGCGTGGAAAATCGGGGTATCTGAGCCATCCTTGTATGCCTTCATCAAGTTGATACGAGTCAGGTACTCGTTGGCGGAGTAAACGCCGTTTGCGTTTTCACCAGGCACGCCCAGGAAGGACGGCAGGCCAGCGCCAGAGCCGACAAAGATTGCTTCGTAGCCATCCTCGAACAGTTCGTCGATGGTTTCGGAGCGGCCGACAACAAAGTTCAGCACAAACTCAACACCGAGGTCCTTCAGCGTGTCGATTTCCTTCTGCACGATCTCCTTGGGCAGACGGAACTCCGGAATGCCGTACATCAGCACGCCGCCTGCGGTGTGCAGGGCTTCAAATACGGTGACCTCGTAGCCCATGCGCGCTAAGTCGCCCGCACAGGTCAGACCGGCAGGGCCGGCACCTACGATTGCGCACTTATGACCGTTGGAAGCGGGCTTTACCGGCTTCTCTTCGCCATGTTCACGTGCGTAGTCTGCCACAAAGCGCTCCAGACGGCCGATCGCGACCGGCTCGCCCTTGATGCCGCGCACGCACTTTTGCTCGCACTGGGTCTCCTGCGGGCAAACACGACCGCAGACTGCCGGCAGGGAAGAAGTTTCCTTGATCTTGGCTGCCGCTTCGAGGAACTTACCCTCGGCAACCAGCGCGATAAATTCCGGAATCTTGACCTGCACCGGGCAGCCGGTGATGCAGGGCTTGTGCTTGCAGTTCAGGCAACGCTGTGCTTCTTCGATTGCCATTTCCGGCGTATAGCCCAGCGTTACTTCATCGAAATTTTTATTGCGCACATCCGGTGCCTGTTCGGGCATCGGAATTTTGTTCGGATTCATATTCGCCATTGTTACTTGACCTCCATCTTGTACAGGTTGCAGTGATCCTCGCGGCGTTCCACTGCCTGCTTTTCCTGTGCTTTGTACATCGCACCGCGGCGCATTGCACTGTCAAAATCAACAAGATGGCCGTCGAAGTCCGGGCCGTCAACACAGGCGAACTTGGTCTCGCCGCCGACCGTCAGGCGGCAGCCGCCGCACATTCCGGTGCCGTCAACCATGATGGTGTTCATCGAGACGATGGTCTTGATGCCGTAGGGACGGGTCACTTCGGAAACAAACTTCATCATGATCATCGGGCCGATCGCGATGACAGCGTCATACTGGTTGCCCGCGTCGATCAGCTCCTTGAGCTTGTCGGTGACAAAGCCTTTGTTGCCGTTCGAACCGTCGTCGGTCATGATATACAGGTTGGTGGAAGCGGCCTTCATCTCGTCCTCAAGGATGACAATATCCTTGTTGCGGAAACCTGCGATAAGGTCAACCTCGCAGCCCATTTCATGCAGCTTCTTCGCCTGCGGATAGGCAATGGCGCAGCCAAGACCACCGCCGACAACGGCGACTTTCTTGAGGCCTTCCAGCTCGCTTGCCTTGCCCAGCGGGCCGACAAAATCATGCAGGCAGTCGCCTTCGTTCAGCGCACCGAGCGCCATCGTGGTTGCGCCGACCTCCTGGAAGATGATCGTGACCGCGCCCGTTTCACGGTTATAGTCCGCAATGGTGAGCGGGATACGCTCGCCATCCTCGCTGACGCGCAGGATGATGAACTGGCCGGGCTCGGCCTTGCGCGCGACATGCGGCGCGTCGATCACCATCAGCTTGGTATTTACGTTCAGCGTTTGCTTTTTCAAAATCTGATACACTAAATTTCGTACCTCCTTGCGTTTATCGCATCGAACACATCTATTATACTGGTTATACAGGCCAAACGCAAGGAAAAATCCGAACAGAAAGACAGATGTTTTCGCTGGAAAGACAGCGTAATTTAGTAATTCAGCACAATAGAATCCCCGGAAACAAAGCCCTGACATGGGCCGTAGCGCACGGCATGCCATTCCGCTTGCCGGCCGAGCACCGCCAGCTGTGCGCCGCATGGAGCGCTGCCGATAATTTCAGAACGGGAAGAAGGTTTGGCATAAATGGAGATAACACCGGAGTGGGATTCGGCGGTCGCGGTGGTGCCGTGCAGCTGCTTACCAGATGAATGCGGGGAAGTAGGGGGATATGTATGATAACGCATGGGATAACCTCCTGTGTAATAAGGTATTGTCAAGCTATGCGGTCGGGCTGAAAAAGGTCACAGTGCAAATTTGTTGTGGATATGACGAAAACGAGTGCGATTTTTGTTGCGTTTTTGCTGATTTAGATGTTGAATTTTTAAACAGAGCAATGTATAATAAATCTTGTTTGAAATGTCCGGTCCACAAGGCCGGCAATTAGGAGGAGAGAAAACAATGAAAAAGCTTTCTATTGCGATGCTGAGCATGCTTCTGGCGGGCTCGATGCTGCTGACCGGCTGCGGCGGCAACACGCAGTCCGATGCAGGCACTACGGACGACGCGGCGCAGACCGAGCAGTCCGCAGATGGCGGTGTGCTGCGCATGGGCACCAATGCGACTTTCCCGCCGTATGAGTACGTGGATGAGAACAACAATGTTGCTGGTATCGATGCAGATATTGCGGCTGCGATTGCTGAAAAGCTCGGTATGCAGCTTGAGATCACCGATATGGCGTTTGATTCGCTGATTCCGGCGCTGCAGTCGGATACGATTGATATCGTTCTGGCTGGTATGACGGTTGACCCGGAGCGTGCAGAGAGCGTAAACTTCACTGAGTCCTACGCGACCGGTGTACAGGTCATCATTGTTCCGGAAGGCTCGGATATCGCGTCCCCGGATGATCTGGATGGCAAGAACATCGGCGTACAGACCGGCACTACCGGCGACCTGTACTGCACTGACTCCTATGGTCAGGAATTTGTCAAGCAGTTTGACAATGGCCCGCTTGCTGTTGCGGCGCTGCTGAATGGTCAGGTTGACTGCGTCGTTATTGACAATGAGCCTGCAAAGAACTATGTTTCGGCAAATCAGGGTCTGAAGATCCTCGACACTGCATATGCTGAGGAAGACTATGCAGCTGCAATCGCGAAGGACAACACCGAGCTGTTTGATAAGGTGAATGCTGCGATCAAGGAGCTCAAGGAAGACGGCACAATCGCTTCGATCATTGAGAAGTATATCCCGGCTGGCGAAGGCAGCGAGGATGCTGCTGCGTAAGAGCGGATAATCAATCGAAAAGGGACGGCGTGCGCCGCCCCTTTTCTTCCATTATACAGAAAGGGGATAAGCTGTGGGAATTCTCACTATGGAGAGCTGGCTGGAGGCGGCTCCGGGCTGGATTGCTTCACTTCCAGATGGGTTACAGACGTTGCTGTTTCAACTCTATCAGACCTTTATTTATCAGGATCGATGGACGTGGTATGCAAACGGATTGAAAATTACGTTCCTTGTCACGCTTGGTGCACTTATGCTGGGCGTTGTCATCGGTATGTTGATTGCAGTGATTCGTACTGCGCATGATTCACAGCGCGCGGGCCAGCATAATCCGATTCTGGGTGTGCTCAACGCGATAAGCAAAGTGTATCTGACCGTTATCCGCGGCACACCAATGATGGTTCAGCTGCTTATCAGCTGTTTTGTTATCATGGTGCCAAAGGATGATACGGGACGTTTGATTTGTGGTATTGTTACGCTGGGCATCAACTCGGGCGCATACGTTGCGGAAATCGCGCGCAGCGGCCTGATGTCGATCAGCGCAGGTCAGATGGAGGCGGGTCGTTCGCTTGGCCTGAATTATCGTCAGACCATGTGGTACATTATCATTCCGCAGGCGATCAAGAACATCCTGCCTGCACTCGGCAATGAGATGATTACACTGCTCAAGGATACTTCGCTGGTATCGGTTATCGCGCTGCGCGATGTGACCAAGCAGGCGCAGAATATTGTTGCGAATACCTATACACCGTATGTCCCGTATATCAGTCTTGCGGTGATTTATCTGGTGATTGTAATTATCCTGACCAAGCTGCTGGGTATTCTGGAAAGGAGGCTGCGCGCAAGTGATCGACGTTAGAAATTTGCACAAGGCCTTTGGCAGCCACGTGGTGCTGAAGGGCGTTAATGAGCACATCGAAAAAGGGGAAAAGGTCGTTATCATCGGGCCTTCCGGTTCTGGTAAGTCCACCTTTCTGCGCTGCCTGAACCTGTTGGAGGAGCCGACGAGCGGCGATATTGTCTTTGAAGGGCAGAACATTACCTCCAAGCAGACGGATATCAATCTGGTGCGCCGCAAGATGGGCATGGTGTTCCAACAGTTCAACCTGTTCCCGCACCTGACGGTGAAGGAGAACATCAAGCTTGCGCCTGTTAAGCTCAAGGTGATGACGGATGCGGAAGCGGATAAACGCGCGATGGAACTTTTGGAGCGTGTCGGCTTGCCGGATAAGGCAGACAGCTATCCGATTCAGCTTTCCGGCGGTCAGCAGCAGCGTATTGCCATTGCGCGTGCGTTGGCAATGAACCCGGATGTGATGCTCTTTGATGAACCAACCTCTGCGCTCGACCCCGAAATGGTCGGCGAGGTGCTTGAAATCATGAAAGAGCTTGCGGATGACGGTATGACGATGGTTGTGGTAACGCACGAAATGGGTTTTGCCCGCGAAGTGGGTACCCGTGTGCTGTTCATGGACGGCGGTAATATCGTAGAACAGAATGAGCCGAAAACTTTCTTTGAGAACCCGCAAAATCCCCGCCTCAAAGAGTTTTTGTCCAAAGTGCTGTAAAAATGAAAAAGCGGACGGTGAAAACCGTCCGCTTTTTATACAAAAACAACCTTGACGTATTGTAGAAAAACATGGTATAATAAAACGCTTACAAAATCATGGAAGAAATCCCGATTCCTAACTACATGTTAGCACGGTCTGCAAGAGAATGCAAGACCAAAAACAATATTTTCGCAACGCCGCCGGGCGTATCAACACCAACACAGCCGAAAGAAACGGAGTGATCAAAGCACATGAAGGTGAAAGACGTACAGCACGGCAAAACCACACGAAAGAGCTTTGCACGCATCAATGAGATTTTGGAGATGCCCAATCTGATTGAGGTGCAGAAAAAGTCGTACCAGTGGTTCCTGGACGAGGGACTGCGTGAGGTTTTCGCCGACACCGCGTCCATCACGGACTACACTGGCAATCTGGAGCTTTCCTTCCTCGACTATTCGATGGATGAGGAGCCGAAGTACAGCGTCGAAGAGTGCAAGGCGCGAGACGCCACATATGCTTCGCCTCTTAAGGTGCGTATGCGCCTGCGCAACAAGGAGACCGGTGAGATCAAGGAACAGGAAATCTTCATGGGTGATTTCCCGAAGATGACCGATTCTGCGACTTTTATCATCAACGGCGCGGAACGCGCTATCGTATCGCAGCTGGTTCGTTCTCCCGGCGTGTACTACGGCAAGGAGTTTGACAAGACCGATAAGATGATCTTGTCCGCAACGGTTATCCCGTACCGCGGCGCATGGCTGGAGTACGAAACCGATGCAAACGACGTGTTCTATGTCCGTATCGATAAGAACCGCAAAATCCCGATCACGAGCTTTATCCGTGCGATCGGTGTCA
>JAHZFK010000010.1:10111-48249 GCA_019421385.1 Clostridiales bacterium
CTGGCAACGCTGGATAAGGATCCGGCGCACACCTCGGAGGAAGCACTCATCGAGATCTACAAGAAGATGCGTCCGGGCGAGCCGCCCTCTGTCGAGTCCGCGATGAACTTGATGGATGCCATGTTCTTCGATATGCGCCGCTACGATATTTCTGCGGTTGGCCGCTATAAGTACAACAAGAAGCTGGACATTGCCCGCCGCATTACCGGCCATAAGCTGCTCAGCACTGCGGTTGACCCGATGACCGGCGAGGTGCTGGCGGAGGAGAATGAGATTCTCACCCGTGAGAAGGCACGCCTGCTGTCGCGCCGCGGCGTCAACCATGTGACGATTGAGTCCGGCGAGGGCACAGCGGTCAAGGTGTTCGGCAACGGTATGGTCGATGTTGATGATTTCAGCGACTACACTGGTTTTTCTGCTGAGGAGCTTGGGATCAAGGAAAAGGTTCGGTTCTCTGTTCTCAAGGAGATCGTTGATTCTGGCGTTTCGGGCGAAGAACTGAAAAAGGTTGTTCGCACCCGTATGCACGACCTGATCCCCAAGACCATTATCGTGGATGATATGCTGGCTTCTATCTGCTATCTGCTGGGTCTGGGTCACGGCATCGGCACGATCGATGACATTGACCATCTGGGCAACCGTCGTCTGCGCTGCGTAGGCGAGCTGCTCCAGAACCAGTTCCGCATCGGCTTCAGCCGTATGGAGCGCGTCATCCGTGAGCGCATGACCATTCAGGATCTGGATATCGTAACCCCGCAGAGCCTGATCAACATTCGCCCTGTGACTGCGGCGATCAAGGAATTCTTCGGTTCCTCTCCGCTCTCGCAGTTCATGGACCAGAACAACCCGCTGGCAGAGCTGACGCACAAGCGCCGTATGTCTGCACTGGGTCCCGGCGGTCTGTCGCGTGACCGCGCATCCTTCGAAGTGCGTGACGTACACTATTCGCACTATGGCCGTCTGTGCCCGATCGAGACGCCTGAAGGTCCGAACATCGGTCTGATCTCGTATCTGGCAACCTATGCGCGCATCAACGATTTTGGCTTCATTGAAGCGCCGTACCGCATCATTGATAAGGAAAACGGCCGCGTAACCGATCAGGTGCAGTATATGACGGCGGACGTCGAGGACGAATATATCGTTTGTCAGGCGACCGAGCCGATTGATGAAAACGGCTATCTGCTCAACGAACGTGTTACCTGCCGTATGCGCGACGAATTCGTTGAGGTCGATCGCAAGGACGTTGACCTGATGGACGTTTCGCCTCGCATGATGGTTTCGGTTGCGACGGCGTTCATTCCGTTCCTCGATCACGACGACGCAAACCGCGCACTGATGGGCGCGAACATGCAGCGTCAGGCAGTGCCGCTGCTTAAGACCGAAGCGCCGGTGGTTGCAACCGGTATGGAATATAAGGCGGCAGTTGACTCCGGTACGATTCCGCTGGCAGAGGGCGACGGCGTTGTCACCCGTGTGACTGCGCGCGAGGTTATTGTGCAGTATGATAACGGTGAGGAAAAGACCTATCACCTGACCAAGTTCCTGCGCTCCAACCAGTCCACCTGCATCAACATGCGCCCGATCGTTGATTTGGGCGAGCGTGTTAAGAAGGGCGACGTGTTGGCTGACGGTCCTTCGACCGATAAGGGCGAAATTGCGCTCGGCAAGAACGCATTGATCGGCTTTATGACTTGGGAAGGTTACAACTACGAGGACGCCGTTCTGCTTAACGAACGTCTGGTTCGCGATGATGTTTACACCTCGATTCACATTGAGGAATATGAATCCGAATCCCGCGACACCAAGCTCGGGCCGGAAGAGATTACCCGCGATATCCCGAACGTTGGCGAGGATGCACTGCGCAACCTTGACGAGCGCGGCATCATCCGTGTAGGCGCGGAGGTGCAGGCGGGCGATATTCTGGTCGGTAAGGTCACGCCCAAGGGCGAAACCGAGCTGACCGCAGAAGAACGTCTGCTGCGCGCGATCTTCGGTGAGAAGGCGCGCGAGGTGCGCGATACCTCTCTGCGTGCGCCGCACGGTGAAAGCGGTATCGTAGTTGACGTGAAGGTGTTCACCCGCGAAAACGGCGACGAGCTGAGCCCGGGCGTCAATATGGTAGTTCGCGTATATATTGCGCAGAAGCGTAAGATTTCGGTCGGCGATAAGATGGCGGGTCGTCACGGTAACAAGGGTGTCGTTTCCCGCATTCTGCCGCAGGAGGATATGCCGTTCCTCGAGGATGGCCGTCCGCTCGATATCGTGCTGAACCCCTTGGGCGTTCCGTCTCGTATGAACATCGGTCAGGTGCTCGAGGTGCATCTGGGCTTTGCTGCCAAGAAGCTGGGCTGGAAGGTTGAAACCCCGGTGTTTGACGGCGCAACGCTGGATGATATTAAGGAAACACTGGTGGCTGCCGGTGTTGACGAAGACGGTAAGAGCGTTGTTTACGATGGCCGCACCGGTGAAAAGTTTGACAACCGCGTAACCGTCGGTTATATGTACTACCTCAAGCTGCACCATCTGGTTGACGATAAGATTCATGCCCGTTCTACTGGCCCGTACTCGCTGGTTACGCAGCAGCCGCTTGGCGGTAAGGCGCAGTTCGGCGGTCAGCGTTTCGGTGAAATGGAAGTTTGGGCCCTCGAGGCGTATGGCGCAGCCTACACCTTGCAGGAGATCCTGACGGTCAAGTCGGACGATATTACCGGCCGTGTCAAGACCTACGAGGCAATCGTAAAGGGTCACAATGTGCCGCAGCCGGGCGTGCCGGAGTCGTTCAAGGTTCTGGTTAAGGAGCTTCAGTCGCTGTGTCTGGATATTCAGGTGCTCGACGAAAATATGGAAGTGATCGAACTTGCCGAGGACGATGAGGACGAGGCGGATTTCATCCGTCCGATGGAGCAGGCTGTTTCGGGCGCGGATGAAGAATTTGCTGCTGCTGGCTTTGGCATCAACGATGCCGAGGAAGGCGATACCGATCTCTTTGCACTGGATAACGCCGTCGAGGATGGCGATGATGCCGTGGATGATTTTGATGATGGCCTGAGCGAATAAGTTATGAAGGACAACAAAATCATCTGTGAATAGGGAAGGAGCATCTTAAAATATATGGGATATCATACGTTTAACGCCATTAAGATCGGTCTGGCCTCTCCTGACCTGATCCGTCAGTGGTCGTACGGCGAAGTTAAAAAGCCCGAAACCATCAACTACCGCACGCTCAAGCCGGAAAAAGACGGCCTGTTCTGCGAGCGTATCTTTGGCCCCACCAAGGACTGGGAATGCCACTGCGGTAAGTATAAGAAGGTCCGTTTTAAGGGCAAGATCTGTGATAAGTGCGGTGTAGAAGTTACCCGCGCTAAGGTGCGCCGTGAGCGCATGGGCCACATCGAGCTGGCAGCGCCGGTGTCGCACATCTGGTATTTCAAGGGCATTCCGTCTCGCATGGGTCTGATTCTGGACATCAGCCCGCGTGTGCTGGAAAAGGTTCTGTACTTTGCTAACTATATTGTCATTGATCCGGGCGATACGCCGCTCATGAAGAAGCAGATTCTCACTGAGGCAGAGTACCGCGACATGCGTGAAAAGTACGAGGATGATTTCCGTGCCGGTATGGGTGCGGAAGCCATCAAGGAACTGCTGGCAGAGTTGGATCTGGAGCAGCTTTCCAAGGAGCTTACTGCGGAACTGCGTGAGTCTTCTGGTCAGAAGCGTCTGCGCATCATCAAGCGTCTCGAGGTTGTTGAGTCGTTCCGCCTGTCGCATAACCGTCCGGAATGGATGATTATGGACGTGGTTCCGGTCATCCCGCCGGAAATCCGTCCGATGGTACAGCTGGACGGCGGCCGTTTCGCGACCTCGGATCTGAATGATCTGTATCGCCGTGTCATCAACCGAAACAATCGTCTGAAGCGTTTGCTCGAATTGGGCGCGCCGGACATTATCGTACGCAACGAGAAGCGTATGCTGCAGGAAGCAGTGGACGCGCTGATCGACAACGGCCGCCGCGGCCGTCCGGTCACCGGTCCGAACAACCGTGCGCTGAAGTCCTTGTCTGATATGCTGAAGGGCAAGCAGGGCCGTTTCCGTCAGAACCTGCTCGGTAAGCGTGTTGACTATTCCGGCCGTTCGGTTATCGTCGTCGGTCCGGACCTCAAGATTTACCAGTGCGGTCTGCCGAAGGAAATGGCACTCGAGCTGTTTAAGCCCTTCGTTATGAAGAAGCTAGTTGAGGACGGCGCAGCATCCAATATCAAATCTGCGAAGAAGATGGTAGAGCGCGCCAAGCCCGAGGTTTGGGACGTGCTTGCCGGCATCATCAAGGGCCACCCGGTTATGCTGAACCGTGCGCCGACGCTGCACCGTCTGGGCATCCAGGCGTTTGAGCCGGTGCTGGTGGAAGGCCGTGCAATCCGCCTGCATCCGTTAGTATGTACCGCATTTAACGCGGACTTTGACGGCGACCAGATGGCGGTGCACGTACCGCTGTCGGCTGAGGCGCAGGCTGAGGCTCGACTGCTCATGCTGTCGGCTAATAACCTGCTCAAGCCGCAGGACGGCAAGCCGGTTACCGTTCCGTCGCAGGATATGGTACTCGGTTCCTACTATCTGACAATTGATCGCGATACTGAGCCGGGCACCGGTAAGGTGTTCCGCAACGTTGACGAGGCACTCATGGCGTATGCCGAAGGCGTGGTCGGTATTCATGCGCTGATCAAAGTGCGCATGACCCGCGAGATCAATGGTAAGACGGTTTCCAAGATTGTCGACGCAACGCCGGGCCGTCTGATCTTCAACGAGCGCATCCCGCAGGATTTGGGCTTTGTCGATCGTTCCGATCCGGATAAGATGCTCGATCTCGAAATTATGTTTACCTGCGGCAAGAAGGAACTGGGCAAGATCATTGACAAGTGCATCCGTGTGCATGGCTTCAATGTGACCGCAGAGGTGTTGGACTCTATCAAGGCGATGGGCTACAAGTACTCCACCAAGGGTGCGCTGACCGTTGCGGTTGCGGATATGCTTGTGCCGGAAGGAAAGGATACCTTAATTAAGGAATCCGAGAAAAAGGTTGCGCAGATCGACAGACGCTATAAGCGCGGCTTTATCACCGATCAGGAGCGCTATCGCCTAACCGTAGCTGAGTGGGAAGAGACCACCAAGCAGGTAACTGCCAAACTGCAGGCTAACATGAAGGCGAATCGCTACAACCCGATCCACATGATGGCGGATTCCGGTGCGCGTGGTTCGATCAACCAGATTCGTCAGCTGGCTGGTATGCGCGGCCTGATGGCGTCCACCTCGGGTAAGACAATCGAAATCCCGATCAAGTCTAACTTCCGTGAAGGCTTGACCGTACTCGAATACTTCATTGCGGCGCGCGGTGCGCGAAAGGGTATGGCCGATACTGCGCTGCGTACTGCGGACTCCGGTTACCTGACCCGTCGTCTGGTTGATGTTTCGCAGGATGTCATCATTCGCGAAGATGACTGCGGCGCGACCAAGGGCATCTGGGTCGAGGATATCAAGGAAGGCAACCAGATCATTGAACCTCTGCATGAGCGCCTGCTTGGCCGCTTCCCGGTTGATGACATCTGCCACCCGGAGACTGGCGAGGTGATTGTGCCCAAGACCAAGATGATGAACGACGCGGATGCGGACGCAATCATCGCGGCGGGTATTACCCGTGTGCAGATCCGCTCGGTACTCGAGTGCCGTGCACGTAAGGGTGTCTGCGCACATTGCTACGGCATCAACTTGGCAATGGGTACGCTGGTTGGCAAGGGCGAAGCGGTTGGCATTATTGCAGCACAGTCCATCGGTGAACCGGGTACACAGCTGACCATGCGTACGTTCCATACCGGCGGTGTTGCAGGTTCGGATATTACGCAGGGTCTTCCGCGAGTTGAAGAACTGTTCGAGGCGCGTAAGCCGAAGAAGGCGGCAACGCTGGCTGAGATCAGCGGCGTAGTCAACATCGAGGAGTCCAAGCGCACGACGGTCAAGACGGTCAATATCGTTAACCCGCAGACCGGCGATATGCGTTCCTATCAGCTGGCATCTTCGTCCGGTATCCGCGTGACCGACGGTCAGGAAGTACCGCAGGGCTTCCAGCTCAACGAAGGTTCGCTCAATCCGCATGATATTCTGCGCGTCCTCGATCCGCGTGCGGTGCATGATTACGAGATCAAGGAAGTTCAGAAGGTTTACCGTCAGCAGGGCGTTGATATCAACGATAAGCACATTGAGGTTATCGTTCGCCAGATGATGCGCAAGGTGCGTGTTGAGGATGCAGGCGATGCGGAAGTGCTGCCGGGCTCTGTGATGGATCTGCTTGAGTTTGAGGATTATAACCAGAAGGTTCAGGATCGCATTGATGCAGGTGAAGAAGGCCTGCGTCTGGCAGTAGCTGAGCCGACGCTGATGGGTATTACCAAGGCGTCGCTGGCAACTGATTCGTGGATGTCGGCCGCCTCCTTCCAGGAGACTACCCGCGTGCTGACCGATGCCGCCATCAAGGGCAAGGTCGATCCGCTGATGGGCCTGAAGGAAAATGTTATCATCGGTAAGCTGATTCCGGCGGGTTCCGGTGTGACGGAATACTGTGATGGCCACTATGAGCAGACGGTTGATCTGGACTGAGATTCGGTTTGTTAAAATCATAGTATAAAAAGCAGGGAACAGGGGAATGCTGTAAGGCGTTCCCCTGTTTTGGCAACTTCATAAAAATAGGAAATCCGGTTAGAAATGCAGGCATTCGATTTCTATTGGTAAAATTCGTACAAAAATGAAGAAAATCTCCGGAAAAATGCTTGACTTTCAAAAAGAAAAGACTTATACTAATGAAGTATGCCGTATAGGAGGGTTAGTATGCTTTCAGAACTTCGCACGGCGCACAAGGTGATTGGCGTAAAACAATCCAAAAAAGCGATTCGGGACGGCAAAGCCGAAGAGGTTTTTGTGGCGCTCGATGCTGAAAAACGTGTGGTCGGTCCGGTTTATGAGCTGTGCAGTGAAACAGACACCAAGCTCACGGAAATCACCACCATGACCGAACTCGGGGACGCCGCCGGCATTGATGTTGGCGCGGCAGTAGTTGCGGTTTTGCGCTGAACTGTTTTGTTGAATCGCGCAACAAGCGCTTTTCATAAATATTTTTGAAAGAAGGAGGAAATAAAATGCCAACTTTTAACCAACTCGTCCGTAAGGGTCGCGAGGCAGTCGTTTACAAATCTACGGCACCGGCTCTGCAGGTAGGCTACAACTCTCAGAAGAAGAAGGCTACCGATCAGTCCGCTCCGCAGAAGCGTGGCGTTTGCACGACGGTTAAAACCATGACGCCGAAGAAGCCGAACTCTGCGCTTCGTAAGGTTGCTCGTGTTAAGCTGACCAACCAGATGGAAGTTTCCGCTTACATCCCGGGCGAAGGTCACAACCTGCAGGAGCACTCGGTTGTAATGGTTCGCGGTGGCCGTGTTAAGGACCTTCCTGGTGTCCGTTACCACATCATCCGCGGCACGCTGGATACCCAGGGTGTAGCAAACCGCCGTCAGGCTCGTTCCAAGTACGGCGCGAAGCGCCCGAAGGCCGGCAAGTAATTTTGCCACCCACAAGGTTTTGCGAGAATTAAAAGTTTTCAGCAAAGCACACTCATGCTTTGTCTGAGGCGTTTTATATCCGATTATCTGATAAACGGGTATTTACCTCGGACAGGCATTACAACGGCTGTCATGAAGGCACGCCGGAGTACCTATGAAATCAAATTTTTTTGAAGGAGGGAAGTAAAGTGCCAAGAAGAGGTAATGTCCCCAAGAGAGACGTTCTGCCCGATCCGCTTTATAATTCCAAGCTCGTCACTAAGCTGGTAAACTCTATCATGCTCGACGGCAAGAAGGGCGTATCGCAGAAGGTTGTTTATGGTGCTTTCGATATCGTCCGTGAAAAGACCGGACGTGAACCGCTGGAGGTTTTCACCGAAGCGATGGAGAACATCATGCCGTCGCTGGAAGTTAAGGCGCGCCGTGTAGGCGGCGCTACCTATCAGGTGCCGATGGAAGTGCGTCCGGAGCGTCGTCAGACCCTGGGCCTGCGCTGGATCACCAAGTATGCCCGTGCTCGTTCTGAGAAGACCATGCGCGAGCGTCTGGCTGGTGAGATCATGGATGCCTGCAACAATCTGGGCGGTGCTGTCAAGAAGCGCGAGGATACGCACAAGATGGCGGAAGCAAACAAGGCGTTTGCACACTATCGCTATTAATCTGCGATCCACTGAGCGTTTGAAAGGAGAGCAATATGCCTAGAGAATATTCCCTGGAAAGAACCAGAAATATCGGCATCATGGCGCACATCGACGCCGGTAAGACTACTACCACCGAGCGTATTCTGTATTACACCGGTGTAAATCACAAGATCGGCGATACCCACGACGGTACCGCTACTATGGACTGGATGGAGCAGGAGCAGGAGCGTGGTATCACCATCACCGCTGCTACCACCTGTCACTGGTCGGGCTCCCAGCATCAGTTCCCGGAGCACCGTATCAACATCATCGACACCCCGGGTCACGTTGACTTTACCGTAGAAGTAGAGCGCTCGCTGCGCGTACTGGACGGTTCTGTGACCGTGTTCTGTGCAAAGGGTGGCGTTGAGCCGCAGTCTGAGACCGTTTGGCATCAGGCGGACAAGTACAAGGTTCCGCGTATGGCGTTCGTCAACAAGATGGACATCATGGGCGCAGACTTCTTCAATGTTGTCGGCATGATGAAGGATCGCCTCAAGTGCAACGCGGTTCCGGTTCAGCTGCCGATCGGCGTTGAGGATACCTTTAAGGGCATCATCGACCTGATTACCATGCGCGCAGAGGTTTACTATGATGACCTCGGCAAGGACGTTCGTGATGAAGAGATCCCGGCTGACATGATGGATCAGGCGAAGGAGTATCACGACGCCCTGTGGGAAGCAGTTGCAGAGCTGGATGAGGACCTCATGATGAAGTACCTCGAAGGCGAAGAGCTGACCATTCCGGAAGTTAAGGCTGCGATCCGTAAGGGTACGATTGCCAACGAGATCGTTCCGGTACTCTGCGGTACTGCTTACCGTAACAAGGGCGTACAGCCCCTGCTGGATGCGGTTATCGAGTATATGCCGGCTCCGACCGACATTGAGGACATCAAGGGTGTCAACCCGAAGACCGAGGAAGAAGATTCCCGTCCGTCTTCCGATGACGCTCCGTTCTCTGCACTCGCATTTAAGATCGCAACCGACCCGTTCGTTGGTCGTTTGACCTTCTTCCGGGTTTATTCCGGTACCATCACCGCTGGCTCCTCCGTGCTCAATGCAACCAAGGATCAGCGCGAGCGTCTGGGCCGTATTCTTCAGATGCACGCAAACCATCGTCAGGATATCGACTGCGTATATTCCGGCGATATCGCTGCGGGTATCGGCTTTAAGAACACCACCACGGGCGATACGCTCTGTGATGAAAAGCATCCGATCATCCTCGAGTCTATGGAGTTCCCGGACCCGGTTATCCGTGTTGCGATTGAGCCCAAGACCAAGGCTGGTCAGGAGAAGATGGGTATTGCGCTGGCAAAGCTGGCGGAAGAAGACCCGACCTTTAAGACTTACACTGATGAAGAAACCGGCCAGACCATTATCGCTGGTATGGGCGAGCTGCATCTGGAAATCATCGTTGACCGTCTGCTGCGTGAATTCAAGGTAGAAGCCAACGTTGGTTCGCCTCAGGTTGCTTACAAGGAGACCATCCGCCGTTCTGCTGATGTGGATCAGAAGTATGCACGTCAGTCCGGTGGTAAGGGTCAGTACGGTCATGTTAAGATTATTGTTGAGCCGAACGAGTCCGGCAAGGGCTACGAGTTCATCAACAAGATCGTTGGCGGTGCAATTCCGAAGGAATATATCGAGCCTGTTAATCAGGGTATTCAGGGCGCAATGCAGGCTGGTATCCTGGCAGGTTATCCGGTTGTTGACGTAAAGGTTACGTTGTACGACGGTTCCTACCACGAAGTCGACTCCTCTGAAATGGCATTTAAGATCGCCGGTTCTATGGCGTTCAAGGAAGCCATGAAGAAGGCTGATCCGGTTCTGATGGAGCCGATCATGCAGGTCGACGTTATGGTTCCGGAGGATTATATGGGCGACGTTATCGGTGACCTGAACTCCCGTCGTGGTCAGATTCAGGGCATGGAGCCGCGCGGCGGCGTGCAGGCGATTTCGGCTGCTGTTCCGCTGAGCGAGATGTTCGGTTATGCAACTGCGCTGCGCTCCCGCACGCAGGGCCGTGGCCAGTACACCATGCAGCCCAGCCACTACACCGAGGTGCCGAAGAGCATTCAGGAGAAGATCATCGACGCCCGCAATAAAAACGACTAAAACTATTGCATTTTTCTGTGAATTGCAGTAGAATAAATTCACCATGACTTTGAATTTAATTTACGAGGAGGATATCCACAATGGCAAAGGAAAAATTTGACCGCTCTCTGCCGCACGTTAACATCGGTACCATCGGCCACGTTGACCATGGTAAGACCACGCTGACCGCGGCTATCACCAAGGTTCTGGCTATGGCTGGTGCTGCAGAGTATCAGGCTTACGACTCCATCGACAAGGCGCCGGAGGAGAAGGAGCGCGGCATTACGATTAACACTGCTCATGTTGAGTACCACACCAAGAACCGTCACTACGCACACGTTGACTGCCCGGGTCACGCTGACTACGTTAAGAACATGATCACCGGTGCTGCTCAGATGGACGGCGCTATCCTGGTTGTTTCTTCCGCTGACGGCCCGATGCCCCAGACCCGTGAGCACATCCTGCTTGCTCGTCAGGTAGGCGTTCCGTATATCGTTGTTTTCATGAACAAGGTTGACCAGGTTGACGACGAGGAGCTGCTCGATCTCGTTGAGATGGAGATCCGCGATCTGCTGTCTTCTTACGAGTTCCCGGGCGATGACATCCCGGTAATCCGTGGTTCTGCTCTGGCAGTTCTGACCTCTGACTCTACCGATCCGGACGCTCCGGAGTACGCTTGCATCCGTGAGCTGATGGACGCTGTTGACACCTATATCCCGACTCCGGACCGCGCTGCTGACAAGCCGTTCATCATGCCGGTTGAGGACGTATTCTCCATCACCGGTCGTGGTACCGTTGCTACCGGCCGTGTTGAGCGTGGCCAGCTGAAGATGGGCGAAGAAGTTGAAATCGTTGGTCTGATGGACGCTCCGCGCAAGACCGTTGTTACCGGTATCGAGATGTTCCGCAAGCTGCTGGACTACGCTGAGGCTGGCGACAACATCGGCGCTCTGCTCCGCGGTATCCAGAAGACTGAGATCGAGCGTGGCCAGGTTCTGGCTAAGCCGGGCTCCATTCATCCGCACACCAAGTTCCACGGTCAGGTTTACGTTCTGAAGAAGGAAGAGGGCGGCCGTCACACTCCATTCTTCAACAACTACCGTCCCCAGTTCTACTTCCGTACCACCGACGTTACTGGCGTTATCACTCTGCCGGAAGGCACTGAGATGTGCATGCCGGGCGACAACGTCGAGATGGACGTTGAGCTGATTACCCCGATCGCTATCGAGGAAGGCCTGCGTTTCGCTATCCGTGAGGGTGGCCGCACCGTAGGTTCCGGCGTTGTTACCAAGGTTAACGCTGACTAATTTTTGATTTTCAAAAAGCTCCCGTGCTTTGCATGGGAGCTTTTTCCTGTGTTAATGTGTCTTCCGTGCGGAAAACTACCGATAAGGAGGGATGCGCTATCAAACAGGATAAGATCAAACAATATCAGATGGAAGCGGCGCAAAAGCAATTTGAGTGGTTGGCGTGCAGCAAGCCTGCTGCAGCCAATGATGATAACGACGCAGTTGAAGGAATTGCGTTGCCGCCGCATGAACGTGGTTGCGGCCATGCTCATCCCATGCGCGGGACAAACAGCGAAGATTTGACAGAATGGTGCACAAAGCACGAAACATGAAAACAAAGCTGCCGGATGGATTCCGGCAGCTTTGTTTTGGTTGGCATTTTACATTTTTTTCGTCTTGTGTTACAATAAATCGGGTGATGACACCAGCGGGTTGCTTGCTGCATAGCCTGAAAACAGGAGGGGAGACTCATGTCTGTTTTTTGGGAAGCTGTGTTGGCAATTTTTGCAGCCATTGGTTTGTATACGAGTTTGCATGTTGTTTATGAGTTGTGCTTTGCACGTTTGCTGCGTATGCATGGTTCAGCGGAGCTGACTTTGTATGGCGATGGAAATGATGCGGCAAGTGAACAAATGATTCGGATTGCGTTGCGTGTACGTAAGCAATATTTGCCCGGCCTTTCCATCACATTTGTTGAGATTGGCTGCGGTGGAGAGAACAATATCGCAAAGCATTTTGCATCCAAACAGGATATTATGTATTTGGAATAACAGAAAGAGGAACGGTTGCGCTTGGATGAGAAAGAGTATGTGCTGATTCGCGGCACAGTGGAGCAAATTGTATTTTACAATCAGGAGAATGGATATGCCGTTTTGCGGTTAAGTTCGGACGAGGGTGCGGAGGTTACGGCAACCGGTACCTTTCCCAACATTGGCTTGGGAGAAGAGGTTATCCTGACCGGAACATGGGTGACGCACCCATCCTATGGCGAGCAGTTTGCAACCGAAGCATTTGAGCGACGCCTGCCCTCTTCGGTGCGGGGAATCGCTGAATACTTGGGCTCGGGGGTGATCCGTGGTATTGGTCCGCGACTGGCTTCCCGTATTGCAGAAAAGTTCGGGGAGGACACGTTCGATGTGTTGGCCTATGAGCCGGAACGCTTGACTGCTATTCGTGGGATTACGGAGAAAAAGGCAAGGGAGATCGGACGGCAGTTCACCGAACAGAACGAGATGCGTCTATTGATGGACTTTTTAGCAGAGCATCGTCTGCCGGTCTCCTTGACGCCACTTTTATACAAGCGCTTGCGGGATAGCGCAATTGATGCGCTGTGTGAGAATCCCTATTTGCTCTGTGATCCATATTATGATGTGGATTTCAAAATCGCTGATGGGCTGGCAATGGAGTTGGGACTTTCACTGTTGTCGGATGAACGCGCAGACGCGGGTGTGTTATACACGCTGGTGTTTAATTTGGACAACGGACATACCTTTATTCCAGTGGAAAAACTGACGGCTGCTGTTTGCTCGCTCCTTTCCGATGAGGACGTGGAGTTTGATGAAGCGCGCGCACTTGCTTCGATTGAACGATTGCGTGAACGTGGACGCTTGGTTTGCGAGCATATTGCCGGACGGGACGCGGTCTATCTGCGCGATCTGCATGATGCGGAAGCGTACTTGGCAGAAATGTTAGGTTACATGGCAGAACGAAATTATGAATATGATTTCGATGTGGATGAACTACTCAAAGCGTTGGTGTTAGATAGTGAAGTGCCGTATTCGGAAAAGCAGAAGCAGGCGATCACAACGGCTGCACGCAATGGGTTGGTGATTCTGACAGGCGGACCGGGTACCGGTAAAACAACGACCGTGCGCGGTATTTTGCAGGTGTTTGAAGCGCTGGGGCTGAATACATTGCTGGCAGCGCCGACCGGGCGTGCCGCAAAGCGGCTATCCGATTTGACCGGAATGGAAGCTAAAACTATTCATAGGTTACTGGAAGCGGGCTTTGGCATGGGGGGACGCACCGCATTTGCGCGAAATTTAACAAACCCACTCGAGTGCGATGCGGTCATTCTGGATGAGGTTTCCATGGTGGATATTACGCTGATGCAGGCGCTCATCGAGGCGCTGCCGCACGGCGCGCGTTTGGTTTTGGTAGGAGATGCCGATCAGCTGCCTCCTGTGGGGCCGGGCAATTTTCTGCGGGATATCATCGGTTCGCACCGTGTTCCGACCATTCAGTTGACGGATATTTTCCGGCAGGCACAGCAGTCTGATATTGTCATGAATGCACATGCAGTCAATGAAGGGCATATGCCGGTGCCATCCGGTGCGGACGGTGACTTTTTCTTTTTGAAACGTGCAGATCCGGCAGCGGTGATTGAGACCGTGGCACAGCTATGTGCGGCACGGCTCCCTAATCATTATGGACTGTTGCCGTCGCAGATTCAGGTGCTTTCACCAGCCAGACGGCAGGGAAGCGGTACCATTGCGCTCAACCGTCGGCTGCAAGAGGCGCTCAATCCTCCTGCGGAGGACAAGCTCGAAAAACGATTTGGGGACTGGATTTTCCGCGAGGGCGACAGGGTGATGCAGGTGCGCAACAACTATGACATCATCTGGGAAAAGCGCGAGAATGATGAGCAGGGCACGGGTATTTTCAACGGTGATGTGGGAGAAATCTTGCAGATCTTTCCGCGGCAGGAATGTATGGTCATTCGCTTTGATGATCGGATTGCCACCTATACATATGATATGCTGGGTGAATTGGAGTTGGCTTATGCGGTGACAGTTCACAAGTCGCAGGGTAGCGAATTTGATGCGGTCGTATTGGCATTATCTGAGTCATTGCCGCGTCGGCTGCTGACACGCAATATCTTGTATACGGCAATTACCCGGGCGAAGCAGCTGCTGGTGATTGTGGGCAGTCAGGATACCGTGGCGTATATGGTTGGAAACAACCAGAAGGGACGGAGATACAGTGCGCTGAAAGCGCGCCTGCGTGAAGAAAGTCCTGCTGAATAAAATACGAAAAAACCAGCAACCAAGAGGTTGCTGGTTTTACTTTGGCGCAGCGGGTGGGATTCGAACCCACGTGCCGTTGCCGGCAAACTGATTTCGAGTCAGCCCCGTTATGACCACTTCGATACCGCTGCATTTTATTGCCTGCTCTGCACAGTGCTTTGTTATTATATCATGTGAGAATCAAAAAAACAAGCTTTTTTTGAAATTATATCCTATAATATTTGCATGATACGTCAGTCTATAGATTGTAGTTGCGGAAAAATCAAAAGCAGCAGGAGGTATGACGCTGCTGCTTTTGATTTTGTGTCAGATTGTTACTTTGCTGCACGGTACAAGACCAGAGATTCGTAAGGACGCAGATGAAGTTGATTCTGCACCGATGTATTTTCATAGTTGGAGAGCAGGCAGGTAAAACCATCGAGGTCTACCGGACAACTCCAATCGACTTCTGTCCGATAGAAGTTATTGATCACAACGAGCTGTTCACCATGAAAGCGTCTGGTATATGCCAGCACGGATGGGTGGGTCTCATCCAGCGGAGCAAAGTCGCCGTATGCGATCACATCATATTGCTTGCGCAGCGCAATCAGTTTCTGATAGTGTGCAAATACCGAATGCGGATCATTCACCTGAGCCGTAACATTGATACGCGTATGGTTAGGGTTGACACTCAGCCAAGGCTCGGCTGTGGTAAAACCGCCGTTTTCACTTGCATTCCACTGCATGGGGGTGCGGCTATTATCGCGGGAATGGACGCGCAGAATATCATATACGCTGTCCTCGTGCAAGCCACGTGCACGCAGGATGTGATAATGGTTGATACTCTCCACGTCACGGTACTGGTCGAGCGAGGTAAATCCTGCGTTGGTCATGCCAATTTCTTCGCCTTGATAGACATATGGTGTGCCACGCAGACAGTGTACTACCGTGCCCAGCATTTTGGCGGATTCTGCCCAGTATTCACCCTCGTCACCAAAGCGGGAGACAACACGCGGCTGGTCGTGGTTGCACCAGAACACGGCGTTCCAAGCGTTGTGATCGCTCATACCGATTTGCCACGAGAACAGAATGTTCTTGAGTTTGCCGAAGTCGAACGGCACCAGCACCCATTTTTCATTTCCGACAAAGTCTACCTTGAGGTGATGGAATGAGAACACCATGCTCAGCTCGCCCGTATCTGCACCCGCGTAGCGGTAGCAGTTTTCCATGCTCGTGCTGCTCATTTCGCCGACCGTGATGATCTCGGCATCTGTACCAAAGGTTGCGGCGCTCATTTCGTGCAGGAACTCATGGATGCGTGGGCCATCGGTGTAGAAGCGGCGACCGTCGCCCTCGTAGTCGGATTCATAAGAGCCCTTGCTGATCAGGTTGACTACATCGAAGCGGAAGCCTTTGACGCCTTTATCCATCCAGAAGCGGATGACGTTTTGCAGTTCTTTGCGCACGCGGGGGTTCTCCCAATTGAGATCGGCCTGCGTCGGGTCGAACAGGTGCAAGTACCACTTTCCCTTTTCCGGCACATACTGCCATGCGTTGCCGCCAAATTTGCTTTCCCAGTTGTTCGGAGGTGTGCCGTCCGCGCCGCCCTCGCGCCAGATATAGAAATCCTCATATTCCTTATCGCCGGCCATGGCCTTCTGGAACCATTCGTGTTCGGTCGAGGTGTGGTTGAACACCATGTCGAGCATCAGACGGATGTCGCGCTTTGCAGCTTCTTGAGACAGTGTTTCGAAGTCTGCCATCGTACCGAAGCGCGGGTCGACTGCACAGTAATCGGCCACGTCGTAGCCGTTATCACGCTGCGGAGAGGGGAAGAACGGATTGAGCCAAATGTAATCCACACCCAGCCTCTTGAGATAGTCGAGCTTGGCCGTTACACCGCCCAGATCACCTACGCCGTCACCGTCTGAATCGAAAAAAGATTTAAAGTAGCACTGATAGACAACACTTTTGCGAAAATCAAACATGTGAGTTTTTCCTCCTGTTTCAGGCGAGTTCAGCGGCGACTGTTTCGCCGTGCTTGGCTTCAATACCCGTGTGGAACGTCATATTGCTGTGACCAGCCGGCTCGGTAACGATGAATACGGTGGTTTTCGGGTGACCTGCTGCCGCAATCTTATCGGGGGAGAAGGTGATGAGTTTGTCGCCAGCCTTGACTGTGTCGCCTTCATGGACGAATAAAGTGAAACCGTCGCCCTTCATGTCCACTGTGTCTACACCGATGTGGATGAGAAGCTCGGTGCCGTCCGCTAGCTGGAGACCGCAGGCATGGCGGCTGTCCTCCATGACAACCGAAACCTTGGCGTCTACCGGAGCATAGATGGTGTCACCTGTTGGTTCAAAAGCCATACCTTCGCCCATGATGCCCTTGGAGAATACGTCATCCGGTACTTCGGACAGCGGCAGGGTGCGGCCGTCACAGATCGCCTTGAGCGTGATGGAAGCGGATGCTGCCGGGGCTTCGACTGCTGCCGGAGTAGCTTCCTCTACAGCAAGCGTCGCCGGGGCGGACTCCATTACGCGGTCATCCTTGGACAGCTTGCGGCTGCCGACGATGTAGGTCAGAACGAACGGTACAATGATTGCGGTGGCCATCGCCAGCAGGAAGTTGATCCAGTATTCCGGATAGATGGACAGGATACCCGGAAGGCCGCCGACACCGATGCTGATTGCGGTAACACCTGTACCAATCGAGATCATAGCTGCGCAGGCGGAACCGATCATACCACAAATCAGCGGGAAACCATATTTCAGGTTGACACCGAACAGTGCCGGTTCGGTAACGCCCAGATAGCAGGAGATGCACGCCGGGATATTGACCTGCTGTGCGCGCTCATTGCGCTTTTGCAGAATGGACATGGCAAGCACTGCCGAGCCCTGTGCAATGTTGGACAGCGCGATCATCGGCCAGAGGTTGGTGCCGCCGTAGGTGTTGACCAGCTGGGAGTCGATGGCATTGGTCATGTGGTGCAGACCGGTCATAACAACAGGAGCATAGAGCAGGCCGAACAGAGCCGCGAAAATCAGCTTGAAGTTGGAAGCCAGACCCATGTTGACGATGTTTGCAATAAAATCACCGATCTTCCAGCCAATCGGGCCGACGACTGTGTGTGCAATCAATACAGCAGGCACCAGTGCGCAGAACGGCACGACCACCATGCTGATGACTTCAGGACAGATTTTTTTGAAGAATTTCTCTAAGTAGACCAGCACAAAGCCTGCTAGAATGGCAGCAACGACTTGACCTTGATAGCCGATCATCTGTACCTGTGCAAAACCGAAGTCCCAAACCGGAATATCAGCAGGCGCAGTGGTTGCAACCGAGAATGCGTTCAAGAGCTGTGGGGAAATGAGTGTCAGGCCGAGCACAATACCAAGGATCTGTGTGGTGCCCATTTTCTTGGTGATCGACCAGGTTATGCCAACCGGCAGGAAGTGGAAGATCGCTTCGCCAATCAGCCAAAGGAAGCTGTACATACCGGCCCAGAATTGGGAAACATCCGCCAGCGACTGTGTGCGGCCGTTCAGCAGATCGACTTCACCGATCAGGTTGCGGAAACCAAGCACAAGACCGCCGCAGATGAGCGCCGGGATGATCGGGGCGAAGATTTCGCCCAGTGCGCCCATGATGCGTTGGAGCGGATTCTGATTGGACTTGGCTGCATTCTTGACCGCGTCCTTGCTCACGCCCTCAATGCCGGCAAACTTGGTGAACTCCTGATAAAAGTTGGCTACGTCATTGCCGATGATGACCTGATATTGTCCGGCCTGTGTGAATGTACCTTTCACGCTGGGAATGGCTTCGATCGCTTTTTCATCCGCTTTTTTTGGATCGACCAGTACGAAACGCATACGCGTCATGCAATGCGATACCGCCTGAATGTTCTTTTTGCCGCCGATCTTATCGAGCAGCGTCTGGACGTCCTGCTGGTATTTTCCCATGAATCTTCCTCCTGCATTTTTAGTTTTATCAACTTGTTCAAACAAGTTTGCTTCTTGATGATAGGATACAGCTTTATGAATGGGAAAGCAAGTCTATTAGTTAACAAAAAATTCAAAAAAATTTTATGGTATCTGACGAGTGAAATGGATAAAATGACAGTTAACAGCAACTTGATTCGTGCAAAAAGCCAATGTGCTGCCGCAATAGAGCAGTATTTTGAAATTTGGAGCTATAAGGTTTTACAAGTACGGTGTGTGTGATATAATAGTAAAATCAGTTTGTACTGTAGAGAGGTGTCCCATGCCGAAGGCAAAATACGAACAGCTGTATCAGATTTTAAAAGAAAAAATTGAATCCGGTACATATCCGCCGCAGGAGATGCTGCCCAGCGAACATACGTTAATTGCTGAACTGGGGTGCTCGCGCAACACGCTGCGCCGCGCTATAGGGGAGTTGGTGCGTGCCGGATATGTGCAGACCATGCAAGGGAAGGGAATGCGCAATATTTTCGAGCCAAGTCAGCAGACGACCTTTACACTGGGTACGATCGAGACGTTCAGTGAGTCGGCAGAGCGTAACCAGCAGCGCGGCACAAGTAAGGTGCTGTTGTTTTCATCGGTCACAGCGGATTGGCAGCTGGCTGAAAAAACCGGTTTCACAGAGGGAACGCCGCTATTTTATATCCAGCGTCTGCATTATCTGAACGGGCGCCCGTTGATTTTTAACCACAGCTATTTCCGGCAGGATGTGGCGCAGGGACTGACGCGCGAGATTGCCGAGCAGTCGATTTATCGTTATCTGGAAACCGAGCTGCATATATCCATCATCAATAGCAAGCGTGTGGTGACGGTGGAGAAAGCAACGCAGCTGGATTTGCAGCATCTGGATATGGGTGACTGCAACTGCCTTGCGGTCGTCAGCAGCCAAACGTATAATAGCGATGGCGTCATGTTTGAATACACACAGTCGCGCCACCATCCAAACTTCTTCCGATTCCAGGATAATGCGGTGCGGCGTTCCTCGGCACATGGAAGACCGGAGGAAAAATGATACCAAAGCAAAGTAGTAAACAAATGCAAAGGAGCAATACAATGAAACAGAGCAAGCGTATTTTGGGTATTTGCGGCATGTTGGTCGCGCTGGTTTTAAGCGGTTGCGGCGCAGGGGCAGGGGAGAATAACACTGCTGCAAATTCACAGAATGACCAGCCGGATACAACGCAGAACGAAACCCAGCCCGAGACGACGAATGTCGGTACCCATCATGCGGAAATCAAGATTCAGGATATGGGTACCATCACAGTGGAGCTGGATGGCGATGCAGCACCTATTACGGTACAGAATTTCATAGATCTTGCGGAAAGCGGCTTTTACGACGGTTTGACCTTTCATCGCATCATCAGCGGCTTTATGATGCAGGGCGGCGATCCGAATGGTGACGGTACCGGTGGGTCTGAGCAGAATATCAAGGGTGAATTTTCCGAAAACGGTGTAGAAAATGATCTGTCGCATACACGCGGTGCCATCTCGATGGCGCGTGCGCAGGATATGGACAGCGCTTCTTCGCAGTTTTTTATCGTGCATCAGGACAGCACCTATTTGGACGGACAGTATGCCTGCTTCGGTTATGTGACCGACGGCATGGATATCGTCGATGAGATTTGCGAGAATACGAAAGTAGAAGATGGCAACGGCACGGTCTTGCCGGAAAACCAGCCGGTGATCGAGAGCATTACGATTCTGGATTGAGTAGATGATATCAAAAAAACCGTCTCCAAAGGGAGACGGTTTTTTTGATATGGACGCAAACAGGCTCAGGCGATGCTTGCTCGAAGTTGTACCAAAAAGTATTCGGCAGCTTTGGATAAAGCCGCATATCGTTTCCAGACCAGAGACATGCCCAGCGTAATATCCGGGCTGAGTGGCCGGAAGCACAGACTGCTATCACCGCTGGTGTTGATGAGCTTATCAAGTGTCAACACATAACCCATTTTTTCATCCGCCATCAGTGATGCGTTGTATGCTAAATTGTAGGTTGCGCTGATTTGCAGTTCGGACAGGGGCTTTTGAATCCACTGCAGGAAGTTGGGGAAATGAATCATTTGTCGGGATAGAATCAATGGTTTATCCCATAGGTCTTCCGGTGAGATGCTGTCTTTTTCGGCAAGCGGGGCATCTTTGCGCATCAAAACGCCCCAGTGGTCCAACATAGGCAGCGCCAATTGTTCATACTTGGAGGAGTCGGTTGTGCCGAGCAGCAGGCCAAAGTCGAATAGTCCTTTGTCTAGTCGGTCAATGAGATCCTGCCCATCGCCGCTGACGATATGAAAGTGTACGTCTGGGTACTCTTCTTGGATTTGATGTGCCACTCGTGCGATTGCACGCAGTGAATCGGTTTCACCGGCACCGATGAAGATATCGCCGGCCAATCCGTGACCGGATTGCCGGATTTCGTTTTCGGTTTTCTGCACTAGATCGACAATTTCCTGCGCGCGCTTACGGAACAAGCGGCCCTCTTCGGTCAGGCCGATTTTGTGGTTTCGCTTGCCACGCACCAGCAATTGCTTGCCCAGTTCCTCCTCCAGATCTTTCAGCTGCCGCGAAATGGTAGGCTGTGTCAGATTCAAGTATTCCGCAGCAGCCGAAATACTTTGCTCCTGCGTGACAGCCAAAAAATATTCCAACACCCGAAGTTCCATGTTTCGCCTCGCTTTCTATGAGATAGATAAGGAATAGATGCAAACAGTGTATCGATAATATACATGCTTGTCAAGCATGTAATATAGCAAAAGATAAGTATTTGCTATTGGATGATTTTCTTCTTATAATGAAATGAGAAGAAGGAATGTATGCAATGGAGGAATCAAAAATGAGCAAAAAAGTTTTGATTGTGGCATCCAGTCCGCGGCGCAACGGGAATTCCAATCGACTTGCCGAGTCGTTTGCAAAGGGTTCCGCGCAAGCGGGACATCAAGTGGAAACTGTTTACTTATGTGAAAAGGATATTGGATTTTGCCGGGGCTGCCTGTCCTGCCAAACAACACAGCGCTGTGTAATACAGGATGATGCGGATACGATTGCACGGCAGATGGGTGCAGCGGATGTATTGGTATTTGCCACACCGATCTATTATTATGGCATGAGCGGCCAGATGAAAACCATGCTGGATCGTGCCAATCCGTTGTTTCCGTCGGATTATGCTTTCCGCGATGTTTATTTGCTGACAGCGGCAGCGGAGGACGATCCGGAAACGCCGGAAGGTGCGGTACATGGTTTACAGGGCTGGATCAGTTGTTTTGAAAAAGCGTGTCTGGCAGGCAGTGTGTTCGCCGGTGGTGTGACGGATGCAGGAGATATTGAGGGCCATCCGGCACTGCAAACCGCGTTTGAAATGGGAAGCAGAATTTGATAAGAAAGGAAGTATTGCAGTATGGCAGTCAAACAGACGGCAGGACGGGATTCGCTCGGCACCTTTGCCCCGAAATTTGCAGAGCTGAACGATGATGTGTTGTTTGGTCAGGTGTGGAACCGGGAGGATAAGCTTTCGCTGCGCGATCGTTCGCTGGTGACGGTAGTCAGCCTGATGGCACAGGGGCTGGTGGACTCTTCGTTTCAGTATCATTTGACCACAGCCAAGCAGAATGGCATTACCCGCACGGAAATTGCAGAGATTTTGACACATGCAGCGTTTTATGCAGGTTGGCCCAAGGCGTGGGCAGCATTTCGCATGGCAAAAGAAGTCTGGGCAGAAGATGAACAGACAGAGGACGGCAAAGCGGCACATCAGAACGAGATGGTATTCCCGATTGGCGCGCCGAATGATGGTTTCGCGCAGTATTTTGTTGGGCAGAGCTATCTCGCACCGGTTTCAACTGAGCAGGTCGGTATTTTCAATGTAACTTTTGAGCCGGGCTGCCGCAACAACTGGCATATCCATCATGCGGATCAGGGCGGCGGACAGATTCTTGTCTGTGTGGCCGGCAAGGGTTATTATCAGGAATGGGGCAAGCCCGCAGTCGAGCTGCATCCGGGCGATACGGTCAATATTCCGGTTGGTGTCAAGCATTGGCACGGTGCCGCGCCCGATAGCTGGTTCTCACATCTTGCGGTCGAAGTACCGGGCGAGAATGGCAGCAACGAATGGTTGGAGGCGGTGGACGATGCGGCGTATACAGCCGCATGTGGACAGGTGTATACAGCCGCATGTGGACAGGACGCTTGACAAATGTTTCAGTAAGTGCTAACTTAATATAAAGCAAGGGAGCTTCCATAGGAGGCTGAGAGGAGGTTTCGACCTCGACCTTACCTGATTTGGATAATGCCAACGTAGGGATGCTGGAACAAGCTGGAACCGCACGCAGGTGCGGTCATTTTCGGACGCGAAAGGACATCCTGATCGGGATGTCCTTTTTTCATGCAGATAGACAGGAGGAAACAGGAATGAAGAAGGTACTTACTATCGCTGGTTCAGATTGCTCGGGCGGCGCAGGTGTGCAGGCAGATTTGAAAACGATGGCAGCACACGGTGTATTCGGCATGAGCGTGATCGTGTCGGTCGTAGCAGAAAATACCGCCCGCGTGATTGACATTCAGGACATCAGTCCGAAGATGATTGAGGAACAGATTGATGCGGTATTCGAGGATATCGTACCGGACGCGGTCAAAATCGGCATGTTGTCCTCACCCGCGTGCATGAAAGCGGTTGCGGGAAAGCTGGCACAGTACCGTCCGCAGCATGTGGTCATTGACCCTGTGATGTTTGCCAAGAATGGCGATGCACTCATGGATCCGGCATCTGTCGGCACGCTGATCGAGACTGTGCTGCCGTTTGCGGATATTTTAACACCCAATATTCCAGAAGCGCAGTACATTGCGGATATGCAGATCAACACGCCAGAGGATATGGAGGAGGCGGCGCGCCGCATCCACGCTAAGGGCTGCCGCAACGTTCTGGTCAAGGGCGGCAAGAATATGGCGGGTGCAGTGGATGTGCTGTATGACGGTAGCGACTTCCATCGCTATGAGATCGTACAGCTCGATACCACCAGCACGCATGGCACAGGCTGCACGCTTTCCTCCGCGATCGCGTCCAATCTGGCGCTGGGTTACACCATCCCGGAAGCGGTGGAGCGTGCCAAAGCCTATGTGACGGATGCCATCCGTCATGCCCCCGGCTTTGGAAACGGCTGCGGGCCGCTCAATCATTTTTGTCGTCTGTTTCCGGAGGAGTGAACCATGATGCAAAAGACAAAGTCTGTTCGTAAGCTGACGCTTGCCGGTCTGCTTGTCGCTATCGCGGTGGTCGGCAGCTTGTTTTCCATCCCAGTGCTGGGCGCAAAGTGCTCGCCCGTGCAGCACATGGTCAATGTGTTGGGCGCAGTGCTGCTCGGTCCGTGGTATGCGGTGGGAATGGCGTTTGCCGCTTCGCTGATTCGGAATCTGTTGGGACTGGGCAGTCTGCTTGCGTTTCCCGGTTCGATGATTGGCGCGCTGCTGTGTGGTTTGCTTTATAAGCTATGGCCCAAGCTGCCGGTCGCTTATGTTGGTGAGGTGTTCGGTACGGGCATCCTCGGCGGTATTGTCTCGTACCCAGTTGCAGCGGTATTGATGAACAACAAGGCGGCGGCACTCTTTACTTTTGTCCCGTCTTTTCTGGTTTCGACAGCGGTCGGCGCTGCCATCTCAGTCTTTGTGCTGGCAGCACTCAAGCGCACGCAGGTATTCAGCCAGTTGGAGGGCGCGCTGCGGTGATAGAAAGTATAAAGCAGATCGTATCGCGTACGCAGTCGGTTCGTCCCATGGTGCATTCGATCACCAATAACGTAACAATCAACGATTGCGCGAACATCATTCTTGCGGCGGGTGGTACGGCTATCATGGCGCAGGATGAGCGCGAGGTGGCGGAGATCACCGCACACGCGGATGTGCTCGCACTCAATATGGGCGCGCTGCGCGCGCAGGAAGCTATGCTGCTGGCAGCGCGCACGTCCAAGCAGTTGGGGCATCCGGTCGTGCTCGATCCGGTTGCGGCCGGGGCAAGTCGTTTGCGCAGTGAAATGTGCGGCCGTCTGCTGACGGAGGGACTGGTTTCGGTGATCCGTGGAAACGCGTCCGAAATTCGCGCCCTTGCGGCGGGACAGGAAAACGCCGCGGGTGTGGAAGTGGATGCGCTCGACCGTGTGACCGAGCAAAATCTTGTCGAATCGGCTGCATGGCTGCGTCAGTTCAGTCGGCAGACCGGCGTGGTCGTCATGCTGACCGGTGTGATCGACCTGATAACCGATGGACAACGTACCGCGGTTCTGCGGGGTGGCAGTGAGCTGATGGGCCGGATTACCGGCGCCGGATGTATGCTTACGTCGCTGACCGCATTGTACTGCGGCGCGAATCCAAATACATTATTTGAGGCCGCAGTTGCGGCGGCGGAGGTGATGAAGCATTGCGGAGAACAAGCGCAGGTGCGCGTGCGTAAAGAGATGGAGGGCACCGCTTCCTTTCGCACACGCCTGATCGACGCGGTCAGCTTGCTGACTGCTGATGATCTGGCAAACGCACACCAAATTCAACTTATTTAAGACAAAAACACAACAAGTGCTGCCGGCAAACCGCCGTCAGTCCAAGTCATTCATTGGGGGTACCACCTTGAAAAACAATCAAACAACCGAGAGACTGCTTGACGCGTCCCGGGAAATATGGGCGGGTTATCTGACCCATCCCTTTGTCCGGGGCATTGCAGACGGCAGCCTTGCTGTAAACAAATTCCGTTTCTATCTGTTGCAGGATTACCTGTATCTGTTCGATTACGCCAGGGTATTTGCGCAGGGCGTAACCAAGTCTCGTGAGCCTGAGATCATGCGTACCTACGCATCCTATGTAGCGAGCATTCTAAACGGCGAAATGGAGATCCATTGCGGCTATATGGCGCGTTTTGGTATTACCGAAGCACAGGCGGAATCCGTCAAACCCTCGCTGAGCAACCAGTCGTATACTGCTTATATGCGTGCGGTCGCGGCGGAGGAAGGCCCAGCGGAGATCATGGCGGCGGTGCTGTCGTGCGCGATCAGTTATGAGTACATCGCAAAGTGGATCGTTAAAAACTATCCGGATGCCGATAAGCACGACTTTTACGGCGAATGGGTGCGCGGCTACGCCAGCGAAAGCTACGCTGCGGAAAATCAGCGTCTGATTGCACTGATGGAACGCCTGAGCGCAGATTACACCGAAGCACAGCTCCAGCGGCTGACGGATATCTTTGTCACTTGCTCTCGCTATGAGGCGATGTTCTGGGATATGGCATGGAACGAGGCGATGTAACGCAATGCTCGAGTTTCAAAACGTTGTATTCCAGTATGACAGCGAAGATTTCAACATCATAGACGGTCTGTCGTTTCATATTGAGAAAGGCGAGTTTGTGTCGGTCATCGGCCCGTCGGGCTGCGGCAAATCGACGATTTTTCGGTTGACCAATCAACTGCTGTCCAAAAAGTCGGGTGAGATTTTGGTCGGCGGGGAGAAAATTGACGGTCGGCGCGGCTACTGCGGCTACATGCCGCAGCGTGATCTGCTGTTCCCGTGGCGCAATGTGCGGGACAATCTATGTCTGCCGATGGAGATCCATGGCGGCATCAGCCGCACGGAGATGGTACAGCGCGCAGACGAGACGCTCGCGCACGTTGGTTTGTCTGGCTGGGGCGATAAACGCCCGGACGAACTGTCTGGCGGAATGCGGCAGCGCGCGGCCTTTGCTCGCACGCTGCTGACCGGCTCCGAACTGCTGCTGCTGGATGAGCCATTTTCCGCGCTGGATTTTCTCACGCGCATCAATATGCAGGAGTGGCTGCTCGACCAATGGGAGAATGACCACAAGACCGTGCTGTTTATCACGCATGATGTGGAAGAGGCGATTTTCTTGTCCAGCCGTGTGTTGGTCGTGGAAGAAATGCCGATCCGACGCCTAACCTCGTTTGAAGTGCCTGCGCCGTATCCACGCACGCGCGCATGTCTGACTGAGCCGAAAATGCTCGCCTTGCGGGAGCAACTCATCGACTTGCTGCGGCGGGAGGTGTCGGCATGAAAAAAAACGCCAATCTTCCTGCGCTGCTGTTTCTGTTTGCGTTGCTTGTCCTATGGCAGGCGGGCGCCATGGGCATGGATGCAGCCTACATTCTGCCGTCGCCAACGCAGATTCTGGTGCGCATGTGGGAACTGCGCGGCCCGTTGCTGACTGCACACCTGCCTGCGACGTTATTGTGCACTGGTATTGGCCTTGCAATCTCGATCGTGCTGGGGCTGCTGCTCGCCGTTTGGATGGACGCAAGCCCGGTCGCGGAGAAAATGCTCTATCCGCTGATCGTCGCATCGCAAACCATCCCGACGACTGCGCTTGCACCACTGTTTGTGCTCTGGTTTGGATATACGATCTGGAGTAAGGTGCTGGTTACCGTGCTTATCACATTTTTCCCGATTGCCATTACAGTGTTTGACGGTTTCCGCTCGGCGAGCACAGACATGATCGACATGCTCAAAACCTTTGGTGCGGGCAAACGTGATATTTTTCTCAAGCTTAAGCTGCCAGCTGCGCTGCCGTATTTCTTTTCGGCCATCAAAATGGCGATTCCACTGTCCATTATCGGTGCAGCGATCGGCGAGTGGTTGGGCGCGCAGGCAGGTCTGGGCTATTTCAGCCGCCGCATGATGACGCAGCTCGACGGCGCGGGCGTGTTTGCGCCCATCGTGTTGCTGAGTGTTGTTGCTATGCTGGCAGTTGCCATTGTGTCGTGGATCGAGAAAAAGGTCATCACTTGGCGCGGCAGTTTATAACAGTTAGGCAATAGAAAGGAACGGAACATAGATGAAAAAAAGATTTTTTGCCGCACTTGCGGCGTGTGCGCTGCTGCTGAGCGGCTGCGCAGGCGGTCAGACGGCCGGAAATAACGCAGAAAGCACAGGGGATAGCAATGGCGATCTGCGTGAGTTGACCGTTGTGCTCGACTGGTATCCGAATGCACTGCACGCGTTTTTGTATCAGGCCGAGCAGGCTGGCTACTTTGCTGAGGAAGGACTGACGGTCAACATCCAGCCGCCTGCAGGCGTCAATGATGCAATGAGCATGGTCGCGGCAGGAAAAGCAGACATTGGTCTGTACTATCAGCAGGACGTTATTCAGGCGCGCGTGGAACAGGGTGTACCCGTTAAGTCGATTGCAGCAGTCGTGCAGGCACCGCTGAATATCATCCTGTCGCTCAAGGAAAAGGATATTACGGAGCCTGCCGATTTGGTTGGCAAGACCATCGGTTATGCAGGTACCGAACTGTCCGAAGCGTTGGTGCACAGCATCATGCAGGACAGCGGACAGGACCCGTCGAGTGTAGAGATGGTTGATGTTGGCTTTGACCTCATGAGCTCGATGGTGACGGGCAATGTCGATGCAACGATTGGCTGTCTGGTCAACCATGAGGTACCGCAGATGGAGAAAGAGGGCTTTGAGGTCAATTATTTCTTCCCGGATGATTTTGGTGTGCCGCAATACTATGAAGGCATTTTTCTGGCCAATGATGAGATGATTGAGAATGAGCCGGATGTGCTGGCGGGTTTCCTGCGTGCTTGCCAGAAGGGCTTTGAGGACTTCAAGAACGATACGGACACGGTATTGCAGGTTCTGCTGGACAATCAGGACGCATCCAATTTCCCGCTTGATCCCGATGTGGAAAAGCAGTCCTGTCAGACGCTGCTTCCGCTGATGGAGACAGCGGATGCGCCATTCCTCAGCCAAAGCGCAGATTGCTGGCAGGAGAACATCGACTGGATGTATGACGAGGGATTGATTTCCACCAAGCCGGATGTTTCTGAAGTTATGGCGACGATTGATTTTTAATTCCTAAAAGAGAGGATAAAAGGCTCCCTCTATGCTTGGCATAGAGGGAGCCTTTTCATAAATGGAAGGGCAACAAAAGCGCCTAACCATCTTATTGTTTTTTCAGGGAAATAGGTCACTCAGGCTTGCGGTCGCCGCCGAAGAAAAACGTGGTCAGAACGCCGGGGCCGGTATGAGAACCAATTACGGTGCCGATATAACGGATATCTGACTGTACACCGTTTTGTTTTAAAAGATCTGCAAGTTTTTGTGCATCTTCCAGACAGTCTCCATGGCAAATACGGACGGTTTGCTTTTTATCAGACATTTCCCGTATCGTACGGTCAGCCAGATACTGGATGGCTTTCTGCCGTCCGCGCACCTTACCGCATACGCTGAGCTTGCCTTCGTTATCGACCCAGATGAGCGGCTTGATTCCCAGAAGACTGCCGACAACTGCAGAGGTCTTGCTAAGCCGTCCGCCGCGGTGCAGGTGTCCAAGATCATCTACAGTAACCAGATGAATGACATGCAGGCGCATTTGCTCAATCGCGGTAGCGGTTACCTCAGCGGAGCAGCCGCTGTCGCGCATCTCGCGGGCTTTATCCACCAGCAGATATTCGCCGCCGGTAGCAGCCAGCGAATCCACGCAGAAAATTTTTCGATCCGGATAGAGCGGGGCCAGTTCGTCACGTGCCATACAGCCTGCGTGGAAAGTGCCGGACAGACCGGATGAAAAACCGATATACAGGATATCTTGACCTGCATCCAATGCTTCGCGGAAAACGGTCAGGAATGTATCGAGTTTCGCCTGCGAGGTGCTCGATTGCTTGCCTTGCCGCAGCAAATCGTAAAACTGATGAAAGGAAACGGTTTGGCCGCAGTCCTCTTCAATGGTGCGGTTGTCAATGGTAAACGCGAGCGGGACACATTTGATATCATGCTGGGAGAAATAAGAAGCAGTTTCGTCAATAGTGGAATCAGTGACAAGTGTAAACGAATACATGGGCATACTCCTTTCGGATGGACAAGACTTAGCCGATGATTTCAAAAGAGGTATCGCACGCACCCGTCAGGGAACGCGCAGGACCTTGCGGCACAATTTCATAGGTGTTTTCACAGCCGATCAGGCCGATGCCATCCAGTGCGATTTTGGGCTCGACGGCGAGCGTCATACCAGCCACAAGCGGCGTGGTGAAGCCTTTGGCCAAAACTGGGGTTTCGTCCATCGTCAGGCCGATGGAATGGCCGAGAAATTTGCAGGCATTCATGAAACCGCTGCGGAAAGCGGGATCGACGCAGGTGAGCAGTTTTTCATAGATTTCTGCCGGAACCGCGCCCGGTTTCATCATGGCCGCAGCTTCGTTTTCCAGAAAAACGCACTGCTCCCGTGCAGCACGGATCAGATCGCCCTGCGGATGGCGGTTAAGCTCTCCGTAATAAAAGGTGATGCTCTTATCGGTATGATAGCCGTGCATACCGCAAGGGATGTCAAGCAAAACGATATCGCCTTCATGCAGTCGGCGCTCAGAAGAGCCGATGGACTTCATGGCGATACAGGTGCCGACCGTACCGGAGGGACTATCGAGTGCTGCGGCGCGAAGGCTGTTTTCGCTGAAGCTGGCAACACCCAACACATCCTCCGCCGCCGGCTGATTGAAACGGGAAATACCCATGGCGCCTCGCTCCAGCATCGCGGTGCAAACCTCGCTGCAAAGTCGTGCTTCGCTGACACCGGAACGCAGCAGGATCGGCGCGATTTGTTCGATAACCTGCTGGTGCAGATGGCCGGACTGACGCATGCAGTCGAGCTCGTATTCACTCTTTACTGAGCGCAGCTGGGCAAGCACATCGTCTGCGGATTTGGGGGTAAAGGGAAGATATTTGTTCAGCATGGTCAGCTTTTGCAGCGTCATGGTGCGGGATGCCACATAAACCGTTTCCGGAATAGGGGAAAAGGCTTCTGCAATGCCGCGGAAACTGCCAAGCGGGCGGATATCCTCAAAGAGTGATTCCTGCCGCGCGCAGTCATAGGAGCGACGCACGAATAGAACCGCTTGTCCGGGTGTGAGAACGAGCGCGCCTTCCTGCATCGTGCCGGTGAAATAGTATAGATCAATTTTATTGTCCAAAATCATCATGGACCATGCGGGGTCACGCTGGGTCATAGCATGGCGCAAACGGTCAAGACGTGCCGACAGTTCAGCGGCAGGAACAGGGGTATGGGGCATTGCTATCGTCCTCCGGTAAAAAATTTGAAATTTGTATACTTTATCTTATCACAGATTCGAACTGAGGGCAATGCATGTGCATTGACTTTTATGATTTGGTGCGCTATCATGATATATATGAAAGTTTTTGATGAAAGGAGTCGGGTTATGCGTAGACTGGTTGGCCGCCTGTTAGGTGACCGTCGGATTGTGGGCGGCTTTTTGCTGGCGTTGCAGCTGGTGATTGTGATGTATGGACTGGGATGGCTGAGCGAAACTTCCAGATGGATGCCGCGCGCGTTGACAGTGCTCAGCGTTATTATTGTGATCTGGCTGGTCCGCAAATATGATAATCCGACCTATAAGATTACATGGATCATTGTCATTTTGCTACTGCCGCTGTTTGGTGGATTGTTCTATCTGCTTTGGGGCAATACACCGGTCAATCGGGCGCGCACGCAGCATAAATATGAGCCGAATCCGCCGGATTTCAGAGACTACATGCGCACACCGGCGACGGAAGAGCTGGCGCAGCGGTATCCGCGGCACGCTTCCCGTGCGCGGTATATTGCGTCTTTGGATGGTATGCCTGCATGGACCAATACAGAGGCACATTATTTCCGGTTGGGAGAAGAAATGTTCGCTTCTATGTGTGAAGAACTAAAGCGGGCGCATAAATTTATCTTTTTCGAGTACTTTATTATCGAAGAAGGCGTCATGTGGAATACCCTTCTGGACATCCTCAAGCAAAAGGTGCGAGAGGGCGTCGATGTGCGTGTCATTTATGATGACGTGGGTTCGATTGCCACACTTCCGCAGCACTATGACCGGTATCTGCTCTCGCTCGGCATCCGTGCGGTGCGTTTTAACCGGTTCATTCCAACGCTCAACACGTATTTGAACTATCGTAATCATCGAAAAATGATGATTATTGATGGAAATGTCGGTTATATGGGCGGCATCAATCTGGCAGATGAATATATCAACAAAAAAGTCCGCTTTGGGCATTGGAAAGATACCGGAATTATGCTGCGCGGAGAAGGAACGGCAAACATGACCTCGCTCTTCCTGCAAATGTGGGAGTATGTGACAGGGGAGACGGTGCCGCCGCTGGACGCCTATTTGCCGACAGCTAAATTGCCGCCGGATGGCTATGTACAGTCCTTTGCAGATTCTCCGCTGGATGATTTGAATATTGGTGAGTCCATTTACCTGCAAATCATTCATAATGCGCGTGACTATGTTTATATTACAACGCCCTATTTGGTGCTGGATAATGAAATGATTACGGCGCTGACCATTGCAGCACAATCCGGCGTGGATGTGCGCATCCTGACGCCGGGTATTCCGGATAAAAAGCTGGTTTACATGATTACCCGTTCGTATTACCAGCAGCTGCATCGTGCCGGCGTTAAAATCTATGAATACCGTCCCGGTTTTCTTCATGCAAAGTGCATTGTATCGGATGATGATACGGCAGTGGTCGGCACAATCAATATGGATTTCCGTTCCTTCTTCCTGCACTTTGAATGCGCTACTTGCTTCTATAATAGTTCGGTAGTCGGTGCGGTCAAGCAGGATATATTGGAAACCATCAATGTCAGCCGTCAAATAACAGATGAATGGCTGCATAGGATTCGTTGGCTACGCTCAATTGCGGCAAGTGTACTGCGTTTGTTTGCCCCCTTATTATAAGTTAGGCAAATGATGAAGACCCGCGAAAGCGTCGGGAGGGATGAAAACGATGCAGCAGCAAGAGCAGATTTTGTTTGCAATATTGGATGCAGGGGAATTGCTGTTGACTGCGGGTGCAGAGGTAGCTCGTGTGGAGGATACCATCCGCCGTATGGCGCACGCATATGGCTTTGTCCGCACCGATGTGCTCACGATCACAGCCAGCATGGTTGTGACGGCACAGACGGCGGGTGGGGAGGTATTTACTCAGACCCGCCGTATTCTGAGGCGGGAAACCGATATGCGGCGGATCGAAGCGGTGAACGCATTATCGAGAGCGGTTTGTCGGAACACACTGCCGCTGGATGAGCTGCGTATGCGGATCGAACAGATTCGCAGTATGCCGGAAGGCTCGAAGTGGCGTCTGCCTGCGGCGTATTTGCTGATCGCGGGTTCATTTGCGGTATTTTTTGGCGGTTCATGGCGGGACGGCATCGCGGCGATGCTATGCAGCATGGTATTGTATGCCGTTGGGCGTGTTGGAGTGCGCATTCGTTTGCAGCCGATCGTATTGACGGTAATTAGTGCGGCGTTGATGTGCCTTGCAGCACTCATCACCGTCAAAGCGGGGTTGGGGCAAGGGCTGGATTATATCATCATCGGCAATATTATGCTGCTGATTCCGGGTATTGCTCTTGTGACCTCACTGCGCGACATGATTGTAGGCGATACCATCAGCGGATTGCTTGGTGCATGTGAGGCTCTGCTGCGAGCGATTGCTATCGCTGCCGGCTGTGCATTGGTACTGATGCAGTTGGGGGGCGCAGGATGAATACGCAAATGGTGTTGCAGGTGTTGATGGCAACAATCGGTGCCATGGGATTTGGATTGTTATTTCATATGTCCGGCGGACGGCTACTGGCGATTACGCTGGGCGGTGCGGCCAACTGGATCTTTTATCTGATTGGCATGGAGATGTATCATGACCGTGTGATCGCGTTTTTTGTGGCTGCATTGGCAACGGCAGTTTTGGCAGAAATTATGGCACGTCTCATGAAAACACCGGTCATCACACTGCTGGTACCGATGTTGGTTCCCTTGATTCCGGGCGGCGATTTATACTATACTACCCTTGCGCTGGTGCAGGGAGACATGGAGGCGTTCGCACAGTATGGCGGCATGTTTATCCGTGAAGCGGGCGCTATTTCCTTTGGCATCATTCTGGTCGCGTGTGTCGTGCAGACAGCGTTTCGTTTGTGGATGCTGTTTCGGGAACGAAAAGTATAAAAGCGTTCTGCACAATACAAATGTTGCAGAACGCTTTTAAAACAGAAAATAGGATAACAGATAGGTCAGGCAGCCGGCGATTGCGGCCCAAATGAGAAATGTTAGAAACAGACAGAACAAATAGCTGAGCGGAAAACGCGCGTAGCGCAGCTGTTCGCCCAGTTCATCCGGATCTCCCATGTTGAGAAGCGCGGCGGAAACCGCTTGTTCATGTGTATCGCCACGATCTTGCTCCAGATATTCGACACGGGATAGGATGTGATCGGTCAATTCGCGTCGGATGCGCGTGCGATAGGGTGGCCAGAATAAATGGCGGCACACCTGATTGAGATAACGGGCAATTCGTTCATCCGAGGACACATGCTTCACCTCCGACGACTTTGCCGAATTGCTTGCAGAAGGATTCCCATTCGCGGCGGCAGCGCGCAAGCGTCTTGACACCTTGACGGGTGAGTTGATAATACCGTCGGCGGCGTCCTGCGTCAGATGCGCATTCATATGAGCGCACCTCACCACGCGCTTCCAGACTGTGCAGGATGGGGTAGAGTGTGCCTTCCTTCATGGAAAAGGTCTGATCAGAGCGGCATTCCAGTTCGCGTATGATCTGATAGCCGTATTTATCTGCATCTTCTAAAAGTGCGAGGACAAGCAGCGTATTGCTTCCCGGGAAAGCAGGATCATTTTTTTTGCGTGCCATAGGAATCCCTCCTGATACCTCGATAATCGATGTATTCATAGTATATCCCGACAAATGAGACGTGTCAAACGCTTTGTGGCGAAAACCCCTTGCTTTATTCGCATATTTCCTGTATTATATTTCAAGTATCTGTTCATTGTGGAGGATGAAAGAACGATGTTTACCGATCTGTTCAACTGGCTGCTCGGCGCGGGACGCGAGCTTGCGGTTGTCATTATTTCTATGGTTCCGCTGGTGGAGCTGCGCGGCGCAGTCCCGCTTGGTGTTGCGGTTGGTATGCCGGAAGCAACATTGATCCCGCTCGCGATTCTTGGCAATATGCTTCCGATTCCGTTTCTGCTGTTTTTCGGTGAAAAGATTTTGGACTGGGTCTGCACATTGCCGCCGCTGACCAAATTCGCAACGGCCTATAAGCAAAAGCTGCTTTCTAAAACCGATCAGGTGACGAAATATGCGCGTATCGGCTTGTTCCTGTTTGTGGCGATCCCGCTGCCGGGTACTGGAGCGTGGTCGGGTGCGCTGATTGCTACTATTTTGAAAATGCCAAAAACCAAGGCTCTGCTGTCCATTCTGGCGGGTGTCATTACGGCAGGCATCATTATGCTGATAGCGTCCCATAGTGTTATCGGTGTGGTGAATTTGTTTTAAAATCAAAAAATGCGTCCGGAACGTTGTCCGGACGCATTTTTTTGATGGAGTTTTTAGATACGGCAGGATTCTAGCAAGGCATGTTTGCAGTCCCACAGCTTTTGAGACAAATCCACAAAGTAGGTTTGCGGATTCTCAAACCGCTTGATCTGTTCCCAAAGTGTATCCACTTCGGATAGGCAGTAGTCTCGGATGGCATTGATATCGGGGCTGGTGTATACGCAGCGCCCAGCCTTAAATAGCTGCACGCGCAGCGGACGAACGGTATAATCAGTGACAACCCTTTTCTTCCATGTGTGAATTGGATGGAACAGCGTGTAAGGCTGGTCGCTGTCAATTACCTCGTCGTGAATGGTCAGCACATCGCCAAGTGCCTTTCCGGTTTTATTATCAAACAGGCGATAGACTTGTTTGAAGTGCGGTGTGGTGATTTTCTCTACATTTTCCGAAACCTTGATTTTGGGGATGATGTCGCCTTCGGCGCTTTCCACGGCGGCAAGTTTATAGACGCCGCCAAATACTGGTTCGGATTTGGAGGTGATCAGGCGCTCGCCGATGCCGAAAGAGTTCACACATGCGCCCTGTACGAGCAAATCACGCACCAGATATTCGTCAAGCGAGTTGGATGCCATAATCTGCATATCCGGAAAACCGGCTTCATCGAGCATTTTGCGCGCTTCGATAGAAAGATAAGCAATATCGCCGGAGTCCAGACGAATACCGCGCGGACGAATTCCTTTTTCTTCAACCATCTCTCGGGCAACCCGCAAGGCATTGGGAACACCGGATTTAAGGACATTATAGGTGTCGACCAGAAAAACACAGTTATCCGGATAAATATCCGCATATGCTTTAAAGGCCTCGTATTCGCTGTCAAACATCTGCACCCAAGAGTGCGCCATCGTGCCGCCGGCAGGAATTTTGAAGTCACGGTCAGCCAGCACGCAAGCCGTGCCCTGACAGCCGCCGATATAGGCAGCGCGGGCACCGTAGATTGCACCGTCATAGCCTTGCGCACGGCGCGAGCCAAACTCCAGTACGGTGCGGCCTTGTGCTGCGCGTGTGATACGGTTGGCCTTGGTGGCAATCAGGGTTTGGTGGTTGATGGTGAGCAAAACCATGGTTTCCACAAACTGCGCTTGAATCATCGGCCCCGCAACAGTCACCAGTGGCTCACCGGGGAACACGGGTGTGCCTTCCGGTACTGCCCAGACATCACATTCAAACTTGAAATGTCGGAGATAGTGCAAAAATGCTTCGGAGAAGCAGCCGCGGCCGCGCAGGTATTTGATATCTTCATCGGTAAAGTGCAGGTTTTGAAAATATTCGATCAGCTGCTCAACGCCGGCCATGATGGCATAACCGCCGCCATCCGGCACACGACGGAAAAACATGTCAAAATATGCGCGGCGATCCGCGATCCCTTTTTCAAAATAGCCATGTGCCATGGTAAACTCATAAAAGTCGGTCAACATGGTTAAATTCTTGTCTGTCATTGCGAAAACGCCCCTTTGCGCACGCAGGTCGTGCGCTTTTTATTCATTTCATGTAAGTGTCTTGACACAGTACATTTATAGATATCATAGTACGATTTTAGCAAAAGTGCAAGTATTTCTTGATAACAAAAATTCACAAAATGAATAAATATGCAATAAAGAAAATATTTATAAATTTTTCTTGCCAAACGATGGGAGAGGGAGTATAATGAAACAGTCGAAAAAATGACAGGCATGGAGGTCAACAGACATGGAAAAGAAATATAACAAAGTTGTTCTGGCATACTCGGGCGGTTTGGATACTTCGGTGCTCATTCCGTGGCTCAAGGAGCATTATGGCTGTGAGGTTATCGCAGTTTCCGGTAACGTTGGTCAGGCTGGCGAGCTGGACGGTTTGGAAGAGAAGGCACTGGCTACCGGCGCATCCAAGCTGTACATTGAAGATCTGACCAAGGAGTTCGTGGATGATTACATTATCCCGACGATGAAGGCTGGCGCAACCTATGAGCAGTATCTGCTCGGCACCTCGTTTGCGCGTCCGATCATCGCAAAGCGCATCGTTGAGATCGCACTCAAGGAAGGCGCAGATGCGATTTGCCACGGCTGTACGGGCAAGGGTAACGATCAGGTGCGTTTTGAGCTGGCGATTCATGCCTTTGCACCGCAGATGGATATTATCGCTCCGTGGCGTTTCTGGGAGCTGAACAGCCGTGAAAAGGAAATTGCTTATGCGGAGGCGCACAATATTCCGCTGAAGATCAATAAGGAAACCAACTATTCCAAGGATAAGAACCTGTGGCATCTGAGCCATGAGGGTCTTGACCTTGAGCTGCCGTCCAATGAGGCGCCGATCAACCGTCCGGGCTTCCTCGAGCTGGGCGTATCGCCTGAGCAGGCACCCGACAAGCCGACTTATGTTACCATCCACTTTGAAAAGGGTGTTCCGACCGCAGTCGACGGCGAAGAGATGGATTCGGTTGCCATCATCGAAAAGCTCAACAAGCTCGGCGGCGAGAACGGTGTCGGCATTCTGGATATCGTCGAGAATCGTCTGGTTGGCATGAAGAGCCGCGGCGTGTACGAGACTCCGGGCGGTGCGGTGCTGTATGCAGCGCATCAGAAGCTCGAGGAGATCACGCTCGATAAGGAGACCGCGCACTACAAGGCACAGGTTGCCATGAAGTTCGGTGATCTGGTTTACAACGGCCAGTGGTATACCCCGCTGCGCAAGGCGCTGTCTGCGTTTGTTGACTCTACGCAGGAAACGGTTACCGGCGATGTGAAGCTCAAGCTGTACAAGGGCAATATCATTCCGGCATCTGTCACTTCGCCGTACAGCCTGTATTCTGAGGACATGGCGACTTTCAACGAGGACGACTGCTACGATCAGGCGGATTCCGCGGGCTTTATCAACCTGTTCGGCCTGCCGCTCAAGGTTCGTGCGCTGAATGATCAGATTCTGTATCAGAAGACCGGCAAACATTTCCCGTCGGTAGAAAAGTAATGTAATGTTGTAGGGCGGCATGTCCGAACGTGCCGCCCTACGGGTGTTTTGTGAGGTAACGCGATATGGCAAAATTATGGGCAGGACGGTTTCAGAAAGAAACCGATCTGGTGGTAAACGACTTTAACTCGTCGATCC
>JAHZFK010000010.1:48259-76326 GCA_019421385.1 Clostridiales bacterium
TTATATAAGGAAGATATCACAGGTTCGATCGCACATGCGACCATGCTGGGCAAGCAGGGGATTATCGAAGAGCATGAAGCGGAAAAAATCGTAGCAGGGCTGAAGGATATCCTCAAGGATATTGAGGATGGCAAGGTGGAGTTCTCCCTCGATTACGAGGACATCCACATGAACATTGAGCAGCTGCTGACCGAGCGCATTGGCGATACCGGCAAGCGCTTGCATACTGGTCGTTCTCGTAACGATCAGGTCGCGCTCGACATGCGTATGTATGTCAAGGCAGAGATTCAGGAGATCATTTCTATGATCTGTACCTTTATGAAGGCGCTGTGCAAGAAGAGCCGCGAAAACTTGGATGCGGTTATGCCGGGTTATACCCATTTGCAGCGCGCGCAGCCGACCACGTTTGCGCATTATATGATGGCTTATGCCAACATGCTCAAGCGTGACATTGGCCGCTTGCAGGATTGCTTGGAGCGCATGGATGAGATGCCGCTCGGTTCGGGCGCACTGGCTTCGACTACTTATCCGATCGACCGTGAATTCGTTCGTCAGCAGCTGGGTTTTGCCCGCCTGACCGATAACTCGCTGGACGGTGTTTCCGACCGCGACTATTGTGTCGAGCTGCTCTCGGCGTTGTCTATTCTGATGATGCACCTGTCGCGTCTGTCTGAAGAGATCATTTCGTGGTGTTCTTGGGAGTTTAAGTTTATTGAGCTGGATGATGCGTATTCCACCGGTTCGTCCATCATGCCGCAGAAGAAGAATCCGGACGTATGCGAACTGATTCGCGGCAAGACCGGTCGTGTGTACGGCGCACTGACCACGATGCTGACCGTGCTGAAAGGCCTGCCGTTGGCATATAACAAGGATATGCAGGAGGACAAGGAAGCTGTGTTCGGCGCAATTGACACAGTCAAGCAGTGCCTTGAGGTATTCACGCCCATGTTCTCCACCATGACGCTGCGCCGCGACAACATGCGTAAGGCGGCATCCGGCGGCTTTATCAATGCGACCGACTGCGCAGACTACCTGACCAAGAAGGGAATGCCGTTCCGTGATGCGTACAAGACGGTCGGTCGTCTGGTCAACCAGTGCATCAAGGCGGATGAAACGCTTGAAACCATGACCATGCGCGACTTTGCTGCGATTTCGGACAAATTTGGTGATGATATCTATGATGCGCTCGATTTGCGCACCTGTGTTGCCGGCAGAAAGGTGGTCGGTGGCCCTGCGCCGCAGGAGGTCACCCGCCAGATCGACAAGATCGAAAACTTCATCGCGGAGGTAGAGGGCGATGAAGCCTAAGGTATATATCGACGGCAAAGAGGGCACGACAGGTTTGCAGATTTACGACCGGCTCTCCGGTCGGGATGATATCGAGCTGCTGCTGATTGACGAGGATAAGCGCAAGGACACTGAAGAGCGCCGCAAGTTCCTCAACGCTGCGGATATTGTGTTTCTTTGTCTGCCGGATGCGGCGGCAAGAGAAGCGGTTGTGCTGATTGAAAACGATCATACCCGCGTCATTGACGCTTCCACTGCTCACCGCACCAACCCTGATTGGGATTACGGCTTTGCCGAGCTGTCTAAAGCACATCGCATGGCGATTGCGGAATCCAAGCGGGTTGCCAACCCCGGCTGTCACGCAAGCGGGTTTATTGCGTCGGTGTATCCGTTGGTAGCGCGCGATGTCGTGCCCGCGGATTTCGCATTCACTTGTTCCTCGCTGACCGGCTATTCGGGCGGCGGCAAAAAAATGATCGCGGAATATGAGGACGCAAACCGCGATGCTTGCCATGATTCGGAACGTATTTACGGTCTGAATCTGCATCACAAGCATCTGCCTGAGATGGAGTATGTCTGTGGGCTGACCCAGCCGCCGGTGTTTGTGCCGGTGGTGGGTGATTTCTATAAGGGCATGGCAACGACCGTCATGCTGCCCGGATTGGATGCGGCACATGTGCATGAAGCACTTGCCGCGCATTACGAGGGTCAGAATTTGGTCACAGTCGCGCCGCTTGGCGGTGATACATCTGTGATTTATTCGAATACGCTTGCCGGGCATGACAGTTTGCGACTGATCGTGAACGGACACGAGGAACAAACTATAGTTACCGCGCTGTTTGACAATCTCGGTAAGGGTGCGTCAGGTGCGGCGGTGCAGAATATGAATATCATGCTCGGATTGGACGAAACGACCGGGCTGAACCTGTAATCATTTCGCTGTGCGCAAAGGAGAAGTGAAGCGATGAAAATTATCGAAGGCGGTGTATGTGCTGCACAAGGCTTTACCGCGGGCAGCATTCGCTGCGGCATCAAAGAAAGTCGCACAAATGACGATACTGCTATTATTTTCAGCGCGTGCGAATGCACCGCTGCGGCTACTTATACGATGAACCGCGTTAAAGCGGCACCGGTTTATGTCACCATGGAGCATTTGGAGAACGGCGTCGCGCGTGCGATTATTGCGAATTCGGGCAACGCGAATGCTTGCGCGCCGGATGGCATGGAAAACGCCCGCCGTATGGCAAAGGCGGCATCCAAACTGCTTGGCGTGGACGAGAACGATGTTGTGGTTGCCTCTACTGGTGTTATCGGTCAGTGTCTGCCGGTTGAGTGTATCGAAGCGCATCTGCCGGAAATCAAACTGGAAGAGAACGGCTCAGAAAAAGCGAATCTTGCCATTATGACAACCGACACGCGCACTAAGACGGCGGCGGTCGAGTTTATGATCGGCGGCAAGACCTGCCGCATCGGCGGTATCTGCAAGGGCAGCGGCATGATTCACCCAAACATGGGCACAATGCTGTCCTTTATCACGACAGACTGTGCAATCACGCATGAAATGCTGACCGAAGCCTTGCAGGAAAACGTGCGCAAGACGTATAACCGCGTCACGGTCGACGGCGATACCTCTACGAATGATATGTGCGTGGTACTAGCAAACGGCATGGCGGGCAATGAGCTGATCGACTGGCAGGACGAGGATTATCAGGCCTTCTGCAAGGCACTGAATGAAGTCAACACGCGTTTGGCGCGTCAGATCGCGGCAGACGGCGAGGGCGCCAGCAAGCTGGTCACCTGCACGGTGAGCGGTTCGCGTTCGGAAGAGGCGGCGGAGCGTCTGGCCAAGGCAGTCGTTGGCTCGAATCTGGTCAAGGCGGCTATGTTCGGCGCGGATGCTAACTGGGGTCGTGTGCTGTGCGCAATGGGCTATTCCAAGGCACCGTTCCGACCGGAGTATGTAACGGTGGCGTTTTCCTCTGCCGCAGGCAGTATCACGGTCTGTGAAAAGGGCGAAGCGGTTGATTTTGACGAGGATATGGCTAAGAAGATCCTGTCTGAAAATGAAGTCGTGATCGAAGTGAATGTCAACGAGGGCGACGACAGTGCAACGGCATGGGGCTGCGATCTGACTTATGATTATGTGAAAATCAACGGCGATTACCGCACCTGATGAACTTACAAAATAAAGGGAAGAGGCAATATGGATACACAACTTGATGCAGAGCTGAAAGCCAAAATTCTGGTTGAAGCGCTGCCTTATATCCAGAAATATTACGGACAGACCGTCGTAGTGAAATATGGCGGCAATGCCATGATCAATGAGGAACTCAAGGACGCGGTCATTCACGACCTTGTGCTGCTCAATCTGGTCGGCGTTAAGGTTGTTGTGGTGCACGGCGGCGGGCCGGAAATATCCGAAATGCTCAAGAAGATTGGTAAGGAGTCGCGCTTTGTCAACGGCCTGCGCTATACCGACCGTGAGACTATGGATATTGTACAGATGGTGCTGTGCGGCAAGGTCAACAAAGATCTTGTGACACTGCTCGAAAAGGCTGGCGGACGTGGTATCGGTCTGGGCGGTATGGATGGCGGCATGTTTCAGGCAAAGCGCTTGACTGACCGCACCGGCACGGACTACGGCTACGTTGGAGATATCGTCGACGTGAATCCTGCGCCGGTTGTTGACGTGCTTGAACAGGGATATATCCCGGTTGTCTCGACGGTGGCGCAAGGCATCGACGACGAGACCAACTACAACATTAACGCGGATACTGCGGCCTGCAAGCTGGCGGTCGCGCTGGGCGCGAAAAAGCTCATCCTGTTGACTGACGTGCGTGGCCTGATGCTCGATCCGGATGACGAGTCTACTCTGATCACCAACCTAAAGGTTTCTGAGGTGCCCAAATTGGTGCGCGACGGCGTTATCAAGGGCGGCATGATCCCGAAAGTGGACTGCTGTGTAGAGGCCGTTCGCAAGGGTGTCGATCAGGCGAATATTCAGGACGGTCGCGTCAAGCATTCGATTTTGATCGAATTGCTGTCCAAGGTTGGCGTTGGCACGATGTTCCAGTGAGAAAGAAGCGAAAGAAATGACATATCAAGAACTTAAGGCTGAGGAAAAACAATATGTGATGAACACCTACGGCCGTTTCCCCATTGCGCTCGACCATGGCGAGGGTGCAACCGTATGGGATGTCGAAGGCAAAAAATACATTGATTTGGCATCCGGTATTGGTGTCAATTGCATGGGGTACAACAACCAGAAGATCATTGACGCCATTACTGCGCAGGCGCACAAGCTGATGCATGTTTCCAACTTGTTTACCACCGAGCCGATGGTGCAGGTGGCTAAAAAGCTGGTGGAAAAAACGCATCTGAATGGCAAGGTGTTTTTTGCAAACTCAGGTGCGGAGGCAAACGAGGGCGCAATCAAGCTGGCTCGCAAATATTCGTATGATAAATATGGTGAGGGGCGCTACAAGATTGTAACGCTCATCAATTCGTTCCACGGCCGTACGGTCACTACGCTCAAGGCGACCGGTCAGGATCGGTTCCACAACTACTTTTTCCCCTTTACCGAGGGATTTGACTATGCGGTTGCCAATGATTTTGACTCCGTGCGCAAAAAAGTAGACGACATGACCTGCGCGGTAATGATGGAACTCGTGCAAGGTGAGGGTGGTGTGCTGCCGCTTGACTCGGATTTCGTCAAACAGGTGGAAGCATTGTGTCGCGAGAAGGATTTGCTTCTCATTATTGACGAGGTGCAGACCGGCATCGGGCGCACGGGAAGTCTATTCTGCTTTCAGCAGTATGGCATCCGTCCGGATGTGGTGACTATGGCCAAGGGGCTTGGCGGCGGTATGCCGATTGGCGCGGTACTAGCGGCAGAAAGTTGCTCTAAGGTTTTGACTCCCGGCACACATGCTACGACCTTTGGCGGTACGCCGATTGTATGTGCTGCAGCAAATGCTGTGCTCGATACCATTGGAGACGGTCAATTCCTGTCTCAGGTACGGGAAAAAGGCGAGTATTTGAAAAACGGGATTCTGGCGCTTGGTTCCACCAATATCCATGGTGTGCGCGGCATGGGTCTGATGCTGGGTATCATTGTGGAAGAAGGGAAGCATACGGCTTTTGCCAATAAATTGATTGAAAAAGGTGTGCTGGCGATCACGGCGGGCAAAAACGCTGTTCGTTTGCTGCCGCCGCTCACCATCTCAAAGGAAGAGATGGACGAAGCGCTCCATATCATGAAAGAGGTGTTTTGATTGAAACATTTACTCAAACTGCTGGATTGCTCCACTGAGGAGATCATCGGCCTGCTCGATCTTGCCGACCAGCTCAAATATGAAAAGAAGCATAACATTTCCCATCGCCATCTGGAAGGCAAAAGCCTCGGTATGATCTTCCAGAAGTCCTCCACCCGCACGCGCGTCTCGTTCGAGACGGGTATGTACCAGCTGGGTGGTCAGGCGCTGTTCCTGTCCAACCGGGACTTGCAGATCGGCCGCGGCGAACCGGTACAGGATACCGCGCGTGTTCTCAGTCGTTATCTGGACGGCATTATGATCCGCACCTATGAGCAGAAGGAAGTCGAGGATCTGGCGAACTACGGCACCATTCCGATCATCAATGGCTTGACCGACTTCTGCCATCCGTGTCAGGTATTGGCCGACTTGATGACCATTCGCGAGAAGTTTGCGGTACTTGAGGGTATCAAGATGTGCTATATTGGCGATGGCAACAATATGGCAAACTCGTTGATTGTCGGCGGTCTAAAAACGGGCATGAAGGTATCGGTTGCAACGCCGGAAGGCTATCGCCCCCACGCGGACGTTATGGCGTTTGCAGAGGGCAATCCGGACTTCTTCATCACGGATGACCCGATGAAGGCAGCAGAGAATGCAGATGTAGTCATCACGGATACTTGGGCATCCATGGGTATGGAGGCCGAAAAAGAGGTACGCATGAAGGCGTTCAAGGGCTATCAGGTGAACGACGAACTGCTTTCCGCAGCCAAGCCCGGCTGCATGGTACAGCACTGCCTGCCGGCATATCGTGAGCAGGAGATCACCACCAAGGTGTTTGAAGCACATGCGGATGAGATCTTTGAGGAAGCGGAGAACCGTCTGCACGCGCAGAAAGCAGTTATGGTTACGCTCATGGGCAATCAGGACGCATAACGACAGAACACAGAACCAACAAACGAGGGAGGGGCAATGCGCTCCTCCCTCGTTTCGATTGCAATGACATGCTCTGATGATGGGGGTAACAGATTGAGTGCAAAGCAAATTGATTTTTCCAAAGGAAGTGTACGGAAAAGCACGTTGGCGGTCGCGGCACCGATGCTGGTGGCACAGGCGCTGAATCTGCTCTACAACATTGTAGATCGGATTTATATTGGTAAAATACCGGGAGAGGGAACGATCGCATTGGCAGGCGTTGGCCTTTGCTTTCCGGTGATTACGCTGGTGACGGCGTTTGCTAATTTGTTTGGCTTGGGCGGTGCACCACTGTTCTCTATTGCACGAGGTCAACAGGATGAGACAGGTGCTCGCAGAATCATGGCGAATGCTTACTTCATGCTTCTTGTGACAGGGGGCGTGTTGACTGTTTTGGGAATTGCACTGCATAAACCGCTCCTGTATTTGTTGGGCGCAAGTGACGCGACTTATCCGTACGCCGCGTCCTATCTGACGATTTACCTGTTGGGAACGGTTTTCGTGATGACCTCACTTGGGTTGAATCCATATATCAACAGCCAAGGCTTCGCGCGCATCGGTATGCTGACTGTATTGTTGGGCGCTGCGGCAAATATTGTGCTCGATCCGGTGTTCATTTTTGCACTGGGTATGGGCGTGCGTGGTGCAGCGGTGGCGACAATTTTGTCGCAATTGCTGTCGAGCATTTGGGTGCTGCACTTTTTGACTGGACAAAAGGCGGAACTTGAATTGAATTTCCGTGGCTTTCGGCCGGATTTTAGGTGCATCCGCAAAATTGCGATTTTGGGCATAGCCAGCTTTGTGATGTCGTTTACCGATTCTCTGGTGCAGGGTGCATGTAATGTCATGCTGCGCCAGTTTGGCGGCGATTTGTATATCAGTGTGATGACTGTTATCAATTCCGTGAGGCAAATCGCACAGACACCGGTTATGGCAATTTCGGATGGAGCTTCGCCTGTGATCAGTTTCAATTACGGGGCGCGTGCGTATCACCGGGTACGGCAGGCCATTCGTTTTATGACACAGCTTGGTTTTGGGTATACATTATTGATCTGGGGACTGATTTCCGCTTTTCCTACATTTTTCATTCGCATTTTCAATCATGAGACAGAACTGATACACGTCGCTGTTCCTGCATTGCATTTGTATTTTTTCGGTTTTGTGATGATGGCATTTCAGTTTGCCGGACAGTGTGTGTTCAAATCGCTGGGTCGTGCGCGCATGGCGATTTTCTTCTCTATTTTTCGTAAGGTTATCATCGTTGTGCCGTTGACGCTGCTGTTGCCGTATATTGGGGGACTGGGTGTGAACGGTGTATTTCTCGCTGAACCGATTTCAAATTGTGTTGGCGGTCTATTGTGCTACATAACGATGCGGCGTACCGTTCTTTTGCAGTTGAGAGAAGAAAACGAAAGAGAAGGTGCGTCTTAGCATGTCTTTGACTTGCTTTTGCAGGCACTTTTCGGTATAATGTGTGCGAGGCAGCCCATTGGGCTTGGAAAAGGAGAAAACAAATGGAACTGCATTACGACATTACCAAGCAGGATTATATTGATTTTAACCTGAATTATTTCGTCAATAACGCGATGGTACAGCGCAGCATCCTGATGACGCGCATTGCTACGGCGGTGCTTGTCATTGTGGGAGGAACTGTGCTGATGTACTGGGTCAAGGGGCTTAGTGTTTTATCGGTGGCGGTGTATTTGGCGTTGGCGGCGTTGTGCTTTTTTGGCACGCCGTGGTATATGAAGCGTAAGGTGGTCAAGAACACCGAGCGCATCTTGCGAAACGCCAATAATAAGCAGCTGTGCGGTCCGAAAACACTGACACTGCGCGAGGACGAATTTGAACTGTCTGGCGAAAATGAGGATACGGTTTACAAATATGAAGCTGTGCAGCGAACAGCGACTGATGCAGGGCATTATTATATTTTTGTCGATGAGTTCTCTGCTGTTATTGTTCCGTTTTCTGCGTTTGCGGATGAAGAGCAGAAGAAAGAGTTTTACAAACGTATCACCGCGCATATCGAGGACGAAGCGCTGAAATGCTGAAAAAAGCTCCCCTAAGGGGAGTTTTTTGTTTTACAAAGGGGAACAGGTTGCAATATGGTACGTCTAATCAAATAGATCAAATGAACGGAGGGGATCATGATGAAGCGAAGGATAGTGGCGGTGATGCTCAGCCTGTGCTTGCTGATTCCGGTGACAGCCGGTGCAGCGCAGGAGCAGGCGGTATGTGGTTATCCCACAGAGCAAACCATGCGAGAATTATCGAAAACGGTCAAACGTGGGGAGTTCTTGGAAGCACTTGCAATCGCATCTGGAGAAAATCTGGCAGACAGCGCTTGGATCGACATGGAGGTATACTTTACTGACGGTGCAGACGTGTCTGACGGTGTAAAATGGGCGTTTGCAAAGTGGGTTTTGAATGGTGACAATGCAGGGGAAGAACGTGGCACACTGCGATTGGATGACCCAATCACCCGGCAGGAAGCCGCTGCCTTTCTGGGGCGGTATCTGGATTACCGTTATACCGAATTGCCTGCCGGCTGTGGCACGGGTTCTCCTTCGATGGATAACGTCGCGGATTGGGCGCAGCATGGTGTGATGCAGTGTTGGATGTATGGTGTGATCGATACAAAAGACATGCCTGATTTTCGACCAGACGGTTTGGTATCCGGTGAAGAGGCGGCAGAGTGGATCGCAAATGCCAATGCTGTAACCGCAAGCGCCTATTGGACACCGGAAGAAGCGGATACGTTTGCTGATGCGCTGGTACGCGCAGCCGCACCAGAAGGGAATTGGGTACTGTCACCTTATTCCGCACGGCTGTGCCTTGCCATGCTGGCAAACGGTGCCAAGGGCGAAACGCAAGCTGAATTGCTGGCTGCTTTGCAAATCGACGATCTGGACGCATTTAACCAGAACGTAAAGGAGCTGCTGGAAACGTACGACGGCTATGCTCGTATTATGTCGCTCGATACGGCAAACTCTATCTGGATCAATCAAAGCTGGTTTGACGGCAAAGGCGAATTTTTGCCGGATTTTGAGAAAAGCATGGATGCGGACTATCGAGCGACGGTCGAGGAGGTTACGAATAAAGACTCGGTCGAGCGGGTAAATGCATGGGCAAATGAAAAGACAAACGGCAAAATTCCGTCCATCCTGACCGAGGATAATCGTGAATTTGTGACTGCATTGGTTAATGCCGTATACTTTAAGGCGGCTTGGGAAAACGAGTTTTATGAAAGCAAGACGGAAGAAGCTGACTTTGAAAATGCGGATGGTACAACCGGAACGGTTGATATGATGCACCAGACAAATGGCTTCGGCTATTATGCGACGCCGGGTGTAGAGGCGCTCAAGATGGACTACCGAAAATATGCGGTGGATAATGCCGAGGGAGACAACTGGGAATACTTCCGCGACGCGGATTTCAGTATGTATCTGATCAAAGCAGATCAGGAGATCGACGTGCAGCATCTGCTAGATCAGGCGGAATTTGCCTACGGTGATGTTGCGGTATCTGTGCCAAAATTCAAAGTGGAGTACGGCACAGCGTTGGACAATGCTTTGCAGGCGCTTGGCGTTAAGACCGCGTACGATCCGGAAAAAGCAGATCTGACCGCAATGATCGATCCGTCCAGCCTGCCGGGCGGTCAGCATTTTCTAGATACTGTTCTCCAAAAGGCATATATCGCAGTGGATGAGAAGGGAACAGAAGCGGCGGCCGTCACTGCTGCAGCAAACACGGGAGGCTCTGCCGAGCCGACTCGTCCGAAACTGGTGCGCACTTTCACGGCAGACAGTCCGTTCTGGTTTGTCATTCGTGATAATGCAAACGGAGAAATTCTGTTTGTAGGTCGGTATGAAATGGTGCAATAACTGGTTGACAAACCGTGCTTGGGGGTATAATATAGTCACATATAGTTGCAAAAGGCGATGACGGAAATCCCATAGATACCCCTATGCACCTGTCAGAGAGCGGACGACGTGGCTGAAAGCGTCCGTAGGCGCTGGTATAGTGGCACCGATTCCCGAGCTCCGCGGCGGAAAACACAGTATGTCGCGGCGTTTCGTCCACGTTACGGACTCCAGAGCGGCAAGTCTGTCAGTAGGCTTGCAAGCAGGGTGGAACCGTGGGTTTAGTATAAGCTCACCCCTGATTTGATGTCGGGGGTGGGCTTTTTTGTTCTCCCCGCAAAACAAAAAGGAGGAACACCATTATGTCCGAAGACAACAAGTACACGTTTGAAAACCCGGAGTACCGCGACACCTATCGTCATACGGTATCGCACATTCTCGCACAGGCGGTCAAGCGCCTGTATCCGGAAGTGAAGCTCGCGATTGGTCCGTCGATCGAAAACGGCTTCTACTATGACTTTGACGCGCCGTTCTCGTTTACGCAGGAAAACCTCGATGCGCTCGAAGCAGAAATGAAGAAGATCTGCAAGGAAAAACTCAAGCTTGAGCGATTCGAGCTGCCGTGTGCTGAAGCCCGCAAGCTGATGGAGGAAAAGGAAGAGCCGTACAAGGTGCAGTTGATTGATGACCTGCCGGAGGATGCGACTATTTCGTTCTACAAGCAGGGCGAATTCACCGACCTGTGTGCCGGTCCGCATCTGGATTCGACCGGTCGGGTCAAGGGCAACGGCATCAAGCTGATGAATGTCACCGGTGCATACTGGCGCGGCGACAGTAAGAATAAGATGCTCCAGCGCATTTATGGCACGGCCTTCCCGAAGAAGGACGAGCTGGATGAATATCTCAACATGCTGGAAGAAGCCAAGAAGCGCGACCATCGTCGCCTTGGCAAAGAGCTTGGCTTGTTCATGTTGACCGAGGAAGGCCCCGGCTTCCCGTTCTTCCTGCCCAATGGCATGACGCTCAAAAACACGCTGATCGACTACTGGCGCGAAGTGCATAAGAAGTACGGATATGTAGAGGTTTCCACGCCGGTCATCCTGAGCCGCAAGCTGTGGGAGCGCTCGGGTCACTGGGATCACTATAAGAACAACATGTACACCACGGTCATCGACGAAGAGGATTTTGCGATCAAGCCGATGAACTGCCCGGGCGGCATGTTGGTTTATAAGTCTCAGCCGCACTCCTACCGCGAGTTGCCGCTGCGCGTGGGCGAACTGGGTCTGGTACACCGTCACGAGCTGTCTGGCGCGCTGCATGGTCTGTTCCGCGTGCGTTGCTTCACGCAGGACGATGCACACATCTTTATGACCCCGGAGCAGATGAAGGACGAGATCAAGAATACCGTCAAGCTGTTTGACGAGGTGTACTCGGTCTTTGGTCTGACCTACAAGATTGAGCTGTCCACCATGCCGGAGGATCATATCGGCACGGTTGAACAGTGGGAGCACAATCAGGATATCTTGAAGGAAGCCATCACCGAGATGGGCAAGGACTATGTGGTCAACGAGGGCGACGGCGCGTTCTACGGTCCGAAGCTGGACTTCCATCTGGCCGATTCCCTTGGCCGTACTTGGCAGTGCGGCACGATCCAGCTGGATTCTCAGCTGCCCGAGCGTTTTGAACTCGAGTACATCGGTGCGGATGGCGAAAAGCATCGCCCGATCATGATTCATCGCGTTGTGCTCGGTTCGATCGAGCGTTTCATCGGTGTTATCACCGAGCATTTTGCCGGTGCGTTCCCGACGTGGCTTGCGCCGGAGCAGGTTCGTGTCATGCCGATGACCGACCGCAATATCCCGTGCTCGCAGGAGGTTGTGCGTCAGTTGACCGAAGCGGGCTTCCGTGTATCTATGGATGACCGCAATGAAAAGATCGGTTACAAGATCCGTGAGGCACAGGTGCATAAGGTGCCGTATATGGTTATCATTGGCGATAAGGATGAGGAAAAGGGCATCATCTCTGTGCGCGAGCGTAAGACTGGTGAAACCACGCAGATGGAGTTGTCCGAGTTTATTGAGAAGCTCAGCTATGAGGTTAAGGAAAAACTGAAGTAAGAAATCGCATTCCGGCAGGGTAGTTCGCAGGTTGGCCGCATACCGAAAGGGGGATCTTGGTATGAAAAAGCTGATTTCTGTTTGTTTTGCTTGCATCGCGTTGACGTTCGCCGCGGGAGCGGCGAACGTCGGTACGATCGACAACGGTTATCCGGGAGACACAGAGGCGCAGGCGCAGATGCTATGTGATCTTGGTTTGTTCCGCGGCACGGAAAAAGGGTTTGAACTCGATAAGCCCATGACACGCGCTGAGGCGGCTGCGATGCTTACGCGCCTGCTTGGTGCAGAGGAGACAGCGCTTTCAAGCGAGTGGACGCATCCGTTTACCGATGTGCCGTCGTGGGCGGACAATTATGTCGGCTGGTTGTACGAGAGCGGGCTGACCAAGGGGACCTCAGCCACAATTTACGGAGCAGAAGACAATGTCACTTGCGGGCAGTATTGTGTTTTTCTCGCCCGGTCGTTAAATAAAGGTAATGATGCTGCTCAACTTGCGAATGCAGAGGAAATTGCGGCGTGTGATAGCGCGGGATTTGTGCGCGGCGACGCGGTTTCCCTGTCTGTGCGTTTGCTGAGCAAGCAATATGGCAGAGTACCGGACAATGTGGACGCTGTTGTTACCGTGGCACACCATCTGATGGACTGCGGCGTGTATACTGCTGAGCAGTTCCGTCAGGCAGCTTGGAATGTGCTGCCGCGTGAATATGTTCGTGCAGATTCCTATGGCACACTATATACGGATGACGGTGTACTGTCTTGTGTGATTGCTGGTGTGCGTGTACTTGCGGATGAAGAAAGTCAGGTCGTGCCGGATCGGGATTGGATTGATGGAACCGGTCGTTTATATGGTCGTATTACTACAGAAAACGGTGACATGACGGTATATCGAATTGATAGCGAAACCTTGAAGGCCGATTTGTTATTTTCCGGTGATAGTCAGACTCGGCTGCTTTGTACAGCTGGCGGAAAGGATTACTTTGTCGTCGATCATCAGCTGATGGTGGTTGAAAATGACGAGGCACGCCGCGAACCGATTTCTTTTCCAAAGGAATGGAACTTTGCCGCAGTCGCGTATGACGATGCTGGAGATCGCTGGATATTTCCCAGTAATCAGGGAATATGCCTTGTCGATGCCAATGGTTTGCAAATCTTTGGGACACAGCCCGTCAATAAGATTGAAAAACTAGGCGAGTTGATTCTGGCGCAGTATATCACAGCAGAGGATACCACGGTTTCTGCGTGGGCATGGACAGGCGAGTCCATAGGGAGCTACACGGTGCCGAATCCCATGCCCAAAGAACTGCATGACAACCTGATGATGCAGGCGGATGTTACAGTACAGGCGGATGGCGTGATCTGTGGTGCTGCGGGCATGTATCGCGTGATTGACGATCGACTGGTACAAATTACGGCACGCCCTGTTTATGACGTGGTGCAGCAGACAGATGGCACTTATGTCATCGTAACACATGATTTCGGCAGAGCCGTATATTATACCGAAAGTGCATTGCTGCTTCGCACAGGAGATACGCTGATGCGTATTCTGCCGGATGGCACAGAAGAATGGTTGCTGCCGCAGTTGCCCGAAGGCAGCCTGTTGCTGGGTGAGGTCGATCTGTTGGATGATGGACGCATTCAGTTTACCACGCTCAAGTCAACCGAACCGCGTATGATGGGACAGTTTACTTGCATATTGGATAATGGCAAGGTCACAGTGACCGACGCGACCGATGATATCTTCTATATGTGGGGCGACGACGCGATCGAAGTTGAACAGGCGCGTCTGGATGTGCTTGGTATCGGCAGCGGTGCGGCATAACCGTTACTCAAGCGCGCGGATATTATCCGAGCAGCGAAACACCTTGACATGGTATAATCGTCCGGGTTCAAGCGGACCAAAAGCGAACTGCCCTTGTTCATCGGTGTATAGCGCACCGACTGGGGTTTCCGGTGCGTCGGCGCAGTAAATGGTGACAAGTGCTCCCGCGGCGGCTTTGCCGTCCGTGCCGGAAACAGTACCAAGCAGTGCAGGTCGCTGGTCGGCCGACAGTGCGACTTTGGTTTCAACCACCTCATTGGCTGCGGGCTTGACAAAAAAGGATTGGGAATAATTCATTGGGGCAAACCCCTTTCTGATACAAAGTTCTATTGACACTTTATGAAAATTCATTGAAAAAGGTGAGAAACACTATTATGGCAGATAAGAAAAAACTGGTCAGCGAGATCACATCTATGGATGTGGATTTTGCGCAGTGGTACACGGATATTGTTAAGAAGGCAGAAATGATTGATTACTCATCTGTGAAGGGATGCGTCATTATGCGTCCCTATGCGCAGGCAATCTGGGAGAACATTCAGAAAACGCTGGATGGCATGTTCAAGGAGACGGGACATGAAAATGTTGCAATGCCGATTTTCATTCCGGAAAGTCTGCTGAAAAAAGAAGCCGATCACGTGGAAGGCTTTGCACCCGAGTGTGCATGGGTAACGCATGGCGGTTCGGAAAAGCTGGAGGAGCGTCTGTGTGTTCGTCCGACTTCGGAGACGCTGTTCTGCGAGCATTATGCAAAGGTAGTGCGCTCGTGGCGTGATTTGCCCAAACTGTATAATCAGTGGTGCTCGGTGGTTCGTTGGGAAAAAACCACCCGTCCGTTCCTGAGAAGCCGTGAGTTTTGGTGGCAGGAAGGCCATACTGTTCATGCCACGGCGGAAGAGGCAATGGAAGAAACGCTGCGTATGCTGAATATCTATGCGACATTCTGCGAAGAATATCTGGCTATGCCGGTGCTCAAGGGCGAAAAGACGGAGAAAGAGCGTTTTGCTGGTGCAGAAAAGACCTACACGATCGAAGCGATGATGCACGACGGTAAGGCGTTGCAGTCCGGCACAAGCCATTACTTCGGTAACGGTTTTGCCAAGGCATTCAATATGCAGTATACGGACAAAAACAATACTTTGCAGTATATGGAGCAGACCTCTTGGGGCGTGTCCACCCGCCTGATTGGTGCGATCATCATGACCCACGGTGACAATGAGGGCCTTGTGCTGCCGCCGCGCATTGCGCCGACCCAACTGGTTGTTATTCCGGTTGCGGCACACAAGCCGGGCGTGACCGAAAAGGCGCAGGAGCTGTTGGACGTGGTCAAGGCGGCTGGTGTGCGTGCGAAGATTGACCTGTCTGATAACAGCCCTGGATGGAAGTTTGCCGAGTATGAGATGAAGGGTGTACCGCTGCGTCTCGAAGTCGGTCCGCGCGATATCGAACAGGGTCAGTGTGTGCTGGTGCGCCGTGACAGCCGCGAAAAGACGGTTGTTAAGTTTGAAGATCTGGCAAGTACGGTACCTGCACTGCTGGAGGAAATCCAGAAGGCATTGTTCCAAAAGGCGCTGAAGAACCGTGAAGAGCATACCTACACGGCAAAGAGCTTGGATGAGATGAAAGAGATCATGAAGGATCATGTTGGCTTTGTCAAGTCCATGTGGTGCGGAGATCTGGCCTGCGAGGAAAAGGTCAAGGAAGAGACCGGTATGCCCAGCCGCTGTATGCCGTTTGAGCAGGAACAGATTTCGGATGTCTGCCCGGTGTGCGGCAAGCCTGCGCATAAGATGGTCGTCTGGGGCATCGCGTATTGATCTGCTCGGCAGATAATAGGGAAGGAGTAGGCCCATGCTGGAATGGGTACAAAGCTTTTTAAACACGAAAATCGGTGCGGTGGTTGGCTCGGTTGTTTTTGCGATCGTTGTATTAGCAGTTACACACTTGCTGGCCAGAATTGTCAATCGTGTGATGCGGCGTCTGGTTGAACGTCATAGGCAGAGCAACAGCAGTCTGGCAACCATACTTGGATTTGCTCGATATATCGCGGTTGCAGCGGTATACTTTGCGGGTGCCATGGGTGTAGTGTACAGCATTCCGCTGTTGTCGAGTGCAGTGCGGACGCTGTTGACTGCCGGCGGTGTGATTGCTGTCGTGGCTGGTCTTGCAGCGCAGGAAGCGTTGGGCAGTGTGGTCAGCGGCATGATGATACTGGCGTTCAAGCCCTTTCGTATGGGCGATGTGGTGCGGTATATTGATAATGACATCTCCGGTGTCATTGAAGAAATTACGCTGCACCATACAGCCATCCGCACATGGGAAAACAAGCGTGTAATCATCCCGAATAGCAAAATGAACAGCTCGATCATTGAAAATGCGGATTATGCGGATAGCAAGGTTTGCGTTTTCATGCAGATTGGCGTGACCTATGAATCCAATATTGATTTGGCCAAAAAGCTGTTGGCGGAAGAAATTTTGCGTCAACCTGACTTTATGGATGTGCGCACGCCGGAACAAAAGGCGGCAGGCGCACCGCAGGTACAGGTGGTTGTGCTGGAGCTCGCCGATTCCGCGGTTACGCTGCGTGCATCACTGTGGGCCAAGGATAACAGTACGGCGTTTGGCTTGAAGTGTGCGGTACTGGAGAATATCAAAAAGCGCTATGAAGAGAATGGCATTGATATCGCGTATCCGCATATGGTTGTAGTGCAAAAATAATAGGAAACAGGCTGTCCGGATGGGCAGCCTGTTTTGTTGAATGCGTTTCGCTTGTTCACATAATGGTTTTGCTGTACATTTTTACGGGTTCATGCTATACTGTTCTCAAAAGGAGGGATCGATAGATGCTGTTCGGAATTAACAGCCTTTATGTTTGGATGGCTGTCATAATTCTATGTGTGGCCATAGAAGCGTTCACGTTGGATTTGTCGGCCATTTGGTTTGCCGTCGGCGGTGTGGCCGCGTTGATTGCTGCCAGCCTTTCATTAGAAGTATCCGCTCAACTGGTTATCTTTGTTTTATTTTCCGCAGCATTGCTCGCACTGGTTCGTCCGTTTTGCCGCAAATTCCTGAAAACGAAGAATGAACCCACCAATGCGGATCGCATTATCGGTGAAACAGCAATTGTAACAGAAAAGATTGATAATATTCATGAAACTGGCGCAGTTAAAATTATGGGAGCAACATGGACGGCGCGCAGCGTTGACGATTCTGTTATTGAGGAAGGCGTGGCCGTTAAAGTAGTTGCAATCCATGGTGTTAAAGCCATGGTGCAAAAGGTTGGATAAGATTTTGTGGAGTAAAGGAGAGTAATATGCCGTTTTTAATTTATGGATTATGGATTATTCTGGCGATTTTGTTGATTGCGTTCTTGGCAAGCAATATTGTGATCGTTCCGCAGGCAAAGGCTTTTATCGTAGAACGTCTGGGGACATACAAGTGCACATGGAATACCGGCTTGCATCTGAAAGTGCCGCTGTTCGAGCGTGTAGCGCGTAAAGTGACATTGAAAGAGCAGGTGGTGGATTTTCCGCCGCAGCCGGTTATCACGAAGGATAATGTCACGATGCAGATTGATACGGTTGTGTATTTTCAGATCACTGACCCGAAGTTGTTCACATATGGTATTGAGAGTCCGATGGCTGCCATTGAGAATTTGACGGCGACGACGCTCAGAAATATCATCGGCGATCTGGAATTGGATCAGACGCTCACAAGCCGCGATATCATCAACACCAAAATGCGCGCCATTTTGGATGAGGCAACGGATGCTTGGGGTATCAAGGTCAACCGCGTGGAACTGAAGAACATTATTCCGCCCGCAGCAATTCAGGAATCCATGGAAAAGCAGATGAAGGCAGAGCGTGAACGCCGTGAATCCATTCTGGTTGCGGAAGGCAAAAAACAGTCTGCGATTTTGGTTGCGGAAGGCGAGAAGGAAGCGACGGTTCTTGCTGCGGAAGCAAACCGGCTGGCAAAGATCAAGGAAGCGGAAGGCGAAGCAGAAGCGTTGCTGACGGTGCAAAAAGCACTGGCAGACTCGATTGCGATGCTCAATCAAGCTTCTCCGTCTGAACAAGTCATCAAGCTGAAGTCGCTGGAGGCATTCAGTGCGGCAGCGGATGGTAAAGCAACTAAAATTATCATTCCCAGTGAGATCCAGGCCTTGGCTGGTTTGGCAACTTCCTTTAAAGAAGTAATTACTGATCCGAAAGCAGAAAAATGAATAACAGGCAGCCCGCTCGAATGGAGCGGGCTGCTTTTCATTGGATTTTGTCTTCCTCTGCTTGCAACGCGGTAGCTCTTATGATAAACTATATTAGTTAAAATGTGTGCTTTGGAGGAGCAGAGTGATGCATCAGCATGTGTTTGTTATCAATGGCAGCGGCGGAGTTGGAAAGGATACGATTTGTGATTTGGCAGCTGCTGTCTGGAAAGTAAAAAACATATCTTCCATCACTCCAATTCTTGAAGTGGCACGTTCAGCTGGATGGGATGGGATCAAGACACCGGAAGCAAGGCGTTTCTTATCCCGTCTCAAGGAAATTTGCACAGAATTCAATGATCTGCCGTTCCGGTATTGTATGGAGCAATATCAGGCGTTTCTGCGTAGTGATGCGGAAATCCTGTTTGTTCATATTCGGGAGCCGGAAGCAATCGCACGCTTCTGCGAGGCGGTCGGTGGGGACTGCAAGACTGTTTTGGTGCATAGACCTGCACTGGAGCAGACCCGTGGTGCTCTGGGTAACCGCTCGGATGATGATGTCGACAATTATACATATGACAGCATTTTTGTCAACGACGGTACATTAGAGGAATTGCCGGAAAAGGTGCATTCTTTTTTCAAGCGGTTTATGGAATCTTGAATGGTCGTGTACATGAAGAGCGAATCATTCAACGGAATCATTTTTCTGTGTAAAATTTCTATTTGTTAATTCAGGATAGAGAAAAGAAAGGAACACTGTTATGAGCGAAGAAAACAAGCAAAAGTCTCAGCAGGCTGCCAAAGGCGGTGCGCATGTTGCCAAGGCAGGTGGTAAAGCAGTGACTGCCTCACCAGAGGGTAAGGCGGCCGAAGAAAATGCAGTCGCACCCAAGCGCAATAAATATGCGGATAAGATGAATAAAAAGAAAAGCCGTCTGAGCAAGGGCGTGCGCATTGGCATTGGTATAGCGGTAATTGTCTTGCTGCTTGCTGGTGGCATTTTCCTTGTGGGGAAGACTCGGAATACAGGTACTGAATCGCAAGGTGAAACCACTGCTGTGGCGACGCGTGGTATGCTGGAAACTTATATTGAGGGCAGCGGCGTTACGGCAGCTAAAAAACGCGAAGAACTTGGCCGTGACTTGAAGGGTAAGGTAACCGATGTTCTCGTAGAGGTAGGCGATGAAGTCAAAACGGGTGACAAGCTGGTTGTGGTGAACCCGACAGAGACCCGTCAGGAATTGGAAACCGCGCAGAATGAGCTGGCGGAAGCCCAGCGGTCGGTTACTACCGCGCAGGCGGAAGTAACGCAGGCACAGAATACTTTAAATGCAGCGCAGAAAAAACTGAATAAGCTCAATATTACTGCGCCGTTTACCGGTAAAATCATTCCGGTTTCGGATTCAGAAGGAAATACAACGACATTCCGTGTTGGACAGCAGATCAGCGAAGGGGAAGTCATTGGCCATATGGTGGATGACAGTAAGATGACGCTCTCCCTGTATTTTAGTTCTGCGTATATGAACGATATCAAAAGCGGTCAGTCTGCTACTGTGTCGATTCCTTCTGCGATGAGCGAAATAACCGGTACGGTTTCTTCGGTTGAAAAATCCGAAAAGATTTCAACGGATGGCGTAAAAATGTTCCGGGTTGTGGTTTCTATGCAGAATCCGGGAACACTGACCAAAGGCATGGTGGCAACGGCAACGATTTCTGCTGGTGAGGCAGGCACCGTATATCCGGCAGAGTCCGGAACACTGGAGTATAATCGAGAAGAGGCGGTTACGGCTCAGGTTGGCGGTGAAATCAGCGCAGTAAACGGAATTGATTATTATAGTTATAGCAGCGGTGCGACGATCATGCGTCTGACCAGCGATTCGGCACAAGACGAAGTGAAAACCGCGCAAAATGGCGTCACCACAGCGAAAACTGGTGTCACCAATGCACAGAAGCTGGTAAAGGATAAGCAGGATCGGATTACGGAGCTGAAAAAGCTCATCCAAAATGCGACAATTGAATCTCCTATTGATGGCGTTGTAGTCAGCGTTAATGCAGTAGCGGATCAAGATGTAAGCGGAACGGATGCTTTGGTGGTTGTAGCGGACCTCAATGATATTGTTGTTAACGCAGATATTCTGTCTACAGATGTCGGTGCGGTACAGCCCGGTCAGCCGGCTACCATGAGCATGTATAACTACGATGGTTCTCAGCTTACGTTGACTGGTGTGGTGGATTCTGTTGCATTGGAACCGACGCAGGACAGCAGCGGTGGCGGACAGGGCAGTATGCCGACGTTCCGAGCTGTCATAGCTATTGACCCCATTGAAGGTCAGTCTATTTACAGCGGTATGATGGTGGATTTCCAAATTACAACCGCATCGTCCATGGATTGCCTGATGGTTCCGTCGCGCGCAATCGTCAATACCGATAGTGGTACTGCGGTTTTTGCCAAGCCTTTGACCGATGAGAATGGGGAAGAGATTCCCTTTAGTGAAACCTTGCCGATTCCGGAAGGAACGGAGGACATTCCCGAGGGCTTTATGCTGGTGCCGGTACAGGTAGGTATTGCGGATTCTACCAATACGGAAATCCTTTGGGGCATTGATGAGGGAACAACGGTATTCCTCGCAGGACCGCAGGATCTCTATGCTGATATGGGCATGGATTCCGGCGGAATGGCTGTCGCCGTTGGATAAGGAGGGCGCTATGTTTTGGAAAAAAGCGCCTCAGCCGGATGAAACAAAGCAGGGAGCGGAAGCGACCGATCTGTTGATCGATGTCCGGCAAATGAGTAAAATTTATAATGAGGGCAGGGAAAATGAAGTCCGTGCTCTGGATAATATTTCTCTTGAGGTTCAATGGGGAGAGTTTCTCTGCATTTTGGGACAGTCTGGTTCGGGAAAGTCCACCTTAATGAACATTTTAGGGTGTCTCGATATTCCAACCTATGGTACATACTATTTAAATGGCCAAGCGGTCAGTGATATGAAACCATCTGTTCTTTCCGGTATTCGCAATAGAGAAATTGGCTTCATATTTCAGGGCTTCAATCTGATCCCTGCGCTGACTGCGCTGGAAAACGTTGAATTACCGCTGATTTATCGCGGTATGAGCAAGGAAGAGCGAAGACAACTGGCGACGGATGCGCTGATTTCGGTCGGTCTGGAAAAACGAATGGATCACCGGCCGGGAGAAATGTCGGGTGGTCAGCAGCAGCGTGTCGCTATTGCACGCGCGGTTGCGGCAAAGCCCCCGATCATTATGGCCGACGAGCCGACAGGCAATCTGGATTCTGCGTCGGGTCTGGAGATCATGCGTCAGCTTTCTACGTTGAACGAGCAGGGAACATCTATTATTTTGATTACGCATGATAACCATTTGGCACAAATGGCAAAGCGAATCGTCACAATTCAAGACGGGCATATCATTTCCGATGCTCCCTCGAAAGGAGGATTGGAGGCATGAATTGGCTGCAAACCGTTCGAATGGCATTTAAGTCCATTATGAATAACAAGGTTCGTTCTATCCTGACGATGTTGGGCATCATTATCGGCGTAGCCTCGGTTATTGCGATTGTTGCTTATATTCAGGGCGGTACCAAGCTACAGCGTCTGCAATATGAGGCAATGGGCGTAAACCGTATTGATGTATATGGATATGGTGCCAAAAGTCGGGATTGGCAGGATTTTGAGGAATACCTCGATACAGAACTTGCAGATAAAGTAGCTGCGTGGTCGCCGCAAAGCCAGTATTATGATTGGCAGAGCGATGGCATCCAGTATCGTCGGCAAAAGCTGACCAATGAAAACGGCATGACCTATATGTACTTCGGCAATCAGGACTATGGCGAGGTCACAAGCCGAAACATTTCCATTGGACGCGATATTTCCAAAGAGGATTGTGACAGCCGTGCGCGTGTCTGTGTCATTGGCGAAACACTGCAAAAGTACTTTTTCGGCGCAATGAGTCCTCTGGGACAAAAGCTGCGCGTTGGTGGAAAAAGCTTTGAAGTGATCGGTGTCTATGCGGGTAAGTACGAAGGCAAACTGAATACAGAAGATCAGTTGATTGTTTTCCCATATACGCTTCAGAACAGTATGATGAGCATGAGCGGCATGTCGGATAAGCAGTATGTTATTAAGGCGGCAAGCAAAGAGGATATTTCTGAGCTGACCGATACATTGCTGCCTGGGTTCATGCAGAGCCGCTGCGAGTCCAGTGGAGGATATTTCAGCGCATATTCGAATAGCCAGTGGCAGGAACAGTCAGAGGCTTCTGCAAACATGTTTGCGTTGCTTGGCGGCGGTATCGCGGGTATTTCCTTGCTGGTAGGCGGTATTGGTATCATGAACATCATGCTGGTTTCTGTGACAGAACGCACACGTGAAATCGGCATTCGTATGGCGATTGGCGCGCGAAAACGAGATATCATTGGGCAGTTTTTGGTAGAAGCTGCGGTGGTATCGTGTTTTGGTGGCATTATTGGCATTATCCTAGGCTGCTTCTTGTCGGCTATTTTAGGTAATCTGCTGTTGATGCAGCAGATGTCGAGCAGTTATATGCCGACGATAGAGCAGTTTACGGTTTTGCCGTCGCTGGGTTTGATCCTCGGTGCGTTTTTGTTTTCTGCACTGATCGGTATTATTTTCGGATTATATCCTGCCAATAAGGCTTCTAATTTGCAGCCGGTTGACGCGCTGCGTACGCAATAAAGCGAGGTGAGCGATCTTGAAAAGAAAATTTGTGAGTGTGGTTCTGGTTCTTCTATTTGTTTTTTCTCCGGCTTCTGCAGCTTTTTCTGATATTTCAGACAGTAAATTGGCGCAGACCGCTTCGGTGCTGGATGCGCTTGGCATTATGCAGGGTGTGGGCAATAACCGCTTTGACCCAAGCAGTTCGCTGACACGCGCCCAGTTTTGTAAGCTGGCTGTTACCGCGTTGGGCTTTTCGGATGTGAGCGCCTATGGCAGCTACACAATTTTTCCGGATGTAAAAAATACGCATTGGGCTGCGCAGTATATCAATGCTGCGGTTCGGCACCCGGAGCTGAAGGATCAGGCCATTATCCGTGGTTATGCGGACGGTACATTCGGACCGGATAAAATTGTTACTTATGGTGAAGTGTGTACGATGCTGCTTCGTATGCTGGGCTATACAGAAGCGGATATCGGCCCGTTTTGGCCGGCTGACTACATCGCACGCGCGCAGGCGCTTGGATTGACCAAAAATGTCTCGTTATCCGATCCTAAGGCTGCGGTGACGCGGTCGGATGCTGCAATTATGCTGGTCAACACTTTGGGTGCACAGATGAAGGGAGACGAAGGTGGTCTCCTGCTGGATCGTGTGGCTTCCGCAACGGTCAAGGACAGCATCCTGCTGGAAACCAGTGAAACGGATAGTTCTTTGGCTGACAATGAGGCTGTTTTCTATGAAGGTGGAGCGGTGAGCGAAGCGCCGAGAAAAACCGCAGGCACCTTGGATAAGAGTTTGATTGGTGTATACGGTACCATTGTAATCGGTAAAGAAGGAGACAAGGTTGCTGTTGGCGTAATTCCCAACAAGAATAAGGTGGAAACGTATACGGTAACCGAGGTATCGGCTGACAGCATTCAAACGGAACAGCAAGCTCTGCATCCGAATCGTGATGTCAATGTATATGTGTCAAGAGAGGGTAGAAAACTGGGAACATTTGCAGAAATGTGGTCCGGTATTCAGGCAGGAGATACTTTGCATTGTTATTATAACGAATATGGGACGTTGGAATTGATGGCAGTTTTGCCGCGTGTTTCGTCGTCGGCTGGCAATTCGTTTGTCTACGGTATCGCTACATCGGCCAATATTCCGGCTGAATATCAAATTGTTAAAAATGGCACTGTGGTGGACCGCACGAAACTCAAAAAATATGATGTAGTCACATTGGATGCTGCGAATAAGCAGGCACTGGTTTCGGATGCAAAGATCAGCGGCCAATATGTTAATGGAACGCCTACATACAATTATCCGCAAACCGTTACCATGTACGGTAAGAACTATGCGATTTCTGACCAAGCAGCGGCAACCTTTGCAAACATCAAGCTAAATGACTATATTACGCTTTTGTTTGATACGGAAGGCAATGTGACAGCCGCTTACCCGACGAGTACGGTGAGAGCAGATATGCAGGGTATTGTTACCAATGTGAAGGATAATACTACTGCTACGGTTGCATTGTTCAATGGCCTCACGTTGCAGGATCTGTCTGTGAATGCCGATGAGTTGGGCAGTATGCTTGGCCGTGTGTTTGTGGTTGGACAATCCTCTGACGGTAAAGTTTCTTTGCACAAGAGTACGATAACAGGTAAGGTGTCTGGTGCATGGTCGATTGCCGACAACAAGTTGGGCAACCGCACAGTTTCTCCAAAGGTGAAGGTTTATGAAGAAGTGCTCTCTGGTGCGCCGCTGAATGCGATCAAGACTTCGGATATTACAACCGCCACGGTGGAATCTGGCCAAATTCGTTATACGATTACGGACAGTGCGGGAACTATCACCAATATCGTGCTCGGTGATGTCACAGGCGAAAGCTGGATGTATGGTATTGGTATTGGCGAAGTTCGTGAAAATGAAGAAACAGAAACCAATTTCGTCAAACTGAAATACTGGAATGGGACTGCTGGAACTGAGGCGACATATCGTGTTCTGTCGCTGCCCGGCTCTCTCAATGGTATTCCAGTGGGCATACCGAAGGGATACTCCACAAGCGAAAATGTAGTGAATACTTCGCTTGCAACGCAAAAACTCGATTTGATAGATACAGTTGATTTGTCAGCATTTGATGGCTCTTCTGGTGTACGAACGAAAGACGGATATTATGCATTGGCAAGTGATGTCGGTGTTTACATTTCTGCACGGGATGAGTTTATCTCGCTGCAAAATGCAAAATCCAACTATACTTCTTTCCGACTGTATGCCAATAAGTCAGCAGAAGAGGGCGGCAAGGTTCGTTTGATACTTGCTTCTTAAATACCAAAACGATGCCGCAGAACCAGTGGTTCTGCGGCATCTGCTTGTCAAAAGAAAATAGCGAAAAAGTCCGGCAACAGCCGGACTTTTTGTAGAATATGGATAGGTAGCAAGGGCTTATTCCCAGTTCACCTTGTGCTGCAATGGTCCCGAGCCGTGCCCTAAATCAAGACCATATCGAATGCAGGCGGTCAGGTAGCGTTTTGCATGTTTGACACTATCAACCAAAGGAATGCCTTGCGCTAGGCCACAGGCAATAGCAGAAGAAAGCGTGCAGCCAGTACCATGAGTGTTGGGGTTATGGATACGAGTGGCTGGGAGCCAATGCATATGATTTGCAGTATACAGCAAATCATCGGCACAATCGGAGAGGTGACCGCCTTTGATCAATACTGCACCACCTGTTTGTGACGAAATTTTCTTTGCTGCCTGTTCCATCTGCGTCTTGGTGGAAATATCCATGCCCGAAAGCGCCGAAGCCTCTGCTAAATTCGGCGTAATCAATGTGCAAAGTGGGAAAATCTGTTCAATGAGGGCTTGAGAGGCATCTGGACGGAGTAAATCATGTCCGCTGGAGGACATCATAACAGGATCGAGCACGACATTTTCTGCATGGTGGGCGCGAAGCCGCTCGGCAGTCACTCGGATATTTTCTGCATTATATAGCATACCCAACTTGACAGCATCCGGCCGTATATCATCAAAAACGCAGTCGATTTGCTGTTCAACCAAAGAAGCGGGGACGGGCTGCATACCGAAAACACCGGTTGTATTTTGCGCAATTACAACGGTAATCACGCTCATACCGAATAGACCATATGCTTCTATTGTTTTCAAATCTGCTTGAATGCCCGCGCCGCCGGTCGGATCGGTTCCGGCAATGGAAAGAACGGTGTTCATGATTTGTATACCTCCAATCCTGATCCATCGAATATCGGAATAAAGCTTTCGCCAATCGAACCAGACTGCTGGAAAAAGCCACCCAGCCCCAACGAATAAAATAGCTCACAGGCGTTGGCATATTCTTCTTCTGTGATAGTGCGATTCAGTTCCGGCCAGTCCTGCATATCAAATGGTGTATATTGTCGCATCAGGCTGACCAGAACGGTATCTCCGAACCGGGATGCAATATCACGCAGCACTTGTGCGGTGTCGTTGCCCAGACCCGGCAGCATCAGATGACGAATAATCGTACCATGCGTCAGCAGGCCGTTTTTATCAAATTGTGGCAGGCCGGTTTGACGAACCATCTCTGTGATGGCCTCCACGGCAATCTCTCGATAATCTTCAACGTGAGAATACCGGCAAGCATAATAGCTACTATAATATTTATAATCTGGCAAATAGATATCAATGTATCCTTCCAGAAGCTGAAGCGTTTCTACACGTTCGTAGCCGCTGGAATTGTATACGATCGGAATATGCAGACCTTTGCGTTTTGCGAGGGACAGTGCTTGGATGATCTGGGGTGCATAATGTGCGCCAGTCACAAGGTTGATGTTATGTGCACCTTTCGTTTCCAGCGATAAAAAGGTATCTGCCAGCTCTTCGGCAGATAGGGCCTGTCCAACGCCATCACGGCGGCTGATTTGCCGGTTTTGGCAGAACACACATCCAAGTGAGCAATGTGAGAAAAACACGGTGCCGGAGCCATTCGTGCCGGAAATGGGCGGTTCTTCCCATTGATGGAGGGAAGCGCGTGCAGCCTCGATTTGGTCGTTTGCGCCGCAAAGTCCGCGTGTTTGGGTACGATCCGCACCGCATAAGCGTGGACACAGCTTGCAATTTTTCAGCAGATCCGTCAATGATATCCCTCCAATCAAAATTATTATAGCGTATTTAAGTCTGGAAATAAAGGTAGGATTTGTGATATACTATTTGAAAAAGCAATACAGGAGATATGCGCTATGAAGATTTCAGATATTTTAAAGCAAGATAAAGTTACGCTGTCATTTGAAGTGTTTCCGCCGAAAACCAGCAGCAGCTATGAGTCGGTTGCGCGTGCAACGCAAGAAATTGCAGCTTTGCGTCCGGATTTCATGAGCGTTACTTATGGTGCAGGCGGCGGCACCAGCGAGCACACCGTGCAGATTGCAGCGGATCTTCATGCGCAATACGGCGTTCAGGTGTTGACGCATTTGACCTGCGTATCTTCCACGCGGCAGCATGTGTCTGCAACGCTGGAAAAGTTCAAGCAGCAGGGCATTGAAAATGTGCTGGCGCTGCGCGGAGATATTCCGGCAGGCGGCGCACCGGAAAATGATTATCACTATGCAGCGGAGTTAGTGCGGGACATTAAATCGCAGGGTGATTTTTGTGTTGGTGGTGCATGTTATCCGGAAGGCCATGTGGAAGCGGCAAACAAAACGGAAGATATTCTGCATCTGAAAGAAAAGGTGGAGGCAGGGTGTGAATTCCTGACCACACAAATGTTCTTTGACAATAATATTCTGTATAATTTCCTGTACCGCATTCGCGAAAAGGGGATGACTGTACCGGTCATTGCAGGCTTTATGCCGGTTACCAATGTAAAGCAGATCAAGCGAATCA
>JAHZFK010000100.1 GCA_019421385.1 Clostridiales bacterium
GGCAACACCGCATAGACAAGTAAGCATAATGCAGCCTGATATGATATAATAAAAACATGGATAAACAGATGACAATGTCTGCGCTTAGTGATGAGCTGGCGCAGGTGCGGACAAAGAAGAAAGAATTTCTTGCCCAGATCGAGCGGATCGTCCCGTGGAAGGAATGGCTGGCGCTGATTCAGCCATGCTATTATAAAGGAGAGCGCGGCAACAAACCCTATCCGCTGGAGACCATGCTGCGGCTGTATCTGCTGCAAAATCTGTATGACCTGAGTGACGAAGCGACCGCGGCAGAAGCAATCGACAGCCGGGCGTTTTCGGTTTTCTGTGGCGTTGATTCAAGCAATCAGGTGCCGAATGGGGATACCATTGGTCGTTTCCGGAACCTGCTGGTGAAAAACGGATTGCAGGAGAAGCTGTTCACGCAGGTCGTGGCTGCACTGACGGAACAGGGTCTTATCCTGAAAAAGGGAACGATTGTTGATTCCACCATCATTTCCGCGCCCTCCTCCACCAAGAACAAGGAGAAGAAGCGGGATCCGGATGCACATCAGGTCAAGAAGGGCAACACATGGCACTTTGGCTATAAAGCGCATATCGGCGTAGATAAGGACAGCGGACTGGTCCACACAGTGGAGGCGACACCCGCCAATGTTCATGACGTGTCACAGACTTCGTCACTGCTGACCGGTGAGGAAGAGGTCGTTTACGGTGACAGCGGCTATCTCGGCGCCGGCAAGCGTGAGGACGCAATCGTTCGGAATAAATCCGGCCGCAAAATCAAATACAAAATCAACCGTCGTCCATCCCAGCTAAAGCAACTGAGTAAAAGCGGCCAGTACGCGGCCAAAAAAGCGGAACACGCAAAATCTTCTGTCCGTGCGAAGGTGGAGCACGTATTTGGTGTCGTCAAAAAACAACTGCGATTTCGGAAAACGCGATACCGAGGACTCGAAAAGCAGCGAGCCAAATTCAATATCATATTCGCGTTGGCGAATCTGCTTCTGGCTGACAGGCCCTGCCTGACGGCTTGAATCTGTATGCCTTCTGCGAGAATTCTAAGTGCAAACCGTTCTGCCAAAAGCTATGTGCTGGCAGGACGGTTCTTTTTGCCTTATTATGCGGTGTTGCC
>JAHZFK010000101.1 GCA_019421385.1 Clostridiales bacterium
AGACTGTGATCTGCATCCGGCCCGGCAAAATCCCGGTTTTCGATCTGGGAGCAGGATATAATGCGGATATGTAGAAACAGCGCAGCATGGCTCTTGCTGCAAGTCAGTGTTGTCTACGGGCAGCTGCCGTACCATGCGCTCAAATTGCTGGGCAGCAACTATGCGCGCACACAGGATGCGTTTCAGAAACTATGCCGCGCGGGGTATCTGGAAGTTGTCAAGGCGCCGGGACACAAGAGCTTTTTCGTCACAGACGCCGGATTTGAAGCCTATTGCCGGGTGCTGCAAAAAGATCGGAGAAAATCGAAAGCGTTCATTGGGGACAAGCCGACGGGCACGCACAGCATCGAAAAGGCGGTGCGGCTCAGCCGCATCAACGAGGCGTGGCTGTTCTTTGTCCTGCTTTGCAGGCGCAAATACCAGACGTCCTTGCAGATCAAGCGCGAACAGGAACGGAAAGCTGTCCGCAGCACGGACAGCCTGAAATATTCTCGGTTCGTCGGCTGCATCTATGACGAGGAGCGGTTCATCCATCCGGTGTACCACTTCGGAAACGGCAACCAGCGGCTCAATCCCAACGGCGAGAAAAATGCGGCCGTGCGGCTGGCGGGAGCTATGATGTCGTTTGAAAAGGTGATCCTCGTCGAAACGCCCGAAGCGATCGCGGACATTCTGGAATACTCGCTCTGGGCGCGCAAGAAAGATCCCCGCGCGCTGCGACACATGAGGCTGAACTTCCATATCACATGGGAGGACAACGCGATTATATTGCCGTTGGATGGGTCGGCACAGGCCTTTGTGCAGCACTTTGACCGGAAGGACTGGCGCGCTGGCATTGCACAGATGGAAGAGCAGGAGAAGGCAACAGTAGGCATCACACTATCCCTGCTTCAGGGGCAATGGATGGAACTGCTGGAATATCTCGCGCGGGAGCCTGACCCGGAATATCCGGTGCGCATCATAGCGTGGGATTTTCAGCAGCCGGTGCTGCGCGTGCTGCGAGAGCGGGATA
>JAHZFK010000011.1:0-9478 GCA_019421385.1 Clostridiales bacterium
TCCTCCTCTCTGCTCTTTGGGTTCGAAAACGCGAAAATCATTACCGCCCATACCCGCGCAGCAAACAACCGGGTAAAGAGGAACGGCGTTGATGTATACAACCGCGATTTTCGGGATGCAAATTCGCATTTGGCGGGCGTTTTCTTATGAAAGAAATGCCTTTTTGCAATTACCGCCCAATGCTGCGTTTTTCCAAAAGTGCACCTTTTCGGCGCTTTCGATTTTGGGAAGAAAAGGTGCACTTTCGGGCAAAATTACCGCCCACTGTTTTGCGATTTACCGCACGGTTTTACGGGCAAAAAAGTTCTGTTTCTGTCGCGTTTCCAACTTAGCCTACTCTCCTGTCTGCCGGTCGATCCATGCAAGAACTTTGTCCTTGGGCGCCAATTTTCGTTTTCCGATATGTAATGTCGGAAAGTCGGCGCGGTTCAAAAGCTGGTACGCACCCGACCGTGAAATGCCGAGCAGCATCGCGATCTGTTCGGCATTCAGCACATCGGGGTAGTCCTCATATGCGATCCGTTTCATCTTCATCCCTCCTCCCAGTTGACAAATTAGATTGTTTCGTCTATTATAGAACTATAATTCTATGAGAACATAATAGCATCTTGAAATGATTTGTCAATATTATTTTATAAATAAATATTTCTATATGGAGGTGGAGGATTTCCTATGCACCTGATCATTCCGTCCGAGTGTCATCTTCGCGTATTTGTTACGGCAAAGCAGGAGGTTTTTGAATTTTACGACAATGCAGAACACATGCTGCACCGGCACACCTTTTCTTACGGAGAAAGCATCATCCAACTGCTAGAGAGCTGGAAAGAAACTGATGAACCCCTTTTACAGGAAGCCTATGAATATCTGATAAAGCGAGCGCAGGTCGGAGAGGAAAACATGGGAGAATGGAATGAAATACTGTTCCGTTTTCAGCATGTGGATAACCCGTTCCTCTATCTGCTGGTAATGCAGCTTGCGCCGCTCCTGCTCAAATGCTTCTACGATATCGATCCTGCCATTGTCACCGAATTCCGCGAGGAACTGGATAAGGTCAGGGCAGATGCGCACACGCTGCTGTACGATTGCCTGAATCCGGAAACAGCGGATATCTGCCGCCGGTATTGGGAGATCTGGGGGCGTACACCCATGCGCTTGCCTGCTATCCGCACGGAATTGCTCCCTGCCCGCACGCGCGCGGCCTATAACGGCTGGATCTCGCCAGCCGAGAACACAGATCCGGAATATCTTTACAACACACAGCAGCAGATGATACTGGCAGAGGTGTGCTATCCCCGATCCGTACAGGAACTATACGTTTTCCTCAAATCCACTTATCTGCGCCGTGCGGTGCGCTTCAAGGAATGCCGACTGTGCGGCAAGCTGTTTGCAGCAACGGACGGCGACCGGACAGAATACTGCTCCCGTGAATATGAAAAAGGCAAAACCTGTCGGGAGGTCGGTGCTTCGCGTGTTTATCAGAAAAAGCTGCTCGGCAATCCGATCACACGCGCCTATAACCGCGCCTACAAGACCCACAACGCCCGCATCCGCTATGGCACGATGACGCGTGAGGAATTCAATGCATGGACAGAAGAAGCCAAAAAGCACCGCGATGCCTGTCAGGCTGGCGAAATCTCGCTGGAACGCTTTGAGGAATGGCTGAAACAATGAAGGAAACAGAAAACTGTTTCAGGTATACTATAAGGCTAGGCCTTGTTTGAAAAATAAAAGTTGCACAAAAGAAGCGGATATGCGAAACTAAAGGTATGAGACGCTATGAATTAACAACAGAACAATGGGAACGAGTCAGACCGCTTTTGCCTCCGGAAGAAACGGGAAAACGAGGTCGACCCCGTAAGGATGACCGGACGATGCTGAACGGGATGCTCTGGATCGTCCGAAGCGGTGCCCAGTGGAGGGAACTGCCGGAGGCCTACGGCCCCTGGCAGTCGGTGTATGCCCGATTTGCCAAATGGCGGGATGACGGCACGCTGGAAACTGTGTTTCACGCATTGTCTGAGGATGCGGATATAGAAAACCTCAGTATAGATTCCACCTGCATCAAGGTACACGAAAGCGCCAATGGTGGGGGAAAAAACGGCGGATAAGGCCGTTGGACGTACCAGAGGCGGTCTGAACACAAAGCTCCATGCCATTGTAGACGGACTGGGCAACCCAGTGGAGTTTCTCCTCTCAGCCGGAAATGATAACGACTGTGTTCATGCTGTGGAACTGTTGGAAAAAGTTGAACTCAGTGGGAGCAACGTGCTGGCAGACCGGGCCTATGGTGCTCGATCCATTCGGGAATACATCTCAGAGCATGGGGCTCATTATGTGATCCCGCCTCAAAGCAATGTTTCTGATCCCTGGCCGGTAGACTGGTATCTATACAAGGAGCGGCATCTGATCGAGTGTTTCTTCCAGAAAATCAAGTGGTTTCGCAGGATTGCTACCAGATACGACAAGCTGGACGCCTCCTTCCTGGCTTTTGTTTACCTTGCTGCCATTGCTATTTTGTTGTTTTAGAACATATCTCCCGTTTTTTCAAACAAGGCCTAGGTAAAAAGGAAAATGATTTTTTCAAATCAATTAGACAAAAGCAATTAACTATTTATGTGTTTTGGGATCGAAAGTGCCAAAGTTGTGATTTGATAGATGATAAGCAGTATAGACCGAAAAAACCGTCAAGGATAAACTTCGCGTTTCGCGTCCTTGACGGCTTTTCTCGTCTTTGCTGTTGGGTAGTCAAGAGAGTATATATGGATAAACGGCGTGCACCCTCTTTCAAAAGCGGCTCTCCATCGTGTAACACATGTTTTTTTAAATTATCGACAATTATATCTGTCCATAGTATAATAATCATAGCGCATAAAATTGAGCGTGGGAGGCATAAAAATGTTTTTTTCTGAAAAATTTCAAGTCAGTAGCGAATTGATAAAAGAATATGGCGCTGTTGACATTTCCTTAGTTTGCGATGTGCCTTTGTTTATTGACCCCATGCTAATTTTTAATAGTGAGAAAGAAATATACAAAAATTTACATAGAAGTATAGTTCGCTATTTTCACTTCTTGTATACGAAAGCAACACAGGGGCTAAAAGTAAAAGAAATTGATGCGTGGTTTAATTTTAGCGAAGTACCCAATAACTGGTTGGGATATTCTTTGGTTGGAAACAAAGGATTAGCACTTGGAAAAAAGTATGCGAAATTTTTATACGAAAACATTGCTTTTGCAGTTGATACACACGGAATTTCTCAATCGCAACATATTGAAAAAGTAATGTTATTGTATGATGGTAGTGGGAAAGATAAGATTAGTGACTTGACAGTGAATCTTATAAAAGGATTTTTATGCGAATATACAGAAGCATTTGCCTTGAAATATATTAATGCAGATTTTCTTGAAAAATTTCCTGTTGACAAGGCATGTTTCAATTATGAAACCGAAAGTTTCATAAGTAAAGAATATGTGCTTCCATATATCTATGATGAAAATAACAGTAAAGAATATGTGCTATTGACACCTTATGATATTTTAAGAGAAGATGAGCCATCGATAAATAAAAAGGATTTTTATGATAGTTATGATCGAATTCGTGTAGCTATTGAAAATGATACGTTACGAGCATATGTAAATAATTATATTGAATTAGCTGTAAAACGATATGAGGAAAACCAGAGAAGAAATCATAAAGCGGCCCGCGAGAAGTCTATTAAAAAAATCGAAAAAGGTGCATTTAGAGAATTGGTTAGGGTGTATCCGGAACTTTATGATTACTATATCAAGCTTAGAGAAACAGATAGTGAGCAAATACGTTCCGAATGTATATCCGAGTTGAATACGCAGTTGGAAAAATTATTTGTGGCATCGCAGAAAATTATTGCTTTGTTTGAAAATTCGGATTATCAGGTAAACGAAAAGTTGACTGCAAGAGAAGAAGCGAAAGAAAGATTACGATACTTCAAGCATATCATTGAGGAGTGCGACGGGTACAAAAATTTATATGTTAAAGGTGTACAAATTGCTAAAGAAAATGACTTGCAAAGACTTTTTCGCTTTGTCTGGTACGGAACAAGTTATAAGGTAGACGCAGAAACAAATAATGGACGAGGACAAACTGATTTTATTATATCAAAGGGACAGAATAATCAGAATATAGTAGAATTCAAATTAGCAAGTAATTCTACATTAGCCCATGTATTTACCCAAGTAAAAATATATGAAGCAGCAAATTGTACAGATGGAAGCCTAATTGCAATTTTTTATTTTTCCGAAAATGAGTATGCCAGTGCAATGCGAATCATTAAAGCTGTTGGATATGAAGAGATGATTGGTGAGTCAATCTATTTGATTGATTGTAGAAACGACAACAAAATTTCAGCTTCCAAGGCTTAGTCTGTCTTCAAAATAAGAGTTCTGGTAGGTGTAGCTGTTGCGTTTCAGATATTATCGACCATATAGCCGACTAGAGGATAATAAACCAGTTTCCCGAATACAAAACAAAGTAAGCAATACAATACCATCGAAAACAGAAAATGCTGGTCTATTGTTCTTTAAAACATAACGAAAGCGGGTAAGAAGTCTTTGACTTGTTACCCGCTTTGTAGCTAAGGTAGATAAGGTACAATAAGAGATATGTTGACACAACCATAGGCTATCGTGGTTGACTTTCAAGAGACACATTTTTGTTTTTGTTCGATTTTTTGAGGAGAACGACAATGTGGCCTTAGATAGGTGAGAATCTAAATCGAGACTAATTATTTGGAATGATCCGTAAAAACAACTAGATCACTGTTATATTTGGTGCGAATGGCAATATCTGTGTATAGCAAAGCGTTGTCTGGCATCTTATGGTGCATCAGATATTCATAGAGTAGAAATGGTGGTTGATATCCCTGTTGAAAAGCATCTTGATCGAGTACAATACTTAAACTATCCGATTGCAGTAAACGCATATTGGGTTCATTAAGGTCAAAAGCGATAATTTTGACTTTGCCTTTTCGGTCTTCTTCTTCTACCGCCTGACAGACACCTTCCTGTCCGTTTGACGCGACATAGATGCCAACTAGATCCGGATTCTCGCGCAGAGCGTGCTGTGTAATTTCGTGTGCATAATCATTCCGGTCAAAGCAAGGCTGAAACGGCATGATGCGCAAATTATGTGTGTTCTGTTGATTCAGTGTATCTAAAAATCCGTTTAGGCGATTATTATGCGCAGTGTTGTTCAGATGTCCGGCAAGCGGAAGTATCTTACTGTTGTCAGAGAGCATCTGACACATTAGCCCGGCGGCTGTTTGTCCTGCGCGGTAATTATCCATGCCGATAAAACAGATCCGCTTGCTGCCAGGAACATCAGAATTCAAAGTGATTACAGGGATACCTTGTTCATACAGTCCATTGATGCATTGCCGCAGCTCGGCTGTGTTATTTGGTGAGATTGCAAGACCTTGTATGCCCTGTGAAGTCAATTCTTCGATATTTTCCAGAACAAGTTCTTCGTCCAATCCGCGTAACTCACGGACGATCAGCTCCACACCGGATGAACGCAACTCGTCCGCGGCACGTCGAAGCCCTTCCAGAACAATTTGCATGGTTGGCGTTTCGACAGACTGCAGAATGGCGCCAATTTTAAAATCACGCTTTGTCCTTACCAGTGCCTGCCCCACCAGATTGGGTTTATAGCCCAGTTCCTCTGCAATACGCTGAATACGCGCGGCAACCTCTGGGTTGACACGCCCACGATTATGCAGTGCGCGATCGACTGTGCCGCGGGACACACCGGCTAATTCAGCAATTTGCTGCGCGGTAACTGCCATATTTTTGCCTCCCCCTAATCTTTGTATATTAAGTATATCATATTGTAACAATGGTGCAATCTTTTGCGTGCATTTTGCTCATGCTGTGCCGTACATTTTGTACTGCAGTGTCTCAGCAAAAGTCACACATGAATGCACGCGATTGCACGCAACTCATTCTGTTTTTTCGTCAATACAACAAAGCCACGCCAGTATATTTTTTTGCATATCACGAAAATGGCTAAATTAAAGTTTTTTCGGTTTTTTATTCTTGAAAATAAAAGAAATTGGTGATAGTCTTTAAACATGAATAAATTTAGTTCAGTGCCTGTAAAAATATAGTCCACTGAACTGGAGAAAATCAAAAGTATTTCATTTTTGCGTTCTCGTGAACATATTAAATCTTCTTCTTCATTTTTCGTTTCGGGGGTTGGCATCCGCCCTGAAATGTGCAGTATGGTATCCTTCGATACTATGAACGAAATGAGATATTCAAGAAGGAGTGTAGCAAATGAAAGGCGGAATTGCAGAACTTTTAAACTTTAAGCAGAAGCGAAAGAATATGGATGAGTTCATCAAAGTCCCGGTATCCGAGAAGCTGGCCTATTGTTTTGGTGATCCTGCGCTGACGTTGATGTATACCATGACTTCAACGCTGCTCATCTATTTTTACACCAATGTAGTTGGCATTTCAGCCGGTGCAGTTGGCATGATCATGCTGGTTTCTCGTATTTTCGATGGTTTTTCCGATGTAGCAATGGGTGCAATTATCGATCGTACTCATTCCAAATACGGCAAAGCGCGCATCTGGATTCTACGACTGACAGTGCCGTATGCCGTTGCTGCCGTACTGTTGTTTACTATGCCGGATGTCGGTGATATGGGCAAGATCCTCTACGCTTTTGTTACCTACAATCTGATGAACACGGTGGTTTATACGGCGATCAGTCAGCCGTTTCATGCTTTGGGGTCTCTAATGACTCGAGATCACAGAGATCGAGATACTATCAGCAATGTCCGTATGATGTTATCCATCACAGCGAGCATGATCATTACTGCATTTACCCTACCGCTGATCAACTATGTTTCTGATGTAACGGGAAAAGAGCAGTTCTCCTGGATTCTGGTTACCGGCGCTTATGCCATTATTTCGGTCTTCGTCCTATTAAATACCTATGCTACTTGCACGGAGCGCGTGCAGGCCGCCCCGCAGACAAAAAAGGAGAACATTCCTTTCTGGAGGGCGTTTAAGATCACCTTTACCAACCGGTATTTCTTGATTGCGCTTGGTCTGATGATTACTTATACTGCGTATCAGGTGATTATCGGCACCGATCTGACTTATTATTGCCAATATGTTCTGGGGGATAAGAATCTGGTTATGCCGCTGTCGTCGGCAGAAAAAATCTGCACCATTGTTGGTATCGCCATGTTGCCCAAGCTGCTGCCGCGCTTCGGTAAGCGCAATCTGATCTGCTTTGGCTGTGCGATGGGGGTGATTGGTCAGCTTTTGTTCCTTATCAACTCCACCAGCGTATCGCTGGGCGTAGTTTCCTGCATTATCCGTGGTTTTGGTATCGCGCCGTTCTATGGTGTGCAGTATTCTCTGCCCGGTGACGCCATTGAATATGGACATTGGAAACACGGCCTGCGAGTGGAAGGCTTGATGTTCTCGTCGATGAGCATGGGACAGAAGGCTGGTTCGGGTTTCACGCAGGCGATCATGGGCGGCATCTTGTCCATGGCGGCGTTTGATGGCCTGAAAGCGACTGCCGCAGAGCAGACAGTGGAAGCGATTGCAACGATCGAAGCGTTTTATCTCTATGTTCCGATCGCTTTGTGGGCTATCATGTTTATTATTGCTTCTTTCTACAAGCTTGACAAGAGCTATGACAAGATGATGCGTGAACTGTTGGAACGCGAAGGGAAAAGCGCCGAATTACAAGAAGTATAAGCGTTATCCGCCGGAAGACAATACTTGATGTCTTCCGGCGGATTTTTTATATGATAAATAATGCGTGCATTATTATAGTATGCACGCAAAAACTGTTGTTATTCTGACCAAAATAGGATAGAACACATCTTCCATATGTTACAAATAAAGTAATGAAAATGCGTGCTTTTGTTAGATTATAATAGAAATTGCAAATAATATTTGTACATTAGTCAAATAAATTTTGCTTGCGTTCTCGTGAACACAATGATACAATCATTTCGAAGAAGAGAAAAGATTCTGAACGCAAAAAACCACAATCCAAGTGTCCGCGGCCTGCCAAACCGCAGACAAAGCCATTATCTACAAGTTCAATATTATATGGAGGTATTTCTCATGGAACTCAAAATTGCAGTTATCGGTTGCGGCATGATTGGCCGCGAACACATCGAGCGCATTCAGAACCGTATCCGCGGTGCGGAGGTAGTTGCCGTATGCGATGTATTTGAAGAGGGCGCGAAGAAGGGCGCGGAGATTGCGGGCGGCAACGTTAAGGTCTACACCGACTTTAATGCCGCCATCAACGATCCGGACGTTAACGCCGTTGTCGTCACCACCCCGGGCGCGTTCCACAAGGACCCGGTCATTGCAGCGATTCAGGCCGGCAAGCCGGTGTTCAGCGAAAAGCCGCTGGCGAATACCGCGGCGGACTGCAAGGCAGTCGTGGATGCCGAAATGGCATCCGGCAAGCATCTGGTACAGGTCGGCTTCATGCGCCGCTACGACCGCGGCTACAAGCAGGTCAAGGAGCTGATTGATTCGGGCAAGTTCGGCGCACCGATGGTTATTAAGTGCACGCACCGCGCAGACGGCGTTGCGCCGGATTACACCACCGCGATGGCAGTCACCGATACCGCGATTCACGAAATCGACGTGCTGCCGTGGCTGATTGGCGACGAGTGGGACGAAGTGCAGTGCATTATGCCCAAGACCTCGTCTAAGGCGCATGAAGGTCTCAAGGACCCGCAGATCATGATTATGAAGACCAAGGGCGGTATCGTTAACGTGCTCGAGGTCAACGTCAACTGTGGCTTTGGCTATGACATCAACTGCGAGGTGGTGTGCGAAAACGGCGTTATCAACCTGCCGTGCCCGTCCTTCCCGACCGTTCGTTTTGAAAACAAGGTTTCTACCAAGATCGAGGACAACTGGATTCTGCGCTTCATCGACTCCTACGACGTTGAGATTCAGGACTGGGTCGACCATGCCGTTAAGGGTGAGACCGGCGGCTCGTCCGCGTGGGACGGCTATGTTGCATCCATCACCGCGGACGCGCTGGTAAAGAGCCAGACCTCGGGCAAGCCGGAGAAGGTTGTCACCGGCGGCACTCCGGATTTCTACAAAAAGTAAGAAAAGGAAACGTTCAGAAGGGAGAAAATCACCATGAAAATCGGATTTAACGAAGGCTGCAACCGTTTCTGCGAAAACCATTCCGTACTCGAAGACCTCGACCTGTGTGAGAAGTACGGCTTTGACTACATCGACATCCAGTCCGAGTGCCTGGATCGCGAAATCGCGGCGGGCAAGTACACGATCGACGATCTGGCGGCGTGGTTCGCTGACCCGTCCCACAAGCTGCGCATGCTGTCCTACAATGCACTGATCTTCTTCAACATGAAGCAGACGCAGGCAGAAAAGGACGAGGTGATGGCAAAGCTGGACCAGATCATCGCAGACTGCCTCAAACTGC
>JAHZFK010000011.1:9488-75949 GCA_019421385.1 Clostridiales bacterium
AAATGATTGTCGTTGTGCCGTCCATGGATTTGACCGTTCCGGCGACGCTGGACGAAATCCGCGCAGATGCGGTGGCCGTCCTCAAGGAAATGGTCAAGAAGGTCGAGCCGCACGGCATCAAGCTGTCCATTGAGTTCTGCGGCTGTCCGACCATGTCGATCAACCGCTTTGAGGATGCGTATGCGATTGTGCAGGAGGTCAACCATCCGCTTGTCGGCATCACGCTCGACCAGTACCACTTCCATGCAATGGCATCCGGCTGGGACGCGCTTGAGAAAGCGGACGGCAAGAAAATCTTTGTCTGGCACCTCAATGGTATGGAAAACATGCCCTGCGGCGCGGCGTACAACAACGACGAGAAGCGTCTGTGGCCAGGCGAACCGGGTGACTGTCTCGATCACAAGCGCTACGCCGATACCCTCAAGAAAATTGGCTTTGAAGGAGATGTCTGCACGATGGAGGTGTTCCGTCCGGACTATTACAAGCTCTCCAACGAAGAAAATATCAAGAAGGCGGCAGAAGTGACTCGCGCGCATGTGGAAAAATACTGGTAACGACTCTTTCTATCCTCATATTCAATAAAAGGCAGGCGTATCGTATCCGATACGCCTGCCTTGCTTATTGGTTGGAAACACGAAGTAGGTAAACGCCACACTATACCGGATATTTGCGGAACAGGCCGGGCGAAATGCCTACATGCTTCTGGAAGCTGTGGCTGAAATTCTCTTCGCTATTATAGCCGGTGGCGTACGCGATCTCACCTACTGATTGCTTGGTTGAGGTGAGAAGGTATTTTGCCTTATCAATACGGTGCAGCACAATATATTCATAGGGCGAATAACCGGTACGTGCTTTAAATTGCCGCGAAAAATGCGACGGACTCAGGTTTACTGCTGCTGCCACATCCTGTACACTGACCGGCTCAAATAAATGCCGGTTCATGAATCGGATTGCTTGCGTAATGCGGTCGCTGTTGTCCGAGGCGCGCTCTCCTTCGCCCAGCAGTAACAGGCATAGAAGCTGATGAAGTAACTGCGAGCAGGCTGCCTCACTCGGACGTTCATCTGCAGCGCAGCGCTCGAGTAGCGTACCAAGTGCTTGTGCCAGTTGCGTGAGTGCGTCCGGCGTAAAGCACTGCCGTCCGCCATGCGCCTGTAAAATGCGTCGGTAAAATGTGCGTACATTTAGTCCGTTGAAGAGCAGCCAGATAAACTCAAGGCCATCCGATGCGGCGTATTTGTACGGCTCACGGCAGTCGAACAATACGACTTGCCCCGACGCAGCTAGTGCGGGCACGCCGGACAACTCTAGTTCCATCGTGCCGCGCTGGATAAGAAACAGCATGATATTTCGGTTATGATCACCTTCCATGGCGATCTCCGAGCGATGGCTGAACGAATATCGGCTGTCACAAAAGTAATGTCCACAGCGCGTTGGATAATAAAAAAGCTCGCGTGCAAGGGAAGATGGGGTGAAAAAATACCGTTCAGATGTCTGATGAACACCGGCTTCCGAAATCAGCATAATACGCACACTCCTTTTCTCCATCGTACCAGACCTTGATAAGATGTGCAAGAATAAATAGCAGGATTTCGCAAGTTTATGGCGGATTGTATCATTGGAAAAGCGTTGCTCATGCCGTATAATAAGACCATCAAAAGGGCCCGAATAAAAGATTAGCCACATCCGGCAAGGAGGGTATCCCATATGAAAATTGCATTTGACGTGGACGTGCTGGCCAAGCAGATGTCCATCAACGACTATGTACACAAGGTAGCCGACTGGGGCTACAAATATATCGAGCAGTCCCCACACCCTCGGATTAATCCGTTCTACAAGCATCCGCTGTTCTCCAAAGAGTGTGAGGAGGAGTACCGTCGAGCATTGCGCGAGACCGGTGTCGAAATCTCGTCCTTTATCGTGGTCTATCGTTGGTCCGGTCCGACCGAGGAGCAGCGTCAGCATGCGGTTGCCAACTGGAAACGCATGATCGAGATTGCAGTCAACATGGGCGTGCCGGTCATCAATACCGAGTTCTAGGGCGACCCCAATCAGCAGGAGATTCGCAACGGCATGTTTTACAAGTCGATGGAGGAGCTGCTGCCCATCATCGAGCGCGAAGGCCTGCGCGTTGAGATTCAGTCCCATCCGTATGACTTCTGCGAACTGAACGACGAGACCTGTGATATCGTCAAGTCCTTCCGCTCGAAGAATCTCGGCTATGTTTACTCGGCTTCTCACGGCTTCTTCTACGATCAGGGCAAGGGTGACGTACGTCACATGCTCAAGTATGCGGGCGACGAGTTGACCCATGTACTGCTCGCGGACACTTGGAACCAGACCAAGGACTGCCGCTACATCCTCAATCCGCCTTGGCTCAACAGCCGCGGTCGCGCGGACGTCACCATCCACCAGCACACCGCTATGGGCGAGGGGGAGGTCGATTTTGACGGTATCTTTGAGACCCTGCGCGACATGGATTTTGCAAATAAGCAGCTGAAGGCCGATGCACCTAAGGTCGGTGGCGACAACATCATCTGCGTGTCCTACTTCGGCTTCCCGGAGAAGATGGACAAGCAGGCTCCTGAAGCTCTTGAACGCATCAAACGCGAACTTCTCTAATCTACCTCACTCACCTTTTTCTTTTCTATTTCCGATCGGGTATAACCCGAAAAACAAAAAGAGCGGTAAATCCGCTCTTTTTGTTTGCTATATTTCTTGTAGATGACTTACTTGCTGGGATGATATGCGTGCTGGTAAATTCTATACAGAACGCATCTCTAGCATGACATGGAAGAAAAAATTCAGTATGTCTTACCTCAATAAACCGCAGGTTAATGGAGGTTCTGATAGGTCAATAGAATTATAATATTAAAGAAGCAGAGAATACAATCCAATTGGAAATATTAGAATAATAGATGTGATATGTAGGATTGTACAGAACGATTTGACGACAACTGTGACGACAAACAGGAAATAATCAGCGGAATCCAATTGGCCATATTGTCACAAATATTTAATGAATACGGATTGAATGCGTTTATATGGATAAAAACTATCATAAAAAACGGGATTTTGGCAATTCAAATCCCTGACTCTCCGCCAGCAATACGGTATTAAACTTTGGTTTAATACCGTATTTTTTATATTTGAAGTCATTTTCGGAACTTATTTTCGAATTCACATTTTTGCTATCGCGCTTTGCTCCCCCATTTTTACCCTTATCGGGCGATGGTGGAGTGGATGAAGCGTTCCATGCGCTCGGCACTTTCGCACTTCATGCGGTCGGTCACATGACCGTAAGCATCTGGTGTAAAAGCAGCCGAATGATGCCCGAGATTCTCCTGTACGGTCTTGGGTTCGTCGCCGGACTGAAAAAAGAAGGGATTGTGGCGTATTTGGGGAATAAACAACCTCTCTCCTTCAGTATACAAATGAAAAAAATTCCTATGCAAACAAAAATTTCGTATATCACAGAACCAATCTTAATCGGAACCAGCCGTCTGTCAGTTCAAACTGGCAGACGGCTCCGTTTTTTTGACAAAAAGCGGAGATAGACTGCACTCCAAGGCCATGACCTTCCTTGTGGGAAACAGGAAGGCCTTGCGCATCAAAGGTTATAGTTTCGTTGCATGGGTTGGAGATTTCCAGCATGATGTTGGGAGTGCCTACCATCTGACAGCGGATTACCCGCTGATTATGAGGCAACGACAGATTGGCGTGGATGGCGTTTTCCAGAGCGTTGGACAAAACAATGGCTAATTCGCCCTCGTCTACTGGGAGAGTATCGGAAAGGGCGATATTCGTCTCCACCGAAATGCCTTGATTCTTCGCTTGATCAAAGTAGGAGGAAAACACCGCATCCAGCACCGGTGGGCGGCACCAGCGAATCTCCTTCTGCTCATCCAGCCGCTTTTGAGCGGTGTCCAAAAAGTTCAGGGCTGCGTCTTTGTCTCCCCGTGATACCAGTTCCGCGGCGGTCTGAATCCGGTGACGCAGGTCATGACGTTCGGTACGAATGACGTTCTCTGCTGCTTTTACCGCCTCCATGCGGCTTCGTAGAGCCGAGAGCTGCAAAGCGGACAGCTGTGCATTGTGACGTGCTTCCGCCTCTTTGCGGATGCTGGAAAAGAGAAACATCAGAATGGAATAAAACCCAACCATCAGCAAAGAAATGGCAGGTTTAATGATTGTGCTGTCTCGGGCAGAGCCCACATAGCCGGGGATCAGGTAGATGATGATAACATAGTATATTGCTATTACCAAGCACATGAGCCACCAGCCCCGGTGTACATCCATCAGCGTTTGGAGAAACAGCGGGCGTAGAAAGCGGATCAGGAACCAGATGACCGCAGCACTGAGAACAACATAGGACAACAGCAGGACACAGAAATAGCCGCCCGACAGATAGTAGGCCAGCCCAGCTACATGCTGTATCAGCGCGCAGAACAGAATCGCAGAGAGCAGCTGAAACACCAGCCGCCATCCCCGAAAACGGCTCAATGTGAGAAAAAGTAGCAGAGAGGGTACATGTACAATCAAGGAATAGAGTTTGATCGTAGTCTCTATGCCGGCTGCCCGGTATAGAGTGGCAATCGCCGCCATGACCAGAATTACGGCACCATAGACCGTTAAAATTGTGCGCCGCTGGGAATGCCGGCTGTCCAGAAACAGCAGCACCATCGTCATGCCCAGTATCGTCATGTACTCCATAACAAAGAGTTCCCCCATGTGTTCTCCTCCTCTTCCGATACTTACCCCATGCTTTCTTGTCTCGATCGCTGTTCGGGGCGGCAGCACGCAAATTTCACACAAATCATTGCAAATTTTAAATAATGGCTTTTCAATTTCGCCGGAATTTGTACAATGAACATAGCATGGAAGCGAAAAAACGTCAAGAGGGGTTGCGTAAAGGAGGTATAGCAATGGGATACGATGGTACAGCGTGTTGTGACCGGCGCAACCCCTTGCCCGCCAAATTGCAGGGTAAAGCTGACTATGCTATCTACCGCGTGCACAACAATGTGGCTGAGGCGATAAAAGCCAATCCTAGCAGCGATGAAGAAGGATTTAAGGTGGAAGACAGTCTCTCATCCTCCTTTGCGGATGAAGCCCAGAGGGCAAGCAACCAGAGCCCAAGCTGCCACGATCCTGATGCGATCTGCCTAAGATGTGACGCAATAATTCTTTTCATTCGACGCATATCATAACAGGAGGGATTATATAATGGAAGGAAAGAAACTCTTATACCATAACCTGATGGAGGATGTGGTACTGCGGTATGCGGATGAGTCCATTGCCACTGGCGGCGGCTGTCCCTGCTCGCTTTGCAAGGCTGATGTTGTAGCCTACACGTTGAATCACCTGCCGCCCCGCTACGTCTGCACAGAGGCAGGACGGATGATGGTGGAGCTAAGCAGCTATGACATACAGTTCCGTGCCGACGTACTTGCCGTTCTGGGTGAGGCGGTAAAGTTGGTTCGGAGTCATCCCCGTCACCAGCAGGAATGAGCTCTGTCTCTGGAATAGTTTATCTGTGGAATCGAGTCTCATCAACAAGGGCAGCAAGCAGTGATGCTTGCTGCCCTTGCTCGTCGAATCACTTCCGCTGGTACGCCGACTTTCACGATGAAGGGAGTTCCTTGCGTCCGGAGACTTGACATTTACGTTTCGTAACTTGCACTTGCACCATAGATTTGCTGCGAAAGAAGCCTTGCTTCACAGATAAATCCTTATGGTGTCAGTTTCATATTTGGTCAGAGTATCGTATAATAGAAAAAAGATGTACTAAGGAGAGTTATATGATGATTGCGCTTGCTGCTGAGTTTCTGTAAAAACCGTTCATCGCCCGTTACCCGATCTCCCGTGACAGTAATCATTTGCAAAAGAAAATCATTGACAGGGAAAATACGGTAAGATACAATATATAAGGTATAAAAGTATAAAACCATAAAAAGGCGTAAAAGCGGGCTAAGGCCTCCGCAATATAGTGAAGAAGAATAGATCGGAAAGAAAGGATAACACATGTTTTTCTCTGGAAATAAGCAAGTGATTGATGCATTGCGGCAGATTTCTTTTGACCATTTCACAGATGCGCAGGATATTCCAGTCAGCCTGGATTTATCAGGTTCTAACAGCTTGGTAAGCGAACTCAACCGAGTGCTGGAGTTATATTATAGCCGCATTCTTTGGGAATGCAATAACGTACATCTGGTCAATCAAACGATTTCATCCGGCCTTTGGAATATGGATATCGGGCCGGGCAATCAGGTGGTTGCCGCTTATTGGTCCGACGATTTCCGCCATATGATTGGTTACCATGATGTTCGTGATTTCCCCAATAAACTGGAATCGTGGTCTGAACTGCTCCACCCGGAAGATAAGGATCGCACACTGAGCTTATTTGTGAAAACATTGGAAGATCGTTCGGGCAACACCAAATATGATCTGGAATATCGACTGAAAACAAAAAATCAGGGATATCGTTGGTATCGCGCAGCTGGTAACGTGAAGCGCAACAAAGAGGGGCAGGCGATTCAGTTCATCGGTATTTTTGTCGATGTGCATGACGAGCACGAAAGCAAGGTTGCGCTGGATCATGTGCTGAGACGTTACTCTGCGATTGATAATGTCACGACACAGGGTTCATTTTATATCCAGCTGAAAAAACGCACGCTTGAAGCGGCGGAAAATATTGTTTGGTTCTCTGAACCTTTCCGCAGCTAGCTAGGCTTCCAAGGAGAAGATGAATTCCCCAATCAAATACGTGCTTGGCTGGACCGTATCCATCCGGAGGATCAGCAGGTCTTCTTAAACTCAATCAATGATCATATTGCGCAGCGGAACGGGTTATTTGAAATGGAATATCGTGTCCAGCACAGAGATGGACACTATCTGTGGATGAATGCCGTTGTCCATGTAGGCAAGGAAAAGGACGGCGACGGCTTGGCGATGGTGGGTGTAACCAACGATGAGACACAGCTTCATAACACCCGTGAACTGGTGGAACAGAACATGAATGACCGCGTTCATTCGCTGAGTGAATGTTTGGAAAAAATCAATCAGACGATCGTGGATAATACCGAAGCGATGCAGCTGGTAATGAATCGGCAGACTGAGCTGGCGCAAATATTGAATGATGCGCAGAATCAGATGGAGCGGACTGCGAGTGCGGTCGGTGCAATTCAGAGCATTTCGCGCCAAACCAACCTGCTATCCCTGAATGCGTCAGTAGAAGCAGCGCGAGCCGGCACTGCGGGAAAGGGCTTTGGCGTAGTGGCAGAAGAAGTGCGTAATCTGGCACAGAACAGCGATAGCGTTTCCAAGGAGATTTCCACCGATCTAAGCCAAATGCAGGAATATGTTAAAACGGTGGCGCAGCAGTTTGATATGTTGAATATGGAAATTGCCGAGCAAGGACAAAAGATGGCATCCATCCAACAAGTTGTTGCCGAAATTGATAAAAATGTGACCGGCATCAAGGATGTTATGAACATGCTTCTGAACCAGCAATGATAGTCTGTTGCGAAAATCGCATTAAGAAAAGATACATCATAGAAACACTTTTCAGAAGGCTGACGTATTTTGTCCGCCTTCTGATTTTTATTGCCTGCATAAAGACAGCAACGGTTGCGTTTCGCACACAGCTTACATGCCAGAAGGTTGTGGAAAAATCTACGCACTTCTGGATTCTGTTCCTTTGCTGCACTCTAGCACGGCGTCTCTTGCAAAAGGAATAAATTGTCTTTATAATAAAGGCAACCTATGCCATCCGTGTTTCGGGATGCAATCATGTGCCAGCTTTCTGTGCAGATGGGCGGTAACGACGCCAAACTCGCCGTGAGCGTGGAATGCGGCGCAGGACTATGTGCTTTATCAATTTACGATGGAGGATACGAACGGCAACAGTTTTTGCAAGTCATCAACAGGAGGGGTAAGATGAAAAAACGCAATTTTATTTTGGGTGTGCTTAGCCTTGTGATTTTGGCTTGTGCAGGAGGATATTTGCTTCTGACAGGGAATGAAAAAGCAGAAATCACGATCAATGGCACGACTTATGAAATGTGTTCTGTTTCGGTGCGGGAGTTTATGGGCGAAGATTACATTTTTGCCGTTATGTCCATGGATGGAAATTCTGTTTATACTTACAACTATACCAATTCGGAGTTGGAGGCCAAAACATATTACAATATGGCGGTTCCTTTCCGCCCAAAAGACGGGTATGGCGCGCCGATTTCCTGCTGGCTGTATAATCCGACCTCAAAGCCGGTGGAGATACGGGAGGCGATGATTTGTTCCATCTCCTGCGAAGTACCGGCGCTTCGTGAGTACAATGTTCCCGTGTCGGTTGCTGGGCTGGAGCTGGATACCCAGACCAAAGAGGAAATTGCAGCCTATATGGGCGATGCCTTAAAAGGCTATCAGTACAGCGAGAATGAGGATGTCAATGCCATCTCTTACACCAAAGGCAAAGTGTCCTATACCTTTACTTTTGATGAGTCCGACGTTCTCCAAAATGCCATCTCTCGGGTTGCAATGTGATGCCTTATGAAGAATAATGAATTTGCAAGGCCTCTATTGGAGTTCATGCACCAAGGTCGACGGGAAGAGGCGTATGTTTGGTTTCGGGAACATCAGGACAGGTTTTCCAAGCGGGAAATGCGGCTGATTCGCGCTGTTTTGGCAGGGCGGTTATGGCGCGCCCCGGCGTTGCTGGCTGTGATTACACTGGTGCTGCAGGTAACTGCCGGCGGTATATTCGAAAACCAGCTACAGGATATGTTTTCTTTTCTAGGAGGCTCTTTCCGGCCATATATGTATGTGGCATCGGTGCTTCCGCTTCTTGTCAATCTTGTTTTGGCGATTGTGCTGTGCATCCAATGTTATGAACGATTGGTATTTGCATTTAGGATGTTTGGTGTACGTCCGCTTTGGGCAAGGGCTGGAACAGCCTGGGCAATTGCCCTGATTCTGGCTGGCTGGTCGATCTATTCCCTTGTTCCTTACGCGCAGGACTTGCCTCTGGTGATAGAGGGGAACTGGGCAACCGGAATCGTGACAAGGGAGCAGGAAGAGGCAACGGCTAAGAATAATGCGCTGGTGGAAATGGGGCGAGAGCCGGAAGGGGCGTTTGATCCCATTCCTTGGTATTCCAATCCACGCTGGTCGGAGTTACTGATGCCTGTTATGCCGGGACTGTATAATCGCTGGGTATGTGATATTCATGTGGACGATGTGACCTGCCGCATGGGGCGGCTTCAGTTTGATTTGACAGACTATCAGGCAGGTGTATATCCCATTCGGGTGGATTATCTGCCCCATAGCAAGCTGGTGCTATGGATTTCCTGCGGGGAGGGCTGATGACAATGAAGAGAAAAAGAAGATGGCTGCTCATCGCCCTCATCATGGCTGTTTTGCTGCCCGCCTGCGCATTTAGCGCGTCTTCTGTCATGGAAGCGATCTTCTGGAAAATCGGGAAAGATCCGGCAGTGGTCGTGCTACAAGGGGAGCATTGGGGCGGAGTGATCTGTGCGGTATTATTGACGGTATCGCCTTTTATCCCGGTTATTTGTTTTATTCTGGAGCAGATTGGCGTTCGCCGGGCAAAATGGCAACTGAAAAATAAACAGCCGCCGGAGTTTGCAACGCAGGATAAGCGAAAGGAATTTTATCAAAATGCACTGAAACAAGAACAGCAAACACGGAATGGCGCCCCTTGGATCGCCTATGGAGTCTTGTGCGGGGTAGCTGTTTTGGTGTTCGGGAGCGCGGTGCTTCGGTCGGGGCTGCTCAGACAGATTGCACAAACCGGGAGTGATCTGGAGGCGTATCGGAATGGCCAGCCAACGATTTATGAGGGGCCACTACTGTTGACTGACCGTCAATTGCGCGACGGTATCAGGCAGCTACCCGATGAACGTTTTGTTTACTATGACGGCTCGGATTGTTCCTTTCGGTGTGCAGCATCCTTGCTTTCCCAGACCAATCTGATGCAGTCCTCCTATACGGTGGCGTATCTTCCGGAAACCGGCACTATCCTGACCATTACGGATGCCGCCGGAAATCTGCGCACTGCGGGGGCAGATGTCGAACTTCATGCACCACTGGGATATTGGATGTACGGCGATCTGGCGGTGCCTGTCTGCACAGAGGTAGAGGGCTACGCCGACCTCACCACAGAGCAACAGGCGTTGTTTGATTTGCTGTATTCCGAGGTGCTCAGCGAAGGCGTTGCGGCGGGAGAAATCTCAACCAGACGTTTCGATTTGCCTTATCCACTGAAAAAAGAAGCGTTCAACGATGTTTTGGAATTGTATGAGGCATCTGCAAATGCACGGCAGCGCGCCACCCATGGTTACCGTACGGACGATGGGCGAATTGTCCGTCAAGCATATTGCTATGGCATTACCGTTGCGGACTAGAAGGTCAACGAGACTGGATAAATCATATCTTTCGTGCCGTTCCCACTTTGAATGAGGGAACGGCACAATAAAATGCTGCTGTCAGCTCCCTGACGGGTTCACCGCTTGTTGCGTTTGGGGGCAATGCTGTCCCAAACCATCGTGCGGGAATCGTCCGACACAGCTTTTTGCTCAAAAATAAGGGTGAAAGCTTGTGCAAAAAATGAATGGACGCAATTAGGAGAATTTGTTAAACTATTCATGTAATTAGGTTGTAACTCTTTGAGGCATTACTAATGACACCACTGGAGAGGTGTAATTATGCCTTGAAGGGTTTTTCTTTTGGAGTGATTCGGTAGTGCGTGTGATTAAAAAATTGAACAACAATTTTGCGATCTGCGTAGACAGTGAGGGAAAAGAGTGTATCGCATATGGAAAGGGAATCGGGTTTCCCAAAACACCGTATGATATCACGGACCCACTGTGATCGACCGCCGGTTTTACGACGTGGATCAGAAGTATCTGGCGCTTTTCAACGAGTTGCCGGAAAAAGTGCTGCATTTTACAGTGAAGCTGGTGGATATCGCTCGGAATGAGTTGGATTATGAACTAAATCCGAATGTTGTGCTGACTTTGGCAGATCACATCAATTTCTGCATTCAACGTGCCAAGCAGCATATTTACGTACAGATGCCGCTGATTTACGAAGTAGAACAGCAGTATCCGCAGGAGGGCAGGCTGGGGCGCTATGCGCTCAAGCAGATCGAACGTCGGTTTGCGATTCAGCTGAACCAAAATGAAGCCTCTGGGATTGCGCTGCATTTTGTCAACGCCCGTTACAATGCAAAAACCAAATGTGATGTAACGATGCAGTGGCAGCAGCGGTATGACGATGTGCTTGAAGATACGGTCAGTATCGTGGAGGACGAGATGGGCATTGTCATCAATCGTTGTTCGTTCAATTTCGCGCGGTATTCTTCCCATCTGATGTACCTTTTACAGCGGTTGGGAACGGGAAACCTGCTGGATTCCAACATCAGCGAAATGTATCGTTCGCTCAGAGCAGAATGCCCCAAAATCGCCCGGTGCGTGGAACTCATCGGGGAATATTTCCACAACAAGTGGGAACTTACGCTCAGTGAAGAGGAAAAGCTATATTTGCTGCTGCATATCAACCGGATATGCACGCGGGAAGGGTTGTAATCATTTTTTTGAGCATTACCTTCCGCAGAGGGACACGGATGTGCTGTGTCCTTCCGCGGAAGGTTTTTTATTGCTGCAAAAGCCGATGTGGTGCGCGCCCGCACCGGCTGAGAGATCAGAAAATCAGAAATAAGATCAGGAGGAGTTTTTTTATGGCAGACTTTAAGCAGACCGCGGAGCAGGTTCTGGCCGCTGTGGGCGGCAAGGACAATGTTTCTTCGGTTACGCATTGCATGACGCGCCTGCGCTTTGTGCTGAAGGATTCCAGCGTGCCGGACAAGGATGCGATTGCGAAAATCAAGGGGGTCGTCGGCGTCAATATCTCCGGCGGTCAGTATCAGATCATTATTGGTAACTCGGTCGCCAATGTCTATAGAGAGGTTTTGGCGCTTGGCGTAGCCGCGGATACGGGAAGTGCCGGCGGTACGAAACAAAAGATCCATCCGGTTTCAGCAGCCATTGATTTTATTGCAGGCTGCATGACGCCGTTATTCACCTCCATTATTGCAGGCGGTTTGATCAAGGTGTTGCTCGTGATCTTCGGGCCAACGCTGCTGGGTGTGATGGATGCAACGAGTGATACCTATATTTTAATGAACGCGCTGGGTGATGCGCCGTTCTATTTCCTGCCCATTCTGGTGGCGATCACTGCCTCCAAAAAGCTGGGCTGCAATTCCTATCTGGCGGCGATGGTATCGGCAATGCTGCTTTATCCGGATTTGATCACGCTGCTGGGCGGTGAAACATCGACCTATTTGTTCGGCGTGATTCCGGTTACGCACGGCAGCTATGCTTCGTCGATCATTCCGGCCATGCTGGCAACGCTGCTGCTGAAGTATGTGGAGATTTTGGTTGACAAAATCACGCCGGACTGGTCGAAAAACTTCTTGAAACCGCTGCTGATCGTTATTATCACCGCACCGATCACGCTCTGCCTGCTCGCACCGCTCGGTCTGATGATCGGCAATGTGTTGCAGCTTGTGATCAATTCGATTTATGGCTTTGCCCCGTGGCTGGCTATGCTGTTGTTTGCTGGCGCGATGCCGTTCATCGTCATGACAGGGATGCACTGGGCATTTGTCCCCGCCTGCCTGATGGCGCTGGCTGATCCGGGATTTGAATTGATGCTGCTTCCGGCCATGCTGTGCAGCAATACAGCGCAGGCTGGCGCGACCTTTGGCGCGGCTTTCAAAACCAAGGACAAGGAACTGCGCCAGATGGCATTCCCGGCCGGTATTTCCGCGCTGCTGGCAGGTGTGACCGAGCCTGCGATGTATGGCATCACCTTGCGGCTGAAAAAACCAATGATTGGCGCTTGTATTGCCGGTGCGGTTGGCGGTCTGATCGCAGGTATATTCAATCTGAAAGCATATGCGTTTGCTACACCGTGTTTGACTGCGATTGTACAGTTTGTTGCACCGGACGGCGGCAGCAACTTTATGTTCGCATGTCTTATCTTTGCTGTGGTATTCGTGTTGGCATTTATCCTGTCGTTCATCATGACCCCGGCGCATGAAACCGCAGAGGATGAGTCCGCCATCTCGGTTGCGTCTGATGCAAAAGAGCAGTCGGCACCGTTGGTTGCCGGCAAGACCGAGATCGAAGCGCCCATTGCGGGTGAAATCATCCCGCTGACTGAGGTGAAGGATCAGACCTTTTCCACCGGTGTGCTGGGCGAGGGCTATGCGATCATCCCGTCGGAGGGCAAGGTATACGCACCGTTTGACGGCACTTGCGAAAATTTGTTTGACACGCTGCATGCGATGGGATTAGTATCAGACAGTGGTGTGGAGCTGCTCATCCATGTTGGATTGGAGACGGTCGGGCTGAATGGTGCGCCGTTTACCGCGCACATCAAGAGCGGGGATAAATTCAAAAAGGGCGATCTGCTGCTGGAGTTTGACATCGACGCGATCAAGGCTGCGGGCTGTGAGATCCAGACGCCTGTGATCGTGACCAATGCCGAAGATGTCGGCGGCATCACATGGGACGGCAATAAACTCGTTATTGGAGGATGAATCATATGGTACTGTCAAAGAACTTCCTTTGGGGTGGCGCAACAGCCGCCAATCAGTGTGAAGGCGCGTGGGATCGTGATGGCAAGGGCGTTTCGGTTGCCGATATCTGCACGGGAGGCAAGTTTGGTCAGAGCAAGCGCATCACACCGGTGCTGGAAGAGGGCACGTTTTATCCCAGCCGTGAAGCCATTCAGCATTATGACCGCTTTCGGGAGGATATCGCGCTGTTTGCCGAGATGGGCTTTAAGTGCTACCGCTTTTCGATCGCATGGACGCGCATTTTTCCCAATGGCGATGAGACTGAGCCGAACGAAGCCGGACTGCGGCACTACGAAGAGGTCATTGATGAGTGCCTGAAATACGGTATTGAGCCGCTCATCACCATTTCACACTATGAAGTGCCGTTCGGTTTGACCAAAAAGTGCAATGCATGAGTCAGCCGCGATATGATCGGTTATTTCCTCAATTATTGCCGCGCGATCTTTACCCGCTATAAGGGCAAGGTCAAGTATTGGCTGACCTTCAACGAGATCAACAGTGCTTCCGAACCGATGGGGGCGCTGCTCAATCAGGGCATTTTGAACGATTTGGAGCATCCGACTGAGTTTATGAAGCAGCCGGACATTCCGCAGCAGCGCTATCAGGGACTGCATCATATGCTGGTTGCCAGCGCGCTTGCAGTCAAGATGGCGCACGAGATTGACCCCAACTACCGGGTCGGCAATATGATGATCTATTCGGCCAGCTATCCGCTGACCTGCGAACCGGATGATGTGCTGGCCTGCCAGCAATATAACCGTCGTTACAATTATTATTGCACGGATGTGCAGGCGCGCGGCGCGTATCCGGCGTTTGCAAAGCGTATGCTGGAAGGGCTGGGTGTGACGCTGGAAACGCAGCCGGAGGATGAGGAGATCCTGCGAAACGGTGCGGTGGATTTTATCACCTTCTCTTACTATATGTCCTCCTGCCAAACGGCAAAGGACTTGAAGGGCGGAGAAGGTAATATTCTGGGCGGTGTGCCCAATCCACACCTGCCTGCCTCTGACTGGGGCTGGTAGATCGACCCCAAGGGTCTGCGCTACGCGCTCAACGATCTATATGATCGTTACGGTCTGCCGCTGATGGTGGTCGAAAATGGCTTGGGCGCCAAGGATGAAATCGAGGCCGACGGCTCCATCAACGACGATTACCGCATCGACTATCTGCGCCAGCACATTGAGCAGATGAAAGAAGCAGTCAAGGACGGCGTTGACCTGATGGGCTATACGCCGTGGGGCTGCATTGACTTGGTTTCTGCATCGACCGGCGAATATGCCAAGCGGTATGGTATGATCTATGTCCGCCGCTATGACGATGGTACCGGCGATTTTGCCCGCATGAAGAAAAAGTCGTTTTACTGGTATCAAAAGGTCATTGCCACCAATGGAGAAGATTTGAATTGACCCCCTTTGCTGAAGGAGGAGACGATGGAACGAAAAATCATTTTTCTGGATGTCGACGGCACATTGGTGGATTATGAGGGGCGTTTGCCGGATTCCGCTGCGCGTGCCGTGCGGCAGGCGCGCGCAAATGGCCACCGCGTCTATATCTGCACCGGGCGCAGCCGTGCGGAAGTGTATCCTTTCCTATGGGAGATTGGGCTGGATGGCATGATCGGCGGAAACGGAAGCTATGTGGAGGATCACGGAACCGTGGTGATGCACCAGATGCTGACCGCGGCTCAGTGCCGTGCTGTGGTGGATTGGCTGCAGGCGCGTGGGCTTCCGTTCTATCTCGAAAGCAACAGCGGTCTATATGCTAGTGCGGACTTTGCGACCGGAGCAGCGGCTGCGATTCGCGAATACAGTCGTCGCAAGAATGGTGATATGGGTGTGATGACCGTGCAGCAGGCGTTTCCGGATATGATTTACGACGGTGATCTGTACCGTGAGGATGTCAATAAAATCAGCTTTGTGCTGCAAGAGCATGAGGATTATCCGGATGCCGCTGCGGCTTTTCCCGATCTGAAAGCCGGAACGTGGGGCGGCACCGGAGAGACTGCGTTGTTTGGCGATCTGGGGGTAAAACATATCACCAAGGCACATGCAATCGAAAAATTGTTGACGTATTTGCAGGCCGACCGGGCAGACACCATTGCGTTCGGTGATGCGAAAGTGGATATTCCCATGCTGGAATACTGCGCATATGGCGTTGCGATGGGCAACGGCGGTGAGGAAATCCGTGCAATGGCGGATCTCATTACGGATGACGTGGATCAGGATGGGCTGTGGAATGCGTTTTGTCGGTTGGAACTGGTTTAGTCACCGGAGAAAAGCACGAGCAGGATCAAATTGATGATGCCCCGCACGATGATGGTCGTGCGGGGCATATTTGGTGAGCAAGGATATCGGGCGATGGCGTTGGCATCACCATGGCGGATGGCACAGATGCGGCGCAAACCGCGCGCCTTTCAATGGTTTCTTACTTTAAGATACCCAACGCCATATCGCGGAAAATGCCCGGCCGGCTTTCCAGTTCGCGGAACGTGCCCCGTTCTACGATCTCGCCCTTATCCATCACGATGATTTCGTCGCAGTTTTGCAGGGTGGACAGCCGGTGCGCAATGGATAAGATGGTCGTGCCGCATTCTTCTTTGAGTTTTTCGATCTCCTGCTGAATCCATTTTTCCGATGTATTATCCAAAGCAGAGGTTGCTTCATCCAAAATCAAAATTTTCGGCTTGCGCAGGAAAATGCGCGCCAAGGCAATGCGCTGTCGCTGACCTCTCGACAGGTTACGGCCACCCTCTGAGAGCATAAACTGATAGGTGTCCGGCATTTTCTCAATATCCGATGCAATATTCGCTCTTCGCGCGGCCTCCTTTACCTCGGACAGGCTGACTTCGCGCTCCATGCCATAGCAGATGTTGTGATACACGGTGTCAGCGACCAGAAACGGGGTTTGCGGAACGATGGCAACATGTTCTGCGATATTCCGCCGGGAAAGCTGGGATAAGGCAACACCGCCCAGCCAGACTTCGCCGTCCGCTTGCTCCAGCTTATCAATGATTTTGATGAGCGTGGATTTTCCGCAGCCGCTTGGCCCTGCAATGCCGATGAATTTTCCCGCCGGAATGGACAGGTTGATATCGTGCAAAGTGGTCTGATCGGTTTTTTCAGGATAGGCAAAACGAACATGGCGAATCTCGATATCATTGGATGACAAAGCAGCATCCTGCACATCTGCCTGTTCCTGATACGAGAAATCCAGTGGAATATCGACCATCTGAAAATAGTCCGCCGCCAACACTGTGCACTCGGAAAACTCATCCAGAATCCGGTGCAGCTCGCGCAGCGGTCCGGTGAGCTGGGTAAAGCACAGATATGCCGTGAGCACAGTGCCGACAGAAATGATCTGCCGCGAGGCCAAAAAGACCGAGGTGCCGATCACGACCACGCTGAACAAAGCCTCGTTGATGAATTTCAGGCAGTCGTAAAACGCCATTGCCTTGTGGTGCCGCATTTCTTTTTTGCGCAGCTGCTCGGAGCAGGTTTGGATGCGTGCGCTTTCGGCCTGTGCGTTGTCCAACGCGCGGATGGTTTCAATGCCGCCCAGCAGTTCTACCATGGTGCCGTCCAGATCCGCTTTGGTTTCCATCAGCTCGACGCGGATGCCTTTTTGCGTGCTGATTTGCCGCAGGACAATAAACGTGCCGATGGGGATGACCAGAACGACAAGGCAGGCGACAGGCACAGGCAGCTGCAAAAAGATGGTGACAACGGCGGCTACACCGGTGGTCACCGCGGGCGCAAAGTCCATAAACAGCAGCTTAATTAGCTTGACCGTGCCTTCCAGACTGCGGTTCAGCCTGCCGTGGATATTGCCGGTCATATGGCTGCGGAAGTAGGAAAGCGGCGCCAGCAGCAGCGACGTAGCAGCCTTTTGCCGCGCATTTTTTTCCGCCTGTGTTGCGGTATCCTCCACGATCAGACGGCGCACCACTTTGATGACCTCATTGGCCACATTGACCAGCAGAATGGCAATCAAAATCGGAACGACCGACCAAAAAGCAACCTGTTCACCCGCTAAAACGCTGTCGGTCAGATAGCCAATGGCGAGAGGCGTAAACTGGCTCAAGATAGCCGAAACGCCTAATATGATCAGAACGCAGAAGAACCCCAGTTTCTGCCGTGACGGAAGCAAATCAAAAATTTTTTTCCACGTTTTCTCTGATTTCGTGCTCATGATACGTATGCCCCTCTTATGGTGTGGAATTGTCATTTACATCATAGCGCAATTGCAGAGGATTGCAAATACCCAATACGCAAAATCAGTTGATAGACCGAAGGGAAACTTGGACAAACAGAAAAACGGGACAGCAAAACGCTGTCCCGTTTTTCATTGGTATGGTGATATGCAATTCGCTGGTTTCTGGTTTAAAACAGGTTTTCGTCGCGCCATTCGCGGTCTGCGTCAATGACCGCTTGCCGCGCTTCTTCATATTCGCGCTCGCTGATGCCGGGGATCGGGCTGCCGCTGTCCGAAGAGGACGAGCCGCAGGCCGCCAGCAGCCCCATACAGGAACATGTCAAAAGGAACAGCGCAAAAAACTTTTTCATTTCCGTACCCTCCGCTTATTGGAAAAATCCGTTTTCCGAGTCCCAAGTACCGGAACTCCAGCCGTCCTCCAAGCTCTGATAGCTGTCATAGGAATCACGGTCGTTTTCGTACAGGTAATCCTCAAAATCATTGTCGGAATTATAGCTGTCATCGGAAACAAATCCGTCCTCCGAATCCCATTCGCCGGAATTCCAGCCTTCTTCCAAGTCTTGATAGAATTCATAGGAGTCCGGGTCGTTATCTTTTAAGTAGTCCTCAAACGAGTAGTCGTCGGGATCAATATCCGAAGAGCGGCTGCTCGAGGAAGAAGAGGAATAGGAAGAGGAGGAGCCACTGCCAGAATAGGAGTCTGAGGAACTCGAATCCGACGTGGATTCTTGCGAGGAAGTCGTCGCGGGGGACGAGGTATCATCGCTCTCATCGACTGTGCTCTCGCCGCCGCCTCCGCAGGCTGTCAGGGACAATGCCAGACTTGCTGCAAGCAACATACTGAAAAGCTTTTTGTACATAGAGAAACCCACCCTTTCATTCTTTGAAACAAGCTTGAAAAAAGCTGTGTTTCCTATATTATGCCATCACAGTATGGATTTGTCAAACTGGGGACGGTATGATTTCTCTTTTGATGCGTAAAAACGCGGTGCTGCCCGACGGGAAAAAGCTTGTGCAGGAATGGCAGAACAAGACCCATAAACACGGCGTGCGGCATGGCAAGTGGGGAAAGAAAAAACGGAAGTTTCATTCCGGTATCAGTATGACAACAATGTTGTTACCTTTGTTGTTTTGGTTCTACGTTTGTGGTATATAATCCTTTGCCAGAGAATTCGACAAATTATGAGCAACGAAGGGAACGGATGGAAATGAGGGCACAGTCCATGTTGGCTGGTGTTTTGGCAGCGCTTTGTTTGAGCGGTTGTTCCGGTCAGACACAGGCAGGGGAAGAGACGCAGTTATCCAATGGAGGAACCGGACAAGAACAGACACAGCGCACCGACTATGCGGATACCGCGCTGGTCGGCAATTCCTATATCGACAGCTTTTATACCTATGACGCGATGCCCGGAGCGTCTTATTACTACCGCGTAGGGCTGAATGTCAATAGTGTTTTCGATCAGCCGATGCTGCTGGGCGAGGATACCGAAACCCCGGTCATCGAGCGGCTGCAAGAGCAGGATTTTGCACATATTATCTTTTTCTTCGGGGAAAACGAGCTTGGGTGGAGCAACCGGACAGCATTTACGGAGGAATATACCAAGGTGATCGAGACGGCGCGTTCGTATTGTCCGGATGCTACCATCTATCTTTCGGCCATTCCTCCGGTGTCGGAGGAAGCGTCTGAGAAAAACGAGGATAATACCAATAATGCTTCGATTCAGGCGTGCAACGCGGAGATCGAGCAGATCGCGGAAGAAAATGGCGCGGTATATGTGGATGCCTTTTCGGCATTGGCGGACGAAAACGGCTGCCTGCCCGCGGATGCGGCGGCGGATGGCATTCATCCCGCAAAGGAATATACAGAAAAATGGGCGGAACTTCTCAAAGTGAGCATTGCGGAGGCGGAAGAGAAATGAGACAGCGGATGAAACAGTGTGCGGCAGCGCTTGTTGCCGCCCTTTGCATGACGGTAGCGGGCTGCGGCAAGCAGCCGATGGATATTACTCCGGCGGATGCTGTACAGCAGCTGAAAGAAAACGTGAGTTTTACCGATCAGATGACTGAAATGGACAGCGCGGGCACCTGCCGGTTTTATGATGTCGATACAGAGTTGGTACAGGACGGCGCGGCCTATGTGGGCAGCGGCGCGACGGCGGAGAGTCTTGCGGTGTTTGAGGCGACCGATGCTGATGCAGCACAGAGCATTGCTGATGCGCTGCAAATCTTCACAGACAGCTGGATCAAGGGGTATTCGGATTATAAGCCGGAGGAAGTGCCCAAGCTGGAAAGCGCAGTGCTGGAGCAGGACGGTGTCTATGTTGTGTTTTGCGTTACAGCGGACAATGCCGCGGCAAAAACAGCCGTGCAGGATTTGCTGAATCCGTAAAGGCGGTGCCAAATTGAGCTTCGCCGGGTTGGCTTTTCTGTTTTTCTTCCTGCCAATCGTTTTGGTGGGATATTATTGTTTTCCGCGCCGGTGGCGCAATGTTTTTTTGCTGGCGGCCAATCTGGTTTTCTATGGATGGGGAGAACCGTGGTTTCTGCCGGTCATTTTGATCATGGCGGTGGCAAACTGGCTCATCGGGCAGCGCATTGCCGCCTGTGCCGAAGCAGGCGGCCGTCGGCTATGGCTGATTGCCGCGCTGGTGCTCGATCTGGGTTTGTTGGTCGCGTTCAAATACACAGGCTTTTTGCTGGATACGATGGGGCTGGGGCAGGTGCTTGCAAAGCCGCTTCCGCTGCCGCTCGGTATTTCGTTTTATACTTTTCAAGTGATTTCCTATGTGGTGGACGTTTATCGCAAAACCGCACCCGCGGAGAAAAGTGTCGTATCCTTTGCCACTTATATGACCTTTTTTCCGCAGCTGATCGCTGGGCCAATCGTGCGCTATGAGGAGCTGCGCGGCCAACTGGTGGCGCGAGAGGAAACTTGGAACAAGATCGCCAACGGCTTTTGCCTGTTGATGATCGGTCTGGGCAAAAAGATGCTGCTGGCAAATCCCATGGGGCAGCTGTGGGAGGGGCTGCGCGCGCAGCCGGACAGCATTGGCCTGTTGGGTGCGTGGATGGGCGCGGCAGCGTTCACCATGCAGATTTACTTTGATTTTTCCGGCTATTCGGATATGGCGCGCGGGCTTGGCAGTATGTTCGGGTTTGAGATTCCGGTCAACTTCCGCTATCCCTATGCCGCGCAGAGCATCAAGGAGTTTTGGCGGCGCTGGCATATCACGCTCAGTCAGTGGTTCCGGGATTATGTGTATATCCCATTGGGGGGCAGCCGTCGCGGGACAGCGCGCACGTTCGTCAACCTGTTTATCGTTTGGGCACTGACCGGACTGTGGCACGGCGCGGCATGGGACTATGTGCTGTGGGGACTGTATTATTTTGTCTTGCTCACAGCGGAACGCCTGATCGGGGAAGCGCGGCTGGCGCGCATACCGCGTGTGCTGCGGCACATCTTGACCATGGCGTTGGTCATGTTGGGCTGGGTGCTGTTTGCGATCGAGGATTTCAGCGCACTGGCGGGCTATCTGCACGCTATGTTTACCCTGTCGGACGGTTGGATCAGTGCACAGGCGGCGGTTTGGGTGCTGTCCTATCTGCCGCTGTTCCTCGTGGCAGTGTGGGCTTCCCTGCCGATCACAGCGCGGCTGGTGCAGCGCCATGATCAGGCGCGATTGGTGCAGTGGGGCGCGCCTGCTTGGTGTTTGCTGCTGCTTGCAGCAAGCTGCGCGGCGCTGGTGGCGCAGAGTTATAATCCGTTTTTGTACTTTCGGTTCTAAAAGGAGACAATACGCATGCAATTTCGGCATCCCCGTGCGGTCGCACTGCTGTTCGCCGGGGTTTTGATTGGCACGCAAGCGGCGTTCTGGCTGCTGCCGCAGCGTTCTTTTTCGGAAAACGAGAAGCGTGTGCTGGCGCAGAAGCCCGTCATCAGCACGGAGAGCATCGCGGACGGCAGTTTGTTTCAGAACGTGGAGCAGTATTTGTCCGATCATTTCCCGGGACGAGATGGATGGGTCGGTGCCAACGCCTATCTGGAGCAGGCAGAGGGACGGGGCGCTGTGAGCAGCATTGTCCGCGGTGCGGACGGCTGGCTGTTTCCCGCACCGATTTCGGATGACCGGCAGATCTTGCAGGACAATATGCAGGCGATTACCGCATTTGCGCAGGCGCAATCCGTGCCGGTTTACCTGATGGCGGTTCCGACCGCGGGCGCAGTGGTGGAGGACAAGCTGCCAGATTTGCATCTGGATTACCCGGATGCGGATATGTTGGAGCAGGCGCGGCGCAGTGCAGGCGACAGCCTGCACTGGCTGGATGTGATGGAAGATTTCAGCACCGCAGAAGAGCGGGACAAACTCTATTATAGCACCGACCACCACTGGACAACCGAGGGCGCGTATCGCGCTTACCGCCTGCTGATGCAGGAGATGGGGGAGTCATCCGTCGCGCGCGACGTCTTTTCTGTGGAACGAGTGCCGGACTTCTATGGAACTTCGTACTCCAAAAGCGGCCTGTGGCTGACACCGCCGGATGAGATAGAATTATGGACCGATCCGGATTTGCAAGCGGTAACCAGCGTGCATGATGGCAACCGTCGGGAGCCAATTGTGCAGCAGGGTATGCTGTTTCGGGACTATCTGGATCAGGCGGACAAATACCCCGTGTTTTTGAGCGGCAACCATGCACGGATTCATATCGAGACCAACGCGGAGAGTGACAAACGGTTGCTGGTGGTGAAGGATTCCTATGCTCATGCGCTTGCCCCTTTCCTCGCCGAGGAATATCGCACGATCGACTTGATCGACCTGCGGTATTTCAAGCGACAGACCATTTCGGATTGGATGCAGGAGCATCCGGTGGATGAGGTTCTGCTTGTCTATGGCTTGAGCAGTCTGGCAGAGGACAAAAATCTGCAATGGCTGGCATAATAGGGCTATCTGGCATATCGTCGCTTTTCAAAACAACAGAAAAAGCACGGAATCGAAAGATTCCGTGCTTTTTTTATCCGATCAATCAAGTTGTGCCGGAAGAAGGTGGGGCGGTGTTGTCATCACGCCGGAAATCCTTGGGTTTAACGCCGGTGATTTTTTTGAAAATACGCGAAAAGTAGACCGGATCGGGGATGCCGACACGTTCCGCCACCTCATAGGTTTTCAGAGAAGTGGTTCTCAGTAAGGTTTTGGCCTGCTCGATGCGGATGTTTTGCACATACGAGCTGAGTGTTTCGCCGGTTTCGCGCTTGAACAGGCGGCTGAGATAGCTGGGGCTGAGATAGACCATGCCGGCCAACATCTCCAAAGAAAGATCTTCAGCACAATGCTGCAGTACATAGGCTTTGACGGTGCGAATGGCGTCAGCGGCTTCGTCGGCGGTGCTGTCGGTTTGTCCAAGCATCCGTTCGACAAATTCCTGCATATTTTTTTCGAGCTGCTCTACAGAATTGCTGTCGATCAGCTTTTTGAGCGTAGACAGCTTACTGTCAGCCGGCGGATAATGGTCCGCCCCCGGCAGGAACAACAGGCTGATACAGAACTGATGCACATACAGGCAGACGCTGCGCACCGTATCCACAGGGAGCTTATGCTCCCGCATAAAGCCAAACAGACGCAGCAGAATATCGCGGGAAGAAGTATAGCTATGGTTTTCGATGGCGCTTTTGAGCAAACAAAGATCCTCAAAAACGCGGTGCAGAACTTGCGCCGGGATCTCCGGCAGCTGGTCAAAGCGCTGCACGGGCTGCTCTGCGGTATATCGGGCAAACTGGGCAGCCTGATCTGCTTGTTCGGCGGCATCCGCCATATAGAGCGGATCGGTGAAAAAGCGGCTGATGCCGATGGAAAGCGAAAAACGTGGCAGACTGTCTGTGATATCGACCGTTTCCTTGCAGCGGGTGGCAAGCGGTGTGGTGTCCGCCGCGCAGACAACGGCGTAGCACGCTTGGTCGCCGCACGGCGCAAAGTATACCGTATACTCCTGCATGCTGTCGCACAAAATCTCCTGCACCTGCTTGAGATAGGGCAGCAGATCGGCTTCGCCGCTCTCCTTGGGGAAAAGGGGCGCAATATCCAGCCGCAGCACATGGTAGCTGGTCAAATCCATGCCGAGCTGTGCCATACGGTTGATGACATACAGGTGAGACAGATCGACCCGATGAATGAGGTCGTGCAGCAGCATACTGCGTTCCAGTTGCAAATTTTGCTCGGATTTGTTTTCCAGACGCCGCTGGAGCTCCTGACTGCTCTGCTCTTCCGCAATGCGGGATTTCGCTTTTTCGATGGCTTGCGTCAGGCTTTCCACGGACGTGGGCTTGAGGACGAAATCCACCACTCGGTAGCTGATCGCGCGCTGGGCGTATTCAAAGTCCGGAAAGCCGGTCAGAATAATCACTTTGATATGGGGATAGCGTTCATTGATGCAGCGCGCCAGCTCTAAACCGTCCATGCCGGGCATACGGATATCGCTGATGATGATATCGGGCTGTATGGTGGGCACCTGCTCGAGTGCGTCGATTCCGTCCACTGCCTGCGCTGCTACAACACAGCCGAGCGTTTCCCAGCGGATACAGTGAATCAAGCCCTTGCGGATGGCGGATTCGTTATCCACGATCATGATCTTGAGCATCGGAATCGCTCCTTTCTTCGTTGCGGATGGGGGTGGCTGGCAGGGTGACGGTAATGGTGGTGCCCTTGCCGGGGGAGGAGACAACGCGCAAACCGTATTCGCTGCCATACAGCAGCTGGATGCGGCGGGCGATATTGGCCAGTGCGATGTGATTATGACGTGTGCCATCAGACGCATCGGCGGCAATATCCAGCGGCACAAGCGAGGCATCGAAGCCGATACCGTCATCCGAAATACGGATATACACCGCGTCCTCATCCTCCCAGATGCTGACGTGTACCGTGCCGCCGCCGCGTTTGGGTTCCAGACCGTGTACAACGCTGTTTTCCACCAGCGGCTGGATGGTCAGCTTGGGCAGCGAGTAGTCCAGAATGACGGGGTCTTCCAAATCAATGGCGTAGTTGAGACTGTCCCCAAAGCGCTCCTTTTGCAGCTCCAGATAGTATCGCACATAGCGAAGCTCTTCCCGGAAAGAAATGGTTTGCTCATGCTTATGGGTGATGTTGGCACGGAGGAGCTGCGCGAGATTGGAAACCATGTGGCAAATGCTGTTTTCGCCCGCTTCCAGACAGCGGATGTTGATGAGCTCCAGCACATTAAAGATAAAGTGCGGTCGTATTTGCGATTCCAGCAGCTTGAATTCCGCATCCCGCAGCAGAACGCCTTGCTCATATACTTCCTCAAACAAGGCTTCCAAATGATCGGCCATATTGTTGAAGGCTGTGGACATTTGCTCGGTTTCCCGGTAAGGGGTGGCATCCATGCGGACGGTCAATTCACCGGCGGCCAGACAGTTGATCTTATGCAGCATCTGCCGCAGCGGTTTGTAAAGCAGATAAGCAACGACTGAGCCGATTGCCAATGTGAGCAGCAGGACAATAAACGTGAAAAAGATATAAATTTTGATCGCGTCGTTTGAGGTTTCAAAGATTTCGGCGCGTGGGATAAACACTTCGATCGAAACGCGGCTGGGCGACAGCCGTCGGGAAACATGGTAATAATCCACGCCTTCGACCGTGACATAGTCGTTTTGCTGGTCGGTGGTATCAGCCGAGGTGTCCAGCGAGCCGCTGAGGACCCGCCCATCATCCGTGCGGAGCAGAACGACTGACTGCTGGTAGATCGCCGTCAGATAGGATGTGTCGACCAGACTGTCTAGACGCAGCTCAATGATGATTTTGCCGAGCGGCTCCATGCTGTCCAGATCAAAGTAGTCCACGATCAAATAGCAGTAATCCGGATAGGCGGGATCCACATACAGGTCGCGGGCAGAATTGATGTCCCGAAAGGTGTTGTAAATGTTGGCCACTCGCGTAGACGTGCCCAGATAGATTCCGCTGCGCAGCACAGACAGATACTGTTGGTTGTCTTTGACCAGATAGATGCCGGTGACGGTGCTTTGATCGAGCTGGTTGCCGAGAAAGAAAGCGCGGTTGAGGCCTTCTTCAACCACAAGCCGTTCGCTTTGGGTCGCTTCCTCCGGTTTGCGCATGATGGCCTGCGTGTTTTCGTCGCTCATCAGATAATAGATGCTGCCGCGCAGGGTGTCCAGCGTGCCGCTGGCCTGTACCGCCAGCTGGTCAATATAAAAGGAGGCGGTTTCCCGCGCATTGGATTCCAGACGCTGTGCCACAAAGGTGCTGAAATACAGGATGGAGCAAAGCACAGGAACCAATACCAATGCGCAGCAAAGCGCAATCGCAATCGCGGTCAAAGAGAGCTTTTTTCCTCGCATAGCCGTCCTCCTGTTTTTCCTTTACTTTAACACATTCACGGGGGCAGGGGAATAGTTGTGGCGGAAAATTCCGAGCGCTTACAGGCAAAAAGTCAAAATTGTACCAGTAACAGAACAAAAAAGGTCTGGTTTTTCTGCGGCGATGCAGGAAGGGAGGACAGATGCCGCCGGAAGCAGGCAAAAAAATGCAAACACGCGGCAAGAAACTCGATTGTCGGCGGCGGATGTGCCGTTTATAATGAGAACCATCAAAGGGAAACCACCGATGAACGGCGGTTCGACGAAAGAGGAGGAGTACCATGAAGAAAAGATTGGTCGCCATGCTGATGGCGGGCGCTCTGTGTGCAGGAGTGCTGAGCGGTTGCGGATCGGGCAGCCAGACGCAGACAGAGGACGGTGCATCTGCCGATGGTGTTATCACCATCAACTATCCCACGTTCCAGTGTGGCGTAAACACGGCCGCACCGGTTGTGGCGCAGCTCGTGGAAGAATTCAACGAGGAATATGCCGGCAAGTACCAGATCAAGCTGGAAGAAGTGCCGGGCGACGCAAATTACGTAGACAAAATCAAGGTACAGCTCGGTACGGGCGATCTGCCGCCGGTCGTTTACGGCGGTGGTTACAACCTGCTGGATCTGGCGTTGGCTAAGGATCTGGTTGTGGATCTGACGCCTTATGTGGAAGCAGACCCGGAGTGGAAGGCGCTGTATTCCGAGACCGCGCTGGCCACCAACAGCCGCGACGGTAAGATTTATGCTTCTTCCGTAGAGGGCTCGGTTGTAGGCTACTTCTATAACAAGGATCTGTTTGCGCAGGCAGGCATCGACGCACCGGCCACGACTTGGGATGAGTTCTGGGAGCAGTGCGATAAGCTGAAGGCTGCGGGCATCACCCCGCTGGCATTGGATACGGCGGATTCCGCATGGGTCACTCAGCTGTGGTGGGGCGCTATGGTCGCAACTGCCAGCGACGAAGGTCTCGAATTTATGCAGACCATGAACCCGACGGACTACAACTTCCCGGAAATGGTAGAAGCGGTGGAAAAGGTGCAGAAGATGCTGCAGGAGTACACCACTCTGGATGCAATCGGCGGCAAGTATGAACATGCAGCCAATAACTTCCTGTCCGGTCAGGCGGCGATGATCGCCAACGGTCCTTGGATGATCGGTGATTTCTCGGATACCACCAAGACCACGGAAGACTTTGCCGATAAGGTCGGCTCCGCGATTTTCCCGGAAAGCTTTGTGTATGACGCGCCGATTCAGGGCTACTTCGTCACCAAGCAGGACGATCCGGCTCTGGAAGAAGCAGCTGTTGAGATGGTCAAGTTCTTTACCTCTGCACATGCGCAGCAGCTTGGCCTTGAGATGCAGGGCATGGTGCCCGCTTCCTCGACCGTTGAAGTAACGGATGAAGCTAAGAGCAAATATCCGCTGCTGGTTGAGTTCCTCGATCAGGCAGCCGGCGCAGAAAAGCGCTCGGACAACATGCAGGCAACCATGTTCTCCAACCTGCTGGACGTGGTCAGTCAGGAACTGCCGCGCCTGTACTCGGGTGAATTGGATGCTACGGGCTTCTGTCAGGCGCTGACCGATGCGGCAGCGAAGAACTGAGCACGGAGCACCGCACAGATAACCTCACTCCACACCGGCAGTAAAGGGACCGTCGGAGACGCTCCGGCGGCCCCTTTATTACGCCGTGACTGCACCAACAGAAAGGACTGTGACCACCTTGAAAATCAAAAAAGGCTGGATCCCTGTGTTTTTGCTGCCGGCGGTCGTGCTGTTCCTGCTGATTTATGCAGTACCGCTGCTGATGGTATTTGGGACCTCGTTGTTCGACTACCGCCTGACTGGTTCAGGCATGACCTTTGTCGGCTTGGATAATTATATCCGGCTGTTCCAAGACCCCGACTTCTTTCAGGCGCTGACCAATACGGTGATCTGGATTCTCATTCAGTGCATCGTGCATGTGGCGCTCGGTACGTTCCTTGCGCTGATCCTGTACAAAAAGCCGCGCGGCTGGAAGTTTGTGCGCACCGCGTACATGATTCCGAATATCATCTCCAACGCGGCAATGGGTATGATTTTCCTCAATATTTTCAATCCGCAGTATGGCGTGATCAACTCGGTGCTCAAAGCGGTTGGGTTGGAGCACCTGACGCATAACTGGCTGATGGATTCCACAACGGCTTTCCCGTCCGTCACCATGGTCTGGCTGCTGTTTGCGGGATATACGACCACGCTGGTGTTGGCGCAGGCGCTGTCGATTGACGAATCCGTTTTAGAGGCGGCGCGCGTGGACGGCGCAACGCCGCTGCAAACCGATTTGTTTGTGGTTCTGCCGCTGCTGAAAAAGATCATCGGCACGACCATGGTCATGGCAGCCACCTACATGCTGCAAATGTTCGACCTCATTTACATCACCACAAACGGCGGCCCGGGCAAGACGACAACCAACCTGCCGCTGCTGCTGTATGGGGTTTACAAGGGTGAAAACAACTATGGATACGCCAATACCATCGGCGTGTTCATCGTGATCATCGGCGTTGTGGCAATGACGGTGATCAATAAGGCGCTCAAAGTCAACGAAGAGGACTATTAAGGAGGTACAAAACCGTGAACCATATGCAAATGACTGCAAAGGAACGTGTTTTGTGCGTTCTGAAATATATTTTCCTGGCTTTGTGCGTGTGTGTGGCGCTGTTTCCGATCATCTGGGTCATCATGTCCTCGTTCAAGACCAATGCGGAGATCCTGTCCAACGGAATCGCGCTGCCCAAAAGTTCCAGCTTTTCCGGTTATCGGGATGCGCTGACCATCTCGCCGATCCTGAGCTACTTCGGCCATAGTGTGATCATCACGGTGATTTCCACTGCGCTCAATGTGCTGTTTTTGGCCATGGCATCCTATGTGTTTGCAAGATGCCGGTTCCGCGGAAGGGATGCATTGTATTTTATCCTTTCGCTGGCAATGGTCATTCCGATGACTGCACTGCTGCATCCGGTGTACAGCGTCGTGCAGGCCTTGGGGCTGTACGACACCAAAGCGGGTCTGATTCTGGTTTATACCGTGCTCAATCTGCCCATGAGCCTGCTGATCCTTCGCGGAACGTTCGCGTCCATTCCGAAAGCACTCGAGGAAGCTGCCTATGTGGACGGCGCGGGTTTTGTGCGGACTTTCTTCCAAATCATGATGCCCTGTGCAAAAGGCGGACTGACCTCGGCGGCTGTGCTGGCATTTTTACAGTCGTGGAATGAATTTACCTTTGCACTCGTATTGACCAGCGGGGAAGAAGCGCGTACGCTGCCGCTGTCCCTGTCCTATTTCACCGCACAGTTCAGCTTTAACTATACGGCGTTGTTTGCCGCGGTAACGATCGCGGTAATCCCTTCGATCGTTATTTTCGCGGTGTTCCAGGAGCAAGTCGTATCCAGCTTGACCGCAGGTTCGGTTAAGGAATGAGAAAGGAAGGAAACAAGTGGCAAGTATTTCACTGAAGCATATTCAGAAGGTTTATCCGGGTGACGTAAAGGTCATTGATGATCTGAATTTGGAGATACAGGATAAGGAATTTATCATTCTGGTCGGGCCGTCCGGCTGCGGCAAATCCACAACGCTGCGCATGATCGCTGGACTGGAGGAGGTTTCCGGCGGCGACCTGTGCATCGGTGACCGCCGCGTCAACGATGTGGCGCCGAAGGATCGCGATATCGCAATGGTGTTCCAGAACTATGCGCTGTATCCGCATATGACGGTTTATAAAAATATGGCCTTTGCGCTGTCGCTGCGCAAGGTCGATAAGAAAATCATTGACCAAAAGGTGCATGAAGCAGCCAAAATTCTGGATATCGAGCATCTGCTCAACCGCAAGCCAAAGGCACTGTCCGGCGGTCAGCGGCAGCGCGTGGCGCTTGGCCGCGCAATGGTGCGCGATCCTGCCGTATTCCTGCTTGACGAGCCGCTTTCCAATCTGGATGCCAAGCTGCGCACCCAGATGCGCACCGAGATCACCAAGCTGCATAAGCGCCTGCAAACCACGTTTGTTTACGTCACGCATGACCAGACCGAGGCCATGACGATGGGCGACCGCATCGTGGTCATGAAGGATGGCGAGATCCAGCAGGTGGACACGCCGCAAAAGCTGTATGACGAGCCGTGCAATATGTTCGTAGCGGGCTTCATCGGTTCGCCGCAGATGAATTTTATTGATGTTACGGTGCAGAAGCAGGGCGACGGCTATGCGATTGCGTTCGGACCCTATACGATCCCGCTGCAGCCGGGCAAAACCGGGCAGGCCGATTTGGAAGCGTATGTGGGAAAAACGGTGGTGCTGGGCATTCGTCCGGAGGATCTGCACACCGAGCCGGCGTTCCTACATGCATCGCCCGAGACCGCCATTGAACTGCATGTGGATATTGCAGAGCTGATGGGCGCAGAGGTATATCTGTATGGCGATAGCGCTGGCGTGTCGATGACCGTGCGTGCGCCCTCGCGCGTGCAAGCGCGTTCGGGTGATACGGTGCGGCTCGCGCTGGATGGCAACAAGCTGCATTTGTTTGATAAGGAGACCGAGCGGGTGATCCTGAACTGATGGCAAAGGGGAGCGGTTCCATATGATATGGTTTCAGCCGAGCTACTTAAAAGAGGGACCGGGCATCGAAAAGGATGCGCCGCCCAAGACGGGGCTGGCATTGTTTTTTGAAATTCTGGTACGGGAGTTTTGGCAGATTCTCAAGCTCAACCTGCTGTTTGTCCTTTGTGCATTGCCGGTGGTGACCTTTGGCGCGGCGCGCGCCGCGCTTTCCCGCTGCACGATGAACATGGTGCGCGATGTGCCAAACGATGTGTGGTATGACTTCCGGCAGGAACTGAAAAAGGATTTTGCCCGTAATACAATGCTTGGCCTGCTGGAGTTGGCAGGCATAGGACTGCTGGCTGTGCTGCTGATGCAGCCTAGCGTGCGCACAAGCGCGGTGCTGTGCGGCGGCGTACTGGTGGTGGCTGCGTTTATAGCGTTGGTGTTGGGCTATCTCTGGCCGATGCTGGTCACGGTGGATGTGCCGCTGCGCGCGGCGGTGAAGAACGCAGTAGTGCTGGCGCTGGCTTTCCCGCAGCACAGTCTGCCGGCATTCGGCGTGGTGTTGCTGCTGCTCGGACTGAGCTTTTGGCTGTTTCCGCTTTCCTTGCCGCTGGTGCTGTTTGTGCCGTTCGGCATGGGCAGCTTTGTGACAAGCTTTGCCGCATGGACGGAGATCCGGCGGCTGATCGTTCGTGATGATATCGTAGAAAATGGAGGAAAAACAGATGATTAAAGTTGGTGTAATCGGTCTTGGCGAGGTATCGCAGTGCATGCATTTGCCGATTTTGCAGGATATGTGCGACCAGTATGAGGTGACGGCGGTGTCCGATGTAGCCCCCTCTCTGGTGGAATACATTCAGAAAAAATACCGTATCGCGCAGAGCTATCTGGATGCGACCGAGCTGATCGACAAGGCGGATATTGACGCAGTGCTGATTCTGTCACCCGATCAGTATCACGGGGAGTATGCAGCGCGCGCGCTCAAGGCAGGCAAGCATGTGTTCGTGGAAAAGCCCGTGACGCTGTGTCTGGACGAGCTGAAAAAATTGATCGAGCTGAAAAAGCAGTATCCGGATCAGATCGTGATGGTCGGCTACATGCGCCGCTATGCCGGCCCGTACCTCAAGGCTAAGGAAATCCTGACCAAAAAGCCGATGAAAACCGAATATCTGCGTTTCCGTGATATCATTCTGGAGGCTCCGTTCTTCATCGGTCAGACCAAGCCTGTGTTCTATCCCAAGGACGTGCCCGCGCAGGCGATCGCAGAGGGCGGCGCGCGCCGCCGGGAGCACCTCGACCGTGCGATCGGCGCGGACGCGACCGACGAGATGCGCACCACCTATCAGATGATGACCGGTCTGGGCTGCCATTCGTTTGCCGCAGTGCGTGAGCTGTTTGGCGTGCCGAAGAAGATTCATTCGGTCACCACAGCATCGAATGGCGAACATGTGGTGATCGTTATGGAGTTTGAGGACGGTTTCCTTGGCACCTATGAGCTGGTCAACAACCAGAATATCGTGCAGTTTGACGCAGCGATCGAGGTATTCCAGAAGACCCGCAAGGTGCTGGTCAAGTACGAGACGCCGTATCTGCGCTATCAGCCCGCCAAGGTTGAGGTGATCGAGTCGACCGATACCGACACCAAGACCACGGTTTACGGCCCGGATTTCCACGATGCGTTCCACACCGAGCTGAAGCTGTTTGCGGAGTGCATTGCAACCGGCAAGCAGCCTAAGACCAATCTGGAGGATGCGGTGGCAGATCTCGAGTTGTTCCAAGAGATCATCCGCGTCATGGCAGAGCAGAAGAAGTAAGGGGGATCACCATGAGCAATGTAAAAATCGCAACCGCGCCCTGTTCCTGGGGCGTGTGGTACGCCGACGGCACGCCGTCGGGCACACCGTATGAGGTGTTTCTCGATCAGGCCGCCGAGGCGGGCTATAAGGCGCTCGAACTGGGCCCGGACGGTTATCTGCCGACCGATGAAGCCCGTCTGCGTGAGGAGCTGGCTAAGCGTGACCTGTCGGTCTGCGCGGGTACCGCCTGCTACCAGTTCGATAAGGGCGCGTCGTTTGCGGATTTCCGCCCGCAGGTGGATGCGCTGTGCCGCCGCCTGACCGCGCTGGACGCCAAGTATCTGGTCACGATGGACGAGTCCGATGTCGGCCTGTACAGCGAAAAGAAAAAGGATATGGGCGCGGATGTCTGGAATAATTTCCTGACCAAGATCAAGGACATGGGCGAATATACCAAAAACGAATACGGGATCGAGGTCGTCTATCATCCGCACATCAAGACCATGATCGAGTACGAAGACGAGATCATCCGTCTGATGGATTTCACCGGCCTGAACCTGTGCTTCGATACCGGCCATCATGCTTATGATAACGGCAACGGTCAGCCGGGCGATCCGTCTGCGCCGGACTTCATGCGCCGCTTTGCCAGCCGCATTGCGTATCTGCACTTCAAGCAGGTCGACGGCGCAGTATACAAAAAGGTGATGGATGAGCACATCGACTCGGATACAGCGTTTGACATTAACGTCATGTGCGATCTGCCGGACGGCATCATCGACTTTACCGAGGTCAAGCGGGCGATGGATGAAATCGGTTTTTCGGGCATTGCAGTGGTCGAATCCGATATGCCGCGCGCCACAACCGCGCAGGCGTTTGCGTCGGCTAAGCGCAATCTGAATTACCTGCGGGATATTCACATCATTGATTGAGGAGGAAGCAGCAGTGCAGATCATCGTATGTAAGGATTACGAGGAAATGAGCCGCCGGGCCGCCGAGCTGGCTGCGGAAAGCATTCGGGAAAAGCCGGAAGCGCTGGTCAGCTTCCCAGGCGGGGATACGCCGCTCGGCATGGTGCATACCTTTGCCGATATGGTCAACCGCGGTGAAGTCGATATCTCGCGCGCACGGTATGTGTCGCTCGACGAGTGGGTCGGTCTGTCGGACACGGACGAAGGCTCCTGCGGTCTGTTCAACCGCACCGAACTGCTGGGGCGGTTGGAAAAGCCGTTCGGTGATGTGCATATCATCAACGGCGCAGCAGAGGATATCGAGGCCGAGCGCGCATCGCTCGATGCGTACATTGCGTCTTATGGCCCGCTGACTGTTTCCGTGCTGGGTATCGGCATGAACGGCCATCTCGGTTTTAATGAAGATGGGGTGGATTTTGACCTGAATGCGCATATCATTCCGCTGTCCGACACGACCAAGCGGGTGATGAGTAAATATTTTGGCGACAAGTTCCACCCGGAATACGGCATTTCGCAGGGTATCCGTCAAATCATGGCGGCGGAAAAGGTCATCCTGATTGCCAATGGCGCGCATAAGGCGCAGATCATCAAGCAGGCGGTACAGGGCGAGGTCAGCCCGCGTGTACCGGCCTCCGTACTGCAAAATCATCCGAATTGCTATGTGGTGGTCGATGAAGCGGCCGCAGCGGATTTATGAGCTGGCAGGAAATACTGCGTGGACGAAACGCCGAAGCAGGCAGTAAGCGCATCACGGTCGGATTTGACGGCTTTGTCGATACCATCGTCCGTCCGCTGCGGCAGTCTGCCTCGCAAGGGACAGCGGCACAGGCATTTTCGACCATCCGGCAGTTTGGCGAGTTTTTAATCAGCAAGGCGGAGAAAAGCTGTTCGGTCGAACTGGCAGTGGAAGCGCGGCAGTTGGGCGGCAATCTGCCATTTCTGTCGCGCGCAGCTGGCGGCTTGGGTGCGGACGTGTCCTGCATCGGGATGCTGGGAGAGCAGGGAATGGTTGACCCGCTGTTTGCTTCCATGCCATGCACACTGTATCCGTTTGCACCGCCGGGACAGTCGACCTGCATGGAATTTGACGACGGAAAAGTATTGCTGGCGTCGGATTGCACGCTGTCAGACGAGCCTTGGCGCTTGGTCGAAGCGGCAACCGACGGAAAGGCTGCGGAGCTGTTTGGTCAGGCTGACTTGTTGGCGCTGGTCAACTGGAGCGAACTGTCCTTTGCGCATGCGCTGTGGCAGCGCGTACAGGAGGAGATCGCGGCAAAAGAGGCGGACAAAAACCGGTTTGCGTTTTTTGATCTGTGTGATGTATCCCGAAAAAGCACCGATGAATTGGATGCGGTGCTGCGCCTGATCGGCAGGTTCGCGGCTTATCGCACGGCAATTCTCAGCCTGAATGAAAATGAAGCGCAGATCACGGCAGAACGGCTGTTATCCGGCCAAAGTGATCCGGTGGAGATTGCACAGGCGGTTCGTGCGGCATATGGCATTGACGAGGTCATTGTGCATATCATTCGGGAAAGCGTGCTGGTTACGCCGTGCGGCGTGACAAGACAGGCAACGGAGTTCGTGGAACGACCGAAAATTTCCACCGGAGCGGGAGATAACTTTAACGGTGCATTTTGCTTTGCCACGGTGATGGGATTGACCGATATCGACCGAATCGCGTTTGCAAATGCGTTTGCGCATCGGTATATTACAACGGGACGCAACCCTACCTTGCAGGACATGCTTGGCTGATTGAAAAAAACCAGATTCCCAATATGGGAATCTGGTTTTTTGATGTTTCTCGAAGAAAGGACCGTACAAAATAAACTTGTCATGTGTTAGGTGTGCCGCACGGCATCCAGTAGATGGCTGAGGTCAGCTGCATCCGGATGGGACAGCGCGGCATCGAAATTGTCGAGCATGGCCTGACGGCGCGGGCTGTCCTCCATGGCTTCATAACGGGTGCGGACGGCTGTGGGCATCTTACCCTGACACATGTAGCTGCCGCATACCGTGGCGCTGTCCGGCAGATTTTGCCGCGCAGCGGACAGGATTTTATCGAAATACTCCGGCGCACCGCCGAAGCCCGCTGTGCCGAACAGAAAAATCTGCTGTGTGGTCACGCGCGCGAGAAATGCAGCGGTGTCGGCGTCGCAAGTGCCCTTGTCCGTCCAGAAGCCGACATAGATGCGCTCTGCGCGCAGGGCTTCGTCGCTTGGCGTGCCAAAATACAGGCAGTCACCAACGGGCAGGGTATCGCGGAGGGTTTCGGAGAGCAGACGGGTGTTGCCGGTTTTGCTGCTGTAAACAATTGCGTAAGTCATACGTTGTCCTTCCTTTCATAGATGCAGTGTACGCCTTGATGGGCCATCATGCCGCCAAGGCATTTTTTGTTGCAGCGCACGCAGCGCCGAATTTCCTCTGCATGGTCGGAGCAAATCTTGCGTGGCCAGTCCGGATCGGCAATCAGCTGGCGGCTCATCGCGGCGCAGTCGATGCGGCCAGAGACAAGCTGCTGCTCGATAAAATTGGGCTGCGTCAGGCCGCCGACGCCGCAGATGGGCAGCTTGGTCAGCTTCCGTACCGTGTCGCAGAACGAAAGAAAGCAGCCTTCTTCGTGGAAATACGGGTGGTTGGCGGGCGGAATTGTGTCGGTCAGCTCACCGTGGTTGGCCAGTGTGACATGAAAGCTGGTCACGCCCGCCTGCTCGAGCAGCGGGACGAATACGGGAAGTTCCTCCTGCAATACGCCTGCGTTGCCGTAATGTGGGTTTTCCTGCCGCACGGCCAGCTTGTAGTCGATCGGCAGGTCGGGCAGGCGGCGGCGCACCGCCCCAACGGCTTCAACGGCGAAACGCGCGCGGTTTTCCGAGCTGCCGCCGTATTCGTCCGTGCGGTGGTTGTATACGGTCGAACTGAAGCTGCCGCACATGCGGTCGCCGTGAATTTGCACCATGTCGAAGCCCGCTTTGCGTGCAAGCATGGCGGCTTCGCCAAAGCTCTCGGTGATTTCGTGAATCTTACGCACGGGGAGATGGGTGATGTACGGCCCGACTTGCTCGTTGAGCAGAGGACGCAGATCGGCCATGCTGATGCGCTTGGTGAGCACACCCGGAAGGTACTTGAGCATTGCTTTAATGTTGGAATCTGACTGGTGCAGCTGCGCACACAGCAGGCAGCCTTCCGCGTGGACAGTTTCGGCAATGCGCTGATAGAGGGCGAAGCCCTTTTGGGTATAAAGGGACGGGCCGAAGCCGTGCTTCAGCACCGGCACATCGCCTAAGATTATCATGGCGCAGCCGCCTGCGGCAATGGCACGATAGCGGGCGAGCAGCTCCTCCTCGGGCAGCCCCATCGAGGTGGGGGCAAAAATGATGCGGTTTTTTAAGGTCAGCCCGCCGTAGTTTATCGGGCTGTTTATCGTCTCGTACATAGCTTGGTATTCGCTTCCTTTTCTTTGACTTTGGCGAGCAGCGCCAGCAGTTGCGCGCGTTCCTGTTCGTTGAGCGTCTGCAGCACATCGTTGTCCCAGTCAAAAAACACCTGATGACTGGTTTCAAACGCCTGCAACCCTTTTTTGCTTAGGGTCAGGCGATAGGCACGGCCCCGTTTTTCCCGTAGGAAGAAACCGTCCTCCACCAGCCGCAGTGTGCTGCGCTGGCAGTAACCCCAGTCCAGACCGAGTGCGTTCGTCAACTCGGCCTGTGTGCAGCCCGGATGGCGACCGACATAGAGCAGCGGATACAGCAGTCCTTGGCTGAGCCGGATCTGTTCAAGCACATGCGCGGTATAGGCGGTGAAGCTGCGGGACAGCACCGTGGAATAATAGGCTAAGGTATTGACCATAAGGAATATGCTCCTTTCTTGACTTTGTCAAGTATAAACCTAGGACTTGACAAAGTCAAGTTTAATTTGCGTAATTTTCATTTTGTTCACAAAGGGGGATTATGTCTTGTGGCTTGACAGCCGGCATTGCGCGCGGTATAATACCATCCGAGGGAATGAAGTGCTCCCGTGGCATAAGAGCCAAAACCGCTGATAAAGCTGATGACTTCTGCAAATTGTTTGCAGGGTTATCAGCTTTTTTTGTGCCTGCAAACGGGAAACAAGGAGGAAAACAATATGTTAACAAGTCTTGCCCTGATTTTTCTGGTGGGGATGAGTTTGGGATGGATCGTCACCCGGCTGCGGTTGCCCAGCCTGCTGGGTATGCTGCTGACCGGCATCCTGCTCGGGCCGTATGTGCTCAACCTGCTGGACGCGTCCATTTTGGGCATCTCGGCCGATCTGCGTCAGCTCGCGCTTATCATTATTTTGACGCGCGCGGGACTGTCGCTCAATCTGGAGGATTTGAAAAAGGTGGGTCGCCCGGCGGTGCTGCTGTGCTTCGTACCCGCCTGCTTTGAGATGGTCGGGATGGTGGTGCTCGCGCCGCGGCTGCTCGGTATTTCGGTGCTGGATGCGGCCATCATGGGCGCAGTGGTGGCGGCGGTGTCGCCCGCCGTTATCGTGCCCAAAATGCTGCGTTTGATGGAGCTGGGCTACGGCGCGCGGCACAGCATCCCGCAGATGATTTTGGCGGGCGCATCGGTGGATGATGTGTTTGTCATCGTCATGTTTACCGCCTTTACCGGTCTCGCGCAGGGCGGCACGGTATCGCCAGCGACGTTTGTTCAGATTCCGGTCTCGATCGTGACCGGCATTGCGCTCGGCTTATTGGTGGGCGTCGCGTTCGGTGCGGTATACCGCCGTATTCATGTGCGCGACTCGGTCAAGGTGGTTGTGCTGCTCAGCCTGTCGTTTCTGTTTGTCGCACTGGAAAACGCGCTCAAGGGCATTGTGCCGTTTTCCGGATTGCTTGCGGTGATGAGCTGCGGCATTGCGATCAACCGTCGCCGTCCGGAATTGGCGGCACGCCTTTCCGGTAAGTACAACCGTCTGTGGGTTGCGGCTGAAGTGTTGCTGTTCGTACTGGTCGGTGCGACGGTGGACATCGGCTATGCCGCGGCAGCGGGCGCAGCAGCCGTACTGGTCGTGCTGGGCGCGCTGGTGTTTCGCATGGCAGGCGTGTTTGTCTGCCTGCTGCATACCGCGCTTGACCGCAAGGAGCGCCTGTTTTGTATGTTGGCTTATACGCCGAAGGCGACAGTGCAGGCCGCAATCGGGTCGGTGCCGCTGTCGCTCGGTTTGGGCTGCGGGCAGATCGTGCTGACTGTGGCGGTGCTCGCGATCCTGATTACCGCACCGCTCGGCGCATTTGCGATCGATCTGACCTATCGCCGTCTGTTGGGAGCGGCAGATGCGCCGCAGGAAAGCGCGGCCTGATGCAGAAAAAGACGGCTTGAGCAGTGCTCAAGCCGTCTTTTTTTATTGCTGCTGCACCTGCTGGCGCAGCTTATAGTGCATCAGTTTGCCGGTTGCTGTATGCGGCAGTTCTTTGACAATGTGGTAAATGCGGGGCCACTTGTAGGAGGACAGCATCGGGCTGTGCACGCAGTAGTCCTTGAGTTCCTCCACCGTCAGGCTTTCGTCCGACGGGACAACATACGCCGCAACTACCTCGCCGCGGAGCTGGTCGGGTACGCCGATGACCGCGCTTTCCGCCACCTTGGGGTGTTCATTCAGCACTGCTTCGATTTGGGTGGGATAGATGTTTTCGCCCGCGGACACGATCATATCGTCCTTGCGGCCGGATACGGTGACGAATTCATTTTCGTCCCACACGCCAACGTCGCCCGTGTACAGCCAGCCCTTGTAGAACTTCTGGGCGGTCATTTCCGGGTTGTTGAAGTAGCAAAATGCGCTTTTTGCAGGCGAAGAAATGATGATTTCGCCCGGCGTTTCGTTGTCATGCGGAACGGTTTCTTCCGGCTCGGCGTGTGTGCCGTCCTCATGAATGGCAACCAGCCGCACCTCGTCATCCGTGCAGGAGCGTCCGGCAGAGCCAGCCATTTCCGGCAGGTCGAACGGGCGCAGGAAGGTGTTCCAGAAGGTTTCAGTCGTGCCGTAGCCGTTGAAAATGTTGGGGGTCAAAAGCTGCATGTATTTTTCACATGCGGCTTTTTCAAACGGTGCGCCCATCGTGACGATGCCGCGCAGCGCGGACAGGTCGGCGGGGGTGCGCTCCTGCGTACGAGCGAGCATCGCAATGATGGTCGGCACGCCAATCAGGAACGAAATTTGGTACTTTTCTGCGTATTCCAGACAGCGCTTGGGCGCAAAGTCGCGCAGGATAACGACCTCACCGCCCGCATACAGCGTCGGGCACGGCCCGCCCGAATGGATGCCGCCGCGGTGAAACCATGGGGTCATGTTCATCGTGCGGTCAGTCGGGCCAAGCGGGAAGTGCATCATCACATCGTGCGCGGACAGCACTTCGTTGATATTGTTGATCGGCACACCCTTGGGCCGGTTGGTCGTGCCCGAGGTGTAAAGCCGGGTGGTTTCATCATAGATATGCGGCGCGAAGTCGATCGGGGGATCGGTTTCGGGCTGCGCAGCCGTGTAATCGTCATAGCACACATGACAGTCGGGAGTCTGTGCGCCGCCCTTATAGTCCACCATCACGACGCGGGCAGGTTTGTGCTCACACAACTGGAGCGCGCCGCCGGACAGTGCACCGAATTCGGCATCATAGAGAAACGCCTTGGGGCGGCTGTCGTCGATCACGAGCGCAATTTCCCCCGCGCCTTGCCGGTAGTTGACCGGGCAGGCGATCGCGCCGATCTTATGCGCTGCCAGATAGCAGAACACAAATTCGGGCGAGTTGAGCAGGGTGAACATCACCACGTCATTTTTGCCCACACCGTCTGCGCGCAGCGCGTGCGCCAGTCGGTTGGCTTCGGCATTGAGTTGGGCATACGTCCAGCGGCGGCCGGAAAGCGGGTCGTGCAGCGCGGGACGACTGCCAAAGCGGGAGACGTTGCGCAGAAAACCGTTCAGATAGGTGAAACGCGTTTCAAACGTCTCGCGGAACATGGTGACATCATAGGTGTACTGGTTTTGCAAAGTGGGTTTCGCCTCATTTCTGGTATTGGGACACGATAATGCTGGAGTTTTGTCCGCCGAAGCCCAGAGAATTGGACATAGCGGCGGAAATTTTGGTCGGACGGGCCACATTCGGGACATAATCGAGGTCGCAGTCCGGATCAGGGGTGGTCAGATGCAGCGTCGGCGGCAGCATACCGGTCTGTATCGCCTTGATGCAGGCGATTGCTTCGGTCAGACCGCCCGCGCCCATCAGGTGGCCGGTCGCGGACTTGGTCGAGGAGATCGGGGGCGCGGCTTCGCGTCCGCCGAATACAGCCTTGACCGCCAGCGTTTCGGCCTTATCGCCCAGCGGGGTGGAGGTGCCGTGTGCGTTGATATAACCGATGTCGGACGGCTGCATATCCGCTTTTTGCAGCGCCAGCCGCATACAGCGGGCTGCGCCCGCACCGTCCGGGCAGGGAGCGGTGACATGGTGCGCATCCGAGGTGTTGGCATAGCCCGCCAGCACGGCATGGATTTTCGCGCCGCGGGCCAGCGCGTGATCTTCGGTTTCGATCAGCAGCGCGCCGCCGCCCTCGCCGATGACAAAGCCGTCTCGCTCTGCATCGAACGGACGGCAGGCAGTTTCGGGGTCGTCGTTGCGGCGGGACAGTGCCTTGGCCTGCGACAGTCCGGATACCACGATGGGACACAGGATGCTTTCACCGCCGACCGCGAGCACGGCGTCCGCTTCGCCTGCGCGCAGCAGCATGGCGGCGGTCATGATCGCGTCGCCGCCCGCCGAGCAGGCGGTGTTGAGCGTCAGGCTCGGCCCACGGATACCGCGCGCAATCGCAATCTGTGCGGCGGCGATGTTGCCGATGGTCATGGGCACAAAGCGCGGGCCGACGCGGTGTCCCGCGTCAAAGGCGGCTTGCGTCTGCGCGACCGTGGTCACGCCGTCCATGGCAGTACCCATGACGATGCCGATGCGCTCTGCTTCCGGCTCAATGGCAAGGCCGCTGTCCGCCAGCGCTTCCTGCGCCGCCACAAATGCGAACTGCATGAATGGGTCCATCGTGCGCGCAAGGGTTTTGGGCATGTGGTCGGCGGGATCGAAGCCTTTCAGCTCGGCCGCGATCTGCACCGGCAGCGCGGATGCGTCAAAGCGTGTGATCCGGCCGATACCGCAATGGCCGGAAACCAGCGCTTCCCAGTAGGAGGCAACCCCGATGCCGATGGGCGTGACCGTCCCCATGCCTGTGATGACCAGTGTTTTCTCTTTCATAGTATTTCCCCATTTTATAGCAGGCTTCCAAGGTTTCTTTTATGACAGTTTTCTGCTGTACATATGACCGAAACTGTGGTTACCATAGTTTTATTCTTGTTTATTATACCAGAAAGTGGTGGAAAGTAAAAGTGCATTTCACATGCGGATTGCACATTATGTTGTGTTCTGCATGACAAATGTACATATATTCTGCATAAATAGAGCGGATGATATACACGATGACAGAAGGCAGGGTGGGTTTGTGAGAAAATTTTATTACATATGCGAAAACGCGAACCGGATTACTCCGGTTCGCGTTTGGCAAAGCAAGGAGCGTGTGACTTGAGGGCTATTCCTCGGTGCGCAGGCGCTCGACGATGGTGTGGCGCACGGCGCTGCGGCAGGTGATGAGCGGAATAATAAGCCCCAGCAAAACAAACACCGGCAGCAGCATGGCGAAGGGCAGGAGCGTAAAACGATAGGAGAAAAACCAGAACACAGTCGAACAGCCTGTGCCGATGACCGGGCCGAGTGTCACACTCAGCGCAAAGCTGAGTGCAAGGGCGAGCATAGCATAGTACAGCCCTTCCAGCATCAGCATGTGTTTGAGCTGCTTGCCCGTCATACCGATGGCTTGCAGCACGGCGAACTCATGCCGCCGCGTGATGATGCCGGTCAGCACGGCGTTCAGGAAATTGAGTACACCAACCAGCCCGATAATCAGGCTGAGTGCGCTGCCCAGCGTCAGAAACATGGTGCGAAATCCCTCAAACTCGGCCTGATAGGTCTTTTTGCTCTCATAATCAAAGAGGGGCTGCACGTTTTCGGTGTATTCTGCGAGGAAGTCTTCCATGCGGTCGGTCGCATCGTCCGCTGTGTCAAATACATAGGTCATCACCGAACTGGTCTGCGTGTCCTGCTTGAACTGTTCCGCGCCCATGACAAACTGGTCTGCGCCGTAGAAGCGATAGTCGATCGAGCCGGGAATCAGTACGGCTGCGACAACCGTGTATTCTTTGTCACGGTAGTTTTTGGCGCGCGAGAGAATCTCACGGTCACCCATATAGGCGGCATCCACTTCATCTGCTGGAACGACTTCTTCTGTATCTGCATAATAGTATTCCAATTCCTCCACATAGCGCAGGTGTACAGTGTCGCCTACCTTGGCCCAGTGGGATTGTTCTTCCGGGTCGCCGTAGTCGTCTGCGGTATAGACTACGGCGACTGCGTTTTTGGTTGGGTCGGACAGGGCGGACAGGTCGCCGTCCAGCACGGTGATACGCGAGAGGGGAAAGTCCTCCATGCCATAGAGCTGGGCGCGGTCAGCCAGCAGGCCGTCTTCTGTGTGTTCGGCTTGTTTTACCATTCGGTCGAGCGTCTCCTCTGAGTTCCATCGACCCCAGTTTTGCCGGTACCAGTCTTCGGTAATGAATTCCTGCACGCCCGACACCTGTCCATAGATGCGGCCGGAATCGGTGATGCCGCCGACGGCGTCAATGTCCGCGATAACGTTTTCGGGGACGGCTTCATCGGTTGAGGTAAAGCCTGCGCCGGTTTGGAAATAAGATGCATCGCCCACAATGAAATCGACGGCGGATTTGTCCGCCAGATATTTGTCCATATCAAAACCGATGGAGAAGGTGTAGGTCATTTGCATGAGCACAACCGCAAGGGCGAGCGATATGACAGTGATGATCGTTTTGCCGCGGCTGCGGCCGAGATTGGCCCATGCCATGCGCGGCAGGTGTGCGCCGGAGGGCTTGCGGGTGGAATGCTTGCCACGGTGCGCTTTGGACAGATGCGCACCGGCATCGGTATAGCGTACCGCTTCGATGGGTGAGACGCGCGCGGCCATTTTGCCCGGTTTGCGGCAGGAAATACGCACGGTCAGCAGCGAAAAGACCGCAGCGCCAATAAAAATCAGAGGATTGAAGGACACAAAGCTGCCAATACTGGATGTTTGCTCCATGATGACCGGCGTCAGCTGAACGCCGAGAACAAAGCCGCCGATCCAGCCGAGCGGGATGCCCGCAAGCGACAGCAGGAACGCCTGCCGACGAATCATGCGGCGGATCTGCTTGCCGGTCGTGCCGATGGTTTTGAGCAAACCGTAAAAACGGATATCGTTCGTCACCGAGATCTGAAACACGTTGTAGATAATCAGATATCCGGTGAACATGATGAGTAGCAGCATGGCAATTATCGCAATCACGCTCATCGGGTCGGCTGTTGCGTCAAACTGCGCGGCAGAGTAGCCCCAGTTGACACCGATGGCGATATAGTTTTCCGTTTCAGGGTCGTTACACTGATAGCCGTGGTTTGCAAGCACCTGTTCCGCCTTTTCCCGAATGTGGAACGCATTGTTAAACATCATGTCCAGATGCCATTTACCGGTCTGACTTTGCGGTGCGCCCGCAGAAAGTCCGCACAGTTCTTCGGCTGCGGAGCGCGGTAGGATGACGTTGGATGCGACGATCGCGCTGTCGTACTCCCACCAGCCGGAAAGGGTAAATGTGCGTTCGATGTATTTCGCATCCTGCGTGTTTTCGTCGATGCCGACCGGGATGGTAAATTTTGCGCCCACCTTTGGTTCGATGCCGAGCAGCGCAAGCACGCGGGTGTCGGTCGCGGCCTCATCCGTGCCTTCACGCGGCAGTCTGCCTTCAGCCGGTTCGATGAAATAATGCTTGGCTTCGTTTTCGTCCATGTAGCTGATTTCGATATGGCTCTTGTTAAACGGCGGCTCGTCATTCGTCATGCCGATAAACAGACGCGTGCCGGTTTCTTTGGCGAGCGGGTCGTCCTGCAGCTCCAGCATCTGCTGTTCAGTCAGGTTTTTGAAAGTGGCGTGCATATCGCCGCCCGCCTGTCGGAAGTTCTGCTGCTGAAAGGAGTAATTGATGGATGCGCCGATCGTGAACAGCGAGGTGAATAGCACGGTCGTCAGCGCAATCGCAATGACCGCGATGATATTGCGGTTTCTGGATGCTTTCAGGCTGCGATCGGACAGGCGGCGAATGCATTTGCGGTTGGATACCTTGAGCATGTCGCGCACCCCCTTACGCGTGTACGATCTGCCCGTCTTCAATGCGGACGATGCGGTGTGCAAGCTGGGCGATCTCCTCGTTGTGGGTGATCATGACGATGGTCTGGCCGAACTTTTCTCCCGTCACTTTCAAGAGTGCCAAAACGTCTTGACTGGTGCGGCTGTCGAGGTTGCCGGTCGGCTCATCAGCCAGCACGATCGCGGGCTTGGTGGCGAGCGCCCGCGCGATGGCCACGCGCTGCTGTTGCCCGCCGGAGAGTTGGCTGGGCAGGTTGGTCAGTTTGCTTTCCAATCCCAGTGTGCGGATGATTTCATCGACATAGGGGCGGTCGATCGCGCCGCCGTCCAGTTCAATCGGCAGCACAATGTTTTCGTATACGCTGAGTACAGGCACCAGATTGTATGCCTGAAACACAAAGCCGATCTTGCGGCGACGGAAAATGGTCAGTTCATCGTCCCTCAGCGCGAAAATATCGCTGCCGTCGACGAACACCTTGCCGTCTGTCGGGCGATCTAACCCGCCGAGCATGTGCAGCAGGGTGGATTTGCCCGAGCCGGATGTGCCGACCACTGCGACAAACTCACCGCTCTCCACCGTCAGATTGACGCCGTCAAGTGCATGTACTGCGGTATCGCCCGCGCCATAGATTTTGCGCAGATCCTGCGTTTGTAAAACCGTCATAGCCATGTTCCTTCCTGAAAAAAAGTCTGCATTGCACCGGTGTTCCGGTACAATACAGACGATATCACAACAATCTGTCCAGAGCCTTTCTGAAATATAACAGTTTTGTCACATTTGAATTTCTTTGCGCGGCAGAAACAGCGAAAAGGTGCTGCCTGCGCCCGGGCGCGAAGCTGCTTTGATATAGCCGCCGTTTGCCGCAGCAATTTCGCGCGCAAGATACAGCCCCAGTCCGACACCGGGCGCTTCCTGCGCGGCGGGCGCACGGTAAAAGCGGGCAAATACGCGGCTGGATTCCTCTTCGGTCAAACCGATACCGGTGTCGGTCACGTCGATGCGGCAAAACAGCTCATACGGCATGACTGAGACGGTCACGCTGCCGCCTGCTGGCGTGTATTTGATCGCATTGTCGAGCAGATTGCCGAGCGCTTCCAGTGTCCATTTGCGGTCAAAACATGCGGTTTCATCTGCGGGCGTGCCGGACAGAGAAACTCCCTTTGCCGCCGCCTTGGGCGCGGCTTCGCGCAGCGCATCCTGCACTAGCGTAGCGACGCTGTCCGGTTTGGGATGGACGGCGATCACACCGGTTTCCAATCGTCCGGCCTTGACCAGCGCTTCGATCAGAAAACGCAGCTTTTCCGCCTGTGCGGACAACGCCTGTACGCAGTCGCGGCAGTCCTCGGGCAAGGGCTTGTCACCCAGCAGCTCGGCATACAGCAGAATATTGGCGATTGGCGTTTTGGTCTGGTGGGATACGTCTGCAATCAGCGCTTGCACCAATGCCTTTTGCTCGGCAAGCTGTGCTTTGGAGGTGCCGCTCGCCTCCAGATAGCGCTGCATCTTTGCTTCAATGGCAGATAATCGGCTTTCGTCAAAACGAGATGCGGCAAATGTGCCGCCGATGGCATCATCCAGCATGTGGTCGAGTGTGTGCATGGTGCTGGATACATGATAGCGGTCATAGACAATGACAATCACCGCCAGAACAACGGCGCAGAGTGCAATGATCCATGGTGTCATTGGCTCACCGTCCAGCCGTAGCCCACGCCGTACACGGTTTGGATGGGCGCGGCTGCGCCCAGCTTGCGGCGCAGCCGCCCGACCGTCACTGACAGCGCGTTTTCGTCGACGTATTCCGCGCCGTCCGTCCAGATGCGGTCGAGCAGTGTGCCGCGTGGTACGGTATGACCACGGTTTTCAATCAGCAGGCGCAGCAGCCGCTGCTCGGTCTGGGACAGCTGCACCGCGCGCCCGTCCGCAGAAAAGGAAAGCGCATCGAAATCGAATACAAAACCGTCCTGCCGAAACACAGCGGCAGACGGGGCGGGCGCGGTACGGCGCAGCGCGGCATCTACGCGGGCGCGCAGCACGGCCAGCGAAAAGGGCTTTGTGATATAATCGTCCGCGCCCAGTGTGAGACCGGTGACGATATCGGTTTCCAGATCGTTTGCGGTCAGCAGGATAACCGGAGGGCCGCCTGCGGCGCGGATTTCCTCCAGCAGAGATAGTCCTGAGCCGTCCGGCAGATTGATATCTAATAAAGCAAGCGAAAAGTATGCGGTTTGCAGCGCCTGACGCGTTTCCACACAGCTTTTGGCAAGCGTGCAGGCGCGCGTGTCGTCCGATAGCGCGAGCACCAGCCCGCGGCCGAGCGCTGCATCGTCCTCGACAATCAAAATCTGGTTCACAGGGGTATCACCTCTTGGCCTATTGTAGCACAAAACCCGCGCGTATGCCAACGGGAAGGGCATACGCACGGGCAAGGAAGTCAGGTGTGGATGTGCAGCGCATGGCAGACGCTGCGGCGCGTCAGTCGATAGACCAGATATAGCAGCGCGGACACGGCGGTCACCACGGCGGCACAGGTTATCATACCTTGCAGCTCGCTGCCGGTAAACCCATAGGGTGTTCCGTTGAAGTACAGCATAATCATATAAAACGCCCAGATCAGGCCGGTGCCGGTCAGCGCGGGCACAACAAACACGCGGCTGACCTGTGCGCGCACAGCGCGGAACAAGTAGGCGTTAGGTGCGCCGAGGTGGCGCAGATCGTCATATACGCGCGCGCTCGTCAGTGCGATGGTCATGCAGCGGGTGAATGCAATCACGATGACCGCTGCAAAACAGACCAGCGCGATGAACACGAACAGCATCAGGAACACTGCCATCGTGGTGATGAAGTCGTTTTTGTCCAGCACGCGGAACTGCGGCATGTACTTCCAGTAGAGGCGGAACGCGGAGGAATCGCGGTCGGCATAGTCGATGGTGTCCAGCCCGAGCGCGGCAGCATTCTCCGGAGCGAAGTCATAAGGTTCGCCCTTCTGCGCAGCGATGGCAGCCGACACATCATCGTAGTAGTCGCCGACTTCGACCTCGGGGCCGGAGCGGTTGACGATTTCGTAAAACAGTGCCTTGGCAAAAGCGTAGCTGTTTTCTGCGTCCGCAACATTGAAGAATACATATTCCTCGCGGTAGATATTGTTCAACTCGGCGGTGATAGCAGCATAATCCGCATCATCCAGCACACAGCAGCCCAGCAGCAGGGAGTAGCACAGCGGTTCGGCAGGCGTTACGTCGAGCGTTTTGCCGGTCGTCATATTGGTCAGGTGGGTCACGTCGCCGCCGGACAGGTAGCTGCTGCCGCCCTCGTCGTCGAGCACGTTGGCGCAGGTGCCGGGCTGAATGTCGATATTCTGTCCGGTCAGGGCGTTGTATGCGCGTTCCGAGAAAAACGTCGCGCCGTTCAGCAGCTCAGCGTAGGCGGTCGTATAGGTTGTGCCGAAGCCGGTTTCGGTCTCGATCGAGTAGGTGCCGTCGGTGCCCAGAACAGCCGCCTTCTGCTGTGCCCATGCGGTGATCTCGACTGCGGCTTCGTCTGCCAGCCGTTGCACTTCGTCCCGCTGGGGGATATCTTGATCCGCGCGCCAGTGGTAGGCGAAGTCGATGGGACGCGTGTCGTAGCTGTGCGCCATGCTGCTGCCCAACATGGGCGCGTAGAACGAAGCAAAGTATGCCCCGCCAATCAGAAGTGCCATGACGAGCATGTTGCGCACGGTCTGGCGGCCTTGGAATTTCATCATGGCATCCGAAATGATGGTTTTGTAGCGGTTTTTATGACGCCGCCAACCATTGACAACCGTGTGCAGCAGCACCATATACAGGCCGAGCAGCGTGGGCAGATAAAACACAGCGTCCACCCAGCCGGGTGCGTACCAATGCAGCACACGGACAAAAAAAGAGGGCATCAGGTAGCCGAGCAGCGCTCCGCACACGGCAAGCACGATCCCGACCGGGCCATACCAGCGCGGGACAGCATGGATGGGTTCGGATTTATGGGATTCCTGCACAATGTCGATGATGTTGGTGCGTCGGATGAAGCGCGCGGCGAGCAAAAACAACATGATGACCACATAGGCCGAAAAAACCAGTGCGAGCAGATAGGCCTGCGGGTCAAAGGCAAGTGGCATTTCTTCCGAATCGACCAGCAGCAGGCGGAAGCATTGCCAGATGCCCCAGGAAAGCGGCGCGCCGAGGACTGCACCTGCGGCACAAGCGCTCAGAGACAGCACCGCAAGTTCGCGTCCCAGTTCGTTGCGCAGCTGACGACGCGACGCGCCCAGCGCGAGAAATACGCCGGTTTCACGGGATTTCTGACGGAAGAACAATCCAGCGGCGTAGGTGGTGAACACCGCGCAGCCGATGACAGCCAATACGAACACCATCATCACCTGCTTGCGGCTGTCACCGCCCTCGGGCAGCACGGTCAGGATGGTGGGGGAGCGCATCATGCAGGCATAAGCCGTGATGAGCAGCACGGAAAAGAAGCAGCATCCGGCCAGCAGGCCGTACTGCCCGCGGTTTTTGCGCCGCAGCGCAGCGTAGACTTCGGAAAAGGTACGCATACCGCTCACTCCTTTCCCATTTCGCGGATGGCATCCAGCAGTGTGTCCTGAAATGCACCGCGCTCCTGCGCGCCCTTGGAAAGGGTGCGCCACACCACGCCGTCGCGCAGGATGATGACACGGTCGCAGAAGGAGGCGGCAAAGGAATCGTGTGTGACCATGAAGATGGTCGCACCGAGCGCGCGCCGTGCCTGCGCAAAGCTGTCGATGACCGCACGGGAGGACTTGGAATCCAGATTGCCGGTCGGTTCATCTGCGAGAATGAGCAGCGGTCGGTTGATGAGCGCGCGGGCGACCGCTGTGCGCTGTTTTTCACCGCCCGAAATCTCGGCGGGGTACTTGTCGCGGATCGCGGTGATGCCGAACACGTCGCACAGGCTGTCCGCATCGGATTCCATGGACGCGTCGGACTGCCCGGCGATGATACGCGGCAGCAGGATGTTGTCACGCACGGTCAGACCGTCCAGTAGCAGAAAGTCCTGAAACACAAAGCCCAGCTTGCGGTTGCGCACGCGGGCGAGCGCGTCCTCGCCCAGCCGTGCGATCTCCTCGCCGCCGAGCGTGATGCTGCCGCTGTCGGCGGGGATATAGCAGGAAATGCAATTGAGGAGCGTCGTTTTGCCCGACCCGCTCGGCCCCATCACGGCCACAAATTCCCCCTCCTCCACTTGCAGCGAAACGCCTTTGAGCACTTCATAGGTGGTTTTGCCGACCTGATAGCTCTTGTGCAGATTTTGAACGGATAACATTTTGCATACTCCTTTCAAAATATAACAAATTGTAATATTTTGATGACAGACAGATGGGACGGATAGAACACATAGAACACCCACTTAGGGGCAGCTGTGGCGCGTCAGTCGGAATGACATACAGTCCGGATACGGGAAACGGTGATGCTTACGGTTATTTTGGTTGCCCTCTGGAATGGTGTCGCGGTTTCTCTTTCTGGTTTCAGCATACTTCCGTTTTGGGGCACACGCAAACCGGCCTGCCATTTTTGGCAGGCCGGTTGTAAAGTTTGGCGCGCGGTATGACGGTGATGTCAAAACCGACACATTTGTTGTCAAGTTTGGTTTGGCTGGAAAAGAGGGCTGTGCTATAATGAGGGACAGCGACCGGAGAAAAATCGGTCGGAGTTTGCATGAACAGGGGGCGGAAAAATGCTTCGCATCGGTATCTGTGATGACGCGGCGGAAGCAAGGCAGCAGCTGCACACGATGACAGAGCGGCTGCTGGACGCGCGGACGGTCGAGTGTCAGATGTATGAATTTTCTTCGGGCGAGGGGCTGACCGGATGGTTGGACAAGCACGCGGGTGAGCTTGACCTCGTGTTTTTGGATATTGAAATGGGCGGTATGAACGGCATGGAGACAGCAAAAAAGCTGCGTGCGCAGAGCAGCAGCTTGCAAATCGTTTTCGTGACCGGCTACACGGACTATGTGTTCGACGGGTATACAGTCGGCGCGCTGGGCTATGTGCTCAAGCCGCCGCAGCAGGCGCAGATCGACGATGTATTGACCCGCGCGATGGCGGCGCTGTTTCGGCAGGCCGAGCAGGTGTTTGTGTGCCAGAACCGCGACGGGATGTACCGTATCCCGAAAAGCACCATCCGTTATTTCTGTTCCGACCGTCGGCAGGTCACTTGTGTGACCGATACGCGCCGTGTGACGTTTTACGCCCGTTTGGATGAGGTTGAGCGGCAGTCGGGCGCAGCTTTTGTACGCATCCATCAGCGGTATCTGGTGCGCGCCGCAGCGGTTGATCGGGTAGAGAACGGCACAGTCGTCATCGGGGAAGAACGGCTGCCGGTCAGCCGTGCGCATCAGTCGGCGGCTTTGGCAGCGCTGGCGCGTGCCATGTTGGATTAAAGGAGGCGTTCGGATGACAGCTTGGGATCTGATCTGCTGGGTGCTGATCTGCCTGCTGGGCGGGATTTTCCCGGCGCGCACCGCGCGGCGTTTTCTAGCTGCGCCCAAGAGCCGAATATGCGCGGCCGCGCCTTGTTTGGTCATAGGTGCGGCGCTTGGTATGCCGACATGGGTCGGGGACGGCAATCCGCTTTACCTGTTCCCGGTTTTGCTGGCGGCGTTTCTGATCGGTTACGGCGGCAGCCGTCTGGCGCGGCTGGTGGTCGGTGTGATTTTTTTCGAGTGGATCATTGCGTGGAGCATGATCGTGGACACACGCGCCGTGCTGCCCGGCGCAGACGGATACTGGGGAGCGGTCGCGTGGAAGCTTGGGATATGGCTGGCCGTGTGGCTGGTGATGCGGCGCGCGTTGCCGGAGGAGGGGCACATTTCCTTGTCCGGACGGTTGTGGGCGCTCATTGGGTTGCTGTCACTCGCGCCGCTGCTGAGTGAGTTGGCGTTTTCCCTGTGGGATGTTCGGTTTTATACAGGAAATATGGCTGATGGCATCATCGACGCCGCATTTTATACGCTGCTGCCGTTTCAGTTCATCTCAGCTATTGCATTGCTGTTTGCTGTGGTGCTGCTCTCGCGTCAGCAAGCACTGGAGCAGGCGCAGCAGTTGGCCGAAATGCGCGAGGTATATTATCAAAGCGTGCAGCGCGAACAGGCGCAGGCGCGTCGCTTGCGGCACGACCTGCGCAATCATCTGACCGCACTGTCCGGTCTACTGGCGCGTGGGGATGCGAGCGGAGCAGCAGACTATGTGCAAGCTTTGCAGCAGGATGCGGGCGTTGCCGCAGGCGCACGGTGGTGCGAAAACGACACGGTCAATGTCGTGTTGACGGCAAAGTCGCATGACGCCGCGGAAGCGGGTCTGGAACTTGTATTTGAGGGGGCGCTGCCGGCGGCTTTGCCCATCGCGGCCCCCGATTTGTGCGCACTTTTCGGCAACGCGCTGGACAACGCGATCGAAGCCGCGCGGGAAACCGACGACAAGCGGATTCTGGTACGCGCCCGTGCGGATAAGGGTCTGCTGATGCTGCGCGTGGTCAACGCCTGCGCGGGTGAGCGCAGGCGGACGGCGGACGGTCTGTTTGGTACGACCAAGGCGGATGCAGCGCAGCATGGCTTCGGTCTGCGCAGTATGCGTGAGATCGCCGCACGCTATGGCGGCACGCTGGAAACCACAGCGCAGGACGGTAAATTTGAACTGGTGGCCTGTTTGCCGTTGCAGCAGCAGAAAAGTGAGAGCACACAGGGCGTGTAGAGCAGAAAGTCGCTGCTTTTGCTCAGACGCGGTTCTCTTTTCCGGCGTGCTTGGCTTTGCAGATCAGCTGTGTCATGGTGCCCATCGGGCAATAGACACACCAGCTACGTGGCTTGAATAACAGCATCGTGATCAGGCCAAGAATGGTGGAGGTCAGCATCACGCTATAAAAGCCGAAGGCGAATTGCGCGACGCCGGGATGCAGAATCGTGCCGTGATAGGCCCACTGCCACGGGAGTTTGAACGTCCAAAGCAGGGTGACGACTTGTTTGAGGTCGGATGCGCCAGCAAACACCAGATAAGTATTCCACAGCATTTGGAAGAACATGGCGAAGAAGAAAATGAGAAAGCCATAGCGGAACCACTTGCTTTTCATCCAGTTTGGTACATCCCGCTTGCGGGACAGACCAAAACGCCCGCCCAGCAGGCCGAACAGCTGGCCTCTGCCGCAGTATCGGTTGCAGTAGCCTTTGGTGCCTGTGGCGACCGAGATAATGAGCGGAATGAAAAAGCACAGAAGCCCGAGCCATGCAAACAGGATGTTGAAAAAGCCGAGCACCAAATACACAAGGGTCACGATCCATAGGTAATCATACCATTTCTTTTTCATACGGTTGCCTCCCGAATCTCAATCACCGATGCCGGACATTCTTTTGCGCACTTTCCGCAGCCAACGCATTTGTCAGCATCTACTGTGGCATAAATGCCATGGTAAATGGTGATGGCATGAAGCGGACATACTTTTGCGCAGCAGCCGCATGCGACGCACTGTTCCTGTAAAACAGCGGCTTTGCGGGGTATTCTGGTTGTGTTTGCCATGATGAAGCCTCCAAGTCATAGAATATTTTCAGTTGCAGCGTATGCAGAAGTAAAATTGGTTTGACTGCACTTTGCATATTGGACAGCGAGAATCAGTATACATCAAAAATACCGCGGTTTCTGTGCGCGGGTCACAAAACGATGGATGCCGACAAAAACGGGGAATGGCTTGGATTGACCTGTGCAGTGAAATGTGGTACTGTATCGGTGTTGGATACAGGAGCGGTTGCCGCAGCGGAAAGGAGACAGAGCGATGCAAAGCGAGTCTTGCGAGATATATCTCAAACAGTGTGCTTTCTGGGAGCATTTGGATGCAAAACAGAAACAGCAGCTATGCGATAATACAATTTCGGCCCATTATGCCAAAGGCGCAGTGGTTCATAGCGGAAATGCCGATTGCATCGGCGTTTTGTTGGTGAAGCAAGGACAGCTGCGCACCTATATGCTGTCGGAAGAGGGGCGGGATGTGACGTTATACCGACTGTTTTCCCGCGATATTTGCATTTTGTCCGCCTCCTGTGTGCTGGATGCGATCACGTTTGATGTTTTCATTGATGCGGAGGAGGATACGGATGTTTTTTTAATCAATTCCGCTGTTTTCCATCAGATTGCAGAAGAAAACATCTATGTGAAATGCTTTGGATACGAATTGGCGACGACCCGCTTTTCCGATGTGATGTGGGCGATGCAGCAAATCCTCTTTATGGGTGTGGATAAGCGCCTTGCGATCTTTCTGTGGGATGAGACGGCAAAAACAGGCAGCAACAGCATCAAAATGACGCATGAGCAGATTGCACGCTATATGGGAAGCGCGCGGGAGGTGGTTTCCCGTATGCTCAAATATTTTGCCGGTGAAGGCATCGTCGCCCTGTCGAGAGGCGAGATACGGGTCATGGATAAAGAAAAACTGAGCAAGCTAATTTATGGGCCGGAACAGAAATAAAATGCCCCCTGATGCAGCAAAACGCAAGCGGCATCAGGGGGTATTCATTTTCAATGCTCAGGGAGTGGCATTGTTTTTACATATCCGGTATCGGAAACCTGCTCCGCTGCGGCAGGGGAGACCGCAGATTGCGGATAGAGCGACTGGTAAAACCGTGTTCCGGCAGGGTATAGCTTTACGTTTTCAAAGCCATGCTGCATCAAAATACGGGCAGCATTGTAGGAGCGCACGCCAATGGCGCAGAATGTAATGATTTCCTTGGTGGGGTCAAGTTCTTGCATCCGGTCGCGCAATTCACCCAACGGAATATGAACGGCATTGGGCAGCGCAAATGCTGCGACCTCCACTTTTTCGCGCACATCGAGCAAAATGGCGTCATCCGGTTCTTTGGAGAGATCCCAGTCGGAGAATACAACCAGTTTGCGCAGGACGTTCTCGGCAACAAACCCCGCCATATTCACCGGGTCTTTTGCAGAGGAAAACGGCGGTGCATAGGCCAATTCCAGGTTTTTCAGCTCCGGAACGCCGGCACCCAACCGTATGGCGACAGCCAGCGTGTCGATACGTTTATCTACGCCGTCACGGCCCACGATCTGCGCACCGAAGATTTTACCGCCGTCCAGAGAGAAGAGCAGCTTTAACGTCAGTGGAACGGCACCGGGATAATAACCGGCATGGGAATTTTGCGTGATGACAATACTTTCGTAGTCCTTGCCTTTCACAAGCCCGCGCTTTTGCAGTGTTTTTTCATTCGCGCCGGTGGAGGCTGCAGCAAGGTCGAATACCTTGGCAACGCTGGTGCCCTGCGTGCCTTGGTAGGTCTCCTGACCGCCGGCAATATTGTCTGCCGCAATGCGTCCCTGCTTGTTGGCCGGTCCTGCCAAGGGCACCATCGTGCGGTCATGGAAGATAAAATCCTCGACTTCAATGGCATCGCCAACCGCATAAATCGAAGCGTCAGAGGTTCGGAGATGATCGTCCACGCAAATGCCGCCGCGTGCATTGAGCGAGAGCCCGGCGTCTTTGGCCAATTGGCTGTTTGGCCGAACACCGATCGACAAAATGACGATTTCAGCTTCTATCTTTTTGCCGCTGCTCAAGGCGATGGTGACCGAATTATCGTTTTCTTCGAAAGAGGCAACACCATCTCCCAGATAAAGAGCCACACCGTTTTCACGGATGTTGGCATGCAGCATTGCGGCCATTTCGGGGTCGAGCGGCGCCATGACTTGATCCGCCGCTTCAATCAGAGAGACAGAAAGACCGGCATGACGCAGGTTTTCGGCCATTTCCAAACCGATGAAGCCGCCGCCGATGACGGCTGCTGTTTTGGCGTGCTGCTGCATCACGGCCAAACGGATTCGGTCGGTATCGTTGACCGTCCAAAGCGTTTGAATCCGAGAGGAGTCAATGCCGGGGATGGGCGGACGCAGCGGAGACGAACCTGTGGCGATCACCAAAGTATCATAGGATTCCTCGTAGGTTTCGCCGTTGTCGAGCTTTTTGACCGTAACAGTCTTTTTGTTCCGGTCAATCGACATAACCTCATTGCGGACGCGGACATCAATGTTGAACTTTTGCTTCATCGCTTGCGGGGTCTGCACCAAAAGGGCATCCCTCGACGGGATGACACCGCCCACATGATACGGCAAACCACAATTGGCATAGGAGATATAATCTCCGCGTTCCAGTATGATGATTTGGGCGGTTTCATCTAATCTTCTCAGTCTTGCGGCGCAGCTGGCACCACCGGCCACACCGCCAATGATAACGGTTTTGTTCATTTCATGCGCTCCTTATTCTGTTCTCAGTCGTCATGCTCCGCTGTCTCAAAAATTGGGGGAAACAAATCCTCCCATTAAGGCTTATCGGATCATACTCAAAATGGCTTCCTTGGGCTGCACACCGACAGATTGCTGCATGATTTTGCCGTTTTTCATCACAACCAGCATCGGAATGCTCATAACGCCAAACTGGCGAGCCAGTTCTGGCTGCTCATCTACATTCACCTTCCCGACCTTGATATCGGAAGTTTCATCCGCGATTTTGTCAATGACCGGAGAGAGCATACGGCAGGGGCCGCACCAGCTGGCCCAGAAGTCAATCAGAACGGGCTGCTCGGAAGACAGAACCTCAGATTCAAAGTTTGTATTAGTAATGGTTAAGACAGACATCTCAAACACTCCTTTGTTTATCTTGTTGATGAATATAGTATACCGGTATGTCAGACAGGATTCTGTAATTGAGTCACAAAGCATATGCGCTTCATCACAGAATCAAAACAAGAAAAAAGCAAGATTTCGATTGGAGTGAAGCGAACCGTTCTATGATATGATAATAACAATCACATGGAGGTGAGAAGAATGAAAAGCGACCGTACCATTCATGGACGCGTGCTTGACTATGCATATATGGACATGGATACGCTATATCGGGATTTTGACATTTCCGATCAAGGCTATGACGAGGAACAGATAGAAGAAAGCCGTGTGCGATACGGAAAGAATGTTTTATCTGGTCGTGCATCGGATACGGTGCTCTATCGTTTGAGGAGAGCCTTTATCAACCCATTTACCGTTATATTATTTTCGCTGGCAGGCATTTCTTTTTTGACCGATGTCGTGCTGGAATCGAATTTCAGCCGTAATATTACTACCTCGGCCATCATTTTATGTATGCTGCTGATCAGCGGGATCGTGCGTTTTATTCAGGAACTCCGCGCAAAACGCATTGCGGATCACTTGACGAAAATGGTTTCCTCCACTGTGCGGGTGCGCAGGAATGGTACATGGAGGAAGATTTCCTCAGCAGAACTGGTAGTAGGTGACAAAGTACAAATCGTTGCCGGAGATCGCGTCCCTGCAGATATCCGGTTGACTGCGGCAAAAGATTTGTTTGTTTCGCAATCGGTTTTGACGGGGGAAAGTGCAATCTTAGAAAAAAATGCCGACCTTCTTTCTCGCGGACAAGCCCGTTCTTATGCGGATTATCATAACCTTGTGTTTATGGGATCATCGGTCACTGGGGGAATCGGTGAGGGAATCGTACTGGCTGTTGGCAAGGATGCCGTTTACGGTGGATTTTCAATAGCAGAATCTCATCTCAAAAATGGGTTCAACCAAGGGGCAAACTCCATTGCATGGGTGCTCATCCGCTTTATGGCTGTTTTGATTCCTGTTGTATTTGCGGCCTGTGGACTGACGAAAGGTGACTGGATTTCCGCCTTTCTGTTTGCGCTCTCGGTTGCCGTTGGTCTGACGCCGGAAATGCTTCCGATGGTGATCAATGCCTGCCTGGCGAAAGGCAGTGCAGCTATGGGCAAAAAGCAAACGGTGGTCAAAAACATCAATGCGATGCAGGGCTTTGGAAGCATGGATGTTTTGTGTGTGGACAAAACCGGGACTTTGACCGGAGACAAAATATCTTTGGAATATTACATGGATATTTTGGGCAATGAGAGCCAGCGGGTCTTACATCTTGCGTATTTGAACAGCCGTTATCATACCGGTGTCCAAAATCATTTGGATGATGCAATTCTCAAATGTAAGGCAATGCCGGGGCAAGGTATGCAGTATCAGGAGTTGGAAACACAATACCAAAAGCTGGATGAGCTGCCTTTCGATCATGAGCGAAGGTGCGCCAGTGTTCTGGTCAGGCACCAAGAGGAAAATCTGCTTATCATCAAGGGAAGCGTCGATGAAGTGTGCCGCAGATGCAGCCATATTGAATATAGAGGGGAACGCCATGGCATTGACAGCGATGGGAACGCCAGTATCCATGCTATTGTGGATGAAATGCTGGAAGATGGCATGAAGGTTCTGGCTGTGGCGTATAAGTCGATGCAGCAGGCGAAGCTGTCGCGGGAAGACGAGAACGGATGCATTCTGCTGGGCTATCTGGCATTTTTTGATGCGCCCAAGCGAAGCGCCGCTGCTGCAATTGATAAACTGCAAAAACTGCACGTTGACGTGAGAGTATTGACCGGGGATAACCGGGATGTTGCGGCTTCTATCTGCCGACGATTGGGGATTGATACGGTACACACGCTGACAGGCGGAGAACTGGAGCAGTTGACCGACAACGAGATTTCGATCAAGATTGAGCATACTACAGTGTTTTCCGAACTGTCACCGAAACAGAAGGTGCAAATCGTTCAGATACTCCGGGATAATGGACACACAGTAGGCTTTTTAGGGGATGGCATGAACGATTTGCCGGCGATTGTGGAGTCGGATGTAGGCATATCGGTAGACACAGCAGCGGAGGCCGTCAAAGAGGGGGCGGATGTTGTTCTGCTGAAAAAAGACCTGAATGTGTTGGAAGAAGGGATCAAAGAAGGTCGGAAAGCCTTTGCGAACGTGTCAAAATATATTAAGATCACCGCTTCCTCTAATTTCGGCAATATTTTTTCGATTGTCATTGCCAGTGTATTTTTGCCGTTTTTCCCTATGACCTCCTTGCAGCTTCTGCTGCTCAATCTTCTGTATGATATTTTGTGCCTTGCACTTCCTTGGGATCATGTGGATGAGGCAGCTTGCTCGAAACCATTGGAATGGTCTGGCAGGACATTAGGGCGATTTATGCGGTTTTTTGGGCCGATCAGTTCTGTTTTTGATATCATTACTTTTACGTATTTGTTTTTTGTGTTGTGTCCCGCAGTTTGCGGTGGTGCTTTTCCTGCTCTGGCGGGCAGCGAGGAGCAGGCTCGCTTTATCGTATTGTTTCAAACAGGGTGGTTTCTGGAATCTATGTGGACGCAAATACTGATCCTGCATCTTTTGCGCACACAAAAAGTACCGCTGCTGCAAAGCAGGCCATCTCGCCCGGTCATGCTGGTCACTTTGCTGGGTACCGTGCTTTTTACCATCCTGACCTTTACCCCGATGGGTGAGTTGATTGGATTGACCTCTTTGCCGCCCGTTTATTTTGTGTTTTTAGGGATCACTGTTATATTGTATCTGCTGTGGGTCACATTGGCCAAGCGATGGTATATCCGTCGGTATCACGAACTGCTTTGAGAAAGGAGGAATCTACAATGAAAAGAAATATTGGCTGTGTCGCTTTGGATTCCTCTTTGGCTGGGTGGCTTTTAGATCAACTGCGAATTGCCCAAATAGGCACTCCAAATACACAGGAGTTGATGGAAGGCCTCAGGGACCTCATGGAGGGCAATGTTGGTTCCCTGATGCTGGAACTCGAAGACGGCTGGACTACGCTTTCGGAAAGCAATACGATCTGCTGCGGTGCCCTTTGCATTGATTTGAGATTGCGTCGCGTGAGCCGGGATGGGATAGAAATTCCGTTGACACCCAAGGAGTTTGACATTTTGTGTTTTTTAGCCCGGAACCGAGGAGAGGTCTTTACAAAGGAGCAGATTTATCAGGCCGTGTGGGAGAATGATTACTTACTGGATGATAGTAATATCATGGCATTTATCCGGAAATTGCGGAAGAAAATAGAGCCAAATCCGGATTCGCCCGAATACATCCTGACCATTTGGGGCATCGGCTATAAATTTAACGACAAACTGTAATCAGAAATTCTTACCGAATCGCAAGAAAATCGCAAGGTTTTGACCATGTGATCTTTCTTGCGATTTTTTTATACTGATTTAGCACGGAAGGAGGAAGAGGTGCGAACGGGATTGCTTTGATTTAAGGAGGGAAATAACGATGAACAAGAAAGAAAATCGAATTTCTGCCCGTCAGGCAGCGGAGAGGGCAGCTATCCGCGAGGAACAGAACCGTCGCCTTGAGGATGCGGCAACCAATTCGACGAAAAGCGTTTTGAAAGAGCTGCGCACCACACTTTGCGGCCTTGACGCGGAAGCGGTATCCAAAAGCCGAGCCCAATACGGCAGCAACAAGGTGACGCATGAGAAGAAAAAGTCTTTCGCAAAGCGGTTGGTTGACGCATTTGTCAATCCGTTTACCGCCATCCTGTTTTGTCTGGCGCTGGTGTCCACAATAACGGATATGATTTTTCCATACTTTTCGCTGTTTGACAGTACACCGGAGGATTTTGATTGTCTGACCGTGGTTATTATCCTGACCATGGTCATCATTTCCGGTACACTCCGTTTTGTGCAGGAATCCAGAAGCGGCAATGCAGCGGAAAAACTGCTGGCCATGATTACCACCACCTGTACGGTTACACGCAAAAATCAGGAAAAAACAGAAATCCCTATGGATGAATTGGTCGTGGGTGATATTGTGCATCTGTCTGCCGGGGATATGATTCCAGACGATGTACGCATTCTGGAGTCAAAGGACCTGTTCATCAGTCAGGCCAGCCTGACAGGCGAGAGCGAACCTGTGGAGAAAACGCCCAATGTAAGCGAGGAAAAGGAAAGTGTAACGGATTATACCAATATTGCGTTTATGGGAAGCAATGTGGTTTCAGGCAGCGCGACCGCCGTGGCGGTGTGTGTGGGAGACAATACGCTGTTCGGCTCTATGGCATCTGCCGTTGCCGGAGAGGCGGTGGAAACCAGCTTTACCAAAGGCGTCAATGCGGTTTCTTGGGTTCTGATCCGCTTTATGCTGGTGATGGTTCCGCTGGTGTTTTTTATCAATGGTCTGACCAAAGGCGATTGGCTGGATGCTTTCCTGTTCGGTATTTCCATTGCCGTGGGGCTGACCCCGGAAATGCTTCCTATGATTGTGACCACCTGCCTTGCCAAAGGCGCGGTGTCCATGAGCAAAAAGCAGACGATTGTCAAGAACCTGAACTCAATCCAGAATTTTGGGGCGATCGACATCCTCTGCACAGATAAAACCGGAACCTTGACCCAGGATCAGGTGGTGCTGGAATATCACCTGAATGTCAATGGCGAAGATGACAACAGGGTGCTGCGCCATGCGTATCTCAACAGCTATTTTCAAACCGGGTACAAAAATCTGATGGATTTGGCTATCATTCGGAAGACTGAGGAAGCAGAGGCCGAGGACTCTCGGCTGGTGGATTTGTCGGAACACTACAGGAAGGTAGACGAGATTCCATTTGATTTTACCCGTCGGCGTCTGACTACCGTTGTGCAGGATAAAACCGGAAAGACACAGATGGTGACCAAAGGTGCTGTGGAGGAAATGCTGTCGATCTGCGCCTTCGCGGAGTGTGACGGCAATGTGCAGCCGCTGACAGATGAAGTGCGCCACCGCATTCTGCAGACGGTGGATGATCTCAATGATAAGGGTTTCCGCGTGCTTGCTATTGCACAAAAAAGCAATCCCTCGCCGGTAGGCACATTTGGGGCGAAAGATGAATGTGATATGGTGCTGATCGGCTATCTGGCTTTCCTTGATCCGCCAAAGGAATCCACCGCGGATGCCATCCAAGCCTTGAAAGATCATGGCGTAACGACCAAAATCCTGACCGGCGATAACGACAAGGTCACCCGTACGATCTGCAAACAGGTGGGGTTGAAGGTGCGCAATATGCTGTTGGGCGCGGATATTGAACGGATGAGCGATGCGGAGCTGGCGAAAGCCGCGGAATCGACCGATGTTTTTGCGAAGCTGACCCCAGACCAGAAGGCGCGCGTGGTCTCCGTTCTGAGGGAGAACGGTCACATCGTCGGGTTCATGGGGGACGGCATCAATGACGCTGCTGCTATGAAAGCAGCTGACATCGGCATTTCAGTGGATACCGCAGTCGATGTCGCAAAGGAATCGGCAGACGTTATCCTGCTGGAAAAAGATTTGATGGTGTTGGAGCAAGGCATTATTGAAGGCCGCAAAACCTATGCCAATATGATCAAATACATCAAGATGACCGCTTCTTCCAACTTCGGCAATATGTTCTCGGTGTTGGCAGCATCAGCGCTGCTGCCTTTCCTGCCCATGATGAGCGTACATCTGATTTTTCTGAACCTGATCTACGATTTGTCATGCACTGCGATTCCTTGGGACAATGTGGACGAAGAGTTTATTGCGAAGCCCCGAAAGTGGGATGCATCCAGTGTGGGCAACTTTATGATCTGGATTGGGCTCACCAGCTCGATCTTTGACTTCACCACTTATTTGTTCATGTACTTTGTGTTCTGTCCGCTGTTTATCTCGGGAGGCGTACTGTTTAACGATTTGCCTGCCCATTTCAGCGGAGCGCAACTGGCCATGATGCAGGCAAAGCATATCGGATTGTTCCAAGCTGGCTGGTTTGTGGAGTCCATGTGGAGCCAAACGCTTGTCATCCATATGATCCGCACGCCCAAGCTGCCCTTTATCCAAAGCCGAGCCTCTGCGCCGCTGACCCTGCTGACGTTGACCGGAATTGCCGTACTTACCATTATTCCATTTACGCCTTTTGGAGCTATGCTCGGCTTTGTGGCCCTGCCCGTCGCTTATTTCGCCTACCTGATTCCCTGTATCCTGCTTTATATGGTATTGGCAACCAGCTTGAAAAAGGCTTATGTGCGGCACTATGGCGAATTACTCTAAAGGTTGGAGGTGTTTGATATGAATTGGGCAACGATCTGGATGGACTTATTCGGAACTACTTCTTTTTTAGGGATCAATATGGGGTTTTGGGCAGCGATGGCGGTTGTTTTGCTGATTGTCATTCTGATGAATGTGGTGTTCTGGAGCTTGCAACCGAAACGGGAAGATCAATCTAAATGATTCAATCGCACTGGAGAAGCGGCATGAACTGGATGAAATCAAAAAGGCGTTTGGATGAGGTGGCATCCTTTTAAAAAAGTTCTTGAAAATCATTTTAATTGGGTTTACCATCTGTTTAGACATCGATGTACTTTGTGAATGGGAGATTTTCTGTTGAGCTTTTACATTCAGATAAACGAGAAAACGATACCGCCTTATACGGTGGTATATATGAGAGGAACGGGTGCGTATGGGGATGCGAACCGCGAGTTGATGAACACCTTCAAACAATGGCTGGTTGAAAAGCGTTTGTATCATTCTAAAACAACAATTTGGGCGATTCCTTTGGATGACCCCCAGGTCACAGAAAGCCGCTTGTGCAGATATGATGTCTGCGCGAACATTTCTACCAATGAGGATTTTGGTGGGGAAATTTCGACAAGAGAAATACGAGGCGGTAAGTATCTTGTATTTCTGATTGAACATACCGCCGCATCCATTACAGCGGCATGGCAAAAATGCTTTGATGAAACGATTCGGCAAAACCGGATTCTGGACCCGAACAGACCAGTCATGGAATGTTATAGGAAAGAACTGGTGGATCGACATCTCTGTGAATTGTATGTGCCGATCTTATAAACGGAGCAGGAAAGAATTGAAATTTGGGGGATTTGGCAAGAAGCAGACAAATATAGATGTTATTGATTTTGCTGTGATTCCGTTTCGCAAAGGAAATGTACTCCATATTGCCACTGCGACTGGTTTTAAATCTTTATATTGGCCTTGTTGACAAAAGCGACAATGGTGTCGTATAATTAAGAGACAATAATGTCGCTTTTTGGAGGTGTCAGTTATGTTGGAGTTTATTTTGAGAGAATGGAAGCACGATGATGCCGACAGTCTTGTAGTAGCTGCGAATAATCCGAATATTGCAAATAATCTTCGAAATACTTTCCCGTTTCCTTATACGCTAGATGATGCAAAGTGGTTTATCGATGACTGCGTTGCACATGAGGGGCAGAGACAAATCACCAGAGCAATTGTTATTGACGGCAAAGCCGTGGGGAGCATAGGCATTACCCTTCAAGAAGATGTATTTGAAAAATCCGGCGAACTGGGATATTGGCTTGCTGAGAAATATTGGCGTAATGGCATTACGACGGAAGCGGTGCAGCGTATTTGCAAAGAAGCTTTTACTGCATTTGATATTGTCCGTATCTATGCAGAACCGTTTGAATGTAACGCGGGCTCCAGAGGTGTTTTAGAGAAAGCTGGATTTACCTATGAAGGCACAATGCGAAATGGAGTGTATAAAAACGGGAAAATTCTTTCTTACTGTTTGTATTCCGTATTGCGAGAGGAAGTAGAAGTATAGCATGGGGACGAAGGGGACAAAAACAAAAGAAAAAATTCTGCAAGAGGCATATTTGCTTTTTGCGGCAAAAGGTTTTAAAGCTGTGACCATGACGGATATTTGTGAAAAAACAGGATTGAGCCGTGGTGGACTTTATCGTTATTATTCGGGAACGCAACAAATCTTTTCCGATATAATTTCAAAGGAATATGCGATTGATGATCGCATGGAAAACAAAGAAAGTGCCGTAAGTATATTGGAAGATATGCTTGAAACGATGCGGCACGAAATTATGGAAAAAGAGTCTTCGTTAAGTCTGGCGATTTACGAATACGCCAATATGGGAAACGAGGAATTCTTCATTCAAGTCAACGAAAAAGCGAGAAAAAGATGGGTCGGTCTGCTCAAGTATGGAATGGATAATGGAGAGTTTAATGATGTTGATGCTGACCAGATCGCGGACTTGATTTTATATTACTATCAAGGCTTAAGAATGTGGTCGCGTGTTATCCCATTTGAAACGCGACAAGCCGATCACTATGTTAATGTTGTGAAGCAAATTTTGCTCGGTAAAGAGCAGCAGCATTAAATGCGTGAGGCATCATTATGGGAAAAGTTGAATGGGTATTATGCCCCTTTTGCGGCAGCAAAACGCGATTGAAAATCCGCGATGATACGGTGCTAGAAAACTTTCCGCTGTATTGCCCGAAATGCAAACATGAAACCTTGATTGCGGTAAGACAACTGAATTTATCCATCATCCAAGAGCCAGACGCTAAGACGCAGAGCCGATAACGCTGAGGGAAACCTTCGTGTGTTATCGGCTCTGTTTTTATATTTTCTATGATCTGCTCGGCGACAGGAAAGAAAAAACCGCCGCGGGGCAGACGGCTTACTGCGCGCAAAAGTAGCTTTCACGGCAGTTCAATTCGAGCCGCCGTTTCCTTTTGCCCTAACAGCTCACACAACGGCATAGAAGGAGGATGCCGCCATGCTGAGCCAGATACTGTCCCCACCTAATCTGACAAGGGCCAGCCGCTCAAAAAAGGCCCGTTCCAGTCGGCGGAGAGGTTCGGCCATGAGTATGAACTATACCATGTAAATAAACTTCATATTGTTTGCTATTGCGCCCGGTGGGTCTGTGACCTGCCGGGCGTTTTTTGTTGTTTCTTGCAGTCGAGCCGGCTGTTGCTTTTCTCACATTTTCTTCAATAAGGAGGCGTTTAGCGGGCAGAACATGTTCCCGCAGGATTGGTAGTAGCGGAAAGGGAGAGAACCACCTGACTCCCCGTGGAAAGGGGGTGAAACTGATAGAATTTAACCCCGCGACTATGGCGAGCAATGCCGGTTTGATGCTTTTTGCAAGAAGGTGTTGCGAAATGAGGCCAGAGCCTACCTGCGGAACATGAAACGCCAAAGAGAGCGTGAAGCCTTCTTCAGTGACTTGTCCTAGGAGGATCTGGACAAGCTCTGCGTCATGGATCGTTACCCCAGCGGCAGCATTGTGTTCTCGTCGCACGGCTACGATCTACATATCGACAACGAGCTTGTGGCCGAGGCTTTTGCCGCTTTGCCACAGACGGAGCAGAGCATTTTGATTTTACACTGCACCCTGAACATGGCAGACGGCGAGATCGGCGATCTCGTTGGGATATCCCGGAGCACCGTTCATCGGCACCGGACGAAGGCGCTACAGGAGCTGCGCGAAACATTGTCGGCGCTGATGCCGAAAAGGAGGCTGAGGAAGATGACAGAGCCTATCCATAAAGGAAGAGATTTGCCGCCCGTTTGGGTGATCCGCGCGGCTTCTGGCGGAGACAGCGAAGCTATGGCACAAGTGCTGCGACAATATGATGACTACATGAGTCCCTGTGTACCCGCACCCTCTATGACAAAGACAGAACGCCTCATGTGTGCGTGAATACTCACATGAAGCGCTGTCTGGAAATTCGACTGATCAGGGCAGTGATGTGAGCCTAATCCTTTCGACTCTGGCAAAAGGCAAGTGGATTACCCTTTCCTCCGTTGCTGATGCCGGTGTCACTCCATCTTGACAAAAAGCCTTTGGGCAGCATAAGGCAGACGGATACGATCTGTCTGTGTGGAGCCGGTCGGCCGGTG
>JAHZFK010000012.1:0-31976 GCA_019421385.1 Clostridiales bacterium
TGCTATATAATTTGGATCAAATGCAGGCAGAAAGGGAGGAAAAGGATGAAACAACTATGCGTTCCTGCTAAGCTGGAGCAGTTAGATCATGTGCTGGCCTTCATCACCGACGAGCTGGAGAGCGCGGGATGCGCCGAAGAGATAAAGATGCAGATTTCGATTGCGGTAGAAGAGATATTTGTCAATATCTTCAGCTATGCTTATCCACCCAAGGAGGGTAATGCGACCATTCGGATTGATATCGGGGGTACACCGGCTGTGGCACAGATCGAGATGATCGATCAGGGCGTGCCGTACGATCCCCTGCAGAGGCAGGATCCGGATATCACCCTTTCTGCGGAGGAGCGCGGCATCGGCGGCCTTGGCATTTTTATGGTCAAGCAGACGATGGACGAGGTGGCCTACCGCTATGAGGATAACAGCAATATTCTGACGATACGGAAAACCATAGGCAGGTGAAACAAGGTGAGCAACAAGGGGAAAGAAGGCGCGATCCGGCGGAAGATCATCCGTCTGGTGCTGAGCATTTCACTGCTGGCGCTGCTGATCAGTGCGCTGGTTTCATTTGTCAGCATCCAGTATGCGCGCGGCAAGATGATCGACAGCAGCGAAATGCTGGGCAATACCGCGGCGGCCGACAGCGAACAGGCTCTGATCGACCAGACGCAAGCCACCCTGATTTCTGAGGCAGGCGGTAAGGCAGACCTGACCGACCAGCGCCTGCAGGACATTGCCGAACAGGTCGAACTGATGGCAAGCTATGTGGGGCTGATCTACGACCAGACTGTCACCATCAGCGACGGACGCGAAGGCCGGGATGGGGAATGGGTCATGCAGTACGGTGCGGTCAGCACGGTTTCGCAGGAGCAGATCGCCGAGGAGAAGGCGCGCGTCGAACATGCGTTTTATGTGCTGCAGCCGCTCTGCCGGCAAAACGGTGATAACATCTCCTCGGTTTATTTCGCTACGGATTCCGGATTCATGATGTCGTATGACAAGAACAATGCGGATGATACTGATACCCTGTTCGGGGAGGGATATGACCCGCGCGAGCGAAGCTGGTACACGGATGCACTTGAAAAGGGCGGCACGGTGTTCACGGAAACCTATCTGGATGTGTTTGGACGCCTGCTGGTCACCTGCGCGACTCCGGTCAAAACGTCATCGGGCAACATAGCCGGCGTATTCGGCATGGATATTTTGATTGAGGACATCAATGAGTCGATCGTCAATGCGGAGGTTGGACGGAACGGCTATGCGTTTTTGGTCAATCAAAGCGGCGTAGTGATCTCTGCACCCTATCTTACCGTGGGGGTGGACGGCAACTATGAGCAGGTCATCCTGCGCGAGCGGGAGGGCTTTTCCGAAGTGGCGGACGCAATGAGCAAGGGGGAGAGCGGCTTCCGAGAGGTGCAGGCGGATAAACCGTTGTTCGTATCCTATGCACCGGTTTCGACCGCAGGATGGAGCCTTGGCATGGTGATGCCGCGGGAAGATGTTGTGGCGCCTGCGGCTGCTATCAGCGAGCATATTATTGCGGAAACCAATCAGGTGACAAGCGCGGTCAGCAGCATGACGGCGATCATGCTGGTTTTCTTCGCGCTGGCGATTGTAGCCATCATTATTGTTGTAATGGCGGCGACGCGTGTACAGTCGCACCGTTTGACCGATCCGATCCGCGTGCTGACCGAAGGCGCCAAGATGATCGGTTCGGGTGATCTGGATCATGAAATCAACATCAGTTCAGGCGACGAACTGGAGATGTTGGGCGATACGATCAATCATATGACCGTGTCCCTGAAGGAGTACATGAACAATCTGGCGGCTATCACGGCTGATCGTGAGCTTATCGCAGCTGAACTCGGCGTGGCGACCACGATACAGGCATCCATGCTGCCCTGCATTTTCCCCGCTTTCCCAGATCGAGAGGAGTTCCATATCTTTGCGGATATGCATCCTGCCAAAGAGGTCGGAGGCGACTTTTACGACTTTTTCCTGACCGATCCCGATCATTTGTGGGTGGTGATCGCGGATGTATCCGGCAAGGGCGTTCCGGCGGCGCTGTTTATGGTGATTGCCAAAACGCTGATCAAAAATCAGGCGGGATTCGGTGGTCAACCGGGAGAGGTGTTGACGGTCGTCAACTCGCAGTTGTGTGAGAATAACGACGCGGGCATGTTTGTCACCTGCTTTGTCGGTATGTTGGATATCCCAAGCGGCCGGTTTACCTTTGCAAACGCGGGGCATAACGCGCCCTTGCTCTGCCGCGCAGACGAAAATTACGAATGGCTCAAGACCAAGCCGGGGTTTGTGTTGGCAGGTCTGGACGGTATGAAATTCGAGAGCAATGAGACTACTCTGCACAAGGGCGATCGGTTGTTCCTGTATACGGACGGCGTGACAGAGGCGCTCAACCCGGCGGAAGAGCTGTACGGCGATGACCGCCTGTATCAGACCCTCAATCGAGCGGATGTGAAACAAAAACCGATCGAAGACGTTCTCCAAGCGGTTAAAGACGATATCGGTGTGTTCGCACAGGACGCGGAGCAGGCAGACGATATTACTATGCTGCTGCTGGAAATTTGTAAGTAGGAGCGTTAGCTGCATGTTTCATTTGGCATTTCAAAAACCGGATATCGGTATGCGCGCTGCATTCGAGCAGTTGGCGCGGCAAGCGAATACCTGCTCGTGCCAGTTTGCTTTCCCCGCAGTGTACTGCTTGCAGGAAAAATACGGCACTGAGCTTTGCTTGACGGAGGACGCGGCATTCATACGCAGTCTCAAAAGGACAGCGGGGCGAGTGGAGTATTTCCCGCCGCTTGTCACAGGGGATGGGTTTGCGCGGGCGGTTGCGGCAGTGGAACGATATGCCGCCGAAGAGGGTGTGCCATATGCGTTTTTTGGCTTGGCACAGGAGCAAGCCGATATGCTCTCTGCATCCTTTATCCGATACCGCATCGAAGAAGATCGGGACTGGGCGGAATACCTGTACGATACGCAGCCGCTGGCGACGCTCGAAGGATCGGAGTTGAAGCAGAAACGCAAGGAAGCACGGCACTGCCGCAACGAATACGGCGAACATCTGACTGTGGAGCCGCTCCATATGGGCAATCTGGCGGACGCATTGGCATTCCAACGAGAATGGATGGCTGTGCATGATGCGCAAGAAGAGGATACTTCACTGGAAGGCGAGGATCGCGCGATCCAAATCGCAATGGCGCATTTTGATGCGCTCGGCCTGAGCGGCGTTCTGCTGCGGTTGGATGGACGTACGGTCGGCTATTCCTACGGCTGCCCGGTTGGGCGGGAGACTTATGACATTTTGGTGCAGAAAGCCGCGCCGGACGTCAAATTCCTGTACCGTGTGGTGTTTCAGGAGAGCGTGCGGCGCTGCGCGATGGCATACCGCTATGTAAACGCAGAGGAGGACATCGGCATCCCTGGGCTGCGGGCGCTTAAGCTATCCTATCGCCCAGCGTTTCTGCTGAATAAATTCCGTGCGATACCGGAGGTGGATGGGGCATGAGCAAGCTGGAGGCCAATCTGGTATTGCTGTCAGTCGCGTTTTTCTGGGGCATTCAGTATGTTTTCCTTGGCAATATTCCAGATGATATTTCTACTTTTGCCTTTCTTGCGCTGACAAACGGCATTGGCTTTGTCATTCTGGCAGTGGTGTTTGCAGGGGAAATGCGCAAGCTGACCCGCAAGATTGTGAAAAACGGCCTGTTGCTCGCAGCACTATTGTTCGGCGCGAACGCGTTGCTGACTATGGGTTCGCGCTCGCTGGATGCATCAAGCGCGTCGTTTTTTGCGGCGGCAAACATTGTATTTGTACCGGTCTTTATGCGATTTTTTGGGAAAAAGGCAACGCTCAATAACTGGCTGGGCATTTTGATCGTGCTGTTCGGCTTGCTGCTGGCGACCGGCGCGCGGCTGGACGGCATGGGCTTCGGGGTGCTGGTGGTTGCCGCCTCGGATATGCTGAGCGCCGCATATATCGTGGTGCTGGGGCAGATCATCGGCAATGTGAATCCGATTCTCACCTCGCTGTGCCAGATGTTTTTCGGCACATTGTTCGGTTTAGCGGGGTGGATGGTGGCTCAGCCGGAAACCCTAATGACACTGCCGCGCGACCTACAATTCTGGAGCAGCGTGCTGGTAATTGCTGTGTTTGTGCGTGGCTTCACCACAATCATGCAGGTATATGCGCAGCGCTATGTCAGCCCGTTGGGGGCATCGCTGATCTTTTCGCTCGAAATTGTGTTCACACTGTTGACATCGCTGTTTTTGCCGGTCATGCTGGGCGGCGAGCCGGAGACGCTGACTTTATATAAGGTCGCAGGCTGTGCGTTCATCCTGCTCGGAGTGCTGACTTCAGACGGCATGGTGCTGCGCCGCAAAAAGGAGGTGCAGCCGCATGAGTAAGTCGTGGGATCTGCGTCTCACTGCACGGACTCTGATCGGTACAGCGACGGTCTCTGTGCTATGTGACCTGCCGTTTCGCATAATCGGGCTGCTCGGATTGATTCCGGCTGCGGGACCGAAAAATACTCTGCCCATGCTGTTTGGCCTGCTATTTGGGCCGCTAGGTGCCGTGGGCGCAGCGGCGGGCGCGTTGATTTCAGGTGTGCTGCGGTGGCAGCTGGGATTAGACTGCCTGATGGAGGCTTTGATGGCGCTGCTGGCGGGTTGCGCGGCCTATGTGCTGTGGTACCATCTGCGGGTAAATTCCCGGCCGCGCTGCAAAAATGCGCGGGAGGCGGGTTGCCTGCTTCTATGCATCGTGGCATCATCGGTGATATGTGCGGTGATGGCCGCGCTTGCGCCCGCCGGTGTATGGGAGGGGAGCGCGCTGTCGCGTGCTGTGCAGGTGGGCGGCAGCACAGCGGCATGGTCGCTGCTGCTGGGCGTGCCGTGCCTGATCACGGCAACCTCCATGTTTGGGATGACACCTCCCGCACCTGACGCATGGCTTGCGCAGCATCCGGAGGATGGTCGGGTCGATCTGGAGAGAACGATCATCAATACACCCGAATGCATTGCGGAGATGAGCGATGCAATTGATATGCTGGCTCTTAGTCGGGGTCTGGCTTCTAAGCGCGGTTATGAGATGATGAGCTGCGTGGAGGAACTCAACTGCCTGATTCTGGCGCAGCTGCCGGAGAACGGCAAGGTGCAGGTTCGGCTGAACGTAGGCGATAGTGTGGTGATCTGTATGCGCTATGAGGGCGCGCGGTATAACCCGCTCGCCGTGCGGATGCAGCCGGGCGGTCCGATGGCAAATATGGATACGATTGGCATTCTGCTCGTGCGTGAGATGGCGGTCTATGCCCATTATGAATATGCACGGGGCGTCAATGAGATAAGGATCATTCTTTGATACACAGCAAGAGCGGTTGAAAGGGGAGCGGAAGCGCCATGTCATGTGGCAAGAAGCACAGCCCAATACATATGCCGCAGCGGGCGCGTGGTGGCAGCCGGCTGCCACTGTTCGTGTTACCAGCGGCTGTGATCGCTGCGGTGGTGGTCATCACGGCGTCAGCCGTTCAGTTGGCAGGACATGAATATGTGTTGACCGATGGCACGCGCTACGAAACCGTGCGCCTGTATCCGGGTACGGTAGAGCAGGCGTGTGAAAAGGCGGGCTTCGGCGGTTTGGACGTGTATGAGCAGCGCGAATCGGGCGGCATAACCTATCTGACCCTTGGCGGCGAACTGTACGCGGAGATCAGCCGCGGGGGGAGCATGACGGATGTATCGTTTCTGCCGTGCACAGTGGAGCAGCTTCTGGCGGAAAACGGCATCGAACTTGCGGAGAACGAGATCGTCACGCCTGCGCTCTATACCTATCTGACACAGGATACTGCTGTCTCTATCAGCACGGTCACCAGCCAGACAGTGACCGAAACCGAGGAAATCGATTTTGCGGTGGTCACGCAGGAAAACAGCACGCTGGAAAAAGGCGTGCGCCGGATCGTGCGGAATGGCGCCAAGGGACTGAAACAGGTGACCTATTCCGTTGTTCTGCGGGACGGCGAAGAGGTGGAGCGGAATATGGTTTCCGAGACCGTGCTGAAAGAACCGGTCGACTGCATCATGGAGCGGGGTACGGGCACTGAAACGCAGGATCGGGCACGCCCGCAAATGAATGAGGATGAAGGGATTATCCGCCCCTCGCAGGGCAGCGATAGCGCGCAGACGGTACAGACGGGGGGAAGCAGCGCCGGCCTTTCCACGGCTGGGCGGGATGATGTTTGGTCGGCACCGACAGGTGTTACGGTCAATTCGTCCACCCGACAAATCACCACGGCGGACGGCACGACGTATTCCTACACCGATGTGCTGTCCGTCCGGGCGACCGCTTATCACCGCATAGAGGAAGGCGGACTGATCACCGCCTCTGGTACGATCACGCAATATGGCACAGTGGCGGTCGATCCTAGAGTGATTCCGCTTGGAACACGCGTTTTCGTCGTTGCGGAGGATGGCACCAGTTGGAGCTATGGCCCTGGCCTTGCAGAGGATACGGGTGGATTAATCAAGGGAAACCGGATCGACCTGTTTTTTATGACTGGCGACGAAGCGGAAAGCTTTGGCGTGCGCAATGCGAAGATATACATACTTTCGGATTAAACACAGCTTTCCGGTCATGCAAGCAGCTTATGCCGCAATGGGATTCACAAAAAAACAGCGAGAGATACTACCATCTTGGCGGTATCTCTCGCTGTTTTATTAAGAGCATATGAGACTTTACAGTAGGTTCTTTTTGGCGCGCTTCTGGGCATACATACGTTGGTCGGCTTCCGTAACGAGCGCTTCCAGCCCTATTGGCGCGCGGCCAGTGGCACAACCCACGGAGAACGAGACCACGGGTTCTGGACACTCCCGGTTGCTTTGTTCTACCTTCTCTTGAAGACGAAGGCGCAGCGCTTCTATTGCTTCTTCGTCATAGTCGGGGCAGACGAGCAGGAATTCGTCCCCACCCATCCGGTAGGGATATACATTGAGACTGGACAGATCCCTGAGGATTCTTGCGGCTTTTCGGAGCAGGCGGTCGCCCATGTCGTGCCCCTGTGTGTCGTTATAGTGTTTCAGACCGTCTACATCCAAATAGATCACGCTTACCAGCGGGAGGGTGGAAAACGTATCTTGGGACTGACGGGCGAACATGGATCGGTTGCCCAAACGGGTGAGAGAGTCGTGGCTGCTTTCATAGTCCAGCTGCTCACGCAGGGCGGTGTTCTCCAGATATGGGCGGATAATACCGAAGACAAAGTCCCGCTCCTCTTGCCACAGCTCCGGCTTGCCGGGGCACTGAAGCTGGAATACATAGTGTTTGTCCAGCACATCCAAAGCAACCTGTTCCTCTGGCTCGGCTTCGGGCAGGCAGACATCGGTGCAGTACTCTGGCACACCGTCTACATCGGTCAGGAGCTGGCTGTTTGTTCCACCGTCTCTGTCCCGGCAGTAGGCTGACGCTTGTATGCCACCAAACCGCTGGAGCAAAAAGCGCAGCAGGAGATGGATCGGATCATTTAGACCGTTGATTAAGGCCGCCTGTACAGCGTTGAGCTGTTTCATCAGCGCAAGGTAGCCAGAAAGCTGGGCACTCAAGCTCATCATTTCACTCATATCGGCGATCATACCCGCCCGGCAGCGTCGCCCCTCCGCGTTCAGGGAGAGGTGGCAGATCAGGAGCTGCCTTCTTTTTAACTTATCAAAAAACTCCCACAGGCAACGCTTGCCCGGCGCCATATCTCTTGGACAGAAAGTGCAGGGGCGGTCCCAGCCCATCAGGGCGCGGTAGCACAGTTCTCCAGACGGATCACGGCCCAGTTCGGTGCGGAGAGCCTCGTTGACGCACAGCAGACGCCAGCTTCCTTCCTCCACCAGATAAGCCGGATAAAGCTGTCCCCATGCCTGTTGGCATACCGCCTGCCAGTGATTATTTTCCATTCCGGAGTCCTCCTTTTCTGTGGAATTATTGTATCACAGCAGAAATACGTCGTGCAACAGGCTGAAAGGAGGCATGGATTAGGTTTTAGAAAAACTTTAAGCTGATATGCGTGATCCATGATATAATTAGCTAACGAATAAAAGGATATGAAATTGGGCGTAGTGCGCCTGAAGAGGAGGTTGTCTTATATGGAGATCGGCTGGATTAGTCAGGAAAACCTAGTCTGCTTTCGTAGTTTACTGCTGCCCGATGTAGTGGCGGCGCTGGACAAGGGAGAACCGGTAACTGCATTGGGACTGAGCGAAGAAAAAATCGCCTGTGGTGCGGTTGCAGCATGGCTGCGGGGCGGAACGCTGGAGGTTCGTTCTCTCTATGTAGCGCCGGACTATCGGTGTCAAGGCGGCGGACGGTTGTTGCTGGACACCCTGATGGAGATTGCTGTGGGACAAGGGGAGATAGCAAACGTCAGCTATACCAGCACGCGTTCTGACCATGATACCCTGCCTCCTTTTTTGACGGCTTTGGGATTTGAGCGGCAGGAGGTGTCGGAGAACCTTTACTGTTTGACGGTTGGGGAGTTGGCGCAGTCGCGCTTTTTTGATGGCGTTACGTCCGCGCCCAGCGGTGCGGTCACATTTGCCGAGCTGCCCCGCGTTGCGCTGGCATCTGCTTATAGGGAAGCGGTTGCCAAGGGGGAGGATTATCTGCCTTTTTCCTTGACTGATCCCGGCGTGGATGCACGGATTAGCGTTGCCGTGCCGGACAAAAACGGCATACGGGCTTTTGCGGCGTTTACCGCTCCAGAACCCGGGCGGATCGAGTTGGCTTGGGTTCAAAGCAGTCGGTCGCAGGATATGCCGTTGTTGCTTCATGCCGCATATGCGCGCGTGCGGGAGCACTATCCGCCTGAAACGGTGCTGACCATTCAGGCCATCAGCTCGGCTTCGGAAGCGCTGGTTGCAGCGCTCCTGCCACAGTCCCGGCCTATTTCACACACCTATATACGCGCGATCCCTACAGATAGGAGGAGTATCTAAAATGTGCAAGCCAAATGACCAGCTCCAGATACAGCGTACAGCGGAGCCGCTTCAGATACAGACGCAGGAGCCGGAGCAGATTCAGCAGCAGTTTGCGCCCCAGATGATACAGCTGGAACCGCAGATGGCGCAGACCGAGACTGCCGAGCGCCAGCAGGAGATGGAGCAGAACGCTGCTTTGCGCGCACAGATGCAGAGTCAGCTTCCTGCGGCGCTGGCGCAGGATGTCGCTCCTGGCGCGCCCATACAAGAGCAAGCCCCTGCCAAACGAAGCTGGAAGCAGCGCCGGAAAGACAAAAAACATGCTGCAATAGCCCGCCAGAGCTGTCCGGAGGGCACTGCTGTGACCTATGATATGGTAACCCCGCTTCAGGCGCTGTGCCAGCGGCAGGATCAAACCATGCACGATCATGCCAGCGGAAGAAGCGATGTGGATGTGCGCGTGCTGCGCACCTTTTCGACGGGGTATATCCTCGACAAAAAAGGGAAACCCGCCACCAAGGCGGATGCTGCGGCCAAGGAGGCGGACGACCGGTTCTTCGCAGACTATTGCTCGAAGGATGTCAAGCGCCGCAAGCCCCATCTGGAACGGATGGTAAATGAGTTGGTGTCGGTACAATTTACCCCTGATATGCTTTCCGAGGACAACATGCGTGCGAACATAGTCGAGCTGAAGCTTCTGGCAGACAAAATGGTGTACATGGAGAACGTGATGAAAGATCCGGTCAATAAGCCGTTTTTCGATCAGCTCGACCCGATCAAGAAAGACACGTTGGAGGCCGGTTTCCAGAAGATCTTCCTGCCCTTTGTGGGCGCGCTGTCCGCCCGGTGTGATAAAAACGGGGTGGACTACAACCGGATGGCCTACTATCACGACGCAACACCGATCGAGGACGGCCGGATGCGGGACGGCGCGATGCAGCAGAGCTATCGAGATTCCATCGGGGCATACCAGCAGGAGGTAGCGGCTTGTACGGCTAAATGGGTACGAAGGGCTGCTGTAGATTACGCTGAGAGGATGCAGGGAGGCAAGGCCGCGCTGGAACGCATCAAAAACGATCCCAGTCTGGGGCTGAGACCGGAGGATATGAACTCCCAGTATGTCACGCGGAGCATCACGATTCTCAAAGCTGGAGAGGAGAACGACGAGGAAAATATTCAGATTTTGAAAACGTCAGTGCAGGTTGGTGCGGTGTTCAAGGCGAAAGGGAAGCCTGACGAGGAACTGTATGACCGCGCAAGGGAGTTGGCCGCCAGCCGTGTCAGCAAGGTGTTGGACTGCGATGTGGATGGATTGGCTGGTCTTCCCGACGAGGAACTGCTCGTCCGCGCGCCTGAGCTGAACGCCCTGTCGATGGATAGCATGTTCGTGGATGATCTGATGAAACTGAACCATCCGGTACAGGAGTGGAACACAAATGATCCCATGACGCTTAAGGACGATCTGGTGGGTCAGCGTGCACGTGAATACTCGTATAAGGTGTCCATGCTCCGCGGACTAGCCGAGCGCGCCAGGGGGTTGGCTTTGTTGCGGCAGGGGCAGTTTGGCCCATTACCGCCGGAGGCGTGCCTCTCCGATGCGGAGCGTCAGAAGTTGGGCGGAAAGAGCATCGCTGAGTTTGCAGCCCAGCGGGAGCAGGTGGGCGCACGGCAGATGGAGAGCGCGAGGGAAAAATATCGAGTGCTAACCGATCCTAGCACGCCGGAATTCAAGAAATGGCTTGAGAGTCTGATCGTGAAAGGCGCGCATCAGAAAAGTGTTCACAGCATGAAATTCAATGCGGTTGTGAATGAACTGGAAGATGAGCAGATACCGGAGAACGAAGAACTCATGAAACGGATAAGGAACAAACCGTATTTCAGCTTGGCGTACAGCGAGGAAGAATTGAAAGCCAATAATCAGCCTAAAAATATTGGAGAGCCGATTTTTCGCAGTTTTGAAAGCTTTATATCGCTTAGAGCGACGCAAAAGCTGCTCACGCCAGAGGCGTTCCGCACAATGGTACTTCAGCTGGGTGCGGGAGGGGGCATGACCCATGCAGCACCAGAGGAAGAACGAGAGACAGCCGTTCAGGAAAACAAAAAGGGACTTGCCACCTATAAAGAGGTTTTGCGCGCTCAGTACGATATGATCGAGCGGAAATATGGCGATAAATTGGAGCGGCTGGATTTTGAGGAGGTGTGCGACCATTTCACGGATATGGCGCAGGACTTCTGTGACGTTCAAGTGCATCTGAATATGGCTACCAAATATCCGGATCTGTTTGATCCGGATGATCCGGCGGATACGCTGCTGCGGGAGCGCATCCAGTATTACGGCATTTTGGGAAATACGGCACTGGGAACCTTGTTTATACGGTATGCAGGTCGCACCGCTGAGGATCAGCAAAAAGTCGTTCAAGCGAACCTTCAGGATTCGGAGTGTAGAGAAGGACGAAACTTTTTGCAGGCGGAACATGCTGACTTCCATCGTGAGTTTATCGACTGGAAGCAGGATGTTCATATTCCAGAGGGCATGGGAGACGGCGCGGCTGGTTAAACAAGCGATTATTGATAAAAATGAATTGGCAGGGCGGGCGCAGTTTTACTGCGCCCGCCCTGCATACAAATCTCGGTATGTCTGTTTTACCCAGCAAGAGATTCCTTTGAATGCTATTGGAGTGTATAGCCAAAGGGGTTGAGACTCGCAGCAGACAAAGACATAACACCACATGACAGTATTTAAGAAGGTCACAAGATATTGTCATTAAAATAGCTCATGCTCCATCAGTACACGTCCAGTCTTGTTGTATTCGTCGCGCACCGCCTGGGTCAAGTGGTAACGTGTAATCGAGGTGCCATCTGCGGCAGCCAAAAACGCTGCTGCCACCGCCACATTTTTGATGGAACTGCCTGACAATTCAAAACGCTCTGCAAAGGAGTCCAGATTAACATTCTTCAGCGGAGCGGTATCAGGAAAAACACTTTTCCAAATCTGTTTTCTGGTTTCTACATTGGGTAATGCAATATTCACCATAAAACTAATGCGTCGTTTAAATGCGTTGTCAAAGTTTTGCACTGCATTAGAGGCTAAAATGGAGATACCATTGTGTGCTTCCATACGCTGAAGTAAATAAGCAGTTTCCACATTGGCGTATTTGTCTTTAGAGTCGGAGATGTCGGTGCGCTTGGAAAAAAGTGCATCTGCTTCATCAAAAAACAATATGGCATTGGAATCTTTGGCTGCATCGAACAGTTCAGCCAGTTTTTTTTCTGTCTCGCCAATATACTTATCCATTACACGAGAAAGATCTACCCGATAGGCATCCAAACCGAATTCGCGCGCCAAAACTTGTGCAGTCATTGTTTTGCCGGTTCCTGGCGGGCCATAGAGCAACACGGATACCCCTTTTCCATAAGGAAGTTTTCGATCAAATCCCCATTCCTCGTTCACCTTCCATCGGTAACGGATGCGGTCACAAATTTTGCGGAGAAGGGAAATGGTTGCCTCGTCCAGCATCAGATCTTCCCATCCAAAGGAGGGGGTAAGGGGGTCGCTTAGTCCCAGAAGTTTGGGTGAGCAGAGCTGTCGCACGCCTTGGGCGATTGCTTCGGTATGTATGACCTGTTCTCTTCGAGATATCTCTTCCATTTCTGCAGTGGAAAGTGCCCAACGAATCTTTCCTGGAGCCAACGAGTAGATATTGGCAAGGTGGGAAGGCATTGTATCTTGCGCCAATGGAAGTTCGCATTCTTTGGAGAAGTTCTGCCAGAACAGTTGCTGTTCTCGAATCGTATAGGGAGGAATTTGAAGACAAAGAACTCTGAAATCCGAATCGTAGGGAAGTTCAAGGGGATGATCGACACACAATGCTAAAAAGGGAACTGTGTTTTTGAAGAATTGCAGCATCCATACGGCAAGGTTCGCCTGTTCCCGTCCGGAACTTCCGGCAAAATCAAATCGGTACAGCGCAGGGATTGCCTGATTGAGCCAGCACCATGACAGCGCGGCCTCCAAAGCAGATTTCCACTCTTCATGTGCCAGTGCAGACAGGCATTCGCAGTCAATGCATAACACATCATAACCACTTTGACTCGCCAAATATTGCAGTGTAAAGCGGCGGCCGGAGTGTCGGGCACCGCAAATTTGTAGTAAACCTGTTTTCGTGTGTTCTGCTTTGAGGAAGTATTCTGCAAAAGCTACGGCCTGTTGACACATCGCTTCATTTGTCAGGGGCGTTGTCTGCTTATGCGCGGATAGCACTGTACATGCCAACGACAGAGAGTCGGGCAGGAAGCGTGTCTTAGAAAGGAACATAAGGGCAGGCTGCCTTAGAATTAGTGTGCGAGAAAGCGCCTGTGCACCGCCTTGCCGCTCCGTTGCTGGTTGAGCCAGAATATAGCGGTTGAGTGGGTGCTGTCTGTTACATAGACTGAATAGCGTTTCCTCGTCCAGTGAGGCAACCAAACCGAATAGGTCAGCGGCCAATCCTAAAGTGGCACTGCGTTCCTGAGCATCATCCTGAAGAAAGGCGAACACCCTTTCATATTTGCGGTTCATCTCCGGCGCAATTGCCAGAAGCAGGACAAGCTGTTGAAAATCGTTTGCGTGCAGGCGGAGAAATAATTCAGCCACCGGATCTTTCGACTGCACCATTTTTTCCTGCAAACAACGCAGTCGGCTCAGAAACCCACTTTGGGGCACTACGGATGTCTGACCGGAAAGTGCCAGCGCAACCTGAGATTCCGGAATCACAATCCCGCGTCCTTGAAAGGCACCGGGACACTGCGCCTGCTGAATGGAAAGGTAAGTTGAACAAAGTCCATCAAGCCAGCTTAGATAATCGTCCAGAAGAGAAGTTGGGGCGCATTCCTGAGCATCATACATAGTTGGTCACCTCTTTTGTAATTCCAACTTTATTTTGACATGTCGTATCTCGTTCGTCAATGCGTTTTACAGTATCTTAAACTTCTAAAGATTGTCTAAAAAAAGCCAAGCATGGAGGGCATGTCTCTTTACATCACATGGAAAATGGAATATGATAAACACATCCCAAATGATCGGTTTCGTTGAGCGAGAATACAATAATCGTGCTTACTTTTGGAAAATCAATCGAGTAAAGAAAAACGCCAATAGCCAATTTTTGATGCTGTATACAGAGTACACTTTTCTTTGCAGTTCAGCATCAAACCCTTGGAGATGGGGTTTATTACCATTACTCACTGTTAATTATAAGGAGGCGTCCTGATGAGTCACAGCAAATTACTTCTTCCTGATAAAGAGCCCCAAAAGCATGGTAACGACACTTCTACGGAAGCGCTGCTCCGGAAGCGTAATGGTCTTGGAAATCAGGATCTTCTCGCTGCTCTGGGGTCTCCCAAGGCAATGCCCGAATCGGTGAAGGTCAGTATGGAAAAAAGCTTAGGATCAGATTTTTCCAATGTTCGTCTGTATGAAAGTTCGCTGGTAGAGCAAGCTGGAGCTCAAGCGGCCGCATCGGGAAACCATGTGGCCTTTGCACCGGGAAAGATGGACTTCCATTCTCAAGCGGGTCTGGAACTGCTCGGACACGAGCTTTCTCATGTGGTTTCACAGAGGCGAGGAGAAGTTTCTGGAAGCGGCCTGGTTCATAATTCATCATTGGAGCACAAGGCAGATGCGGACGGTCTTCGGGCGATGAGCGCTTTCGATGCAGACTTGGGCAGCGATTTGACTCCCATCAATGTTGGACCCGCACCTGTTTCATCTGCAGGACCGATTCAGGCAAAAAAGAAGAAAAGCGCAGGAGAACGTTTCATCGAGGGGTTTGATGATCTTGATTTGGCGCAGCAGGTAACCGCTGCGCGTAATATGGCAGTAATAGGAAGCTTTTCAGGATACGATGGATATGATGAATCAGAACACAATGCGTACATAGCCCGGATGAAGACGGTACCTCCTGAGTTTATGGATGAATTGCTCAGACAGCAAATAGCGGATGCGCAGGGGCTTGTTGATGCCAAACAGTCCAGAATAAATGATATGGGCATGACAGAAGACGAGGCGACCTTCAAAACAAAATATTCTCATGAGGCGATGCTGTTTCAAGGATATTCTTCTCTGGCAAAAGATATATCTATGAGAGCTGGAAACGAAAATGCTCTTTTATATTATATGGAGCAGAGTAGGCAATTGCTTCGGGAACAACCCGAACTCCGCCAGATCGTGAAAGCGGCTCAGGAAGGTATCTTAAGTGGTAACGAAAGATGGGGAGATGCTCCTGAAAATTCAGATGAAGCAAAATTCATTCAAAATGCTTCGGAAGATATGACAAAGACATTTGTGAAAAATTGGAAACGCCCGCAGAAAAGATCGATCTGGCAGAGGCTGTTTCATAGGAAGTAGAAATATGCAAAAGGGAGGAAACAGGCCGTTTGATAGAGTGCGGCTGTTAGCAGTATGGAAGTAACGATAAGGCGGCTTAATGTTGCCCTCCTTCCTGTGTTTCTGCCGTACCTCCTGCCGGAGGCAGCAGAGGCGATAGAGATGGGAAGAGATGATATTATCGCCTTGGGGGCAGTCACAAATGCAAATCAGACCTGCGGCGCGGTTGTGGGAGAACTTTATGATGAAAGGCTGACCGTATTCAGCCTGTATGTGGATCCTGAAGTTCGCAGGCAAGGAGTGGGCGCTTTGCTGCTCGATTCCCTGTTGCAGCTCTATCCAGCGGCGAAGCCGATGGCCGCATGGGTGTCACCGGAGGAGTCGTTTACGGAAATGGATGCTTTTTTTCAGGCAAGAGGATTTGCTGCCGCTCAGAATGAGGGTTTTGTTTACTGTTTGAACACAGAAGATCTTCGTCATGTACCGGTTGTTCGTTGGGCTTTCTCTCCTACATTTCGGCCAGATAGAAATATCGTCCCCTTAGATGAATTGACGCAGGAAGAAAGGGAAGACTTGCTGTGTGATGCAAGCATAGCGCCTTCGCTGCGTTTAGGTGAACTGATAGACCGACTCTCTCCCGAATTAAGTGTGTGCTATCGCTACAAGGGACGTATAGCTGCCTATTTTATTTGTGGAAAAACGGGCGCCAGAGAAATGGCAGTATTGGCTGCTGTGTCTCGTTCATGGGCACACCCAGCGGCTATGCTTCAGATGATAACTGCTACCATTCATCGGGGTCTGGACTACTTTGGCGGTGATTTTCTCTGCTGGATAGAGGCTATCAACGGGGAAGCAGAGGAACTGGTTCGTGCAATTTCAGGTGGAACATACAGCCGATGGTTGATTGGCGAGACACAACAAAAGGATTAGATTCGGAATTCATAAAATGAATAAGATAAAATGCAGAATAACAATTTTTATGTTCTGTAATATTGTCGGTGCTGCCATGACGACTGGAAAAATTTTCTGAGTGGGATGGTGACGTTGCAGCGTGTGCCGCGTTGATTTTTGGTAGATTACTCAAGCGTGATTGTTGTTGTTTTCCCGACGTAGCCATTAAAAATGAAGAGCATGGCCGGAAGCGTATAAATCGAGTGATTACGGGTATGATAACAGCAAATCAACAAAGGAGGTCAAATCCATGAATCACTCTCAATGCAATAAGGCGATCCGCTGCACCGTTTCTCAGTGCGCAAATCATTGCGACAGCGCGGAATACTGCGCGCTGGACTGCATCACGGTAGGTACGCACGAGGCAAATCCGACTGTTGACCAGTGCACTGACTGCAAGTCCTTCCAGCGCAAGTGCTGATGTGACGATGGACGAGGAGGAAACCGCTTAAGGCTTCCTCCTCGTCTATTTTTCAGCGGCAGATGCGTATTGACAGATTCCTGCCAAGTGGATATACTAAAACTGTAGATTCCCTTTCCCGGAAGCAATGCTGACGGGCAAGCCTCTACAAAATTTATATCATCTGCTGTCAAAGATATGGTCTGCGATGAAAGAACCGGAATGAGGTCATTTTGCGTCCTGCATCGTTTTGCAGGGCGCTTTTTTGCGAAAAGGAGAGTTTTTATGGAAAAGCGCATTGCCATTTTGGGGATCATCGTATCTGACCGGGAGGCCAGCGCGGAGGTCAACCGCCTGCTGCATGAGTACGGCGAATATATCATCGGGCGCATGGGTATCCCACGCAATGGATGCTCTATCATCACAGTTGTGATGGAAAGCGCCAATGATACGATCAATGCGCTGTCCGGCAAGCTCGGACGTTTGAAAAACGTACAGGTCAAGTCTATGATGGCAAAGTAAGGAGTAGAAAAGTATGAAACGATTTTTGGCAGGTTTATTGGCTGTGGCGGCTTCGTTCTCGCTGCTCACGGGCTGTGGTCAGCAGGGGAATGCAGCGGATGGACAGGAACAGCAGGCGCAGCAGTCTGCTGTGGAGCCGGATTATGAAGAGGGCTTGACTACGCGTGTGGCTGCGCTCAAAGGCCCGACCGCGATGGGGCTGGTTTGTCTGATGGATGAAAATGAGGGGGAGGACGCGCATTATTCGTTCGACCTGTATACCTCGGGCGATGAGATTGTGCCGCTGATCGGCAAGGGCGAAGTGGATATCGCTCTGATTCCGACCAATCTGGCTGCAACGCTTTATCAAAAGACGGAAGGCGGTGTGCAGGTGCTAGATGTCAATGCGGGCAACGTACTGTGTGTGGTTTCGCATGATGAAGCTATCATTGATTTGAACGGGCTCAAGGGCAAGACCGTTTATATGACCGGCAAGGGCACTTCGCCGGACTGGACGCTGCAATATCTGCTCAGCAAAGCGGGCATGAGCGAGAGCGATCTGACCATCGAGTTTAAGACTGAGGCGACCGAAGTCGTTTCCGCGCTGGCACAGGATGCATCCACAGTCGCTATTTTGCCGCAGCCGTTTGCAACCGTGGCAATGATGCAGGATCAGGAGCTTTCGATGAACTTCCCGCTGGAAAGCGTATGGAAGCAATACAGCCCAGATGGCAGCGGCATTGCGACCGGCGTGACCGTGGTGCGCACGGAGTTTGCCAAGGAGCATCCGGCAGCGGTGGCGCAGTTCGTGCAGGATCATCAGGCATCGGTCGAGGCGGCGGAGAACAATCCGGCGGATGCAGCGGCGCTGATCGAGGAATATGGCATTGTCAAGGCGGCGGTTGCGCAGCAGGTGATTGAGCACTTCAATCCCATGGTGGCAACGACTGGCGAGCAGATGAAAACATGGGTTTCCGGTTATCTGGAAATGCTGTATGAGGTGGCGCCGGATGCTGTGGGAGGAAAACTGCCGGATGAAGGCTTCTACTATCTGGGATAAACGCTGGCGGCGCTGGCTCGCAGCGACGATATTTTGGCTGGGGGTATGGCAGGCGGTTTCGCTTGCCTTGCCCAAGCTGTTGTTTGCAGGCCCTGCACAAACTGTGCAGAGCCTGTTTTCCATGATCGGGACTGCGGATTTCTGGCTTTCGATTGCCCACTCCCTCGGGAAAATTGCGGGCGGCTTTGCACTGGCTTTTGGATTGGGCTGTCTGCTTGCGGTTCTGGCGTACCGAGCCGCGATTGCGCGTGTGCTGCTGGAGCCTGCAGTGCAGATTATGAAAAGCGTACCGGTGGCCTGTTTTGTTGTGGTGGCGCTGATTTGGGTGCGGTCGGCATGGATTTCAGTGTTGACGGCGTTTTTCGTCGTGTTCCCCGTCGTGTACATCAATTTGCAGCAGGGATTGGCTGGTGTGGACGAAAAAATGATGGAAATGGCGCATGTCTTTCGTTTGTCAGGTGGAAAGCGGCTTCGCGCGGTATATCTGCCTGCTGTGGTGCCGTATGTGCTCAGCGCATGCCGTATGTCGGTTGGCATGGCGCTCAAGGCTGGCATTGCGGGCGAGATCATCGGCCTGCCGCGCTGGTCGATCGGGGAGCAACTCTATCTGTCTAAGCTCTATCTCAACACAGCCGACCTGTTTGCTTGGTCGCTGACCATCATCGTGCTCAGCCTGCTGCTGGAGAAGCTGTTGGTGCGCGCTGCCGCGGCTTTGCAGAAGAAATGGGGTGCCGCTTCATGATCGAATTTCGTGGGGTAAGCAAATCATTTGACGGAAAACAGGTATTGCGTGATCTTGATTGGCGCATCGCGCCGGGCGAACAGTGGCAGGTGTGCGGCGCATCCGGCATCGGCAAAACCACACTGCTGCGGCTGTTGATGGGCTTGGAAAAACCGGACGCGGGCAGTATTACAGGAAGGGAAGAACTGCGGTTTTTGCCGGTATTTCAGGAAGATCGCTTGGTCGAGCATTGGAGTGCAGTCGGGAATGTGTCGCTGGTGTGCGCGGATGCTGCGCGCGTGCGCACGATTTTGTGCGCGCTGCTGCCTGAGGACGCAGTTGACCAGCCGATACGGACGCTGTCCGGCGGTATGCGTCGGCGCGTCGCGCTGGCACGCGCATTGGCCGCCGAGGGTGATGTGCTGGTATTGGATGAGCCGTTCGCGGGTTTGGATACGGAAACCGAACGGCGAGCGGCGGAGGTGATTGCCGCGTATCGAGCGGGAAGAACGCTGGTTTTGGTGTCGCACAGCAGCGAGGCGCAGCTGCGGGATTTTCGCACATTATCCCTGACTGAATAAACAAGGCCGCCCCGTATGGGGTGGCTTTGCTGCATATGGTTGCCAAAAAAGGACAAAGTATGATAAGATAGTCTGCGTAAAGGTTGTGATATAACATGCAAAAGGGAGAAGCGGCAAAACTGAAGCTGCTGCTCAGTGGCATTTCGGCCCGACTGACCAAAAACCGGGATTTCTTTATGCAGGCGGTTGGCGTGTTTACTTCGGGAAAGAAAAAATTTCAAGCAAAACTGACCCGCGACGGAGAAGATTACCGGCTGCGCTTTCAGGGTGCGGAACGCACCATGGATGCCGACGGCTTCTGCGCGTTTTTTGCCGAGCAGGCAGAAAAATTCGATGAAGCGGTGCTGACTTATACCGAGCGCGGCTCGGTGGTGACGCTTTCGGTCACGCCGCGTGGCGTACAGATGAAGCAGGCCGAGCGCGAGGCGACTGCGGAGGAGAAAGCGGCTGCCGCCAATCCGTTGCTCGACCCGGGACGGCAGTATCTCATTCGTGTCGACCGCGCGGCGGCGCTGCTGCGCGAGATCGGCATTCTAACCGCAGACGGCAAGCTGAAAAACGATATGATCCGCAAATACAATCAGATCGATCACTATGTAGAGTTGGTCGCGCCCATGTTTGAGCAGGACGACAGCGAGGAGATTGTGCTGCTGGATTGCGCCTGCGGCAAATCCTACCTCAGCTTTGTCATGAATTATTATCTGCATGAGGTATTGCGCCGCCGCTGCCGCGTGATCGGTGTGGATATCAACGAACATGTCATTGACGAGAGCCGTGCGATGGCAAAGCGGCTGGGATATCATAACATGGTGTTCCAGTGCGCCGATCTGCGGACTTATCAGCCGCCCAAGGGCGTGACGGCGGTGATTTCGCTCCATGCCTGCGACATTGCGACCGATCTGGCGCTGGCAACAGCCATCCGCGCCCGCGCGAAGTATATCGCGTGTGTGCCCTGCTGCCACAAGGAACTGCTCGACCAGTACACGCTGCCGGGACTCGAGCCGCTGACCAAGTTCGGTGTGTTCAAGGCACGGTTCAACGACGTGTTGACCGATAGCATGCGTGCGCTTAAGCTGGAAGCCGAGGGATATAAGGTATCGGTGGTGGAATATATTTCACCGCTTGACACGCCGAAAAATCTGCTCATCCGTGCGGTGCGCACCGGACATGACAACCCGCGTGCCCGCAAGGAATACGACGCGGTGCGGCAGGTAGTCGGAACGACCTCCGAGCTTGACCGGCGTTGCGCAGAAATGGAGAATGAGTTCTTTATAACGGACGATGATCTGATTTTGTAACACCAAGATTGCCTCTGAATAGACTGGTAATGAAGTCTCTTCAATCAATATTTGGAGGTAATCTACATGGCTGAAAAAGTCTGCTGCCCCGGCCCGATCTGCGGCGGCAATAACAATAACGGTACTGCCGGCGGTTTCCGCGAGGCGGTCTGCGTTCACACCAAAAAGGTTTACGACTCTTGCCGCAGCAAGGAGTGCTTGCGCGATATTCGGGTGTATCTGTGCCGCGATGCACAGGAGCTGCTCAACGCCGGTGGCATCGCTTCGGTCAAGCCGCGTGCAGCTGAACTGCTGTGCGTGAAGATCGACGTGGAACACGTTCAGTTTAAGCGCGGCTTGCGAGGTTACAACATCGGGACAGGCGAAGATGGCAGCAACGGATAAATGCGCAAGTGTAGGTTGCCGGGGTGGTTTGCGGTGACGCGTTCTGTTTTGGTGTACACAATTTTTTCAATTACGGTTTTGAGCAGGCGGTTTTGTTCGCGGGCGTTTGCGGCTTGACCATAGGCGTCGAGTACATGCTGCAAGCGCAGTGCAAAGGCGCGGCGATGTGCAGCGGCGTGCTCCAGTTGCTCCAGTTCAGCTTGTATATCGCCTTGCTGATGAAGGAGCGAGGTGCGCTCGGCATCGAGCGCATTTTTGCGTTCAAGGTATAGCGTAGGAGTATAGACCCCGGTTTCGACCAACTCGAACGCACGGTGCATGCGCGTGTCCAGCTCGTTGAGACGTTTTTCCAGCAGCTGAAGCGAAGCGCGTAAGGGTGCGGTTTCGTCTTGCTGTGGAAAGGGATTGCCGTTGAATGTATAGGCAGATAGCCAGACGCGCAGCGTGTCGAGCACCATGCGTTCGATTTCGTCATACCGATGCGAAATGGTTGGGCAGGCCGAGCGGGAGATGCAGAAAATCAGCGGCTCGCGCGGGACGGTCTGCCGGTTGGAGATACAGTTGCGCTGCATCTTACGCCCGCATGCGCCGCAGACAATCAGGCCGGTGAAGGCGTTTTTCTGTCCCTTTCCGGATGGGACCGGGGGCGCGGGATGACTTGCAAGGATTTCCTGCGCGCGGTGCCAGTCCTCGCGGGAAACAAGGGCTTCGTGCCGTCCCTCGTATAGTTGCACATCTTTGGCGGTCAGGCGAACGACTTTGAGGCGGCCGTCCACCACTTCTTTGCGGGTCGGGCGGCGGGTGCTGGTGGTGTAGCCTGCATAGTGTGGATTGTGCAGCAGGAGGGACACACGGCGGTCAGTCCACTGATTGCGCGCACCGGGCGGCGGGGGCATCAGCCGGTTGAGCCGCTTTTTGATTTGCGAGATGCACACATCCTCCTGTACAAACCAGTGAAATATGTTTTGTACGATCGGTGCGGTTTGTGGGTCGGGCTCAAGTGAACCGCCTTTTTCTCCCTTGAGTTTGATTTTGCGGTAGCCGAAAGGCGGCTGTCCGGCAGTGTACTTGCCCTCACGCCGCGCGGCTTGCACGCCGGCGTTCAAACGGCGTCGGATGGTTTTATATTCGCGGCGGGACATGAAAAGCCCGAATTCAAAATACTCTTCGTCGTATTCGTTGTTGGGGTCGAAGGTTTTGAATGGTGTGATGATGCGTGTTTCCGAGTATTTGAAGGCGCGCGCGACAATACCTTGGTCGATGCTGTCGCCGCGCGCCAGACGTTCGATCTCCATCACAATCACGCCACACCATTGTCCTGCTTCCACTTCTTGCAGCAGCCGCTGCATCTGCGGACGCGCGGCGATGGTATCGCCTGAGACGACTTCTTCATAAATCGCCCCGATGGGCAGGCTGCGCGCTTCGGCCAGCTCGGTGAGCGTGCGGCGGTGGCGGGCGAGCGTGTCGCCTTCGCCGCGTGCTTCCGCTTCCAGATCCTGACGGGATTTGCGCAGATAGATACAGTATTGGGTGGGCATGGGATCCACTCCTTCCGATGGTGTATTAACATCCTATCAATGGTGCGTACGAAAAATGACATGCCGAAGCAAGGCGGGCGCATAGGATACGGCGAAGGAGGCGGTCTGTATGGCTGTTGCTGCAACGTATCACTATGCGCATGGTACGGTTTCTGTTTGTGATGATGCTTATCGTGAAGTTTCGATGGAGGAACTTAAGTGCCGCGAAGAGCATATGTGGCGTGTGGCATATGAGATTGCGCTGGGGGCGAAAACAATTCGGCAGGAAACGGAAAAATAAACAGGAGTTGGAAATGTTTTTCGGTGCGCCAAAATCCGTCAAATTGCGGTGATTCTTTTTGTTCAGTTTTTTCTCTTTTCACACAACATGTGGTGTGCTATAATGAAAACCTACACCAAATAGCATGAGTGAGGAAATGATAATGGTTCGAGTAATCAAGAAAGATAATACAAAAGAAGCGTTTAACATTCAAAAAGTGGTGATTGCGGTCAATAAATCCGCAAACCGCGTGCTGTATACGTTTACCGAGGAAGAACTGCGGGCGATTTGCGATCATGTGGAGGGCTATATCCGCGACCACGGTATGACCGAGGTACAGATTTGGCAGATGCACAACATCGTCGAGGCTGCTCTCGAAGCCGTGCGCCCGGAAGTTGCCAAGAGCTACCGCGATTACCGCAACTATAAGCAGGACTTTGTCGGCATGCTGGACAGCGTGTACAAAAAGAGCCAGTCGATCATGTACATTGGCGATAAGGAGAATTCCAACACGGATTCCGCGCTGGTGTCCACCAAGCGCAGCCTGATTTTCAACCAGCTCAACAAGGAGCTGTATCAGAAGTTCTTCATGAACACCGAAGAGTTGCAGGCCTGCCGAGACGGCTATATCTATGTGCATGATATGTCCGCGCGCCGCGATACCATGAATTGCTGCCTGTTCGATGTGGAGCATGTGCTCAAAGGCGGCTTCGAGATGGGTAATCTGTGGTATAATGAACCTAAGACACTCAATGTTGCCTTTGATGTCATCGGTGACATTGTGTTGTCCGCGGCCAGCCAGCAGTATGGTGGTTTTACCGTGCCATCGGTCGACCTGCTGCTCGAGCCGTATGCTGAACGCAGTTACAAGATGCTGACTGAAAAGTACAGCCGTCTGGGACTGGACGCGGAGACCGTGGAAAAAGAGGTCATGGCGGATATCCTCAATGACTTTGAACAGGGCTTCCAGGGCTGGGAGTACAAGTTCAACACGGTTGCGTCCAGCCGCGGCGACTATCCGTTCATCACCATGACCATGGGCACTGGTACGGGCCGCTTTGCAAAGCTCGCGTCCATCACCATGCTGAACGTTCGCCGCAAGGGACAGGGCAAGAAGGGCCAGAAAAAGCCCGTGCTGTTCCCCAAAATCGTGTTCCTGTATGACGAAAATCTGCATGGTCCTGGCAAGAAACTGGAGGACGTGTTCGAGGCGGGCATTGAGTGCTCGTCCAAGGCAATGTACCCGGACTGGCTCAGCCTGACGGGCGAGGGCTATGTGCCTTCGATGTACAAGAAGTACGGCGCGATCATCAGCCCGATGGGCTGCCGTGCGTTCCTGTCGCCGTGGTATGAGCGCGGCGGCATGAAGCCTGCGGATGAAGCGGACAAGCCGGTCTTTATCGGCCGGTGGAACATTGGCGCGGTATCGCTGCACCTGCCGATGATTTATGCCAAGGCGCAGCAGGAAAACCGCGATTTCCATGAAGTACTGGATTATTACCTTGAGCTCATTCGCCGTCTCCACATCCGCACCTATGCATATCTGGGCGAGATGCGCGCGTCTACCAATCCGCTGGCCTATTGTGAGGGCGGTTTCTACGGTGGTCATCTCAAGCCGTCGGACAAGATTAAGCCCATTATGAAGACCGCGACCGCGTCGTTCGGTATTACAGCGCTCAATGAGTTGCAGGAGCTGTATAACGGCAAGTCACTCGTTGAGGACGGGCAGTTTGCGCTTGATACGCTCGAATACATCAACCAGAAGGTCAACGAGTTCAAGGAAGAGGACGGCAACCTGTATGCTATTTATGGTACGCCGGCCGAGAGCCTGTGCGGTTTGCAGGTCGAGCAGTTCCGCCGCAAGTACGGCATCATTGAGGGCGTGTCCGATCGTCCGTATGTATCCAACAGCTTCCATTGCCACGTTACCGAGGATCTGACCCCGATCGAGAAGCAGGATCTGGAGGGACGGTTCTGGAATCTGTGCAATGGCGGCAAAATTCAGTATGTCAAGTATCCGATCGACTACAATCTGGAGGCCATTCGCTCGCTGGTGCGCCGCGCGATGCGTCTGGGTTTCTATGAAGGTGTTAACCTGTCGCTGGCGTACTGCGACGATTGCGGGCATGAGGAACTGTCGATGGACGTTTGCCCCAAGTGCGGCAGCCATAACTTGACCAAGATCGACCGTATGAACGGCTATCTGTCCTATTCGCGCGTTAAGGGTGATACGCGCCTGAACGACGCCAAGATGGCAGAAATCGCAGAAAGGAAAAGCATGTGATGCGATATCACAACATAACCAAAGATGATATGCTCAACGGAGAGGGCCTGCGCGTCGTGCTGTGGGTGGCCGGCTGCGGACATGCCTGCCCGGGCTGCCATAATCCCGTGACGTGGGATGCAGACGGCGGCTTGCTATTCGATCAGGACGCGGAGGATGAGCTGTTTGCGGAACTGGGCAAGGATTATGTGTCTGGTGTGACGCTTTCGGGCGGCGACCCGCTGTTTCCGGCTAACCGTGCGGATGTGGAAGCGCTGTGTGCCCGCATCCGGCAGCAGTTTCCGGACAAGACCATCTGGCTGTATACCGGCTACACATGGGAAGAGATTCAAGACCTGCCACTGCTCGAAAATGTGGACGTGGTCGTGGATGGACGGTTTGTGCAGGCGCAGGCGGATTCCCAACTGCATTGGCGCGGTAGCGCTAACCAGCGGGTGATTGATGTTGCACGCACCCGTGCGTCAAACGAAGTTGTTTTGCTGTAAAAGTTATGAATAAGGAAGGCGGATATATCATGCAAAAGGTTGCAAAATTTCACAAAGTATCAGAACAGCAGTTTCTCAAGGATTGGTGCACCGCAACCGGAAGCAGTACGAGCGAGGCAAAAGCGGTCTATGAGAAGATTCGTCTGCCGCACCGGGCGACGGCAGGCTCCGCAGGCTATGATTTTTTTGCACCTGAGACGTTTTCTCTTGTGCCGCACGAAACCATCCTGATTCCGACTGGTATTCGTGTGGAAATGAAGGATGGTTGGGTGCTGCAGCTTTATCCGCGTTCCGGGCTTGGCTTCAAGTATTGCCTGCAAATGGACAATACGGTCGGTATCATTGACAGTGATTACTTCAATGCCAAAAATGAAGGGCATATCTTTATCAAGATGACTAACCAGAACCGACAGGGCAGAAACCTTTCGGTTGCTGCGGGCGAGGGCTTTGCGCAGGGCATTTTCCTGCCTTTCGGCATCACGCAGGATGACGATGCAGACGGCTGCCGAGAGGGCGGCTTCGGCAGCACAACGAAGTAAAGAAAAACGAAGATATGCAGAACTCCCGATGGGTAAAGCCCATCGGGAGTTTTTTTGCATATAAAAATGCGGATTGCTTTTTTGTGCAGTATGGAGCAAAAAGAAGAAAGGACTTTCGAAATTCGGACAGTTTTGGGAAGAAATTTCGTAAAACAGAAACCGCTTTCTAAATGTCTCAAAATGCTTGCTTTTCGGGTGTTATCCGGTAGAATATAGGCAAATACTTCACAAAAACGGCCGGTTAGAGCCATGGATCAAAAGTGGCCGCATCGAGTGAGGAAGAATGAGAAGGCACCAGCAATGGGGCGGGTGCCGGGAAAACAACCATTTGAGAAGGGGGTTGCTGACATGGGTTTTTTCAAGAAAAAGAAAAAGGAAACACACTTGCTTGCCTTTGCCACTGGTGAGGTGATCGCGCTCAAGGATGTCAAGGATCAGATGTTTTCGGCCGGACTGATGGGACCGGGGATTGCAATTGAGTCGGACGACGGAAAGATTTGCAGCCCGGTCGATGGCACGGTGACGATGCTGTTTCCGACCAAGCATGCGCTGGGGCTGAAAAGCGAGGACGGACAAGAGCTGCTGCTGCACATCGGCATTGATACGGTGGGCCTCAAGGGCGAGGGCTTTACTGCTTTTGTGCAGGACGGACAGAAGGTCTCTGCGGGAGGCGCACTGATCGAGGCTGATTTGGCGTTCATCCGAAGCAAAGGACTGGAAACTGCCGCGATTTTGTGTGTAACCGAGCCGAAGGAGCCGGAGATCACGGTTACTGCAGAAAAGCGTGTAACGGCTGGAAAGGATGAAATCGCCGCAATCAAGCTGTCATGAAGGAGAGGAAATTATGTTACTCGATCAACTTAAGGGGAAACTGATTGTTTCCTGTCAGGCGTTGCCGGATGAGCCGCTGCATTCCAGCTATATCATGTCCCGCATGGCAGTGGCAGCCAAGCAGGGCGGCGCTGCGGGTATCCGTGCGCAGTCAGTGGAGGATATCAACGCTATCATGGAAGTATGCGACTTGCCGATGATTGGCATCATCAAGCGCAATTATCCGGACAGCGATATCTACATCACCGCAACGAAAAAGGAAATTGATGAGCTGCTGGGCACCAAGTGTCAGATCATTGCGCTGGACGCAACCGACCGGCCGCGTCCGAACGGGGAAAAAACTGAGGATCTGGTAGCGCAGATCCATGCAGCGGGCCGCTTGGCAATGGCGGACTGCTCGACCTATGAGGAATGTGTCAAGGCGCAGGAAATGGGCTTTGACATGGTCTCTACTACTCTCTGCGGCCACACACCGTATTCCAAAAAGCTGGATGGGCCGAATTTCGAGCTGCTCAAACAGTGCGCTGATACACTGACCGTGCCGGTGATTGCTGAGGGTAAGATCAACTCGCCGGAGGATTTGCGGCGCGTTTACGAAGAGTGTGGTGTATTCACTGCGGTGGTTGGCGGTGCGATTACGCGACCGCAGCAGATCACGGCGCGTTTTGTGGGGGTTTTGAAGAAAGAGAGGTAAAAGTATATGTTCAAATATTTGCAGAAAGTCGGTAAATCCTTTATGCTGCCGATTGCAATTTTGCCGGCGGCAGGTCTTCTTTTGGGTATCGGCGGCGCATTTTCCAGTGCGGCAACCATTGCGGCCTACCCAATGCTGGACGTTTATTTCCTGCAAGTTATCTTCCAGATCATGTCGGCAGCGGGCAATGTCATTTTTGGTAATTTGCCGCTGTTGCTCTGCATCGGTTTGTGCGTAGGTCTGGCCAAGAAGGACAAGGGTACGGCGGCGCTGGCCGGCGTAGTCGGTTTCCTGGTCATGACCGGCACGATTTCGGCCATGCTCAACATCTTCAATCCGGAAGGCAATGCGATCGACACCGGCGTTATTGGCGCACTGGTCATGGGCATCATTGCGGTAACGCTGCATAACAAGTACCAGAATATCCAGCTGCCGCAGACGCTCGGCTTTTTCGGCGGCTCGCGTTTTGTGCCGATCGTAACGTCGGTTGCCGCGATCTTTGTCGGCGCAGCGTTTTATCTGATCTGGCCGCCGATCCAGAATCTGCTGGTGATGACCGGTGATTTGATTGCGTCCGCCGGTGCAGTCGGTACCTTCTTCTATGGCTTCCTGATGCGTCTGTGCGGTGCGGTCGGCCTGCACCATATGATTTACCCCATGTTCTGGTATACTGAACTGGGTGGCGTGGAAATGGTCAACGGCGTACAGGTTGCCGGTGCACAGACCATCTTCTTTGCGCAGCTTGCGGACCCGAACCATGTCGGTCTGTTCACTGAGGGCACGCGCTTCTTCGCAGGTCGTTTTGCAACCATGATGTTCGGTCTGCCGGCTGCCTGCCTGGCCATGTACCATTGCGTGACCAATCCGGATAAGAAAAAGTATAAGGGCATTTTCCTGGGCGTTGCGCTGACCTCGTTCATCACAGGCATCACCGAGCCTTGCGAATTTATGTTCCTGTTTGTCTGCCCGCCGCTGTATGTAGTACACTCTCTGTTGGATGGCCTGTCCTTCTTTGTGGCGGATGTGCTGAATATTTCCATCGGCAACACGTTCTCGGGCGGTGTCATTGACTTCCTGCTGTTCGGCGTGTTGCAGGGCAATGCCAAGACCAACTGGATCCGCGAAATTCCGGTCGGTATTATCTGGGCGGTCATGTACTATTTTGTGTTCCGCTTTGCCATCACTAAGTTCAATATCGCAACGCCGGGTCGCGGTGATGACACGGATGACGAAGGTGAAGTCAAGCTGGATACCAAGTCCTCCATGCATGAAGATGCGCTGGTGATTCTGGAAGCGCTGGGCGGCCGCGAGAACATCGAGGACGTTGATGCGTGTATCACTCGTCTGCGTGTTGCCGTCAAGGACAGCACAAAGGTGGATAAGGACCTGCTCAAGAAGGTTGGTGCGACAGCGGTACTTGATGTGCAGGGTGGTATTCAGGCAATTTATGGCGCGAAAGCAATCTTGTATAAAAATGAAATCAATGATATTCTTGGTGTAGCGGATTGATGTTTAACGATTGCGTCCGCTGACAGAGTAAACATAACCGGATGATGGGGAGGAACATGCATGAAGCTGCTGCTGAAGAAACTGGCGTCCTATTTGATCGATTATCTGCTGGTGGCAGGACTGGGCGCGCTGTATGCCTTTTGTGCAAGCGTCTTTTATCTGGATCCTGCTACGCAGAATCAGGCAATTTTGATGCTGGTTTGCGCACTGATCACCACGCTGCTGCTGACTTGCTATGTTCCCACGAAAACGAATGGGCAAACGGTGGGGCAGAGGCTCATGCACTTGCGTGTGGTGAATAAAAACGGTCGTCCACGTACTTATTGGCAGAGTTTTCTGCGGGAATGCATCATCAAGATATCTTTTGCACCGCTGTTTGTACCGTTTTCCATTATCTATTATGTGGTATATTTGCTTATCATGCAGCGTGACCCCAAGGGGGAACTGGCGCACGATTTGCTGCTCAAGACCAGCGTAGTGTCTGTATAATGCAGAAAGAGAACACCGTGAGGTATATCCTCACGGTGTTTTTTTGTAGCCGACGTCAAAAATATTGAGAATGTTTTTTCAAAGTAGTACAAACAGAATGAAAGTACTTTTAAACAAAGTGGTGTTTTTTGACAAAGAATAGTCGAATTTTCAGCGAATACACACAAATTGAAAAAAATAGTAAAACTACTTTCCGAATAGCTGAAAGCATTGAAAAATGGTCGAAAACTGTTATACTGAATACAGATGGAAGATCGAAACACAGTTCGGAGGTGCAGAGACAGACGGTGTTGGTGACGCTGGATGTATGCGGCAAGTGAGAGAAGGGGAATAAGGATGAAGCAGCGGGAGCAAACGATTGGAAAACGCGGTGGGATACGTTATGAAGGGAATATCATTCCCCGCATTGAGGCCAATTATGAGAATCTGACACCACTGGAAAAAAATATTGCGGATTTTTTCATTCACAAACCTTCCTGCAGTGACTTGTCGGCAAAATCCGTTGCCAAGCAGTTGTATGTATCTGAGGCGTCGCTGTCTCGCTTTGCGCAGAAATGCGGCTACACCGGTTACCGTGAGTTTTTGATTTATTATAAAAACGGCGATGTGACCGCGCAGCAGTCGCCTAACAGTGGACACATGAATAATGTGCTGCATACTTATCAGGAATTGCTGAATAAAAGTTATTCGCTCATTGATGAGGAGCAAATTCAGCGTATCGCGCGCATATTGGCAGAGAAAAAACATATTTATGTATATGGCCGTGGCAGTTCGGGCTTGGTGGCGATGGAAATGCGTATCCGCTTCATGCGGATCGGTCTGAATATTGAGTCCATTACAGATTCGCATATCATGCAGATGAATTCGGTGCTGCTCAATCCGGATTGTGCCGTAATTGGCATCAGTGTCAGCGGAAAAACCGAAGAGGTGATGCAATCGCTGGCGGCAGCCAATCGGTGCGGTGCGTTTACGCTGCTGATGACCGCGCACGTCAAACCGGAATTTCGCAAATACTGCAAGGAAATCTTGCTGTTTTCTGTCCGGGAGTATTTGGAAAACAGTAAGGTGATATCGCCGCAGTTTCCCATTCTGGTGATGGTGGATGTTTTATTTTCTGAACTGATGTCGCTGGATGGATTACGGCGGGAATCGCTGCATGATTATACGCTTAAAATGCTGCATAAGGAAATACAGCCATAGAACTATCTTAAGTCAAGGAATCCGAACGGCCTGTAAAGAGGTGGCGTTCGGATTCCTTCTCTTTTCGGAGGAAGAAGTCTTTGCAGCGGTGTCACCTTTTTGTGACGCCTCGCTTATACTGGTGATAGGAGCGTGATGCGCAATGTTTTGTCGGGGTCAGGTCATTGGTTTGATTGCCCTCTGCCTGGGTATAGGCCTGCTGCTGGGCGGACTGCTCTCGCTGTGTCTGCCGGTCTGGCTGCTTGCGCTGGCGCTGATCGCAGCAGGGTGGTTCCTGCTTCAGTGTTGACGGGAGGTAGACGCAATGATGAAGGTTGTTGTATGGAAGAGTCCGAAATATTTGAAAGGCATTTTGAGCAAGCTGTTTCATATCACCTGAAAGCGAACGGCTGCAAAAGATGCATGCGCCGAAAACGGGCGGTATGGCAGAAGGCTGTGCCGTCCGTTTTTCTTTCCAATCTGAATTTGCAAATTGTTCACAATTGAACGATTGACAGTATTAACTGTTTTGCGTATGATGATGGTAGCAGAAATGCGCGGAACAGGAAGGTGACGGTATGAAGTGGTGGGAGGAGCGTTTTTTGCTGGATGCAGCAAAAATGGAAAAGCTGTATTGGAATTGTATCCGCGAGGTAGCCAGCGGCTATCATTTGACGCCGAATGAAATTTCCGTGCTGCTGTTTTTGCGGCGATATGCGCCGGAATTGGATACTGCGACAGATATGGTGCAGCAGCTTGGAATATCCAAGGCATTGGTCGCGCGGAGCGTGGATTGCCTGTACCGGCGCGGCTTTGTGCAGGGCGAACGCGATGCAAATGATCGACGCATTGTGCATCTGCATCTGTGCGGCGAGGGCGTTGCAATCGCACAGCGGCTGTACCAGAATGGCTGCCGCGTGGTGGAACAGCTCCGCG
>JAHZFK010000012.1:31986-32290 GCA_019421385.1 Clostridiales bacterium
GGATGTGAGCGAGGAAGAGTTGCAGCAGGTACATGAAATTATGCAAAAAATGCAACGAAACTTGGATGAAATATTAAGCAACATGGAAGGACAGGTGTAAATTGATATGGTTGAACCGGGCAAGGATTCCAAAACGCCCAAGCGCCCGCTGATCTTTTATTATGCAGTGACGCTGCTGGTGCTGATGCTGCTCAACTGGTTGCTGGTGCCGATGCTGGCGCAGCGGCAGGTCGTTGAGGTGGGCTATAATGAGTTTGTGTCTATGCTGGATGAGGGTAAGGTACAGACAGTAGCCTACGAGCCG
>JAHZFK010000012.1:32300-39222 GCA_019421385.1 Clostridiales bacterium
GAGAGTCAAATCGTGTTTGAAGCGACCAACGAGGACGGCAAGACCGCCATTTACAAGACCGGCATTTTCCCCGATTCGGATTTGTATAGCAGGCTGGATGAAGCAGGCGTGAACTTCGCGGCTGAGATCCCGACGCAGACTTCGCCGCTACTCAGCATTCTGGTCAGTTATGCGTTGCCGATTGTTGTGATCATTGTGGTTGGTCAATGGCTGAGTAAAAAGATGATGAAGAGTATGGGCGGCAACGCGATGAGCTTTGGCAAATCCGGTGCTAAAATCTATGCGGAAACCGAAACCGGAAAGACTTTCGCGGATGTAGCCGGACAGGATGAAGCCAAGGAAGCGCTGACCGAGATCGTGGACTTCTTGCACAACCCGAACAAATATGCTTCGATCGGCGCAAAGCTGCCCAAAGGCGCGCTGCTGGTCGGCCCTCCGGGCACCGGTAAGACACTGCTGGCAAAGGCAGTCGCTGGCGAGGCGCATGTTCCGTTTTTCTCGATTTCCGGATCGGAGTTTGTCGAAATGTTCGTCGGCATGGGCGCGGCCAAGGTGCGCGACCTGTTCAAGCAGGCAAGTGAAAAAGCGCCTTGTATCGTGTTTATCGACGAGATTGATACCATTGGCAAAAAACGTGACGGCAACGGCATGGGTGGCAACGATGAGCGTGAGCAAACGCTTAATCAGCTGCTGACCGAGATGGATGGCTTTGATGGTACCAAGGGTGTAGTTATTCTGGCGGCAACCAACCGTCCGGAATCGCTCGATCCGGCGCTGCTGCGTCCAGGCCGGTTTGACCGACGCATCCCTGTGCAGCTGCCCGATTTGCAGGGCCGCATGGCGATTTTGAAGGTTCATGCCAAGGATGTTCATATGTCTGGGAATATTGACTTTAATGCGATCGCACGGGCAACGTCCGGCGCATCCGGTGCGGATTTGGCAAATATCATCAACGAAGCGGCGCTGCGCGCGGTTCGTCTGGGTCGCAGTGCGGTCGAACAAGCCGATCTGGAGGAAAGCGTAGAGACGGTCATCGCGGGTGCGCAGCGCAAGAATGCAGTGCTCAGCGCCAAGGAAAAGGAAATCGTCGCTTATCATGAGATCGGCCATGCACTGGTTGCGGCCAAGCAGTCGGATTCCGCACCGGTGACCAAAATCACCATTATACCGCGCACCTCTGGCGCGCTCGGCTACACCATGCAGGTGGATGAGGGCGAGCATTATCTGATGACACGCGAGGAGCTGCTCAATAAGGTGACGACCTTGACAGGCGGCCGCGCAGCAGAAGAACTGATTTTCGGCTCGGTGACCACCGGTGCATCTAATGATATCGAGCAGGCAACCAAACTGACTCGCTCAATGATTACACGATACGGTATGAGCCGTCGGTTTGATATGGTGGCGCTCGAAACTGTGACCAATCAGTATTTGTCTGGAGATACTTCACTGGCTTGCTCTGCGCAGACCGCAGCGCAGATCGACGAGGAGGTAGTGCAGACCGTGAAAACGGCGCATGAAAAGGCGGTTGGCATTTTGCAGGAGAATATGGAGGCGCTGCACCGTTTGGCGCACCATCTGCTGGAAAAGGAAACGATTACAGGCGAAGAGTTTATGGATTTGCTGAATAAGGCACAGAACGGCTGAAAAAAGTAAGCGCTAAGGTGCATAAAGAATAGCAGGGAGGGACGCAAAGCGTCCCTCCCTGCGTGCATTTGAGCTGCTTTGTTGGAGTAAACAGTCCAAATATTTCCGAAAAACTTATAGACGATATCGTCTATAAGTGCTATAATGCAAAACAGACGAAATCGTCTATTTCTTGCAAGACTGCCTTATGTGAAGCCAGAAGAGAAAATGGGAGTGTAGCAATGACTCAAAAAGAACGACAGGAACACAGCCGGAAAGAGATTTTGCAGGCGGCGCTCAATGAGTTCGGTACATATGAATATGCGCTGGTGACAGTGGACAACATCTGTGCGCGCCACAATATTTCCAAGGGAATGCTGCATCACTATTATGCGGGCAAGGATGACTTGTTTTTGCTGTGTGTGGGGGATACATTTGAGAAGTTGTCTGAATTTGTAGCAAAGAACGAATTCCTGCTGCAAGACCGTTCCGCATTGGAAAGCTTAATGGCGTACTATCAGTGTCGGGAGCAGTTTTTTGAAGCGCATCCGCATCGAAGGAAAGTGTTTGAATGCGCAATGCTGCATCCACCCGCGCACTTGGAAAGCAAATTGCGTGAACTGCGCGCACCGGTATGGCAGCGCAACCGGCGGTTTTGGCAGCGTGTGGTCCAGCAATATCCGCTGCGCGCAGGATTGACAGAGGAACAGGTGACACGATATTTGGTCAGCCTTGACTATGCCTTTCAGACTATTTTGGAGCAATACAACCAATCTGATACGGCAAAGGATATCCATGGTATGGTGCAAGTCGTGTCGGAAATTCTGGATATGATATTATTCGGTGTGATGCAATCGAAAAAGGAGGAAGAGCATATATGAAAAAGCTGATGGCTTTTGCGTTGACGGTGTTGTTGCTGTTTAGCAGCGCTGCGGCTGCGGCTTGGCCGTCATGGGCGAATGAAGCGCAGAATTGGGCGGTGGAACAGGGGATCAGCGATACCTTTTTGTCCGCACCATCTATGAAATTGACACGCGGACAGACCGTACAGCTGTTATACGAAGCGGCGGGCAGCCCGGCGGTTTCCGGGGAGATGCCGTTTACCGATGTGAGCGCAACATATCAGGACGCGGTGATATGGGCTGCGGCACAGGGCTATGTGCAGGGTACGGGTGACGGAAAGTTCCGTCCGTCGGCATCAGTGACACGGCAGGAGTTTTCCACAATGCTGTATCGGCAGGCCGGGAAGCCTGCTGTCTCTGGTCAGGAACTGCACTATTTTTCCGATTGGTCGGAAATTGCGCAGTGGGCGCAGGATTCCATGCTTTGGTGCGTCCAGCAGGGACTATTGCAAGGAAAGGCAAATGACCGCCTGGCACCAACTGAGACAATCACAACCGCAGAGGCTGTTGTGATCTTACAGCGTGCGCAGGATGGCGACGCGCCGTCAGACAATACGGTGCATTTGAGCGGAGACATAGATGCGGCTGCGGAACAGATATCAAAACACTTGCAGAGTGCGATAGCTGCAGTGCAGCAGCCTCCGGCATTTGATGTTTCGAATGTTTCGGCACCGGAAGGTTGGGAGACAAAGGCGAAGAATTTGTATTATGCATTGTTGTCGGAATATCCTGCGTACAAATATGCCTATGATATGAGCGTAGCGCAGCAGGGAAGCACTCTGAAATGTACTTTTTCTTATATGCCATATCGCAGCGGCAACTATCCGCAGGGCTTTCAGGGTGTCGAAGTCGATGGACTGCATGCATTGGTCACGCTCGCGCAGAATAATCTGACACAGACATCGGTCAATATTCGTATTACCGATCCGTCACTAACCGTGGATGATATGAACAACGCTTTGCAGCAAGTAGGCGGCGGCTATCTGTTGTGCCAGCTCAATCGTGACGGCACGGCAATTACCTTTACGCCTCAAAACAACATGACGCGGGAGGCGTGTCTGGCTCGTTTGGAAGAGATCGACAGCTTGGCGGACGAAGTGCTTGCAAGCTGCATCCATGACGGCATGACGCAGCAAGAAAAAGCTGTGGCGATTTATACGGTCATCACAGACCGGGTGAAGTACGACCGGCGCTATTATACCGATATTTCGTCAATGCCGTATGATTCCCAGACCGCTTATGGCGCGCTGCACGATGATTTGGCCATTTGCGGCGGCTATTCGCAGGCCATACAGGTACTGTTTGAAAAAGCGGGGATTCCCTGTTTAACGGTGCAGGGACGGATGCGGTCTGAGAACCATATGTGGAATATTGCGCAGATCGATGGAGAATGGGCGTATTACGATGCGACAAGTGACCGAGGTATGTCCAAATTTGGGTTTGTGCATTTTGGTGTTTCAGAGGATGAAATGCAGGAATATGTGTGGGATGCAGAGTATGTGCAGCGGCTGACAGACAGCTGGTAAGGACATAGTGGGGATAGGCGGCGAAAGATTGGCCGCAAATTGAATGGAAAAGCGATATGCTTCGTGGGGGAGCATATCGCTTTTTATTTGCGCGCATTTATAGCATATCTTGGCTGCAAAGCAGTTCAAAATGGTTTCGGTCGACGCGGAGCAGGCCGTCTTTTTGCATTTTGCTCAGTTCGTTGGAGAGGGCGCTGCGGTCGACGCTGAGATAATCTGCCAGTTGTTGACGGTTGAACGGAATGGTAAAGCTGCGGCTGCCGCAGTGCGCTGATTGAAAGGAAAGATAGGACAACAGCCGTCCGCGAATGGATTTTGACGAGGTGTGAAAAATTTTGCGCGACAGGTTCAGGTTTTTGCGTGCGGAAAGAAAGAGCAGGTTGCGGATCAGTTTGTTGTGGTGTGTGCAGGCTTGCGGACAGGTTTGCAGTACACGGCTAACGTTGAGAAACAGCACCGCGGTGTTTTCCGCCGCAACCACATCCACCATCAGCGGTTCGCCTGTGCAGGCATAGGTTTCTGCAAAAATTTGTCCGGGAATGATGTGGTCGAGCACGGTGGTGTTGCCCCAGAAATCGTTGTTCTGGATCAAAATGCTGCCTGTGAGCACAAGGCCAAGTTCAGAGACAGTGTCTCCGGTGCGGAAGATACGTTCATTTTTTTGAAAATTTTTGTGCTCAGCACCCAAACAAAGCAGCATTTCTTTCGCTTCGTCAGGCTGGATGCCGCGAAACAATGCACTTTCTAATAAAACAGCGGTCTGCAAAAAACATACCTCCATTGTTGTTATAACAACATACTTGTTGCTTCGAGTATAGTATACTTCGCTTGTAACGTCAACAACCGAATAGATCATATTTGATCTGTGGGACATGTGGAGGAAATGAACGATGGAACCGAAAATGTTTTGTTATCAGTGTCAGGAAACAGCAGGCTGCACCGGCTGCACCATGGCGGGCGTATGCGGAAAAAAGCCGGATGTTGCTGCGATGCAGGATTTGCTGGTGTATGTGACCAAGGGGCTTTCTGCGGTGACCACCGCTCTGCGTAAGCAGGGGGAGGAGATCGCACCGGAGATCAATCACCGGATTACGCTCAACCTGTTTATTACTATTACAAATGCAAATTTTGACAAGGACACGATTATAGCATGCATCCGCGAGTCGCTGGAAATCAAGCAAGCGCTGCTGGGGCGCGTGGAGCATCCGGAATTGCTGCCGGAGGCAGCACATTGGACGGCGGACGAATCGGACTATGCAGCCAAGGCGGCAACGGTCGGCGTACTGTCCACGCAGGATGAGGATATCCGCTCGCTGCGGGAACTGATTACCTACGGCCTTAAGGGGCTGTCGGCGTACTCCAAGCATGCAAATGCATTGCTGCGGGATGACGGCGAGGTAGACGCGTTCTTGCAGCGCGCGTTGGCCGCAACATTGGATGACAGTCTGTCTGTGGATGCGCTGGTAGCGCTTGCTATGGAAACGGGTAAATACGGCGTGCAGGGCATGGCACTGCTGGACAAGGCAAATACCGAAACCTATGGCAATCCGGAAATCACACGGGTGAACATTGGCGTGGGCACTCGTCCGGGCATTCTGGTGTCCGGCCACGATTTGCGTGATTTGGAAATGCTGCTTGAGCAGACCGCAGGCACAGGCGTAGATGTTTATACGCATTCTGAAATGCTGCCCGCACACTATTATCCTGCGTTCAAGAAATACCCGCATTTTGTCGGCAATTACGGCAACGCATGGTGGAAGCAGAAGGAAGAGTTTGCGTCCTTCAACGGTCCGATCCTGATGACTACCAACTGCATTGTGCCGCCTGCTGCAAGCTATCAGGACAGAATATATACAACAGGCGCGGCAGGTTATCCGGGCTGCAAGCATATCCCGGGTGGCGTAGGGGAGCATAAGGACTTTTCGGTACTCATTGAGCATGCAAAGCGCTGCGCACCGCCGCAGGAGATCGAACGTGGTGAAATCGTAGGCGGTTTTGCGCATGCACAGGTGCTTGCTCTCGCGGACAAGATCGTAGAGGCGGTCAAGAGTGGCGCTATCCGTAAGTTTGTTGTAATGGCGGGCTGCGATGGCCGCGCAAAGTCCCGTAACTACTATACGGACTTTGCTAAGGCGCTGCCGCGCGATGCAGTGATTCTGACTGCGGGATGTGCCAAGTATAAGTACAACAAGCTGGATTTGGGCGACATTGGCGGTATCCCGCGTGTGCTGGATGCGGGACAGTGTAATGACTCTTACTCGCTGGCAGTGATTGCACTTAAGCTCAAGGAGGTCTTTGGGCTGGAGGATATCAACGACCTGCCGATCGTGTACAATATTGCGTGGTACGAGCAGAAGGCGGTAATCGTATTGCTGTCCCTGCTGTATCTGGGGGTCAAGAATATCCATCTCGGACCGACGCTGCCGGCTTTCCTTAGTCCGAACGTGGCTAAAGTGTTGGTGGAGAACTTTGGCATCGCGGGCATCGGCACTGTGGAAGACGATATCCGTCTGTTCTTTGGGGAAGAAAACGAATAATCAAAAGAATATTTGCATAGAAAGAAGCCCGGCGAAAGCCGGGCTTCTCCTTTGGTGATATGCTGCCATGTCGGTTATGGCAAACTGATAGGTTTAATATTTATCGGTATAGCTGGCACTGCCAAAGCTATCAGCAGATGCCGAAGAGGATGGCGTGACAGGAGTATCTGTATCAAAAGAGGACATCGGCAAGCCGTTTTCGGTCTCTGGTAGGACAAAGTGGCTGATCATGCCCTTTAGCATCTGTGCCTGACCGGACAATTCCTCGCTGGCCGCAGCGCTTTCTTCTGCGGTGGCAGAGTTGGTCTGCACCACTTCAGAAACCTGGTTGACG
>JAHZFK010000012.1:39232-73184 GCA_019421385.1 Clostridiales bacterium
CCTTCAGATGTGCTGCCTGATCTTGATAATCCCGTGTGACGCGTTCAACGGCGGAAACAACCTCATCCGAGTTGGAGGCGGCGATGCTGAGTGCTTCGGCTGTTGAGCGTGCGATACTTTCACCCTGCTTGACAGCTTCAATAGATTGTGCAATCAATTCGTTGGTTTCCTTTGCAGCGGCTGCGCTCTTTCCAGCAAGATTGCGTACTTCGTCCGCAACAACGGCAAAGCCCTTGCCTGCCGAACCGGCGCGAGCAGCCTCGACCGCGGCGTTCAAGGCAAGAATATTGGTCTGGAATGCAATGTCGTCAATCGTTTTGATGATCTTGCTGATTGCGTTGGAGTGACGGCTGATATCTTGCATTGCGGTCAGCATATCCTGCATTTGACCGTTGCTGGTATTCATCTGCGTCTTGACTTCGTTGAGTTGCTGAATCATCTTGCCGGCTTGCTCTGCGCCTTTGGTGACCTTATCGTTCAGGTTCTGCACCGTATTCGACAGTTCCTGTACCGAAGAGGCCTGTTCGGTCGCGCCCTGTGCCAGTGCTTGTGCGCCGCTGGCAATCTGATCCGAACCCATATTTACCTGCGCGGCAGACATGGAAATGCTGGACATGGTTTCGGACAGGTTCTTTTGAATGCGGAGCAAAGCTGCCTTCAGTTTTGCAAACTCGCCGCGATAATTATGCTGCAATTCGAATACCAGATTGCCGTGACCGATCTGGTCAAGAACAGTGGATAGTTCATCAATGTACTGGATATATGTTTTCAAACGCTCTACAATGCGCAGTGTAGACTGTCCCAGACGGGCAACTTCGTCGTGGCCCTTTACCTGATATTCCACATTCAGTTCGCCGTCGGCCAGACGATCCGCAACCTTGCCCAGTCGTTTGAGCGGGCGAATGATCGAAACGGCAAGCAGAATGACAATGATCGCAAGCAAAATGGCACAGATAACAAAGCTGATGATGATAATGCGCATGGTGCTGGCGACGTGGCTTTCATATTCTTCTGCTGGAAGAATGCCCAATACTTCATACTCATTATCGTCGAACGTTGCGACGCTGCCATAGTAAGGAGTACCCCCCTGACGGGTATACTTCATACCTTGCACGTTGTCGCGATTGAGAAGCGCTTCCTGCATGTTGGAAGAGTACTGTGCTTCTTCGATCGTTGTACCCACGACAGAAGAATCCGGATGATAAACAATCATATTAGCCGAGTCGATTAATGTGATGTAGCCCGTATCGCCTACCTTGATCGAACCGAGGGAATTACTCAGCTGCTCCATCGAAACATCAATACCTGCCACGCCGATCATGCGGTTGTTGCTCATGATCGGGCCGACAACGCTGATGACCATTTCCTGCGTTCCGGTGTCCACATAGGCGCCTGTGATAGTGGTTTTCTGTTCCTCTTCGCTGCGGGTGTACCATTCGCGGGTAGAGAAATCAACATCCGCCGAGGTGATGCGGCTATTGTTGGAGTACACCAACTCCTGCAAGCCGACATCCGCGAACCACACACCAAGCACCGTATCCTGATACTGCTGTTGAATGCTTTGCAGTTCGGAAAGCGCACTGGAGAAATACGAAGAACCCTCCAAAGTTGTTTTTGTCTGATCTGCCGCAAGGCCGGAAATATCCGGCGAACAGATCATGGTATCCACCACACCATAGTACTGCTTCAAAAACGCGTTTACTGACTGCGCGCCAGATCCCGCTTGTGAGGTCAGATTTTCGGTAAGCATGTCCTCAACTGTGCCTGAAATCTGGACACCGAGCAGTGCTCCGATACCGCTTAATACCAAAATGAGTGGTATCAGAATACCCAAAGCAAGTTTTTGCGCGATTCCTAATTTCACAATAACACCTTCTCGTTTTATTTTCTCACTCCCGCATGACACGAATTGTTGCGTGCATGCAACAATAATTTACATGGTTATATTCGACCGATTTCTTCAATTGATAACAGTATTATCCAAAGAAAATTTCTTTTTTGCACAATACTAAGGGCGGATGTATGTTATCTTATTATTAATTGCGCACAAAAAATGTGTTCATGGACGGGTGTTTTAAGCTTTTATCGTATTTTGTTGCAGAATTCTTTCCTTTGCCGCAGCAAAAAGATAAGGGAGCAGGGTTGTTTTGCATTGAAAAAGGGACGCTGTGGCAGACAGCGTCCCTGAAGAAAACATATACATGAAAAATGGATTTTTCAATTCACAAAAACCGAGATGATGCAGAAACCGAATACTATTTTCGGTTGATGGCCTTCACTTGCAGCAAAAACATATCGTGGAACAGCATATCTCCTTGCCGTTCAGTGATATCGTTAAAGCTGCATCCATAGGATGTTTTGCCGGAATCCAGTGGCTGTACCCGCTGTACCGTACACGCAAAGGAGTAAATCGGTCCGTCACGCCGCAACAGAAGGGAAGAAATATAAATTTGCTCGCCTTGTACATATTGCTCCGGACTGATTAAACACAAACCTGTCAGACTGACATCGACTGTTTGGCAGAGAGTAATGGTGGAGGAGTCTGTGTCAATGCCGCGGTAGACGGCAATTTGAGATCGAATCGGCTGTCGGAAGCTGCTGCGCCGTTCTGCGCAGGCAAACGTGTGCTTTAATGCAATCCTCCAGAAATCAGCAGCGCAACGCGAAACCACACCATAAACCAAAAGTACATTATCCATAGCAATGCCCGTTTGCGCATGCAACTTGACAGGGGTTTGATGGATAATACCCTGTGGTGTTTCGCTGCCGTTGCGGATGGAAACAGTTAGCTCTTCTTCGCCATCATCATAGTGGCGGATGGAACCGGCAAATAAAAGTCGGTTATCCAGTTTGAGTACTTCACAGGATGCGCCGAGATAATGATGCATGGAGTCCATGTATTCTTGCATGAGTCATCTTCCTTTCCGCGGAAAGCTCATCAGCTTGTTAGGTGTTCTCCATTTTCATTGCGTAAGATCCGGCAAAAATCTTCCAGTTCAAGCGGCTTGTAGAAATAGAATCCTTGCATATAGTCGCACTCGGTTTGTCGGACGATCTGAAGTTCCTCTTGGGTTTCCACGCCTTCCACACATACCTTCTTTCCAAAGCGGTGGCAGGCATAGATAATACTCATCATGAAGTTCAGCTTTTCTGGGGAAGAGGCAAGCTCACACATCAAGGTCCGATCCAGTTTGATCAAGTCGGCAGGGTATTGCAGCAACATGTGCAGACTGGAATAAGCTGTGCCAAAATCATCCAGCACAAAGGAAATGCCAACCTTGTCGCATTGTTCGATGAAGTGCTCCAGATAATCCGGCATTTCGTCGAAGTGCGTCTCTGTCAGTTCAAGCATGAGGTTGCGACCGGGGATACCGTAAAGCTCCATTGAATTCTGGATATAGTCAAAGAAAGATGGGTCAAGAATTTGCAGATAGCTGACGTTGAAGGCGATTTTCAGATTGGGTGCGCGGAGAATAAGCTCCTGACTGGCTTGCATGATTTGTGTGATCAGCCATTTCCCAACAGGGACAATCAAGCCGACCCGCTCCAGTATGGGAATAAATTTGGACGGCGGAATATCATGGTCGTGATATTGCCAACGGAGCAGAATCTCGCAGCCGAAAATTTCATTGGTGTCCGCTTTGATTTGCGGCTGGAAGTTGATTCGGAATCCCTGAAAACCATGATTTACGCTGTAATTGAGCGCCATACTGATGTCGGTTTGTTCGCGATATCCTTTGGAGAGATAGTTGGAAAATTCGACACAATCCGTGGAAGGCGACTTCTTGGCATTTTGCGTGGCAAACAGGACGTTGTCAATCAATTCCTGCGGGGCTGCGCCGTCCTGCGGTGCGTGCAGTATGCCCATTGCGCAGGGATACATAATGTGAATCCCGTTGCGGCGGTAGACATCGAGAACGATTTGCCGAATGGTATCCGACAATACACGCGCATCATAATCCAGTTGCGTAAGCACCAGAAAATGTACACCATCCAATCTGAAAAACTGAAACTGTTCGCCAAGTTCCATTTCCATGCGGTTGGCGATTTCATGGAGCATAGCATCGCCGGTTTTTCGCCCCAAAGACAGGTTAATATCGGAAAAATGGCGGAGATGGAAGCAGAGAAGCAGAATCTTGGATTGCCGGCGGCAGAGCGTTTCCAAATCTTTCAGGGCACAAGACAAATTCAAAAGACCGGTAACAGGATCTACCTCAGACTCGTTATTGAGACTGATCATACTGCCGGAGAAAAACAAAGGCAAATTCTTTTGTTCGTCCCAGGTTAAGATGCCACGGCAATGCACCCAGACCAATTGACCGTTTTTGTCAAAAATACGATAGCGGATGCTGTGCGTGGTACGTTTTTCGCGGAACATGGCTTGAGAATCTTTGATATGCAGCTGACGATCCGGTTCATAAATGCGCTGTTCCAAAAGACCAATAAAATCATAAACCAGATTGCTGTCAAAGTTGAAAGTATCCCGCAAATTGTCGGAGATATAATAGATATTGCGCTGCACGTCACCGCAATATAAGTAAAATGGCGCTTCCGGCATGGCAATGGAATGGAAAAATGTTTCTGCGTCAAAGTAATAGTGCTGCAGAAAAGCCTGAAACGCAGTGGATTTGAAGGAGTCAAAGTGCGGCTCGTGTGCCTGCTGGTTTTCATAATAAGCAAGCTTGTCGCGATACATGCTGTCGTCCGCTAAGGTGATAAGATGTGAAAAACTATCCTCAAGCGAATCTGACCATGTACTGCCGATGGACAATGCGCAATTCTCTTCCGCAATGCGTGTTCGGAGCTTTGCAATTTGCTCATCCAGATCCTTTTGGGAGATGTCCTGACAAATCACCAGAAATTCATCTCCGCCGATTCGATAAACATTTCTGGGGGAGAACAACTCGGTCAAAATATGAGAGGCCTGCATAATCAAGCGGTCGCCGTTATTATGACCTAAGTTGTCATTGATTCGTTTTAGGCCAATCAGGTCGCAGTAAATTAAGCCGATCGTTTGCCTTTTTCGGTATTGATCGCCGCTGATATACCGGTTGAGGGCATGCCGATTGAGCAACTGCGTCATGGAGTCATGGTAACTGAGCTCTTCCAAATGTGCCATTAAGTCTCGGCGGAGCAGGATGGAGCCCATAAAATGGGACAGCACCTTAATCGTGCCTGAAATATTGCGCAGATGTTTTACGACCGGGTTATCCAGACGCAACAGTCCGATAATACGGCCTTTGGAAAGCACAGGAGAGAGAACAAGCGCATGCAGATTCGAAAAATCCGACTGAGCGGAAAATTTGGAAGGTTTGGGCAGGCGCGGGTCACTGTCACTAAAAACCAAAGCCTCGTTGCGGTATAGGCTTTGAAGATGCTGAGGATGCTCAATTTGAAGTGAGAGATTTAAGGGGAGTCCAGATGGTGTGGGTGACCAATGATATGTGCTGAGGAATTCACCATTGTCCATCCGTTCATAAAGAAAAACATTTTCGCATCCCAGCTGTGTGCCGATATATTGCAGCATCAGTTCAAGTGATACGGAAGGATCGGAAGTAGAATGTGTAGCCATCAGGCACTTGTTGATGAAAAAATTTGGGCTAAGCGCACACTTCTCCTCATCTTCGTTTTCGTCGGCATCTACAACTGCATCATCCGGTATGGCAATTTCAACCCGGTATTTTCGTCCTTCAAACTTAACGATGTAGTCCTTCAGGTGAAAGGTTTTGTTTACGACAGGGTTATAGTAATCCCACTCATAAAACTGATCGTCGATGAGCTGCGTATTGGTGCAGAAAGGACAGGGCATCGGGAAATTTTGAAGAACGGCATAGCATTTTTTATTTTTGTAGTCCTCCGGACTGGCAATTTGAAACCATTCCCGTGCTTTTGCATTCATGTATATCAGTTCATATGTGTTCATATCCGCGACATAAACACCGGCATAGAAGTTCTCTAAAAATTCCCAGACAGCCTTCACGTTGCATGCTCCTTTCCGGAAGATTTTATATGTTAAAGCCCTATTAATAGTATACATTATATATCGACTGGATTAAAGCAAAATTAAAGGCGGCAAGAAAATGTGCAAAAAAAGAAGCCCTGATGGGCTTCTTTTTTTGTATGAGTTTACTCTGTGATGATTTCCGAGGTCATACCATCACAATCCTGACCGGGGGCACTGATCACAAATTGATAGGTGGAGGTACCGTCTTCGTTGACTGTTTCATTCAGCAGCAGACGGATAGGATCCAATTTGCTGTAATAATCATTTTCGCCCAGGAATGGATAGGAGACGTCTTTGTCAGTCGGGCCTTGTCCGTGCGGAGAAATTTCAATCATACTGCCAGCTGGAATCTTCTGACAAGCAATAGACAGCGATTGCGAATTTGCCTTACTGATATAGCACCAGCCTTCACCCAGCGGATAGGCATCAGTCGTATTTCCGGGGGGATATTCAGCCTTGCTGCCATCTTTCTTACGGACATAAAGCTTTTTGTCAAAGGTGACCGTAATGGTTCCGCTGTACAGGTGAGGATCCTGAGTGGTGGATGGGGGAGTCAGAATGGTTTCGATGCGAGGACCAAGCGCATCTACGCGCATCAGGTTCTGAATAGAACGGAATACAGGATCGCCGCCCTGTTTGTTTTGGGCTGCAACAATGAAAATATAGGTATTGTTGTATTCCAACTTTTCAGGATTTAAGAAGTTCTGGAAGGGTACCCATTCGCTTCCCGCAGAGATGTTAAGGTTTTGACCGGACTGTGAGTTCAGATAACCGGAACCGCCGCCGGTCAAGGTTTCCCATACCTGCTGCTTGAGGTCGCTGCCGGCATTCAGATCGAAAGTATTGTCCTTCATGGCATCAAGGATTTTAACCTGCTTGCCGCTTACTGTGATGGTTTGATCGAAAATAGAGGGATGACCATTTGTGTTCGCATTATAGAGCGACCAGTATGTGTCAATTAGGATGGTACCGGATGTGGCTGACGAAACCTGATACTGAACATCGTTGGTATTTTGTGCGTTTGCCTTGAGGTTGGGTGATACAACATCCGTTGTGGAGAACTTATAGCACAGAACGTTGGAAGGCAGTGCATAAGAGCCCTTTAGCACGAAATAAATATAGTAGTTAGAGTTAGCATTCAGGTTTTCGATCTGGATGATCTCCGTGCCAGCGCCGCGATACGTTACTTTACCAGTGCGATAACCAGCATCGTTGGTGAACTGAGAGGGGTTCATGATCTGGGTGGCATTCGGACTGGTGATACCCATATCACGCTTGCCTGCCGGGAGAACGTCTGGCGCATCTGTGTCGTTGAGTTTACCAAGATTCCAGATGCCGGAGGTGTCGGGCGGTGTTTTATCCCAAGATTTCCCATATTCGGAGTCGATGATTTTAATGCCATCTTTTGGCGGCAGATTGGTTTCCGGAGCTACAACATAGTAGACATCACCTGCACGGTCAAGCTGATAACTTATAGTTGTGAGCGAATCGCCCGGTGAAACGCGCGGGAATGACTGATTAAAGTTGGGCGCACTCTGGTTGGTGCGGACGATTTCAATGCTGAAGTTGGAAGGATTGCCGATAGAGGATACGGTTTTTGCATTGACTACACGATCCTGCCAGATGGTTTCCGTTACATCACCTTGCACCAGATTGCGCAGATTGCTTGGGGCACCTGCCACGCAGAACAGATATAAGTGAACGGTTGCGTCCCATTTATCTGGTTCGGTAATTTCATTGATGGATTTTAGCTTAATCGCGTAGTCGAAGCCGGTCGTCAAACTAATCAGGGTAGGATAGTACTCAGGTTCTGTAATTCCTGCAATATCCTTATTATAGCTTCGGCCAGACCATTCTTCGGTAGGCGGATTCACAATGGAGATCTCGCTGGTTTTATTGACCTTTTCCCACTTGGCGGCAGTATCCGTTGTATGTTCTCTTCGATACATGTCGAAAGTGATTGTGGTATCCGATGCAATGATGACATCATAGCGCGTATTCTCCGATGCATTTGCAGTGCTGTTAGCATAGGGGATCATGGAGAATGTGGTATCTACCGAAACAGAAGCGTCATCCGTGTCCGTAATGTTAACGATCTCGAGTTCGTTGAAGTCTACTTGTGCGTCCATGATGCGGAACTCATCAGACTTGGTATCACGGCCCATGGTGTTATTGGAAGAGTCGGTAATAAAGTTGAGAACAAACTGATACCGCGTGCCGCTGAGTAGGTTGAGCGCGGCATTATGGAATGTGACCTCAGTCTGACCATTCTCATTGAGTGAAACCGTCATATTTTCCTTGCCGGTAGGCGTGCCGAAGGTCAGCGGTACCTTTTTATTCGGGTCGGTGATGTCCAGATTGTTGAGGGTGAACATACCGTCGATGATCTCTTTCCAGGTAATTGGGGTTTCATCCTTGCTGCCGGCAACATCGAACGTGTCCTTATCGGACTCGTACATTTCTACCAGCGAAAGCTTGGTTTGCGTGCTGTAAATATCCTCGCTGAATACCAGCGTGATATCGGTATCCGCGAGCGGAATGCCTTCGTCATTGGCCTGTGAGAAACGCATCTCTACCAGCTTCGGCGCGGTGGTGTCGAGTGTCTTTGCGTTTTCAAGCACCTTGATGGCAGACAGGTTGCCGGAGTTATCTTCGGCAACGAAATAAATATCATAAGCGGTTTCTGCTTCCAGACCGCTTATATTGAACGAGGTAGCGGCGTTTTCCTTGGCATTGAAGGAACCACTCTTGAGTGCATACATGCCGCCCTTGATTTGAAGCTTTTTGTCCAGTTCCTTGGCATCATCATCCGTCAGTGCAGCATTTTCTACCGGATAGTCCGTGCCATGCTTGACGATTGCCCAGTAAACCTTGCCATCCTCGTTGATAGCGGCTTCACCGGTCAGCGATGTTTTGTCGATTTTGCTGATGCGCGGGTAATTGTTGAGGAATTCCGGCGGAGTGCGGTCAGCCGTGGTGATCGAAACCTTTGTGACGCTTGACTCATTGATGCCGTCAGTCAGATAGAAGAATGCATCGTAATCCGTCAGTTCTTCGAGCGCGTTTTTAGCGGTTTCAATGATATTGCCCATACGGACACTATCCTCTTCGCTGCGGATCATTTTGCGGCTGCCGGAATCGATCGCGCCGCTGAGCGAACCGTCCTTGAAATCGTTTGCGGTCGGAGCGGGCATACCCTTCTTGTAGATTGCCCAGTAAAGGGTGCAGGTCTTGGTGGTCGCAACATCAAAGTCGACATAAGTATCTTCAATGGTGGTTGCCTTCGGATAGCCAGAAGCAAAAGCGGGCTTACTGTTGTCGGGCGTTGTGAAATAAACGCTCTTGACAACACTCTGATCGTCCCGGCTGTCAACTAGTACTGCCGACAGAACATAAGAAGTGTCGATCTTCAAGCCGGTGATTTTCTGGGAAAGCACTTCATTTGCGTCCTTGACAGCAAGATTGCCATTCTTGACAATGTTAGCGCCATAGGTTGGCGGCTTAATCAGATCGCTGGCAGCCAGCGGGCCGTCGCCGCTCAGGCGGACTGCCCAGTAAATGGTGCCGGGCTTGTTCGTCTTGAAAGAAGTTTCAGCCTGTGTCGGTGCAATATCGTCCATACGCGGATAGCCGCTCAAAATGCGCGGATAGTCGGACATCTGATCAGCCAGCGTGCTGTCCATCGTTGTGCCGTTGATATCGGCGGTGATACCGGGACGGATGTTGATGTCATCCGGCAGCATTTCAACTTTGCAGCCCGGTGCGTTGACGTTCAGGGTGCCGATGTCACCCTTGCCGGTCACGGTTGTTCCGGTATCCAGATTCAGTTCTTCGATCACTGCGCCCTGCGCAATCGATACCGTCGAACCAACTGCCTGCTCGTCGACGGTCATCTTTTCCACAGTACCGCTGCCGACGTTAATTTCAGAATCCGGCGCGATGGTGACAACTTCGTGAATATTGCCGGCCAGATCAAGGCGTGTGCCGTCTTCGCCGTCTACTTCGATATACTGGAAGCCGTGCCGTCCGGTGGATTTGCCTTCCAGGTAGGTAGCGGTGCGGACATATACCTTGCCAATATCGGTATCACCGACCGAGCGGATGGTAACATACTGGTTGGACGGGCTATCTACGATCATCTCCGGGGCTGTGCTGTTTTTCAGGATGATACTGCAATCGCCCTTATTGCTTTCGCCTGCGCCGCTGGCAATGATTTTACCGTATACGGTTACGTTGTTGAGTGTGACATACCCAAGTCCGACGCCGCCCGTAATATACAGGTCGCCGGTCACGGTCATGTTCTCCAGCGTGACACCAGAGCAGGAGACCATCAGGTTGCCTGCAACGCTGGTCGAATAAGTGCCGGGCTCCTGAATCGGCGTGCCGATTACGCGAACCAGCATGATGGCAACTTCACCGCGGGTGATATTATCCAGCGGACGGAATTTGCCGTCCGGGTCGCCGCGCAGAATGCCTTCTTCCGCAGCTGCTTTGATGTAGCCGCGGCTCCAGCTGCTGGCGAACCGGCTGTCTGTGAAGGATAGATCCTCACCAGAGAGGGGCTGTAGCATCAGGTTGCGGCAGAGCATAGTCGCAGCTTCCTCGCGCGTCAGTGTTGCATTGGGGGAAGCGGTTGATTTCGAGGTGCCCTGAAAGTATCCAGCGGTGTAGGCCGCGCTGATATCATCATAATACCAGTCGCGGACGTTGACATCCCGGAACGGCTGTGCGCCGGTCTTGGTGTAGCCAAAAGTACGGTTGAGCATGGTGACAAATTCTGCGCGTGTGATGGAGCGTTCCGGATCCAGATTACCGAACTGGTCACCGCGCATGATATCCCACGACACCAGACGATCCAGATAATAGTTGGATTCTGCCGCTTGTGCGGTTGGGGTAAACACCGGAATCAATCCCAGCAGCATGCATAGGCAGAGGATAAACGCGCATACGCGTTTTGGAATGGAAAAAGAAGTTTTCTTAAAGTGCATCATAATGTTTCATAACACCTTTCCATATTTGGATTCGTAATCGTTTACGCAGAGTGATGATGCAGGTCGTACTCGAAAATGCTCTCCTGAATCATTGCTTCTTCCTGCGGCAAGATGTCAATGAATTGGCCAGCGTATAAGTTCTTTTCTTTTGCAATCGTGCGCATGACCTCCAACCGGACGATAATCGGCGGCTCGGTACAGGGCAGGGGAAGGTCATACTTTGTTCCGTCCTTCAGTGGGGAGACGCAGTAGAATGCCATGCCGCCACAGCTGATATCCTTGCTGATGATCGGAAGACGGGTGGAATGCCCGTGCATCGGATAGAGATAAGTACGGAATGGCATCTGGATGCGCAGTTTTCTGCGAAGACGCGAATCGATCCGCTCTTCAGCAATGAAATCCACCTTGTCGCCGCGGATCTGCTGCACCCTGCCGTGCCAAGCCATAAACTCGGTTGAGTTAACGCTCATTACATTAAATGAAGTGAGCTTCTGCAAATCACAGTTTGGGGCATAGGTTAGGAGGAAGGTCTTGTTCTGGCCTTGCTGCCCAAGCAGAACGGCGCTCGCCAATGTTTGGTGGTTATCATCCAGAAAGACGAACTTTTCCTCCGGAACTCCTTTTCGATTCATTCTTCAGTTGCCTCCTTTGTATCAGCCGCGGTCTCTTTGGAAGCCGGAACGCGCGGTTTTTGCGGATTGTTGGGGTCAAAGTGCAGGAAATACACATAAACATCTACGATGAACCGATATAATGATTCCGGGATTTCCTGTCCGAGCTGCAATTGGGAAAGCATCGTGGCCAGCGAGGTATCCTCATAAATAGGAACGCCGTTTTCCGCAGCAACTTCGACGATCTTCTCGGCAAGATAGCCCATGCCGGAGGCGACCACAACAGGCGCCGGTGCGCCGTTTTCATATTGCAGGGCTACCGCTTTGCGGCGGCTATCATATTGCGACATTGATGCTATCCTTCCTTTCAAATATTTTGGGGAACACTTCGGAAATGGAGAGTGGCTGCACCATGGGCGAAGCGCGCATGGTCGCTGCGTTCAGGCCGTCCTGTTCAGCAATTGCCGCCATTTTCCGTTCAAATTGTTCGGTGAACTTTTCCAGGTGCGGCGGGCAGTGCAGCGAAGCATCCACCGTACCTTCGTGATAGGTGAGCACCAGATCGAACATGCCAAGCTCCTGTATATCAAATTTGAGCAGCAGGCGCATGGATTTCTCCTGTGAGAACGAGCCGTTTTCGCTTTCTGCATCCGGATCGACCCACAATTCGGAGAACATCATCCGGCCGTCCATCTCGACCGGCAGCATCGCGTGCGCCAGCGGCATGTAGACGCTTTGGTTGACCAGAATGGAATCGACCAGAGCCTGAAAGGTTTGTCGAAGTTCAGCACTACCCTCGCTGCGCAGTGTAGCGGCAGACAACTGCGAAAGATGATCCGCAACCGGGTTGTTGGCATTGTTGATCGAAGATGCGCTTTCTTGCAGCAGACGGATCAGCTGCTGACTGTCCATCTCTCCGAAATGCTCCTTCATAGAGGAGTAACCGAGTAGCTGGTAAAAGGATTGCAGCATGGACTGCGGGTTTCCGTTTTCATAGCGGGCAATATCCAAAATCATCAGACTCAGAAGGCTGCGGGCAATACCGCGGTCATGCATCTGCGAAACATAGTCCGACAGGAAAGGTAGAATGGTGTTTTGCATCAGCTGCAACGTACCGGAGCGATCCCCTTGTGCAAGCAGCTGCTCAAGCTGGGCGGCATGTTGCTCCAATGTGCCGCTGAAGCGGCTGGGCATGAACCAGCCCATCTGCTGGATGGTACGCTGCAAGTTGCGCTCAATATGGGAGGTGGACGAAAAATCGTTGAACCGTTTGAGAAATTGCAGAATGTCGTTTTTCAGTCCGGCAGATGGGTTGTGCTGCAAAACATCCCGCAAGGCGTCAAACAGCTTGCCGCTGAAACGCGCGCCGGAGGACATCTGGTTTTGCAGCAGAGAGAGCAGTTCGTCCGGGCCGACGCTGATCATCTGCATGAACTGGGCAAGTTCTTGCGCGATGCCTGTGGAAAGCCCGGAGAGCACCAAGGTGCCCGAATGAGCGATCAGGAAGCGTGCGGCGGTTTCAGTGATCGAACCGGAAGAGCGCAGCTCTTGCAGAAATGCTTGAAAGTAGGAATCGTACCGGCGGCCGACATCCATATTGGCTGTATCCTGTCGGTCCGAGCGGGCATCCGCACGGCCCACACGCGTGGGATCCGGTATATTTTGTATTTGCGGGTCGTTTGGCGTGATGGGAGATCGGTATGTATTGCCTTCCTGCCCCGGAACGGGGTTTGTTACGCTTGTGATGTTTGGCATAGTCAGGCTCCGTTTCCATAGAAATTTCTGTAAAGTTTCAGATGCTGTCTTAATTCCTGCCGCATTCGGTCGAATTAATAATAAACACGGTTATTCAAAAATTCAGAAAGGCGGCGTTTATTTTATGGAAAATAACAGCGATAGCGTTCTGGAAATGTACTTGTATGAAACAAATACACTGCTGGAACAGCTTGATAATATTATGTTGTCTGCCGAGCAGGCGGACACGCTTTCGGAAGATGATGTAAATGAAATCTTCCGCATCATGCACACCCTGAAGGGTTCTGCGGCGATGATGGAATTTGAACCTCTGATGACGATTGCGCATCGAATTGAGGATCTGTTCTATCTGATTCGTGAAAAAACAATGGAGGTTGTTCCGGAACAGGATCGGCCGCAGTTGTTTGACCTGCTGTTCAAGTCGATTGATTACTTCCGCAATGAAGTAAGCAAGATCGAAAGTGGAGAACCTCTTTCTAAACATATCGACAATTTCCTGAATGCAATTAATATGTTCATCGACAAAATTAACGGAGAGACAGCTGCGGCATCGGCACAGGGGCAGCCCGCGCAGGCCGCTTCTGCGACGCAGTCCAGCGCGTCGAACGGCAGCAACCGTTATTCGCTGCGTGTATTCTTGGATGAAGGCTGCGGAATGGAGAATCTGCGTGCGTTCATGGCGGTCAGCGATGTGAAGGATCAGTGCCTGCATGCGTTCAGCTATGAGCCAGAAGGATTGGAAAACGATGCCTCCCTGTCGGAATTCATTGCGGAGAACGGTTTCGTCATGCACTTCAGCTCGGATGAAGACCGGAAACAGGCGATTCAGGTGGTAAGCGGTCTGGGCTTTGTTAAGACGTATCAGGAGATTGACGATGAACCGGCGGTTGAAGCTGCGGCACCGGAAGCGCCTGTAAGTGAACCGGTCAAGGCAGAGGCTGTTGTAGAGGAAGCAGCTCTGGTGGTCAAGAAGAAGGTTGAGCCTGTGGCAGACAACGCCAAGTCGGATGCAAGCAGTGCACAGAACGCGGCACACCATCAGATCAAGCAGAGCCTGATCAGCGTCAACCTGTCCAAACTGGATCAGCTGATGGCAGTCGTAGGCGAGATTGTTATTACTGAGGCTATGGTAACCGCGTCGCCCGACCTGAAGGGCATTGACGCTGCCAAGCTGGATAACTTTAATAAGTCTGCGCGTCAGCTGCGCAAGCTGACCGATGAATTGCAGGATATTTCGATGTCGCTGCGCATGGTGCCGGTTTCCGGTACGTTCCAGAAAATGCGCCGTATCGTTCGTGATATGGGTCAGAAGCTGGGTCGTCGTGCCAACCTGACCATCATCGGTGAGGATACGGAAATCGACAAGACGATCGTGGATGCTATCAGCGACCCGATCATGCATATTGTCCGTAACTCCATGGACCACGGCATTGAGCCGGATGAGCAGACGCGTATTGCAGCGGGCAAGGATCCGGAAGGCGAGATCATTCTGTCCGCGCAGAATACCGGCAGCGAGGTCATCATTCGGATCGAGGATGACGGCGCAGGCGTCGACAGCGATGCGGTACTGCGTAAGGCGATCCGTCAGGGACTTGCCAGCCCGGATGTAGAGTACAGCCAGCGCGAAATCCTGAATTTCCTGATGATGCCGGGCTTCTCGACCAATACGGAGGTTACTGAATTCTCCGGCCGTGGCGTTGGCATGGACGTGGTGAAGAAGAATATTGAGTCGGTTGCAGGCACTGTGCTGATGACCAGCGAGTTTGGTAAGGGCACCTGCACGACGCTCAAGATCCCGCTGACTACGGCAATCATGGACGGCATGGAGGTTTCGGTCGGTGATTCGATCTTTACCATCCCGCTGCAGAACATCCGTCAGTCGTTCAATGCGTCGGAAGCGGATATCATCCATGATGCAATGCAGGGCGAAATGATCAGCAAGATGGATAATTTCTATCCGGTTGTGCGTCTGCACGAGGTATACGGTCTGGAGCCTAAGGCAACCAGCACGGACGAAGGTATTTTCGTCTGGGTGGAAACCAGTGAAAACTCGTATTGCCTGTTTGTCGACGAATTGCTGGGCGAGCAGCAGGTGGTTATCAAGCCGCTGCCGAACTATCTGAACAGCTTTGGCATCAAGGAAGCGGGCATTGTCGGCTGCACGATTCTGGGTGACGGCAATATCAGCCTGATTTTGGATGTCGCAAGTATTCTTACATCAAATACCGGTTTCGCGGGTTATTGATAATAAAACGCGTACCGGAGAAGGAGTGAATCAAACATGTCTGATGAGAATATGCTGTTTGCCACGGAAGAGGAGCAGGCGGCTGAGCTGGATAAAAAAGAGTTAAATGAGGTTGAGACGAAAAAATATCTCACCTTCCAGACCGATAACCTGATGTTCGGTATCGAAGCGGAAAGCGTCATTGAGATCATTACCAATTATCCCGTGACCAAAGTCCCGATGGTACCGGAATATGTGCGCGGTATCATCAATCTGCGCGGACAGACCATCCCGATCATTGATATGCGTCTGCGTCTGAGCCTGATGCCGGTCGATACAGACTGCATCATCGTTCTGAATGTCAACGACATGCAGATCGGCATTCTGGTGGATACCGTCAAGCAGATCATTGACATCCCGGTAGAGACCATTCTGCCGATGCCGGCGCATAATGCGCAGAAATATGTTTCGGGCATGTGTGCTATGCCGGATGGGTCGGGCACGATGTTGGTTTTGGATTGCCCGCTGCTGCTGCAAAGCTAAAAAACGGTTTGGCAAATTACATGCAAAAGGGGTGTTGAGATATGATGCAGTTATCTGATTCGGATTTCCAACGAATGGTCCACTTTATGCAGGACAATTACGGGATTAACCTGAAGCAGAAACGATTGCTCATCAACAGCCGGTTGTCCGCGTCCCTGCAGGCGCAGGGCTATACCAGTTTTAAGGATTTTGTTGACGACCTGCTCAACAAAAAAGATAAAGAGCAGGTCGAGTTTGTGCTCAATAAGCTGACGACAAATTATACCTATTTCATGCGCGAAAAGGACCACTATGATTTCTTTATGAATGTGATCCTGCCTGAAATCACCAGGCGCAATGAACGCCAAAAGGTTCTTTCTATTTGGAGCGCCGGCTGTTCAACCGGTCAGGAGCCCTATAACATTTCCATGTGCATTAAGGAGTTCTTTGGGGCAAAGGCTGCGGCTTGGGATACCCGTGTACTTGCGACGGATATTTCGCAAAGGGCTTTGGCAGAAGCACGGGACCCTGCATATGAGGTCCCGGCGGATATCCCGCCCGAATGGCGCAGGAAGTATTTCCTCATGCGGGACGATGGCAGCGGGCTCTATACAGTGACGCCGGAAATTCGCAAAAATGTAATCTTCCGGACCTTTAATCTGATGGATCCGATCCGGTTCAAACTCAAGTTCGATGTGATTTTTTGCCGGAATGTAATGATCTATTTTGACCAGCCGACGAAGGATGCCTTGATACAGCGGTTTTATGACGCGACCAATCCGGGTGGATATCTGCTGATCGGTCATTCTGAGAATATCAGCAAGGATAGTCCGTATCATATATTGCGTCCGGCGACGTTCCAAAAGGTTTGAAAGGGTGGGAACAATGGGATTTGACACGAAGAAAATTCGTGTGATGATTGTAGATGATTCAATGCTTGCGCGCCGCATCATCCAGAATGGCCTGTCGCGGTTTCCCAATATTGAGGTAGTGGGGGAGGCGTTCAATGCAATGGACGCCCGTAAAAAGCTTCCTCTGCTCAATCCGGATGTGATGACGCTGGATGTCGAAATGCCGGGCATGAATGGCATTGATTTTGTTAAGGATATTCTACCGGTCCATCCGATTCCGATTATTCTGGTTTCCTCTCTGAATCTGCGCGTTTTCGATGCAATGGCAGTTGGCGCGGTAGATTTCGTGCGCAAGCCGGATACGGCTGACGGAAATGACCGGTTTATCGATGCATTGGCTAACAAAATTGTTGTGGCTTCATGCGCGCGGGTGCGCCGGATGCCTCTGCGGCCGGTAGCGACTGCAAATCGGGCTCCGTCTACGCCGCTGAAGCTGAGTGCGGCGCCGACTGATGTAATCATCGGTCTGGGTGCGTCGACCGGCGGCACGGAAGCAACGCTCGAGGTGCTGCGCCGTCTGCCTGCCAATATACCGGGCATGGTAATCGTGCAGCATATGCCGCCCGGATTTACGCAGATGTATGCGGAACGTCTCAACCGCATTTGCCAGATGAAGGTGAAAGAAGCGGAGCACGGAGATGAGATCGTGCGTGGACAGGTACTGATCGCGCCGGGTGATAAGCAGATGCGCGTGGTGCGCAACGGTACCAGATATACGGTTTCTTGCTTGCCGGGTGAAAAGGTCAGCGGGCATTGCCCGTCTGTGGACGCGCTGTTCCTGTCGATGGCGCAAAATGTCCGGTGCCGCATGGTAGGTATTATCATGACCGGCATGGGAAGCGACGGTGCAAAGGGCCTGCTGGAAATGCGTAAGCAAGGCGCGTATACGATCGGACAGGATAAGGATTCCTGTGTGGTTTATGGCATGCCGATGGTTGCACATAATATTGGTGCTGTGATGCAGCAGGCGTCTTGTGAGAATATCGCGGGCGTGCTGGTGCGACATTTGAGCAATTCCAACAGGTAAGATGGATTATCCACAATAAAAAATAGGCGTTAAACAAAAAATGCGGTTTAACGCTTATTTTTTTTTGCATCTTTCCGATAAAATAAATATCTGTAGCAAAAAGAGCTATGTGGTATGTTATGAGGAATAGAGGAGTTGACCGATGATGATGGTTTCGAAAACAGGAGGAATGACCCCTCTCCAGAGGCCACACATGCAAATGGAAAGTGTGGAGGGGCAGTACCGCTCTTCCGGACAATATGACAGCGTGGAACTGAAAACCGCGCACTATTCTGAGGATCAGCGTTTTTCCTTGGAGTTGTCCAGCCGCCTTGCGCAGGAGGTGCGGACACAGCAGTCCGAGGAAGTGCCGCAGGTTCGGCAGCAAATCTTAAACGGTGACTACCAGATCAACATTGATAGTCTGGCAGCACAGATCATGCTGTTGGGAGGTGTGTGCTGATGGCGAGCGGCTTTCAGGATATGCTAAAGCTAATTCGTGACCTCACGCACACGCTGGAGGATTTGACGGAGACGCAAAAGAATGTCGCTGCTGCGGTACGCACGGATGACTTGGAGAAGCTGGGCGAATGCATGAAGCGGGAGCAGGCGCTGTCTCTGGCGCTGCGCAACGCGGACCAGCGTCGCATCAAGTTGCAGGCGGAGTTGGGGCTGGAAAACATCCGGCTCGCGCAGCTGCCGGAGCACGTGCAAGATGAGGCAATGCGTCAGGAGATTAAGGCTGCCGGAGAGGCGCTGACCACGCAGTATCGCGTGATGCAAAGCGCAGCAGAGGTGGCGCGTTCTGCTTTGGAATGCAGTCTGCATGAAGTGGAAGGTATGATGACAAATCTGGGATTCGATCCGGTGCAGACAAAGGAGCATACGGCTTCTGTCAGCGGTGCACATACGGATTTCCATGCATGATTGAAGAGGAGGTACCGCCCAAATGGCGACTTTTGGTGAATTTACAGTAGCGCGTCTCGGTATGATTGCCAGTCAGATGGCGCTTAATGTAACCGGACAGAATATTTCCAATATCAATACACCGGGATATACCCGTCAGATGCTCGATCAGTACAGCTTTATTACGAATGGTTCGGGACTGTATCATTCGAATAGTTCGGCTTCGGTTGGTTCGGGTGTTATGCTGGCTGGTGTGTCTCAGCTGCGCGATCCGTATCTGGATATCCGTTTCCGCAAGGAAATGTCAAGCGTTGGTTCGACAGACGCGACGCTCAACGTACTCGATCAGCTGCAAAGCGTTATCAACAACGTTGATAAAGAAGGCATCGTGACTCAGCTGCAGGATTTGTTCAGCCGTATCAGCGAACTGGGCAGTCATGTGGGTGAGCAGGAATTTGAAACGCTGATGCGTGAGTCGGCACAGGATCTGTGTACGCTGCTGAATTCCAGTGCGTCCAAACTGCAGCAGGTTTATGAGAATATGGTGCAGCAGTACAACGAAGATATTCAGGATGCAAATAATATTCTGGAAAAGATTCAGGATTTGAATGAGCAGATTCGCATTGCGGACATCAATGGCGATTCCGCACTGGAACTGCGCGACCAGCGCAATACGCTGATCGATTCGCTTTCAGAGTACATGAAGATTGACGTCACCTATGGTAAAGAAGACGTTGGCGCGGGATTTGAAGTAGAAAAGCTGACCATCAAGATGGTAAATGCGACGACTGGTAAGCCGGGACAGACGTTGATTGACGGTATCAGCCGTGCGGAACTGGATTTGGTTGAAAATGATCCGGATATGTTCCTGAATGTCAGCGAGCTGCATGATCCGGATGGCCTCCAGACATCGAATACCTCGTCACGATTCACGATCGGTGGATTGAACTTTGGCACAGGTGCGACGAACGGTCCACAAACAATTACAGTCAATTATACGGATGGAGCCGGAAATAAAAATTCAATTGACATTACGTTTGATGTGGTCGCGCCGTTGAATCCGAATGATCCGGATTCGGTAAAGGCAGCTCGTGAGCAGACGCTGCAAAATCTTCAGACACAGCTGGAGGCGAATCCCGACCTTAAGGATAACTTTACGATCAACACAACGGCGAGCGGTATCAGCTTTGTTTCCACGAAGCAGGGCGAAAATGCACTGAACATCACCAGCATGAAATTGGCTGATGGTGCACAGATTTCTTTTAATACGCAGAAATCCGTTCCGGCAGTGCCGAGCAATGAGGGCGCTGTTTCGAATGGAATGGGCTACGGTGCGCTGGAATCAACTCGTCAGATGCTGGTCGGCGCAGGTGAATTCAGCACGGACGCTGCTTATAGCGATGTCCGCGGCATTCAGTACTATATGCGCTCGCTTGACATGATGGCCAACAAGCTGGCTACTGAAATGAATCGTGTTAATACGACGGACGCAGAAGGCAATTCGATGGTTGATAAAACAATCAACGGCGTCGATAATCCTGATTATGTGGAGGGAGCAGGCAATCTGTTTGTAGCAGATGGTGACGATCCGGATAATCCGACCAAGGTGATTACAGCGGCCAATATCTCGATTTCTGACAAATGGCAGACCGGCGAGGTAACGATTGTGCCAACAACAAAATCAGGGACGGATGTAGGCTCCACGGAAAACGATAACATCAACCGTTTCCTGAATATCTTGAATGAAGCGTATAGTTATAAGGCAACGGATATTGTTCGTCCTAATGACACGTCGTTTATAAGCGGCACTTTAACGCAGACCGGTGTTGCGACTGGTACACAACTCAAGGCACAAATTACCTATATAGATAGCATGAATCAGAAGCACACGGTAGATGTGACTTTTGCTGCTGGTGCGAGTGCAAAGGATACGCTGAGTAATTTAGCAACTGAGATGAATAAGCTTGGTTATAATGCGAAAATCAGCAATGATACACTTGAGTTGACGGCCACCAACGGTAAGATTGAAGAAGGCGTGCTGTGTGATCTGGTTACAGATATACAGATTACGGATACAGCGGATCAGCCGGTACCAGGCTTGACTTTGGGTGAGGGAAAAATCAATAGCAAGGTTGCAACCTCTAATATTTATAATGGCAACATTGAGAGCTGCTACTCTAATATGGAGGGTGTGCTTGGTTCGCATATCAATACAACTTCTACGATTTACGAGACTTATGCAACAGCGGCGGATGAGATCAATACCAGCCGTGACAGTGTTTCGGGCGTGGATCTGAATGATGAGGGTATCAACCTTTTGCAATACCAAAAATCGTTCTCGGCGGCTTGCCGCTTGATGACTGCGCTGGACGAAGCGATGGATAAGGTCATCAATGGCATGGGCATTGTAGGACGCTGATTGAAAGGAGTAGTGGGAAAATATGATGCGTGTTACCACAAATGGTACGTTGCGTACCTATCGTAGTCATTTGGCGCGGGCAACGCTCAACCAGTATCAGTCGATGAATACGGTGCTGACACAGCGGCGTTTTACGTCTTATGCGGAGTCCCCGTCTTTGGCGACTCAGTCGTTTCGCTTGCATTCGGCCTATGCCCGCAATACTGCGCAAAAGAATATGAGCGAGGAAATGATCAGTAAGTATGAGGCAGCAGGCAGTAGCTTGCAGAAATTGCAGGAGCAGTATCGGGACGCGCTGGATGCTGCGGAACAGGGCCAGGATGACAGCAAGGCAGGCGCGCGCCAGCAGTTGGGCGAGACGCTTAAGGGCATTGCAGAAGGCATGGTACAGACGCTCAATGCACAGTATGGCGATAAATTCATCTTTGCGGGTACGGATGGCGAGAATGCGCCGTTTGAACTCAAGGACGGAAAGCTGCTGTTCCGTGGTCTGGATGTAAATGACCCGGCCAATAAAGAGGCTTTTGAAAAAATGGCGAACGAGGCTGCATATGTGGACATTGGTTTGGGTATGCAGTTGGATGAGAATGAGCAGGTGGTACCGTCTACTGCGTTTAATTCTGCTATTTCAGGTATTGGGCTGCTGGGTTTTGGTACGAAAGACGGCACAGCAGAGGGCGTTCCGAATAATATGATCAGTGCGATCGCAGAGCTGGGCGAGATTTATTCTCGTGCGGATTCGGAGACTGGCGCTTTGAATCCCACCGATTCGGAGCGCGCGGAAGCTTTGTTCGACAATTTGCAGGAATCTAACTCGGACTTCCGTGCTGCTTGGACCAAGCTGGATACGAAGGCGCAGTTCCTCAAGTCCAACGATACACGCCTCACCTCAACTGGTGATACGTTGCAGACACAGTACGAAGGTCTGGATCGCGTGGATCTGGCCGATGCACTGACTACGTTTGCATATGCACAGTATAGCTACAATGCGGCGCTTCGTGTGGGAAATGATATTTTGTCGCAGTCGTTTATTGATTATATGAGCTAACAAACAAACTTCGTTAATAAAAGGGAAAGAGTGATGGATGGATGGAACGACTGATCGAAATAAAAACAGTTCCGATAGAACTGGAGATGAAAGTAAACCATGCACGGCTGGACTATAAGCGGTCGACGGTTGATTTGGAAATTTCCAGAAACGAGGGCGGTTTGCAGATTCGGAGTAAACCGATCAAGGTGAACATCGATACGTTTGAGGCACGCAATTCTGTTTCGCCGACTGCAATGCGAAGCATCGAACAAGCTGCGCAGCGCGGCCAGCAAAAGGTTTATGACACCACTGCAACTTATGCTCGTCGGGGTGATTTACTCTTGGAGGCAAAGATCGGAGAACAGCTGATTTCTCAGTTTGCGATGGAATCGCAACAGGTTAATACCGACTTCGCGATGAAATGGCTACCCACTACCGGGCCGGATATTTCATGGGACGGTGGAGAACTCAATATTCGGTATGAAATGGATAAGCTGAATTTCGATTGGCGGATGGATCAAGGCAATGTGGAATTTATTCCGGGCAACATTGAATTCACCGTCACGCAGCAGCCGGATGTCATCATCAAATATATTGGCGGGCCGGTCTACGTTCCACCGTCTGCGGACCCGGACTATGTGCCGTTAGATGAGAAGGCTTGATAAGGAGCTAAATATGAAAATACAAACCAAATATTTTGGTGAGTTAAACATTGACGACAGTACGACGCTCCGATTCTCGGATGGTTTGTTTGGGTTTGAACAGGAAAAGGAATTTGTCCTCCTCCCGTTTTCGGAAGAGGAGGACTTCCTGCTTTGCCTGCAAAGTGTGACAACACCGTTTTTGGCGTTTACGCTGCTCAACCCGTTTATGGTTATGCCGGAATACCGTCCTATTTTACCGCAGGAAGAATTGCGTCGGTTGGGAGTCGATCAAAGTGAGGACTTGTGCTATTATGTGTTGTGCAGGGTGGAAAACCCAGTCTCTAATAGCACGGTTAATCTGCGTTGTCCGGTTGTGCTGAACGATCAGACGCGGCAGGCGCGGCAGGTGATTCTGGACGAGTATGAGATGCGATGCCCACTGTCATCGCTGGGAAAGAAGGATGACGGAGCATGCTGATCCTGCAACGAAAAGAAGGCCAGTCTCTCACGATTGACGACCGGATCGTGGTCACGGTTCAGGAAATCGGGCAGGGACGTGTGCGCTTGTCGGTAGATGCACCGCGCGATATTGCGGTGCTCCGGACGGAGCTGGTGGAGGCACAGCGCGAAAACCGTTCGGCTGCGCAGGAGAAGGAATCTCCGATGCAGCTGCTGCAAATGCTCCGCAAGGAAAACGAAAAATAATGCCTGTGTTTGGGCATGGATAGAAATAAAAAAATCCTGCGTCAGTTGACGCAGGATTTTTTAACACTTAATGATGTGGATGCTCATTGATGATGACACAGGCGCGCATCATTTGCACAGAGAGTTCTTTTTCATATCGTGCAGCATATACGCTCATATAGGCGGCGCGCTTGGATTTTTCCAGCACCACATATTTGGATGGCAAATTGGTCAGCGCAAGCGCTTTCATATCGGCAATACAGCGTCGGCAATGGCAGTGCAGCATATTGGTGGTGTAATAGATCGAGGTTTCCTCCACCAGTTCTTGCAGGACATTGGTATATTCCACGTCTTGCTCTCCGGTGGGGGTGTAAATCTGCTCGGCAGGTGCTTCCGGCTGCGGCATTTTTACGGTAGGTTGTACCGGCGCGGGAGGTTCTGCGGCAGGGGGAGCAGTTTCCACAACAGCGGGCTGTGGTGCTGCTGGTGTGGGGGTGGATTCCGGTTCTGGGGCAAGGATGGTTTCTGATTCAGATACCGGGATCTCTTCGACCTCTTGTGCTGTATCATCCGCTGCGATCGCCTCTTGAGACTCCTCTGTTGCGGGTGCTTCCGGCGGCTGCGCAGGGGCTTCTGCCTCAATCAGGGCCTGCAATAATCCAGACTTGATGTCATCGGAAACCTGCTGTTCCTTTTCTCGTACCGTTTGTACAATCGGGACAACAGGCTGCGGTGTGGGGACAGGGGCAGCCTGCGGCTGTTCTGCCGCAGGGGGCTCCTCTGAAGCCACAGAAGAGGGTTCCGGCACAGGCTCAGCAGGTGCTGGATCGGCTGTCGCAGCTTTAGAGGATTTCTTTGGTTTGGTTGTACTGGTGCGTTTTTTCTCCTTTGCAGGCTCTGCTGGTACAGGTTGCGGTTCCGCAGGAGCCGCGGGAGCGGGCGTCTGTTCTGGCTCGACTGGCGTGGCTTCGCTGGGCGTTGCGATCAGGTTCAGCACACGCGCGGTTTTATTGCTTCGTTTGGCGGGCATTTTCAACTTTCCTTCCGTGGTTTAGGATTTATCAGCAAGGATTTCGTCCACGAGTGCGACAAAGTCCGTGGCGGGCTTGCAAGTGGGAGAATAGGAAACAATGCTTTCTCCGTGGGCGGGTGCTTCGGCTACCATAACGCTTTGACGGATTTTGGCTTCAAACACTTTCGTGTTCAGCTGTTGGGCAATTTGCTGAGAAAGCTCCAATACGTCGCGGTTGAGGTTTAGGCGCGCATTGAATTTATTCAGCAAGATGCCGATGACCTTGAGGCTGGGGTTATAGTATTGCCGGACAGTTTCAATGGTTTCTTTGATCTGTGTTACACCCAGCAGACTGAGGATTTCGGGCGCCATCGGGATGATGAGCTTGTCCGCGGCAACATAGGCGTTTACGGTCAGCAGATTGAGCGCCGGAGGGGTGTCGATGATGATATAGTCATATCGGTCAGAAACCAGAGAAAGCTCGGTTTTCAGCATATATTCGCGTCCCGGCTTGTTGCATTCCAGTTCGATACCGGACAGTAGGATATTGGAGGCAAGGAGATCGCCATAGGTCATGGGACAAATGACCTGATCGATGGGAAGCTGCTTTTTGAATACTTCGTACATGGTGTGTACATTCTCAATGTCTACGCCGAGGCTGAAACCAAGATTGCCCTGTGGATCGAGATCGACGCCGAGAACTTTATATTCGCGCTCGGAAAGCGACGCGATGAGCGCGGCTGCTGTTGTTGTTTTTCCGACGCCGCCCTTCTGATTGGTGATGGCAATGATTTCCGCCATAGAAGACACTTCCTTATCTGAAAAAAAATCTGAATATTCTCTTATGTTTAGTATACTACATGTCGAAATAAAAACATAGAATAAAATTTTTTTATTGTATATTTTCTTTTTCGTCAATCTCGGTTGACGGATAACAGTTGTTTTGGAAGGAGCGATTGATATGGCAGTCAGCAATGTAAGCAGCAGTTCTTCCAGCATTTACGGAAGTCGTTCTAGCAATATTATCAGCGGCCTCGCAAGCGGTTTGGATACCGAATCCATGATTGAAGGAATGGTTTCGGGTATCAAATCTAAAATCGATACGCAGAAGCAGAATCAGCAAATTCTCTTGTGGCAGCAGGAAGCGTTTCGCAGCATCAGCGATCAGCTTGTACAGCTTTCCAGCAAGTATACATCCTACACCTCGTCGACCAACCTGATGAGTGCGGCGTTTTTCCAGCCCAGCATCATTACATCTCTGGGCAAATATGCAGATATGATTTCTGCCTCTGGCAGCACAAATAGTGATATTCAGATTAGTCAGGTGCATAATCTAGCCAAAACTGAAACGGTAAGTTTTTCTGGCTTAAATGGGAAAGATAATCCGGATAAGATTTCGGCTGACAAAGGCGTGGATTTGAAGGGCACCACAGATGTCAGCAATTTGGCGGGGCAGCAGCTCTCTTTTGAGTATGGCAATAAAGAGTTTACGATCACGTTTGACAGTGACCGTGAATACAACTCAATTGAAGATGTGGCGGATGAGATCAATAAGCAGCTTGGCAATGCGTCTATTACGCTGTCGGACGGATCGAGTATCAAGATGAACTCTAAGATCAAAGCGGAAGTAACCAGCGATAATAAGCTGGAGTTCAGCTTTGTCGAAGGAAAAGATGAAAGTAATACGTTGGAGCTCAAGAACTATTCTTCTACAAGTGCGTTAGAGGCACTGCATTTGAATAGTGGTGCGACGATGAGCGGCGACGGAAAAATAACATCGACTGCAGAAGTCAAAGACAAGGATCTCTTCTCCACCGTCGAGGTATCTCATGTGCTTGCAGGCGCAACCATGAACGTGACCTATAACGGCACAACGGCGACAATCAAGATGCCGGAAAAGGGCACGGATGAATATAATGAGATTTTTGTGAACTCAACCAGTAAAGAAGACGCTGCCAAGAAGCTGGAGGACTATCTGCAGACCCAGTTTGATCAGGCGTTTGGCTATAACCGGATCGATGTAAAAGGGGTACAGGCTGACGGAACATTTATGCCGTCTTTTGAACTCGTAAATCCGACCGAAAGCGACACCATTTCTATTAACTCTGGTACGCTGAATGTAATCGGTAAGGGCGGTATCTTTGGTATTGATCGCGGTGCATCTAATCGTGTCAATATCAGCAAAACACTGGGTTCTATCTATGGCACAACCAAGGTTCAGCAGGACGGGGAAGATGTTACCGGAATTGCTGGCGGCAAGATGAAGGCCATACGCGATGAAAATGGAAAAATAGTAACCGATGAAAACGGTAATGCGAAATACGCGCTCGAGATAAATGGCGTTCGGATTGGTGAGTATACGGCAGACTCTACGTTGGAAACCATTATGAATGACATCAATAATAATGAAAAAGCGGGTGTCAAAGTCAGCTATTCTACAACATCCAATCAGTTTGTATTTAGCTCGAAGCATGGCGGTGAAGGCGGACAAATTGCGATCAGCCATGATCTGGAAAAAGGTGGCACGGGAACGAATTTGGCTGCAAGCTTGTTCGGATCGGTCGTATATGACTCCAACGGAGATATTTCTCAGGTGCGAGGCAATGATGTGTCTACCGAAAAGGGCTTTACCGTCATTCAAGGTGAGGACGCTAAGATGACGGCCTACATCAATGGTGTTAAAACTGAATTGACCAGCGGCACGAATACTTTTGATATTGACGGCTTCAAAATTACTGCCAATGGTACATTTGAAGCGGCTGATAACAGTGAGCGGGTTACTTTCGACAAAAAAGTGGATGCGGACAAGATTGTTGACGCGGTAAAGAGCTTTGTAGAGGATTACAACAAGGTTCTTGCGGAAATCAACGAGCAGTACAGCACACAGCCCGATCACAAAAATGAATATAAGCCGCTGACGGATGATCAGAAGGCGGACATGACGGAAAAGCAAATCGAGGAATATGAAGCGAAAGCTAAAGAAGGTCTGCTGTTTGGTGACAGAGATCTGGGCGGCTTGTCCAACGGCTTGCGATTTGTGTTCTCCAATTTGGATATGGATGCAATTGGCATCAGCGTATCCACCAGTTATTCGGATAAAGGTAAAATCACGCTGGATGAGACCAAGCTTCGTTCTGCGCTGGCCAGTGATCCGGATGCGGTTGCAGAGGCGTTTGCAGCACCGCTGGAACAGAAGCAAGTTACCAATTCGGATGGCTCCACTTCGTGGGTTGATGACACTTCTTCGGGTGGAGCAATGTCTCGTCTGAAGGTGCAGCTCGATAAGTATGCGGCTACCACTGGCTCGACTAAGGGTATCCTGATTGAAAAAGCGGGTTCGCAGTATTCTCCGATGGCGTTGCTGGAGAATACGTTGCAGGATAAGATCGACAGCTATGATGATATCATTGATTCCCTGACTGAAAAGCTGAATGATAAAATTGATTATTATACCTCGAAATTCAGCAAATTGGAAGCTTTGATCGCACAAATGAACTCGCAAAGTTCTTATTTGATGAGTATGGGTGGCAGCAGCTATTGACAAAGGGTGTAAAATAGAAAGGACGGGGTAATCCGGCTATGGATATGCATGGCTACCAACAATATAAAGAGCAGTCAATCAATACGATGACGCCCGGTGAGCTGTTGATGTTGCTGTATGATGAATTAATCAAGCGTTTGACCCGCGCAGAAATTGCATTAAAAAATCAGAACTATGATATTTTTGATGAATCAATTGTTCGCTGCCGGGAAATCCTAAGGTATCTGGATGATACGCTTGATATGCAGTATCCGATTAGCCGTGATCTGCACCGTCTGTACGATTTCTTCTCTTATGAGTTGAGTCGTGTGCAAGCAGGACGAAACGAAAAGGTTTTGGCCGAAGTGAAGCCAAGATTGACTGATTTACGGGACACGTTTCGGCAAGCGCAAAAGGCGGGCGGTGTATGAAAGAGCAATGGATGAAGCTGCTGGTACAGCTCAGAAAGCGTTATACGGCCTTGACAGAGACGTATGATTTAACCGTGCAAATGGGCGAGGCGTTGGATCGAAACGACCGCACCTCTTTCAGCATGTTGTTATCCATGCGTCAAGAGCCTGTGCTTCGTTTGCAAGAATTGGATGGTAATATCCGGCGCATCGTGGAAATCGATGCGCCGGATATTGAAGCACGTTGGCAGGCTCTGGTTGCTGGAGATGCGCCGCAGGACGCAGATGAGCAGATGGTAGTGAATCAAATGCAGCAAAACAAGCGTGTGATTGATCGTTTGGTACCGATTGACAGCAGAATCAATCGGGTGCTTACTGAAAGAAAGTCATAACGTGAAAAAAAAGAGCTGGACAAAACGAATAGGATTATGCTTTATGGCGGTTGCTTTCATCGGCGGAGCCGAGTTAGCGGCCAGCTATTGGCTTGACCCTCCGGTTTTCCATAAGATCGTCGATCCGGTCGTGGAAAAGACGGAGGATTTGTGGCGCTTTGGAAGCGAGCAGGTGCGAGTGGCTGTGGATGGTGTGAAAAAACGCATCGCAGAACGCAGCGCATTGCGGCAGGAGCAGATCGAATCGCAGCGGGCTGGAGAACCGGCGATACCGGACGGCGGTGTGGAGATACAAGATCCCGCAATTACCGAGCTGGTGATACGAGATGGGCAGGAAGTGCTCACAGGCGGTTCAGTATCGATTGCGTATTTCGCGCAGAGTGACCCGGCATGGAAGGATCAGCCTTATGGCTCGGATTGTGTGGGCCCATATGGCTGTGGGCCGACTGCTATGGCGATGGCGGTGAAAAGCCTGACGGGTACGGATACCGATCCAAAGCATATGGCCAGCTGGTGTAGTCAAAATGGATATTGGGCTGCCGGAAGTGGGTCATATCATAGCATTGTGCGTGGTGTGTCCGATGCATTTGGATTGGAATGCACTTCTCCAAGTTCTATGACACCGGAGGAGCTGCGCACACAGCTTTCCGGCGGCCGCATTGCAGTTGCATTGATGAGTGCAGGACATTTTACCAGCGGGGGACATTTTATCTTGCTGCGTGGCGTGACACTGGATGGCAATATTCTGGTTGCCGATCCGAACAGCAGAGCACGCAGTCTGCAGGAATGGGACGCCTCCATTATCTTGAATGAATTAAGTTCCAGCAAAACGGCGGGCGCACCGCTTTGGTTTTTATCCAAGCAAGCGACTTGATGGCGCCCAACCGATCGAGTAGGAGGTTTACTGTGCCACAGATCGAAATGCAGCATGTAACCAAATATTTTCATAATGAGCAGAGGCGCTTTGCAGCGATTGACGACGTTTCGCTTTCTATCGACCGCGGTGAGTTTGTGTTTTTGATTGGCAGCAGCGGTGCGGGTAAAACCACTTTGTTGCGGTTGCTGGCCAATCAGATTTCAGCGGATGAAGGGAAAATATGGCTGGATAACGTGGAACTGACACGTCTGCGCGGTTGGCGGCGGCCGGTGTATCGAAGAAATATCGGTCAGGTTTGGCAGGATGCAAGTCTGATCCGAAAAAAAACCGTGCGGCAGAACTTGGAGCTCGTGCAGCGGGCACTTGGTGTCAAGTCAAAGGTGATTCCGGAGAACACTCGGAAAGCGTTGTCAATTGTCGGCATGCGTGCCATGGAGGATCGTTACCCGTTTGAGCTGTCCGGCGGGCAGGTTAAAATGGTGGAGTTGGCACGCGCGATTATATGTAATCCGCCAATTTTGATTGTAGATGAAATTACTGCAAATTTGGATTACGACACAGGTTGGGATATCATGAATATCCTCAATGAAATCAACCGCTGTGGTACAACTGTCATTATGGCAACACATGCGAAGGATTTTGTTAATATCATGTGCCGCAGAGTGGTTACATTGGTTGCCGGTAGAGTTGCCGGCGATGTTGAGAAGGGCAAATACGGCGAGTTAAGAGCAACAAACCGATTTGAATAAATAAAAAAACATATAGTTTAGGTTGGGAGGCACAATTTGGTATGCAATTAAAAAATTTGAAGATCAATCACAGGCTAATTTTGGGGTTTGCAATCCCGGTTGTTTTGTCGGTCATTTTACTCGTGATTGCGCTGACAAATGCATCTTCTATGCGCAACCAGTATGAGGAACTGCTCAATCATGAAGTGCAGTTGGAAATGCAAATTATGAATTGCCGTGTGCAGACGAATACAGCAGCACGTTTTGCACGCGATATAGTGCTGGATACCGAGAAAACAAACTTTAACAGCAATCAATCCCAGCTGAATGAAGCATTGGATGCATTGACTGAATCGCAGAATTATGTTGCGGAAAACTACACACTGAACGATGGCAAAGAGGACAGCTATTTAGCAACTGTGAGTGCATGGGAAAATGTCATTCCCAAGATTCTCAGCGCGGTAGAAGCGAATGACTTCGATCAGGCACGGACAATTCTGGTCAATGAATGCACACCGGCGCTGAATGAACTGCGTGATAATGCAGTGGCGCTCAATCAGGCAATTGAGGACAGCATTACAGAAGTTAAGGTAGCACAGGGACAGTCGGTTACCCGCATGATCATCATTATGGTTGTCCCGCTGATCGTCGCTGTGGTTCTGGTAATCTTGTTTGCAATCCGGTTGATTCGTTCCATTTTGATTCCGCTCAATGAAACCAAGATGGTATTGCAGGATATGCGCAATGGTGACATGAGCCATCAGATTACATATAAGTCGAGAGATGAATTCGGCGATATGGCTGACGCCTTGCGGTCTACCCAGACTATGTTGAGTTCTGCTTTTGATGAAATCACCCGTATCACCACCGCGATGGTCGATGGTGATTTCAGCGTCAATTGCGAGGTTGAACTGCCGGGTTCGTTCCATACGATTACGGAATCGCTGGCGCAGCTTACCAGCCAGATGCGTAAGATGATTGCTGATGTCAAGGCTTCGGTCGATCAGGTGGCTTCCGGCGCGGATCAGGTTTCTACTGGTGCGCAGTCTCTGGCACAGGGTGCTACGGAGCAGGCAAGTGCAGTCGAAGAACTTTCGGCTACGATCAATGATATTGCAACCGCAGCGCGCAAAAATGCGGACGATGCAAGATCGGCAAAGGACAATGCCGATATGGCAGGCGCGCAGAATGAAGAGAGCCAGCAGCAGATGACTCAGATGATTGCGGCGATGAATGAGATCACTGCTACATCGCAGGAAATCAGCAAGATCATCAAAACCATCGAAGATATCGCGTTCCAGACCAATATTCTGGCACTCAATGCGGCGGTAGAAGCAGCGCGTGCAGGCTCTGCCGGCAAGGGCTTTGCGGTCGTTGCTGACGAGGTGCGCAATCTGGCTTCCAAGTCGGCTGAGGCGGCAAAGAATACGACTAATTTGATTGAGAATTCGATCAAGGCAGTAGAAAATGGCTCCAGCATTGCACATGCGGCGGCAGAGTCTATTACCAGCAGCACTGAGCTGACGAGTAAGGCCGTAGAAAAAATTACGCAGATTGCAGCGGCGGCAGAGCGTGAGTCTGAGTCGATTGAGCAGATCACGCAGGGTATTGATCAGATTGCAACGGTTGTGCAGACCAACTCTGCTACCAGCGAGGAATCGGCAGCAGCCAGCCAGGAGCTTTCTTCTCAGGCACATATGCTGCATCAGATTTTCTCCACCTTCCGTGTCGGCAAGGAGGACGCTGCGTCGGCAAGAAAATCTGCTTTCGCAGAAGAATCTGCGCCTTCGTTTGAGTATCAGGCTCCGGCAGCAGCACCGGCCTTTGAAAGTGACGCATCCACCTCTGTAAACAGCGGCAGCTATCATGCAGGAGGTTCTTCCCCTGTATCGGGGGATAGGTTTCCGGAAGACCGTCACACCTCTTTCTCCAGTTTCGACGATACCGGCAAATACTAAGAGATATGAGGTTACCCCGGACTTGGAAACGGGAAATGATTTGATTGATTCCGAGCACCGGATGTTGTTTGATGCGATTAACGATCTGATGGATGCATGCAGTGCGGGTCATGGTCGTGACAAAATCGGTGAAACCGCAGATTTCCTCGCAGATTATGTCGATAAACACTTCGCGGATGAGGAAGATTTGCAGCGAAAGAATCATTACCCCTACTATGAGGCGCATCACAACTTCCATCTGAATTATAAGCAGGAGATTCGCGAATTGGCGAATGAAATTCGCACGGAAGGTCCCAATGTGAAGAACTTGGGTGAAGTCAATTCGCAGGCGAGTGTGCTGATCAACCATATTCGCCATGAGGATAAGCGTTTGGCAGAGTTCATCAAGAACAATGCTGAGTAATGATTTGCCTTGCCAGATTTGGCAGAAAATGATAAGATAAATAAATAGGAGGTCGACGGTATACAGTCTGCGTGTCCAAGACGAATGATATTGCAACAGTGCAGCGTGGATTTGGGCTTAGACTGTTTACTGTGGACTGCCGGTATTTCCGATCTGATGCAATTCACGTCTCCATATCGCGACGATTTAACGAGTTGGAGACGTGATTTGTATATTTACAGAATTGGGAAAGAGAGAATCTTGAGAAAAATAGGAGGTAGTACGTTGGGCACACTCACGCAAGCAGAGATTCAAAATGTTTTGGATCAGGTAATGCAGGATATGACCAAGCGTGTTGGTGGTATTTGTCTGCATAAGCGGGATACTATGCTTTCCAGTGATATGTGTACAATCTATACTACATTTGAAGGAAGTTACCGTGGCGCTTTGATATTATGTGCAGACACCACGTTTTGGGCCCGTCTGGCACGTTATATCATGCAGGAAGATACCGTAGATCCAAATGATTTTGAGGACCTTGCGAAAGAATATTTTAATGTAGTCTGCGGGCAGATTGCTGCTGGACTATATCGTATTTCGCATAGTCCGTCCCGTTTCCGAATCCCGGTGTTTTATGTGGGACGTTATGTTCCTATAGAGGATGATGGAACGCAGAATATCATTAACTATACGAGCGACCAAAATGAAGGGGCACAACTAATTCATCAATTGATCTCTGCATAAAAGAGTAATTGCAGATGATATATGAAAAGGAGTTATATTATGTCAAAGAGAGTCATGGTAGTAGACGATTCGCGTATCGTTCACATGCAGCTGAAAAAGATTTTGGCGGATACGGATTATCAGGTCGTTGCATGCTGCCAAAGTGGGGAAGAGGCTCTGGAGAAATACGGTGAAGTTGAGCCGGATCTGGTGACACTGGATATTCTGATGCCGGGCATTGAT
>JAHZFK010000013.1:0-49549 GCA_019421385.1 Clostridiales bacterium
ATGATTGGCCGCAACAGATGCGGGAAAAACAGAAACATGTTTTTTATGCAGTTGACAAATTTTTTATTCATCCAAAACGCTTGAAAAAACGTCTGCATTCTTTATGCTTATGATAAACGAGCAAGAGAATGCAGACGTTTTTTTGCTGCCAAAAGAGGATACAAGGAGGAAATGCCGCTTGAAACAGTTTTCAATCGTAATTGCGGGCGGGGGAAGTACGTATACACCAGATATGCTGGAAATGCTTTGTCTGGTGCGGGAGCATTTTCCGCTGCGCCGTGTCGTTTTATACGACATTGACGCCGAACGGCAGGAGCATATCGGCCGCTTTGGTGAGATTTTGTTCCGGGAATACTATCCGGAGGTGGATTTTTCTTATACGACCGACGCGGAAACCGCGTTTACCGATATCGACTTTGCACTGGTGCAGATTCGGCCGGGCGGTTTGAAAATGCGCGAATTGGATGAAAAAATCCCGCTCAAGTATGGTGTGATTGGGCAGGAGACCTGTGGCCCCGGCGGTTTCGCTTACGGAATGCGTTCGGTGCCGGCGATGATCGACTTGGTGCGCGCGATCCGTCGCTATTCGCCCGAGGCGTGGATTCTCAACTATTCCAACCCTGCGGCCATTGTGGCTGAGGCGACCAAGCGGGTGTTTCCGGATGATTTCCGTCTCATCAACATCTGCGACATGCCGATTTCAATCATGGATATTTTCTGTCCGCTCGCGGGCGGCCGCAAACGTACGGACATTGAGCCGCGGTACTACGGTTTGAACCATTTCGGTTGGTTCACCGCGATGTATGATAAGAAAACCGGCGAGGATGTTCTGCCGGAGATTCTGGCGAAGCTCAAGCGCGGCAATTGTGACGATGAACTGGGCTTCTCGGGCAAAAACGACGATTACTGGAATTTCACCTTCAAGCATCTCGAAAAGATGGTGCAGGATTTCCCGTTCTCGCTGCCTAACACCTATATGCAGTACTATCTGTATCCCAATACGATGGTTGCGCACACCGATCCAAACTACACCCGTGCCAATACGGTCATGGACGGCCGCGAGAAGCGCGTCAAGGCGTATTGCGACGAGATCGCCGCGCTGGGCAAGATCCGGGGCACCAAGTTTGACATGGATCGGAAATACAGCCGTGGCTCGCATAAAAATGCAGACGGTGAGTTTGAGTCGGCAACGATCGCGCACAACGATGCGCACGCTACTTATATCGTAGAGCTTGCCATGAGCATTGCGTACAATCAGGGTGAGATTTTCCTGCTGATGACCGAAAACAACGGTATTGTGCCCAATCTGTCGGACGGGATGATGCTTGAGGTTGCCTGCCGCGTCGGTGCGCGCGGGGCGGAGCCGCTGCGCATTGCGCCAGCCGGTACGTTTGAAAAAGGTCTGCTTGAAAGCCAGTATGCGTATGAGAAGCTGACCGTGGATGCGGCGCTCGAAGGCTCTTACCAGAAGGCGTTGCAGGCGCTGGTCGTCAACCGCACAGTGGTGGATACCGATCTGGCTCGTAAGATTTTGGATGAATACATTGCGGTCAATGGGGAACACTTCCCCGTCTTACAATAAGACCAAGGCAGTTTTCAGCAAGGGGGAAAGAAAATGAACAAAATCACGGAATTTATGGAAACGCATCTGATGCCGATGTCGCAGAAGCTGTCCAGCAACAAATATCTGGTTGCGCTGCGCGATGGTCTGATGCTGTCCATGCCGCTGCTCATCATCGGCTCGATCGCCATTGTCATCGGTGATTTTCCGGTGCAGGCGTTCCACGACTTTATGACGTCGCTTGTGGGCGATGTTTGGGGCTCGTGGTGCTGGGATATGGTCAATCCTGCGACGATGGGATTGGTTGCGCTGTTTGCGGTGGTCGGCGTATCGCATTCGCTGGCGTCGGAAGAGGGGGTCGAACCGCTGCCCGCAGTTGCCATTTCGATTTCAGCTTACTTCCTGCTGCTTCAGCAGATGGAAGAGGGCGGCTATGCTGCGTCCAGCTTTGAGGCGAGCGGCCTGTTTACCGCGATGCTGACCGCACTGCTTGCGACCAAGCTGTATGCGGTGCTGCTCAAGAAAAATCTGAAGATCAAGATGCCGGAATCCGTGCCGAGCTTTGTTTCGCGTCAGTTTGAGGCGCTCATTCCGGCCACGATCATTGTGATTCTGTTCCTCGCGATCCGTCTGGTGTTTGCGGCAACGCCGTTCGGCACGGTGACGAACTTCATCGTCACGGTCATTCAGATGCCGTTGACCAACATCGGTACGACGCTCATCGGCACGTTGTTTATCACCATTCTCAATTCGATTTTGTGGTTCTTCGGCATCCATGGCACGGCGGTCATCGACTCGTTCATGGGTCCGCTGTGGTATGCGGCGCGTTTTGCCAATCTGGATGCATTCAACGCGGCGGCAGATGCGGTTCGTCCGTATATCGTCACGCAGGACTTTGCAAACCACATCATTTTCCTTGGCGGTACGGGCAATACGGTGTCCCTGGCGGCGATCATGGCATTCCGCTGCCGCTCCAAGCGCATCAAGTCGCTGGGCAAGCTCGGCTTGCTGCCCGGTATCTTTAACGTCAACGAGCCGATCATCTTCGGTCTGCCGATGGTGCTCAACCCGATGATGGCGATTCCGTTCTTCATTGTTCCGCCGGTGACGGTGCTGATTTCGTTCTGTGCGATGTATTTTGGTCTGGTGCCTTATCCGACTGGCGTCACCGTTCCGTGGACTTTGCCCGCACCGTTCGGCGGCTGGATGATGTGCGGCGACTGGCGCGGCGGTGTGCTGCAGCTGGTGGTAATTGTCATTGGCGGTTTGATTTATTATCCGTTTATTACCGCACTGGATAAGCAGTATCTGGAGGAGGAACAGTCGGTTCCGGCAGAGGCTGTGGCAGAATCATAAAGACAGGGTGCCGGTAATATGCACCGGTCAATCGGATGGAGTGGAGCGACATTGCAGAAAAAGAAAGAAATGAAGGGTAAGGGTGTCAGTCCGCTGCGCCGCTTGGCGGCATATGCGGTGGATTGGTATCTGGCAACAATGGTGTGCGGTGCGCCGCTTCTGCTGGTCAACTCCATGCGTACAGGAATCGCCGCACTGGACACATCGCTTCCGCCGGATGGCGCGGGATGGCTTTGGGGAGCGGTCGCGATTTTGTTGGGTGTGTTGTATTACTGGCTGGTGCCGCTGCTCTGGAACGGCCAAACGCCGGGTAAGCGTTTACTGCGGCTGCAAATCGTGCGCGCGGACAACGGAGAGTCTGCGTCTGCGGGCAAGCTGCTCATTCGGCAGGTGGTCGGTCTGCTGGTACTGGAAGGCGCGGTGGCATTCCCGAGCCAGTTGCTGCGCGAGCTGTTGGCACGTGCGGCGGGTGAAGGCGCAGCGGATGCAGTGCGCATTGGTATGGTGGCAATCACCATAGTATCCGTGATGCTGGGCGTGTATGCGCCGGGCAGACGTATGCTGCACGACCGGATTTCCGGTACCTGTGAGGTGCTTTTGCCGGAAACATCCGCAGTTCACAGCGAAAAATCAAACAACAAAGCATAAGTGAAAACGGGTCGGCGTCCATCTGGACACCGGCCCGTTTTGCGTGAAGGCGATGGAAAATTCACAGTCTATTCAATTATTTCGGCGTGTGCGTGTTATACTGAAACCAAAGGCAACCGGAAAGAGGGAAGCGGCTATGAAGATGCTGTATTATGGCGGTACGATCCATACCATGGAAGAGAATGGACAGGCGGAGGCGCTGCTGGTAGAAAACGGCGTGATTGCCGCGGTAGGGGACTATGAGCGTTTGCACGCACGCGCAAAGGATGCAGCGGAGATCGATTTGGACGGCCGCGTGCTGCTGCCGGCTTTTATCGATGCGCACAGCCATTTTTCCGGTGCGGCTTATGCGATGCTGCAAGCTCCGCTCGGGGAAACGGTGAATTTTGCGGAAATTGAGGACGCGCTGACAGACTTCATCACAAAAAATCATGTCCCTGACGGTCAGTGGGTGGTCGGCAAGGGGTATGACCAGAACGCGTTGGCCGAGCAGCGGCATCCGACGTGCGAGGTGCTTGACCGCGTATCTGCGCGCCATCCCATCATGCTGGTGCATCAGTCCGGGCACATGGGCGTGTTCAATACGCTGGCGCTGGAGTTGCTCGGCGTCACGCCGGATACGCCCGCGCCGGAGGGTGGTGCCATTGGCAAAGCGAATGGTCAGCTGACCGGATATATGGAGGAAAACGCCTTCTTGCAGTACCAGCAGAAGGTCCCTGCACCCGATCTGGCGGATTTGCTGGATGCCTGCCGACGGGCGCAGCAGCTCTATGCTTCTTATGGTATCGCCACTGTGCAGGAGGGTATGATGCCCGAAAGTCTGACCGGGCTGTATCAGGCGCTGCTCGCGCATCGACTGCTTGAACTTGACGTGATTGCCTATCCGGGCGTGGATGTGCTGGACGATATCTGCGACGCATTCCCGGAAGCGGTGCGGCGGTATGACCGGCATTTCAAGCTCGGCGGCTGCAAGATGTTTCTGGACGGTTCGCCGCAGGGGCGCACGGCATGGATGCGCGCGCCCTATCAAGACGCAGCGGACGGCTACTGCGGTTATCCCACCATGACGGACGAAGCGTTGCGGCAGGCGCTGACCACGGCTTACCGCAGCGGTATGCAGCCGCTTGCGCACTGCAACGGGGATGCCGCCGCGGCGCAGTATCTTGCTGCCATTGCAGCGGCAGAAAAGGAACGCTCCGATTTCCGTGATTTGCGGCCGGTGATGATCCATGCGCAGCTGTTGGCACGCGACCAAATGGACGAAGTGGCACGGCTGGGCGTGATTCCGTCGTTTTTCATCGCGCATATCCATCAGTGGGGCGACGTGCATATCCGTAATTTTGGAATGGAGCGTGCTTCACACATCAGCGCGGCTGGGTCTGCGCTGGCACGCGGCATTCCGTTTACGTTCCATCAGGATACCCCCGTTCTGCCGCCTGACATGCTGCATACGATCTGGTGTGCAGTGCAACGCGAGACCAAAGACGGTGTGACGCTGGGTGCGGACGAGCGCATTCCGGTCATGGATGCGCTGCGCGCGGTGACGGTCAATGCCGCGCGGCAGTATTTCGAGGAAGCGCGCAAGGGCTCGCTGCGGCCGGGTAAAACCGCTGATTTAGTGCTGCTGGACGCCGACCCGCTGACCGTGTCTGCTGACAAGCTGCGCAATATCCGGGTGCTCGAAACGGTCAAGGCAGGGGAAACCGTGTTCCGCGCATAAGTGTCAAAAATCCCTTGCGTTCCTCTTGCGGGATGCCGTATACTAAGACGGTAGATCACCGGCCCCCTATGGGGCGCAGAACAGGAGAGAAGCAACATGAATATCACCAAGGGCGATGTGCTCGAGCTGCGCCGCCGCTTGAAAAAGACCGAATGCACCTTCGGCCGTATGTGCGGCTGCTATGTCAACAGCGGCAAGCAGGTGGTGCTCAAACTCAGCGAATCCTTTTCCGAGCTGGAGGAGGACGAGTTTTATAAATATCTGGAGATTGCCAAGAAAACGCTATCCGGTACGCTGGGCAGCAATTTGCTCGAACTGGAGTTTGACCGCAGCGAATCTGCGGCGGAGCACCAGAAGTATCTGCTCGCGCTCAAAGAGAGCAAGCTGGGGAATGAGGATTTGCTCGACCGCCTGTACGAGCAGATCATTGCGGAGTATGCGTATCCGGGCAACTATCTGATTTTGGTGTATCACGATATTTATGATGTGCCGTCCAAGGCGACCTCGGGCGAGGAACAGGACGAATCCGAGGAGATTTACGAGTACATACTCTGCGCCATCTGCCCGGTCGAACTGTCCAAGCCAGCGCTGGGCTACCGTGAAGACGAAAATCGCATCGGCGCGCGTGTGCGCGACTGGGTGGTCGGTCTGCCTGATTTGGGCTTTGTTTATCCGGCGTTTGCAAACCGCGGCAGTGATGTCAACGCCGTGATGTACTATGTCAAGACCGGAAAAAGCTCGCATCCGGAACTGGTCGAGCAGGTGCTTGGCTGCGTGCCGCAGCGCACCGCAGCCGAGGACAAGCAGGCGTTCCGCAGCGTGGTGCTGGATGCATTCGGAGAGGATGAAGAGCAGGCGGACGCGGCCTTTTTCCAGATCCAGAAAACCATCAGCGGCATGGTGGCCGAGCGGGAGGAAGACGAGTCCCTGCCGCCGGTCAGCCTGACGGCGGAAACGCTGGCCGGTCTCGCCACCGAGGCGGAGGTGCCGGAAAAAGTGCGTGAACTGATGGAAAAAAGCTATACGCATGTATTCGGCGATACGCCGCCGGTGGCGGACAACGTGCTGGACAGCAAGCTGGTCGAGGAAGGCACGGCTCGCGCGCATACGGCAGCGCTCGAGCAGAAAGTAGCGGTTTTGCAGCAGGAACTGGCCGCGCAGGCAGCGCAGCGTGCCGATGCAGAGGACGATGCGCCGTGGCGTGAGGATGCGGAGATCGAGCTGCATGTGCCAGAGGAACGGGCAAGCCGCATCCGTGCGGACGTGGTGGATGGGCAGAAGTGCCTGCTCATTCCGCTCGAGGAAGGCGAACATGCCCGTATCAACGGTGTGGAGCAGCCGCTGTGATTTTCCCAAAATGCACAGAGGACGGGGCAAAGACCCCGTCTTTTTGCATATAAATGGGGAAAGAAGGCGTGTTTTCCGTTTTTTGAGCGGATAACATTGAATATGGTGGGGAAAGTGTGCTATAATGCCAATATCTAAGGTTTTTTGGAGCGTAGGAATATGGCTGATAACAAAAACAGACGCCGTCCCCCGCGGGAGGACGACGGTACGCTGATCGAAGGACGCAATGCGGTGCTGGAAACCCTGCGCGCGGGGCGCGCGGTGGACAAGGTTTTTGTGGCTGAGGGTGCGCGCATTGGCGACGTGGCAGCGGAAGCGCGGCGGCATGGCGTGCCGGTGGTCACGTGTGACCGCCGTAAGCTCGATCACATGAGCCCGACCGGCAACCACCAGGGTGTGATCGCGCAGGCCGCGGCGCAGGAATACGTTTCGCTTGACGACATTTTCCGCGTGGCGGAAGAGCGCGGCGAGGTGCCGCTGATCGTGGTATGTGACGGTATCGAAGACCCGCATAATCTGGGCGCGATCATTCGCTCGGCGGAAACGGCTGGCGCACATGGCGTGATTATCCCCAAGCGCCGCGCGGTCGGTCTGACAGCGGCGGTGGCGCGCGCGGCGGCGGGTGCACTGGCCTATGTAGGCGTGCACAAGGCGAACAATTTGGCTGCGACGCTTGACGAGATGAAAGAACGCGGCGTTTGGCTGTTCGGCGCAGAGGCCGACGGCACGGTCGGGCTGTATGAGGCGGCGTTTGACCGCCCCACAGCAATCGTGATCGGTTCGGAGGGGCAAGGGCTCAGCCGTCTGACGAGAGACAAATGTGATTATATCGTCAGCATTCCGATGCGCGGCCGGGTCAATTCACTGAATGCATCCAATGCGGCGGCAGTGCTGCTGTTTGAAGCGGTGCGCCGCCGGACGCAGGCCGATTAAAGGAGGCAAACGGATAAGGATATGGACAGAAAAGACGAAACCATGAATCTGGAAGCGATCAAGGCGATGCTCAGCGACGTACCGGATGGGGATGAGTTCGATCTGGATTCGATTATCGCTGAGGTAGAGGGCGGCACGCCGGCGCCATCGCGCCATGTACCACGCTCTGAGCCGGCGACTTTCCGCGCGGCACCGGAGCAACCGGCGCCCAAAGCAGAGCCACCCAAAGCGGCGCCGCGGGTACATGTGCCTGAGCCGGAAGTGCCGAAGGCAGCGCCGGTGCAGGCGGCAGCTGCTGCACCGCAGACCGCGCCGCGTACCGCACCGAAAAAGCGTGCGCCGCGCAGGGGTGAATCCGAAGAGGAGCAGATTCCAGATCTGACCGCTTTTGAAGAGGCAGAGCAGGACGAACGCGCGGCGCGCATTGCAGCGCGCGAAGCCAAAGCCGCCGCTCGTCAGGAAAAAGCAGCGGCTAAGGCAGCAGCCCGGCAGGCGAAGCGCGAAGCAAAGCTAGCCGCCAAGCAGGCTGCGGAAGCCGAAGAGGAATTTGACGATATTCCGAATTTGCCGGAGGAAGATATGTCAGAGGCTGGGGCCTATGCCAAGCAGGCAGGCCGCGGCGTGAAAATGACGCGCAAGGAAGCCCGCGCGGCGCGCATTGCGGCTGAGCAGGCGGAAGAGGAAGAGGAAATCCAACTGCGCGATCCGGCGCAGGCGCAGCGCGCCTTCAAGCGGCGCGCACAGGGCTTATCCGCACGTTCGATCGTTGTGCTGATCCTTGCGATTGCTGCGGCATATCTCAGTCTGGCGCCCAGCATTGAAGTGCTGCCGATCCCGACGGCGATAGATGTCGTGGAAAATCCGACGATTGGCATTGGCATTCTGCTTTTGCTGCAATTCATCGCGCTGTTTGTCGGCATTGATGTGTTCGGCATGGGCTTTTATAATTTGCTGCACGGGATGCCGGATCGTGCTTCGCTGGTGTCGTTTGCCATTCTTGCAGCGTTGATGCACGGGGCGTCTATCATCGTGTTTGATAACCAGTCCGGTGTGCAGATACCGTATCTGGCGGTCAGCATTCTGCTGCTGTATGCGGCCATGCGCGAGGAACGCGGTCGATTTGCCGCGCGTGCCCGCGCGTATCAGGCAATCTGCTCGGCAGAGCAGCCTGCGGCCATTTACAGCCATTATGATGCAGAGGACGATGCCTGCCGCGCGGTCAAGGGGCCGCTGCATGCAGAAAAAGCGTTCCTGATCGAAATGGAGCGCCCGGACACCGTGGATCGCTTCTCTATGATCTATGTACCGGTCGCGCTGGCGGCTTCCATCATTTTTGCTTTGCTTGCCTCGGTTGGCCGTGGGGAGCCGGTGCGATTCTTCTGGGCGTTTTCCGCCATTTTGTCGGTTTCTGCGCCGCTCGGCTTGATTTGTGCGTTTGGCGCAAGCTATAAGAATGTTTCCCGCCGTCTGTTGGCTTCGGGTGCGGCGATTGCGGGCGCGCGGCAGGCCAATCTGCTGCGCGGCACAGAAGAGGTCGTGCTGACGGAGAATGATCTGTTCCCGTCCGGTTCGATCAGTCTGGAATCGCTGCAGAATATGGGTCGCCTGTCGGATGACAAGGTGCTCGCCTGTGCGGCGGCGCTGGCGGATGCGGCTGGGTTGGAGCTGAGCCGCGTGCTGACGGACGCCACGCGCGAGCGCTACGGTGTGACGCTGGCGGCGCGCAACGTGCAGGAAGTGGAAGGCGGTCTGACGGGTGACATCGGCACCAGCCGCGTGGTATTGGGTACGGCGGCGCTGATGGTGAAAATGGGTATCCGCATCCCGTCTGGTCAGGGGGAGCAGGTCTGCTCGTATCTGGTTGTGGATAATGCGCTGGCGGGTGTGCTTACGCTGCGCTATCAACCGACCAAGCATACTTATCGCGCTATGCGCATGATGCGCCGTATGCATATGAATGCGGTGCTGGCGGTGCGGGACTTCAATATTTCGCCCGCAATGGTAGAAACCGAGTTCGATCTGCGCCGCGGCTTTGCCGACCAGCCCGAACCGGCTGGCGTGACACGCTTGCTTGATCCGGATTACTCCAATGGAGATGCGCCCGCCGCTATTTTGACGCGCGAGGGTGCGGGGGCGTTTGTGCAGGTGTTGCGCTGTGCGGACAAGCTGGCCGGTGCGGTGCGCTCTGCGCTGACGTTGGGGGCATTCGCGGGTGTTTGCGGTATGCTGATCGTTGCTTATCTGGTCTCGCAGAATGCGGCGGATGCACTTCCGGTGACCAATTTGCTGCTGTATTTGCTGCTTTGGTATATCCCTGTATTCATTATTACACAGCAAACTCACTAAAAATATAAAAAAGCAGGTCTGGATGAAAAATCCAGACCTGCTTTTTGCCATATGCGGCAATGGGGGAAAGGTGTGCCGCCCGGGGCGGCAAAAAAGAGAGAGAAAAATCATATAGGCAGGACGGAGGCCATCGAAAAAACGGCAAGCGCAATCGCCAGCACAGCGGCTGCGGTAGCAAGATAAGCTCGTGTCATGGAAACCCCCTCCTTAGATGTGTCAAAAAGCTTTATACTATCTAAACGTATGATGCGCCGATTTTGTGACACAAAAAAATGTAAAATTTAAAAAATTTTTGTCAACCATACTTGGATGCAGGGAAAGTGAAAAGTGGGAGTAAAAAATGCACAAAAAACAGCTTGCATACGCACGTGCAATAGTGTATAATTACAAATAAGGGAGTCGTTCCCGCTAACAAAGCGCCCGCATAATAAGGCTCGGGCAGGGGAGTGTTTATCAAATATGGCCAATTACCCGGTTAACAAGATTCGTAACGTATGTCTGATGGGACACGGTGGCGACGGCAAGACCTCGCTCGTCGAAAGTATGCTGTATATCGCCGGTGCAACCGATCGTGTCGGTAAGGTCACGGACGGCAACACGGTTTGCGATTTTGACCCCGAAGAAATTAAGCGTCAGTTTTCGATTTCCACGGCTGTCGCACCGATTGAGTGGAACGGCTGTAAGATCAACTTGCTGGATACGCCGGGCTTCTTTGATTTCGAAAGTGAAGTCAATTGCGCCCTGCGTGTCGCGGAATCCGCACTGATTATCGCCACCGGCAAATCCGGCCCGGGCGTCGGCACGGAAAAGGCGTGGGAGCGCTGCGAGGCGCGTGCGATGCCGCGTATGTTCTACATCTCCAAGATCGACGAGGAAAACTCGGATTACTATACTTCGCTGCATAAGCTGCAAAAGCAGTTCGGCGTATCGGTTGCGCCGATCGTGGTGCCGATTTTCGAAGGCAACCGCGATACCGTCGGCATTGTGGACTGCGTTATCCGCAAGGCATACCGCATGGAAGGCAACAAGCGTGTCGAGATCCCGATTCCGGACGACATGAAGGAGCGTATCGACCAGCACCGCGCGGCGCTGTGCGAAAACGTAGCAGAGCTTTCTGAAGAACTGATGGAGCGTTACTTCGCAGGCGAGGAGTTCTCGGATGAAGAGCTGATCGCCGGTATCCGTCAGGGCGTCAAGGATTTGGTTATCGCGCCGGTATTCTGTGGCACTGCCGCAACCGGCATCGGTTCCTATGCGCTCTTGAAGGGCATTGCAGACTATATGCCGTCCCCGGACGAAAAGCCGGTTGAGATCTGCGAGGACGAAAAGGGCGAGCTGATCGAAATCAACTGCACGCCCAACGGTTCGACCTGTGCGTTTGTTTTCAAGACGGTTGCCGATCAGTACGGCCGTTTCTCGTATTTCAAGGTCATGTCGGGCGAAGTCAAGCAGGATATGACACTGGTCAACAAGCGTGCAGATGCCAACGAGAAGATGGGTCACATCTACACGGTCTGCGGCAAAAAAACCACCGAAGTGCCGATGGTTGGCTGCGGCGACATCGGTGCGGTTTCCAAGCTGGTCACCACCAAGACCGGCGATACGCTTTCCATGAGCGTGCGCAAGGTCGAGCTGGAGCCGATCGAGTTTGCACCGCCGTGCTATACGCAGGGCATTGCACCCAAGGTCAAGGGCGCGGAAGAAAAGATTTCCGCTGGCCTGGCGCGCCTGCATGACGAAGACCCGTCCTTCGAGACTGAGTTCAATCCCGAAACCAAGCAGCACACCATTTCGGGCGCAGGCGATATCCATCTGGATGTACTGTGCGCGAAGCTTAAGGATAAGTTCGGTGTCGAGGTGCAGCTGACTGCGCCGATCGTACCGTACCGCGAAAAGATCCGCAAGCCGGTGACGGTCGAAGGCAAGCATAAGAAGCAGTCCGGCGGTCATGGCCAGTACGGTCACGTCAAGATGGAATTTACACCGTATCCGGAAGGCGATTACCTGTTCGAGGAGAAGATTTTCGGCGGTTCGGTACCGAAGAACTTCCATCCGGCGGTCGATAAGGGCATCCGTGAGGCAATGGAGCACGGCGTGCTGGCGGGCTATCCGCTGGTTGGCCTGCGTGCAACGCTGCTCGACGGCTCTTACCATGATGTAGACTCCAACGAACTGTCCTTCAAGATGGCAGCACGTTTGGCGTATAAGTCGGGTATTCCGCAGGCAAGCCCGGTTCTGCTCGAGCCGGTTTGCTCGATGAAGGTTGTCATTCCGGATGCTTACATGGGCGACGTGATCGGCGATTTGAACAAGCGTCGCGGCCGCATCATGGGCATGAACCCGATCGAAGGCGGCAAGCAGGAGATTCTGGCCGAGTGCCCGATGGCAGAGCTGGCTGACTACGCAATCACGCTGCGTTCGATGACGCAGGGTCGCGGTTCGTTCGTTTCCAATTTTGAGCGTTACGACGAAGCACCCGCACAGGTGCAGGAAAAGGTCATCGCGGAGAACAAGGCGAGACTGGAAGCGCTTAATAAGGAATAAAACATTGATTTTGTCAAAAACCGGCTGTTTCGGCAGCCGGTTTTTTGTTGGTGTGGGCGGCGCAGCAGGGTAGACGAAAAAAGGAATTTGTGATATAATTTTAACAAATTATGAAAATACGGAGGTTTCTTGCGATGCACACAATCCGAAAGATCCAGGATGATCTCGTTTATGTTGGCGGAAGCGATCGCCGCCTGAGCCGGTTTGAAAATCTGTTCCCGATCCCGCGCGGCGTTTCCTATAACAGCTATCTGCTGCTGGACGAAAAAACCGTGCTGTTTGATACGGTGGACGATTCCATCAGCCGTCAGTTCTATGAAAATGTCTCTGCCGCGCTGGCAGGCCGTCCGCTCGACTATCTGGTGGTTCACCATATGGAGCCGGACCATTGTAGCATGATTATTGCTCTGCTGCACCGCTATCCCGAAGCAAAGATCGTTTGCAGCGCCAAGGCGCTGGTCATGCTCGCGCAGTTCTATGCAGAGGATATGAAGGAGCGCGCGCTGGTGGTAGCGGAAGGGGACAAGCTTTCTACTGGCCGCCATACGCTGCATTTTGTCATGGCGCCGATGGTGCACTGGCCGGAAGTTATGGTCACCTATGATGAGCCGAGCAAAACCCTGTTCTCGGCGGATGCATTCGGCACGTTTGGCGCACTGGCAGGCAACATCTTCGATGATGAGCTGGTGTTTGACAGCGTTTGGCTAAATGATGCCCGTCGGTACTACACCAACATCGTCGGCAAGTATGGCGCGCAGGTACAGGCGCTGCTCAAAAAGGCGGCGGCACTGGACATCGAGATGATCTGCCCGCTGCATGGTCCGGTTTGGCGCGGCAATCTGGAGACGATGATGGAGAAATACCAGAAGTGGAGCTCCTACGAGCCGGAGGACAAGGGCGTCATGATCGCTTATGCTACGATGTACGGCAATACGGAGAACGCAGCCAATGTTCTGGCCGGTATGCTGGCTGACAAGGGCGTGCACAATATTGCGATGTACGACGTATCCGGCACGGATGTTTCTGAACTGGTAGCCGAAAGCTTCCGGTGCAGCCATCTGGTGCTGGCGGCACCGACCTACAACGGTGGCTTGCAGCCGCGCATGGAGGCGTTCCTGCATGATCTCAAGGCGCTGAACCTGCAAAACCGTACGGTAGCGCTGCTGGAGAACGGTACATGGGCGCCGGTTTCCGGCCGTCACATGAAGGCCATTCTGGAGGGTATGAAAAACATGACCGTATTGGAAAATACGATTGCCCTCAAGTCTACGCTGGCGGAAAGCCAGTCCGGCGCGCTCGAAGAGCTGGCAGATACGCTGGCAGCGCAGATCTTGGCATAATTTGTCCGGATAGAACAATATGAAAAACACCGCCCGGCAGAAGCAACGGTTTCTGCCGGGCGGTTGTTTTGTTGTTCTGCTTTGTGGTTTGTCTGCATAGGATAAAGCAAAAGCAGGAGGGGCGATAGCATGATTGTTTTTGCAGCCAAGGTATCGGTTAAAAAAGTGGTGGCAGGCGTACTGGCGGTGAGTGCTGTGGTTTTGGGGGTAACGCTGCTCGCGCCGGCAGCGGAGACAATGCATGCGCAGACCGTGTCGGGCGAAATAGATTTGGACAGCAAGCTGAAAAACAATGAACAGCGCGTTGCGCTGCTCGAAAGCTATGGCTGGAAGGTGAACCCGGAACCGCGCAGTGAGCGCGAAGTGCAGATCCCGAAAACCTTTGATGACACCTATCAGGCGTATAACGCCATTCAACTGGGGCAGGGTTTGGACCTGACACCATATCAGGGCAAACGGGCGACGCTGTATACATATGAGCTGACCGAATATCCGACCGGAGAAGAGGGCGTGATCGCCAATCTGCTCATTCGGCGCAATCAGCTGATCGCAGCGGATATCAGTTCGGCGGAGACGGATGGTTTTGTGCATGGTATTACGGAGATGCCGGAAACCGATTTGGCAGAATAAATACATGACGGCAATATGGGATGCGTATGCGGCTGACTGTGCAAATATACAAAAATGAAAGCTTAGATTGTGGTATCCGTAAATGGAATTTAGGGAATTGCACTTTTTCTGCAATTCCCTATTGTGCAATTTGCAAAAAAGTGGTATGCTATTAGCAGGAATGAATTGTCGGGGGAGACAAAATGCCACGGATGCGATTGGACAAGCTGCTGGCGCATTTGAATTGCGGCAGCCGTAAGGAAGTACAAGCCATGATTCGCGCGGGCCGCGTGCAGGTTAACGGCGCGACAGAGCGCGATCCCGCGGCAAAAGTGGATTCAGACACGGCGCAAGTGGTGCTGGATGGACAGACACAGCAGTATCAGGCGCAGCGGTACTATATGCTCAATAAGCCGGCAGGGGTGATTACCGCCAGCCGGGATGCACGGCATGATACCGTGCTCGACTTGTTTCCGGAGGAAATGCGGCGTGGCCTGTTTGCGGTCGGTCGGTTGGACAAGGATACCGAGGGATTGCTCATCGTGACCGACGACGGTGCGCTCAGCCATGCGCTGATGAGCCCGTCGCGACATGTGGAAAAGGTGTATGAGGCCACGGTGGAAGGGGAACTGCTGCCGGATGCGGAGATACGCTTTGAAAAAGGGCTGACGCTCAAGGACGGTACGGTTTGCCTGCCCGCCCATTTGGAACGACTGGCAGGGGATGGTGCACAGCGTGTGCGGGTCATCCTGCGGGAAGGGAAATACCATCAGGTCAAGCGCATGATCGCGGCGGTGGGCGGTGTTGTCGTGCAGCTGCGCCGCGTGAAATTGGGTGGATTGCAGCTTGATGAAACCTTAACGCAAGGCGCGTTTCGTGCGTTGACCGATCAGGAGCTGATGATGCTCCAACAACCGGCGCGGGAGAGTATCTAAAAATCGCCAAAAAAAATAAAAATTTTTGTACAAAAATGTAGAAGACTATGATATAATGTCTTAAAATGCACAGGGAACGCCAAGCGTTCTTGTGAACAATGTCAGGAATACAGCAGTTTTTTGCAGCCGGGACGGCTGCGGCATAGTGTGGAAGCGCACAAGACAAGAGGGAAATACGGGAAAGGTGATGGAAATGGCTTCAAGATTGTTCCAGTCGATTGTTTTGCAGATGAAGGACACGGTAGACCGTACCATTGGTATCGTGGATGCGAGCGGCGCGGTTGTAGCGTGTACCGATCTGCCCCGTATCGGTGAAATGCGGGAAGAAGCAATCACCGAACTTGGCTTTGCAGGTGAGATCGTCCGTTTTGGCGGCTATACCTACCATACTACAGGTGATCGAGCCAGTCGGCTGGAATACGCTGTTTTCGTGCAGGGAGAGGACGAGTTGGCGCGCAGCATTTGCTCGCTGGTAGCGGTTGCGATCAACAACATCAAGACGCTCTATGATGAAAAGCACGATAAGGCGACGTTTGTCAAAAACATCATTCTGGATAATATCCTGCCGGGCGATATTTACATCAAATCCCGTGAACTGCATTTCGGCAACGATGTACCGCGCGTGGTTTTCCTGGTTCGGCAGCAGATGCCGGCGGACGTTGCGGCGATCGACGTCGTGACCGGTATGTTCCCGGACAAGCAAAAGGATTTTGTGCTGCACATTTCTGAGACCGATATCGTAGTCGTCAAGGAAGTCAAGGCGGGCAGTGACGTCAAGGATCTGGCAAAGATCGCCGCTTCAATTGAAGAAGCGCTGCTCAGCGAGCTGTCTGTCAAGTGTCTGATTGGCATTGGTTCGGTATCCTCGCAGATGAAGGATATCGCCAAGTCCTTTAAGGAGGCGCAGACTGCCATCGAAGTCGGCGCGGTGTTTGATACGGAAAAGAATATCATCAGCTTTGAAAATCTGGGCATTGGCCGTTTGATTTATCAGCTGCCGATCACGCTGTGCGAAATGTTCCTCAGCGAAGTATTCAAAAAGGGTTCGATCGACTCGCTCGATCAGGAAACGCTGTTTACCATCCAGAAGTTCTTTGAAAACAACCTGAACGTTTCGGAAACCTCGCGCAAGCTGTTTGTGCATCGCAATACGCTCGTGTACCGCTTGGAAAAGATCAAAAAGCTGACCGGCCTCGATTTGCGTGAATTTGATCATGCAATCGTGTTCAAAGTAGCGCTGATGGTGCGGAAATATCTGGCCAGCCGCGAGGAAAACGTGCGCTGAGGGCGGATTGTTCACAAAATCTTCACGCAAAAATATGGTCATGCAGGGAAATGGCAGGGATTGTCGTCTTGCGTCGGCTAAGAAAATCTGTTATAATAGGCAAAGGTGTATGATCGACATGCACCTTTGCCTTTTTGGTATTTAGTTTGGCTCCGAGGAGGAATGCCTGTGATACGGATGAACGATGTCACCATGGTGTACGATAACGGTACCCGTGCGGTGAACAAGGCGAACCTGCGCGTGGATGAAGGGGAATTCGTGTTCCTCGTCGGTGCGTCCGGCTCTGGTAAAACGACGATCATTAAGCTGTTGACCGCAGAGGTCCGTCCCACCGAAGGACGGGTGCTGGTCAACAATTATAATGTGGGCGAGATGAAAAAACGGCAGATCCCCTATCTGCGCCGTACTTTGGGCGTAGTTTATCAGGATTTCCGTTTGATCAAAAATAAAACGGTTTATGAAAACGTCGCGTTTGCTATGCGCACTATCGGCGCAAAGAGTAAGGCGATCAAGGAACGCGTGCCATATGTGCTTGAGTTGGTCGGATTGGCGGACAAGGCACAGATCAAGCCGATGAACCTTTCCGGCGGTGAGCAGCAGCGTGTTGCCATTGCACGTGCACTGGTCAACAACCCGCGGCTGATCATCGCGGACGAGCCGACCGGTAACCTTGACCCCGCGCGTTCGCTTGAACTGATGACCCTGTTTGAAAAGATCAATGAATTGGGCACCACCGTGCTGATCGTGACACACGAAAAGGGCCTGGTGGACGAGTTTGAAAAGCGCGTTGTTATGATTGACAAGGGCGAGGTCGTCAGCGACCAGACAGGTGGGTACTATCAGTTATGAGAAGTTTTGGTTACTATTGGAAGGAAGGCTTCCGCAATATATTCAAGCATGGGTTTATGTCGATTGCGGCGGTGCTGATTATGATCGCCTGCCTGCTTTTGACAGGAACCGTGACGCTGATCGCGTATAATATTGATTTGAGCATCGAGGAATTGCAGCAATCCAACGAGATTGTGGTATTCATTGATGAAAGCCTGACCACACGCGAGGCGAGAGCCTTGGGGTCGGAATTCAATAAGATCGACAACATTGCAACGGTCGAGTTTGAGGACCGTGATGTGGCGCTTGAGAAATACCGCGAGGAACTCGGTGAGGACGCGGTGATTCTGGATAACTATAATTCTGCGAATAATCCGCTGCGCAACAGCTTCATCTTCACCCTGAAAGATCCGACGCTGGCGGAAGAGGCGATCGAGCAGATCGCCGCGGTGGACGGTACGGATTATATCCGCGCGGATGAGGACGTTATTTCCAAGCTGATTCAGGTGCAGCGTGTGTTCAATATCATTGCGCTGGCCATGGTGGTCGGCTTGGCGGTTATCTCGATTTTTATCATTGCCAACACGGTAAAGCTGGCTATGTTTGCGCGCCGCGAGGAAATTTCCATCCAGAAGATGGTCGGCGCGACCAACTGGTTCATCCGCTGGCCGTTCGTGATCGAGGGCATGGTGCTGGGGCTGCTGGCAGGCGGCTTGGCATTCCTCGCTCAGTGGGGCCTGTACAGCGAACTGTCCAATATCGCAAGCGGTGTGATTCCGTATTTCCACATCGTTTCGTTTGACGGGCTGCGCTGGCTGGTGCTGGGCGTATACTTGGGCGCAGGCGTGCTGTTCGGTATCGGAGGTTCGGTAACCAGCATTCGCAAGTTTATGAATGTGTGAGGCAATGGCGACAGACAAAGGAGCGAATACCACTATGATGAAGAAACGCACGACGCGGCTGATATCCTGCATTATTGCCGGTATCCTTGTGATCGCGCTGCTGGCTTCCATGCTGGCAACCGGCATCACCTTTGCAGGCGCTGCGGAGGATGCAGACGAGCTGCAGGACAAGCTGTCCTCACTGGAGGATGAAAAGGCGGCAGTCAAGGAGCGTATCGCGGAGCTGACCAAGCAAGCCAGCGACGTAGAAGCTACCCGCGCTGCGCTGCAGAGCGAGATCGACCTGACCAAGGAAGAGATTGCAACAGTAGAGGCGTATATTGAGCGCCTGCAGGATCAGATCGACGTCAAGACCACGGAATTGGCTGCGGCAGAGGAAGCGCTGGAGCAGAAGGAAGAAGAGTTCGCGCTTACCGTGCGCACCACCTATGAGCAGGGCGACACCAGCTATCTGGAAGTGCTGCTCAACTCCACCAGCTTTGCTGATCTGCTGTCCCGTATGGAAATTATTACGGCGATCATGGAGGATAACAAGAAGATCGTTGCTGAGTATACTGCGGCAAAGGAAGACATCGAGCAGAAGAAGCAGGAGCTCGAAGAAACGCAGGCTGCTCAGAAGGAGTATCAGGAAAATCTGGGTTACAAGGTCGATGAGCTGGCTGCAAGCGAGGCCGAGCAGGCTGCGCTGGCAGAGAGCATTCAGGCATACAAGGCGGAAAGCGAAGCGGAGTACGACCGCATCGCCAGTGAGATGCAGGATGTCAGCAATCAGATTGCGGCATTGTCTGCACAGGCGGCGGCAAACGGCTCGGTGCCGATGGGCGATGGCACACTGATCTGGCCTACCCCGAGCTGCACGACCAACTCGAGCGCATATGGCTGGCGTATCCACCCGATCTATGGCACGCGCAAGTTCCACGCGGGTGAGGATATCCCGGCGAGTTATGGCGCGGAGATCCTTGCTGCGGCATCTGGTACGGTCATCACCGCGGGCTGGGTTTCCGGCTACGGCAACTATACGGTCATTGACCATGGCGGCGGCATGATGACGGCCTATGGTCACCAGAGCTCGATTGCGGTATCGGTCGGTCAGACTGTAACGCAGGGCCAAGTGATTGGTTATGTCGGTTCGACCGGCAACTCGACCGGTCCGCATCTGCACTTTGAGGTGTACATCAACGGTGCAACGGTAGACCCGAAGAGCTTTTTCTAAACAAGGATACATAAAGGGAGGGGGACACCCTCCCTTTTATAATGGAGGGACAATATGAAGCAATTGCGCGAAACACGAGTCACATTGGTCGGGGCGTTGGTGTTGTGCGTGGTGACAGCGGCCGTAACGGCGAGCATTTGTCTGGCATCACAGGCATGGCGCACGTCTGCGGTGGGCGATAAGCTGCGCGAACTCGACCGCATTGCGGCTGAGCAATATGTGGGTGAGTTGGACGCAGAAAAAGTCGCGGATTATGCCGCAGTCGGCTATGTGACCGGTCTGGAGGATCAGTGGTCGGCCTATATCCCGGCGGATCAGTATGAAGCCTATCGCCTGAGCAGTGAGGGCAAGGGGTGCGGCATTGGTGTTTCGGTCATTTCGGGGGAGGATAGCGTACGGGTTTATCTGGTATATGAGGATTCGCCTGCCGCGAAGGCCGGAATTGAAACAGGCGACTATATTGTCGGTGCGGAAGGCTTGACGGTCGAGAAGGACGGCGCAGATGCCGTTATTGATGCCATTCAGGGTGAGGAAGGCACCGAGGTCACCGTGTCGTTCAGCAAAGAAAAGGGCGGCGCTGTGCAGGAGGCGACCATGCAGCGTGCGATGGTGACGCAGAAGATGGCTTGGGGGCAGATGCTGGATGGCAATATTGGTTATATCCGCATCGAAAACTTCCATGTCGGTGCGGCGGAGCAATTCCAGCAGGTGCTGGATGAGCTGCTGGAGAATGGTGCGCAGTCACTGGTGCTGGATGTGCGCCATAACGGCGGTGGGCGCGTCAAAGAGATGAGCGAGATGCTCGACCCGCTGCTGCCCGAAGGCACAATCATGACGCTGCGCACCAAGAGCGGCAGCGAAACCGTGTATGAGTCGGACGCAGAGATGATCGACCAGCCGATTGTGGTGCTGATGGACGACCAGAGCATTTCGGCGGCGGAGTTTTTCGCCGCAGCTTTGCAGGAATATGACCGCGCGACACTGGTGGGCACGCACACAACGGGGAAAGGTCGTGCGCAGCAAACCTTTGAGCTGTCCGACGGGTCGGCGCTCAACCTGTCGGTGGAGGAGTATTTCACCCCGCAGGGGAATAATCTGGCAGGCGTAGGCATTGCGCCCGATGTGGAAGTGACGCTGACCGACGAGCAGGCGGCAGATTTCTATTTCCTCGATTCGCAGGACGATCCACAATTGCAAAAAGCGGTCGAAATTCTGGAATAAATCTGTGCCGTATCGGTCAAAATGCGCAAAAATGCACTTGCTCGCTTGACAGTGCGGCGAATGTTACCGTATAATAAGGAGTACTGTACGGCGGCGCGCGATGCCGCCGAACCTATGAATAAGAAGGGTTTGCAATCATGGCAAAAGAAATCAAACTGACCCAGGAGAGCCTGGACGCTTATAAGGAAGAACTGGAATACCTGAAAACCACCCGTGCCGACGAGGTGGCTGAGCAGCTGAAAGAGGCGCGCTCGTTCGGCGACTTGTCCGAGAACGCCGAGTATGACGAGGCGAAGAACGAGCAGGGCAAGCTGTACTCCCGCATTGCAGAGCTGGAGGAAATCATCAAGCTGGCGGTTGTCGTAACCGGCGACACCTATGCGGCGGATGAAGTCTCGCCCGGCTGCCGTTTTATCGTCAAGGATCTGGAACTGGGCGAGGAGGAAGAGTACCACTTCGTCGGTTCGCAGGAGGCCGACCCGATGGAGGGCAAAATCTCGGATGAATCCCCCTTCGGTAAGGCGATGCTGGGCAAAAAGGTCGGCACGATCGTCGAGGTCGAAGCGCCGATCGGCGTTGTTAAGTATCAGGTAATGGATATCAAGAAATAAAAAAGAAAGACGGGGAAACTATGGCAGAACAGCATCAGGCGCAGGAACAGCACGAGCAGACCGCAGAAGAACTGCATGAGCTCAAGCGTATCCGCCGTGAAAAGCTGGCGGAGCTGCAGGCGGCGGGCGCAGACCCGTATCAGCAGGTACGCTTTGAGCGCGATCATCACACAGTCGATATTCATGAGCATTTCGAGGAGCTGGAGGGCAAAACCGTCCGTCTGGCAGGCCGCATGATGAGCAAACGGATCATGGGCAAGGCATCCTTTTCCGACCTTTCCGACCGTTACGGCCGCTTGCAGCTTTATATCAAGCGCGATAACGTGGGCGACGAGGTCTACAAGGGCTATAAAAAGTTTGATATCGGTGATCTCATCGGCGTTTCGGGCGAAGTGTTCCGTACCCAGAAGGGCGAAATTTCGGTTGCGGTGCATGAGCTGACGCTGCTGAGCAAAAACCTCGCGCCGCTGCCCGAAAAGTGGCACGGCTTGAAGGATACCGACATGCGGTACCGCCAGCGCTATGTTGACCTCATCGTCAACCCTGAGGTGCGCGACACCTTTGAGAAGCGCTCGGCGATTGTGCGCGAGATCCGCAACTTTATGGATGCACGCGGCTTTATGGAGGTTGAGACCCCCTGCTTGAACACCATTCCGGGCGGCGCAGCAGCGCGTCCGTTCATCACGCACCACAATGCGCTGGACATTGACATGTATATGCGCATTGCAACCGAACTGCATCTCAAGCGCCTGATCGTCGGCGGCTTTGAGCAGGTGTATGAGATCGGCCGTATCTTCCGCAACGAGGGCATGGACACCAAGCACAATCCGGAGTTTACCACCATCGAGCTGTATCAGGCGTATACCGATTACAACGGCATGATGGATATTACCGAGGACATGGTCGTGCATGTGTGCGAAAAGGTGCTGGGCACAACCAAGGTGACCTATCAGGGCACAGAGATCGACTTTGCCAAGGGCTGGCGCCGCATGACTATGGCGGACGCGGTCAAGGAATATTCTGGTCTGGACTTCATGGCGATGGACGGCGACGAGGCGCTTGCCGCGGTCAAGGCCAAGGGCGTCGAGATCGAGAAGGGCAAGGAAAGCTGGGGCGACCTGCTGGCGCTGTGCTATGACGAATTTGTCGAGGAGCATCTGATTCAGCCGACCTTCATCACGGATTATCCGGTGGAGGTGTCCCCGCTGGCTAAGCGCAAGGCATCCGACCCACGTCTGACCGAGCGCTTTGAGTGCTTCGTGGTTGGCCGTGAGCTGTGCAATGCATTCTCCGAGCTGAACGACCCCATCGACCAGCGTGAGCGTTTTGAGCGTCAGGTTGCACTCCGTGCGGCGGGCGACGATGAAGCCAGTATGATGGATGACGATTTTGTCAACGCGCTGGAATACGGTATGCCTCCCACGGGAGGCATGGGTATGGGCATCGACCGCTTGGTCATGCTGCTGACCGATTCCGCATCCATCCGCGACGTGCTTCTGTTCCCGACGATGAAGCCGCTGGAAAACTGAAACCGAGAATCATGATGAGAGCAAACAGGACTGCCGGAAGATCGGCGGTCCTGTTCGTCTATCGACGAGGAAAGTAAGGTGAGGGAAAATATGCAGATCATCATTTCACCGGCAAAGAAAATGAATACGGACACGGATACGCTTGCATGGCGCGATATTCCGTGGTTTATTGATAAGGCGGAAGTGCTGTATGACAAACTCCGGTCCATGACGTATGAGGAACTGAAAACGCTCTGGAAGTGCAACGACGCTATCGCTGCGCAGAATGTAGAGCGGCTGCAAAGCGCGGATCTGCGCACACGCCTGACCCCGGCGATTTTGTCCTATGAGGGCATTCAATACCGCTACATGGCGCCCGGTGTGTTCGATGAAGAAGAACTCGTCTATGTGCAGGAACATCTGCGCATTCTCTCCGGGTTGTACGGTGTATTGCGGCCCTTTGACGGGGTGACACCTTACCGATTGGAAATGCAGGCCAAGCTGCAAGTGGGTGAGGCGAAAGATCTCTACGCATATTGGGGCAGCGAAATTGCGGAAAAGCTGTATCAGGAAACCGACTGCATCATCAACCTCGCCTCCAAGGAATATAGTGCCTGCGTCTCTCGGTACCAAAAGCCGGGGACACGGTTTATCACCTGTGTGTTCGGAGAGGAGATAAACGGTAAGATCGTGGAGAAAGGGACGCTGTGCAAGATGGCGCGCGGGGAAATGGTGCGGCATTTGGCGGAAATCCGTGCGGAAAGCCCCGAGGTGCTTCGATCGTTTGCCTGCTTGCAGTACGCCTTTTCTCCGGAGCACTCGGATGAGAATACCTATGTATTTCTGCTTAAAAAGCCACAGGAACGCGGAGTATAGCATGGATTTTTCCCAATTCAAAATAAAATACGGCTTGCATTTGGATGCGCAGCAGGAAACGGCGGTGCAGACGGTGGATGGGCCGGTACTGCTGCTGGCAGTGCCGGGCAGCGGCAAGACCACCGTGCTGGTGACTCGGCTAGGCTATATGTGCTGTGTGCGGGAGGTTCCGCCGGAGCGCATTCTCACGATGACCTATACCGTAGCGGCGGCGCGGGATATGCAGGCACGGTACGCTGCTTTTTTCGGGGAGGAAGAAGCGCAGCGTCTGGAATTTCGCACCATCAACGGCGTGTGCAGCCGGATCATTCGCTATTACGAGCGTACATTTGGCCGCACGGCGTTTCGCATGCTGGAGGACGGCGCGCAGAAAAGCGCGCTGATCGGTGAGCTGTATCGGATGCAGAGCAAAGAGTTTGCCACGGAAAGTATGATAAAAGCCCTCCAGACTGCGCTGACCTACGCCAAAAACCAGATGCTCAAGGGCGAGGCATTGGCTGCGATCGAGGTGGAAGGGGTCGACTTTGTCGCGTTTTTTGCGGCTTATGACAAAGCGCTGCGCGAACGGCAGCTGATGGATTATGACGACCAGATGGTCTATGCGCTGCGCATTTTGCGCCAATATCCTGCCATTCTGCGTGACTTTCAGGCGCGTTACCGGTATTTCTGCGTGGATGAAGCGCAGGACACCTCCAAAATCCAGCATACCATCATCCGGTTGCTGGCGGGACAGAGCGGCAACTTATTCATGGTCGGTGACGAAGATCAGAGTATTTACGGTTTCCGGGCGGCTTATCCGCAGGCACTGACCGAGTTTGATGCTGTTTATCCGAGCGCCAAGGTGCTGTATATGGAGCAGAATTACCGCTCCACTCGGCAAATCGTCGCAGCAGCAGATCGGTTCATTCAGAAAAATCAAAACCGCCATCCCAAGCATATGAAAGCCACACAGGGCAATGGTTCGGCTGTGCGGGAATGCTCGGTCTATGATCGACAGGCACAGTATGCTTATCTCTGTAAGCTGGCGGAGAACTGCACTGTAGAGACTGCCGTTTTGTATCGGGACAATGACAGCGCGCTGCCGCTGATCGACCGGATGGACCGCGCGGGCATTCCGTATTGCTGCCGACAGGTGGAAAGTCTGTTTTTCACGGGGCGCGTGGTGCGCGATATCACCGATATCATCCGTTTCGCACAGAATCCCTATGATGGGGAGCTGTTTTTGAGCCTGTACTACAAGCTGGGGGCAGGCATCAGCAAGGTCGTGGCACAGGTCGCGGCCGATCGCGCCGAAGCAGAAGGGGAGACCATTCTGTCGTATATCGCCGCCAGTTCCGCAGCGTCCCCATGGACGCAGAAGCAATGCAAAGCGTTGCAGACACATCTGAATAATTTGCTGCGTGAGCGCGCAGACAAGGCAGTTTACCGCATCGTAAACTTTATGGGCTATGGGGATTACCTGAAGGAGCGCGGCGGCGATCTGACCAAGGCGGACATTTTGGAAGCGGTGGGGGCGCAGGAGCCGACGCCGGAACGGCTGCTCGACCGATTGGAAGAGCTGCGCGAGGTGGTGCAGCGGGGCGGCACGGACGCAGACTGTCCCTTTGTGCTCTCCACCATCCATTCCAGCAAGGGACTGGAGTACGAACGGGTGATCCTGATGGATGTTGCGGATGGGCTGCTGCCCAAGACGCTGCCCGGAGCAAATGCGGAACAGGAGGAGCTTGACGCTTACGAAGAAGAGCGGCGGCTGTTTTATGTGGGGCTGACGCGTGCAAAGCGGGAGCTGAGTATCATCACATTCCGCAAGATGGGCTTGGAGTCTGCGTTTGCGCGGGAGATATTCCCGCTGTCAACCGGCGAACCGACACAATCGACAGCAGTCAAAAAGCCTGCCGTCCGGCAGGAACCGGATGCTGCCCGCATTGCGGCGCTGGCAAAGGACTATATTCCCGGCATCCGCTTGATGCATCAGGCATTCGGGCCGGGCACACTGGTCAGCCGCAGCGGGGATATCGGCGTGATCGCTTTTGACAGTGGCGAGACGAAAAAGATCGCGGTTTCGGTGGCGCTTCGGGTTGGGCAGCTGAGTCGGGTGTGAAGCTGGACAGGTCTCACAAGCACAAAGGAATACCGAAAAAGGGAAAAATGCAGAGATTATGTCCACTGATACAATTTTAATAACTGTCTTGCAAATGGGAAACAGCTATGATAAACTTAATTGGTCGTAGCATTGGATTCAATTGGAAAAAGCATCGTCCAGTCTGCAAAGTGTGAAGATCACAGGGGCAGACGGCTTTGGCCGTCCGCATTGCAAGCGATGACGGCGCGTATGAAAATTGGGTGAAAGGGTTTCAAGATGTGTGGGGATATCAAATTGCTGCCGGGGAACAAGGGCATTTTTGATGCTTGGTCCGGTTTTCCCGCGATGAAGCCGCTCAGCACGAAGCTTTAAAACGCTTGACAAAGCCTGGACGGTGCGTTCAGGCTTTTGGCATTTCAAATAAAAGGGAAGGAACCAAAATGAACCGCGTGAGATATTTGGGGCGGCGAAAAGGCCGCCGTCCTGCCATGCATGCCGCGATGGTAGTCGCATTGGGCTTTCTAATCATTATTCTAACCGGCGCGGTGCTGCTGACACTGCCTGTGTCCGCCCGGAGCGGCGAGCCGACGGATTTTCTGGATGCCTTGTTTACCGCCACTTCTGCCACCTGTGTGACCGGGCTGGTCACGGTCGGCACGGCGACACACTGGTCGGGCTTCGGGCAGGCCGTGATCCTGCTGCTCATCCAGATCGGCGGCTTGGGTTTTATGTCGTTGGCGTCGATCGCATCCTTTCTCACCCGCCGCACCATCACGCTGCGTGAGCGAATGGTGATGAGCGCGGGACTGAATTTAACGGAAAACGCCGGCATCGTCCGACTGACTCGGCGTGTGTTAGTGGGCACACTGGCATTTGAAGGTGCGGGCGCGGTGCTGCTCGCGACGCGGTTTGTGCCGCGCGTAGGTCTGTGGCAGGGCATCAAAATGGGTGTGTTCCATTCGATATCCGCTTTTTGCAACGCGGGCTTTGATTTGATCGGTACGCCGGACAATCCGTTTGCATCGCTGACGGGGTATGCGGATGATGTGCTGGTCAACCTGACGATCATGGCGCTGATCGTGATCGGCGGTCTGGGCTTTTTCGTTTGGGGCGATATTTGGGATAAACGCCGCTTCCGTCGTTTGCGTCTGCACACCAAGCTGGTGCTGATTACGACTGCGCTGCTGCTCTGCACGGGTTTTGCGCTTACGCTGCTTTTTGAGTGGGGCAATCCGCAGACGCTTGGGGAGATGCCTGTGCAGGATAAACTGCTTGCGGCTGCCTTTCAATCGGTTACGCTGCGCACCGCGGGCTTCAATACCATCGATCAGGCGGCGCTCACCGGCCCGTCACAGGCGGTTGCCTGTCTGCTCATGATGATCGGCGGCTCGCCCGGTTCGACGGCGGGCGGTATCAAAACCGTGACGGCGGCGGTGCTGGTGCTCAGTGCGATTTCCGCGCTGCGCGGCCGCACGACGGTGTCGGCCTTTGGCAGAACGATCGTTTCGCGCAGCATCATGAATGCGGTCACGATGATGATCGTGGGCGGTACGCTCAGTCTGACGGGCGCGTGCGTGATTTCTTATGTGGAGGGCGCACCATTCGGTATGTGTCTGTTTGAAGCGGTATCGGCGTTTGCAACGGTGGGTCTTTCTATGGGACTGACACCGACGCTCAGCGCGGTGTCCCGCCTGATTTTGATTTTGCTGATGTATTTGGGACGTGTTGGCGTGCTGACATTGGGAGTTGCGGTGCTCATGCGGCATCGGGAACCGCCCAAAATGCAGTACCCGGCTGGAGATGTTATGGTAGGATAAACGGTTTTGCGCTGTGCTCGCAGACGGGTGCGGCGGCTACGGAATCAATCAAAGGAGATTTGAATCATGCGATCCTTTTTGGTAATTGGTCTGGGTCGGTTTGGCTCGGCTTTGGCGCGGGAACTGGCCTCGCTGGGGCAAGAGGTGCTTGCGTTGGACGAGGATGAGGAAAATGTGCAGCACATCGCGGATGATGTGACGCAGGCGATTCGCGGCGACGCACAGGACGAGGCTGTGCTGCGCTCGGTCGGTGCGCGCAATTTTGACTGCTGCATCGTTGCTGTGGGTACGGATATGGAAGCGAGTATCCTGATTACGGTAATGCTCAAGGAACTGGGCGCGAAATATGTGGTGGCCAAGGCGCAAAGTCCGGTGCATGCCCGTGTGCTCGAGCGCGTGGGCGCGGATCGCGTGGTTCTGCCGGAAAGTGAAATGGGGCAGCGACTGGCGCAGCGGCTGGTGCGCACCAATGTAGTCGATTACATTGGCGTATCGGAAGATTTTTCTATTTTGGAGATCCATCCGCCCAAGAGCTGGATCGGTCGCTCGCTTGGGCAGCTGGGCGTACGCGCGCATTACCAGGTGAACGTACTGGCGATCCGTCACGGCGAGGGCGGAAATGTGGACGTTACACCACAAGCTAATCAAGTGATCGGGGCGGATGACCTGCTGATCGTGATCGGTACAAACGAAAACGTGGATAAGCTGGTGGAGCTGCATTGATAACGATTGAAAGCCGTCAGAACAGTGCGCTGCGGCATCTGGCGCGGCTGGGACGGGAGCGGAAATACCGCCGCAGCACGGAGGAAATGCTGTGCGAGGGCGAGAAGATGCTCGAAGAAGCGCTGCGTTCGGGCGCGCAGCCCGGCGTGCTGCTGGTGCGCGAGCGGGCAAAGGACAGCCTGCCGGACGGACTGCTGGAACGCGCCGCGCAAGCGGGCGCCGCGTTGTACTCCGCGCCGGACGCGCTGTTTGAGCTTGCCAGCGATGTAGAAACGCCGCAAAACGTGATTTTTTCCTGCAAGCAGCCGCGCTGGACGGCGGATGCACTGGACGGCAAAGCACAGGTGTTATTGCTGGACGGTCTGCAGGACCCGGGCAACCTTGGCACGATTTTACGCACCGCAGAAGCGTTTGCGCTTGGCGCCGTTGTATTGTGCGAGGGCTGCGCCGATCCGTTTTCTCCCAAGGTCGTGCGTTCAACTATGGGGGCGGTGTTCCGCTTGCCGTGTGTGCGGCTGCCGCTGCAAGAGGCTGTCGAAAGACTACATGCGCAGGGTCTACCGGTTTATGCAACTGCGCTGCACGCGGACAGCGTGCCGCTGGGCACGGTGCCGCTGAATCGTGCGGCGGTCATTATCGGCAGCGAAGGCCGCGGCGTGACGCCGCAGGCAATTGAAATGAGCGATCAGCGCGTCATAATCCCGATGCATGGGCGCGCGGAATCGCTCAACGCGGGTGTCGCTGCGGCGATTGTGATTTATGAAATGACAAAATGAGGAGGCGTGCAGTATGTCCTCAAGGTTGAGTTATGTGTGGCTCGCCACCCGGCGCGGTGTGAGCGCGGGGATGGCGGTGAGCCTGCTGCGCGCGTTCGGGTCGCCCGAAGCGGTCTTTGCCGCCGATCGGGAGGCGCTGACCACGGCAAAGGATTGCCCGCTGCGCAAAGTGCAGGTGGATGCGCTGTGCGACAAAAATACGGAGCAAGCGGAGCGCATTTTGGCGCAGTGCGCAAAAGACGGCATCCAGGTCATCACATTGGGTGACAGCGCTTATCCGGATCGACTGCGCGCGATCGAAAACCCGCCGATTGTGCTGTACGTACGCGGCAAATGGCCGGACTTTGATGTGATGCCCGGTATTGCGGTTGTCGGCACGCGCGAGGCCACGCCCTATGGTCTGAAAACTGCAGAGCACATTGGCAGTGTGTTGGGGAAAGCCGGATTTATCACGGTCAGCGGTATGGCGCTCGGCAATGACGGCGCGGCGCACCGCGGTGCGCTGCGAGCCGGTGGACTGACGGTCGCCGTGCTGGCTGGCGGCGTGGATGTGTGTTATCCGCCGCAGCACCGCAGCCTGATGGGCGACATTCTGCTATCCGGCGCAATCATCAGCGAATACCCGCCCGGCACCGAGCCGCGCGGCGAGCATTATCATGCACGCAACCGCATCATCAGCGGCCTTTCGGTTGCGACGGTGATCGTGGAAGCGCCGGGATACCGCTCCGGTGCGCTCATCACTGCGCGGGCAGCGCTCGATCAGGGACGCGACGTGTATGCGGTCCCCGGTGCATTGGATGCGCCGCAGTCGGCAGCCTGCAATGAGCTAATCGAAAAAGGCGAAGCGGCGCTACTGCGCAGCCCGGAAGCACTGGTGCGGACATACAGCGGATTGTTGCCGACGCCGCATGGCGAGTACCATGCGCCGCGTCCTATGCGAGCCCCCAAAAAACCACAAGCAGCGCGCCCGGCGCCGCAGAAAATCGAAAAAACGATTGCATCATCATCCGGAATGCTGCCGGACAGCTTGAGCGGCGATGAGCGCCGCATCGCGGAGCTGGTGCAGCAGGGTGTAGGCACGCCGGAGGATTTGATCGAGCGCTGCGGCCTGCCCGCGCCGCGCGTGATGAGCCTGATCACCATGCTTGAGATGGATGGTATTCTGCGCCGCGAAAAGGGCAGACTGGTGTTGGGCTGTCAGTAAATGAACCTCGGCTGCGTTCGGCGGCCGTTAACGGAGGAAATATATGTCGAAATTAGTCATCGTGGAGTCGCCTGCCAAGGCAAAAACCATTGGCAAGTATCTGGGGTCGGACTATGTGGTCAAGGCCTCGATGGGGCATCTGCGCGATTTGCCGAAAAAGAAAATGAGCGTCGATATTGAGCACGATTTTAAGCCGGAATATGTGCCGATCGAGGGAAAAGATAAAATCATCAAAGAAATTCGCAGCGAAATCCGCAAGAGCGATTTCGTTTATCTCGCAACTGACCCTGACCGCGAGGGAGAAGCCATTTCGTGGCATATCAAAGAGTTGTTCAAGCTCGGGGACAAGAATTCCAAGCGCGTCACCTTCAACGAGATCACCAAGCAGGCGGTCAAGTACGGCATCGACAATCCGCGCGACATTGACATTGATCTGGTCAATGCGCAGCAGGCGCGCCGTATTCTCGACCGTATCGTGGGCTATGAGTTGTCACCCTTCCTGTGGCGCAAGGTCAAGCGTGGCCTGAGTGCGGGGCGTGTACAGAGCGTCGCGACCCGTCTGGTCGTCGACCGCGAAAATGAGATCCGCGCGTTTGTTCCCGAGGAATACTGGACGATCGAAGCGCTGCTGCAAACCGCGGACGGCGGTCAGTTCACCGCGCGGTATTATGGTGATGCGTCGGGTAAGGTCGAACTGAAAAACGAGGAACAGGCGCAGGCGGTGGTCAGCGCTGTGACCGGCAAGCCCTTTGTTGTGGGCGATATCAAGCGCGGCAAGAAAAAACGCAGCCCCGCGCCGCCGTTTATCACCTCGACACTCCAGCAGGAAGCCAGCCGCAAGCTCAATATGACGCCGCGCCGCACGATGAGCATTGCACAGGAGCTGTACGAAGGTATTGAACTGGGCGAGTACGGCCTGACCGGTTTGATCACCTACATGCGTACCGACTCGCTGCGTCTGGCAGATGAAGCAACGGCCGCTGCCGCGGGCTTTATCCGCGGGCGCTACGGCGACCAGTATTATCCCGGCAAGCCGCGCGTATTTAAGACCAAGGGCAATGCGCAGGACGCGCACGAAGCCATCCGTCCGTCGGACGTGAAGCTGCTGCCGGATGAGATTCGCCAGTACCTCACGCCTGACCAGTATAAGCTTTATAAATTGATTTGGTCGCGTTTTGTTGCTTGCCAGATGGCGGACGCGCTGCTGGACACGGTTTCGGCGGATATCGTGTGTGAGGGACAGGTGTTCCGCGCGTCTGGGCATACCGTTGCATTCCCGGGCTTCACTGCCGTTTACGAGGAAGGCACGGATGATGAAAAGAAGGGCGACGCCGGCAAGCCGCTGCCGCGCTTCGATCAGGGCGATAAGCTGGCGGTCGAAAAGCTCGACCCGGCGCAGCATTTCACCCAGCCGCCCGCGCGTTACACCGAGGCATCGCTCATCCGTGCGATGGAGGAGCGCGGCATCGGCCGTCCGTCGACTTATGCGCCGACCATTTCGACCATTCTGGATCGCGATTATGTGACCAAGGAAAACCGCGCGCTGCGTCCGACGCCGCTGGGCGAGGGTGTGACCGGCCTGCTGGTTGACGAGTTCAAGTCGGTCGCGGACTATGAGTTCACCGCCAACATGGAGGAACAGCTCGACGAGGTAGAAGCGGGCAAGCTGGACTATATCCAGCTGCTGCACACCTTCTATGACGGCTTTGAAAAAGCGCTGGGACAGGCGGAAATCGACCTTGAGGGCAAACGCATCAAAATTCAGGACGAGGTCACGGACGTGATTTGTGACAAGTGCGGTCGCAACATGGTCATCAAGTCCGGTCGCTTCGGCAAGTTCCTCGCTTGCCCGGGCTTCCCAGAATGCACCAACACCAAGCCGATCACCGAGGATACCGGCGCAGCCTGTCCGGCATGCGGCGCGAAAGTGGTCAAAAAGAAGTCTGCGCGCGGCTATGTGTATTACAGCTGCGACACCTATCCGACCTGTCAGTTTATGACGTGGGATAAGCCGCTTAAGACCAAGTGCCCGCAGTGCGATTCCTCGCTGTTCCGTCATACCGATCGCGACTCCAAGGAGGTCACGGATGTGTGTCTGCGCGAGGGCTGCGGCTACAAGGAACTGGTCAAGGAGGGCTTGTCACCTGAAGAGACCGAGAAGAACCGCCAGCGCCGTGAGGCGCGCGCTGCCAAGGCGGCTGAACGCGCGGCGGCCAAGGCTGCGGCGGAGGCCGCGGGCGAAACCGAGGAGAAGCCCAAAAAGGTAACGAAAAAGGCTACAACCACCAAAAAGACGGCGGCAAAGAAGTCTGCTGCCAAAAAACAGGTGCCGTGGATGACCAAGACCACCAACCGCTTCAAGAAGCTCAAGGATGAGGATGTGCAGGCGCTGACCAAAACGCAGCAGGCACAGTATGCCAAGGCGCTGGAGAAGTATGAGGCTGAAAAGGCAGCGGAGAAGGCGGCAAAGGCGAAAAAGCCGGCCCGCAAGAGCGCGAAAGCGAAGGAGGCCGCGGATGAATAATCAGGTAACGGTCGTTGGTGCAGGTTTGGCAGGCTGTGAAGCCGCGTGGCAGCTCGCGCAGCGCGGCATTTCGGTTCGACTGCATGAAATGAAGCCGCAGCAGCATACACCCGCGCATCATTCCGACGATTTTGCGGAACTTGTGTGTTCCAACTCGCTGCGCTCGGATGAACTGTCGAATGCGGCGGGACTGCTCAAAGAGGAGCTGCGGCGTTTGGGCAGTTTGATTCTTGCCTGCGCGGACGAAAACCGTGTCGAGGCGGGTGGCGCGCTGGCCGTCGACCGCGAAGCATTTGCCCGTGCGGTGACCGAAAAAATCAAAAACCACCCGAACATCGAAATCGTATACGGCGAAGTGACCGACATCCCCGAGGGCAAGGTGATTGTCGCGTCCGGCCCGCTGACCTCGGACACGCTGTTTGACGCGATTCATCGAAAGGTGGGCGGCGAGTTCCTGCACTTTTATGACGCGGCGGCGCCTATCGTGACGGCAGAGAGCATCGACATGGATTCTGCCTACATCGCTTCGCGCTACGGCAAGGGCACGGCGGATTACATCAACTGTCCCTTTACCAAAGAGGAATACGATGCGTTCTGGAACGCGCTGACCACGGCGGAGGAAGCACCGGTGCACGGGTTTGAGGACTCCAAGGTGTTCGAGGGCTGTATGCCCATCGAGGTGAATGCGCGCCGCGGGTATGAAACGATGCGCTTCGGTATCTTGAAGCCCATCGGTCTGCCCGACCCCAAAACGGGCAAAGACCCGTATGCGGTGTTGCAGCTGCGGCGCGACAACGCGCAGGGCACGCTGTACAATCTGGTCGGCTGCCAGACCCACCTCAAATGGGGTGAGCAGAAGCGCGTGTTTTCCATGATTCCAGCGCTGCGCAATGCTGAGTTTGTGCGCTACGGTGTGATGCACCGCAATACGTTTCTGGATTCGCCGCGCCTGCTGGACGCGACCTATGCGCTCAAAGCCGACCCGCGCATCCGCTTTGCGGGACAGATGACCGGTGTGGAGGGCTATGTGGAGTCTACTTCGTCCGGCTGGGTCGCGGGCGTGGCAACTGCGCTCGAGATGCAGGGCAAAGCTATGCCGGCACTCGACCGTCAGACCGCGACGGGTGCGCTCGCGTGCTACATTTCCGATCATACGGTAGCAAAATTCCAGCCGATGAACGTCAATTTTGGCATACTCGACCCGCTGGGCTATAAGATCAAAGGCAAGCGGGAGAAAAATACAAAAATATCCGAGCGGGCGCTCGAAAAGATCGACAGTCTGAAAGGGGAGCTTTGATATGAGGATCATCGTGGACGCAATGGGCGGCGATAACGCGCCGGAATCCGCTGTTATTGGCGGTGCGCTGGCAGCGAAGGAATACGGCGAGCAGGTGATGCTGGTCGGCCAGCCGGATACTGTGGCGGAGATCCTGAAAAAGCGCGGTATGCAGGACACGAACGGTCTGACCATCATGCCGGCCTCTGATTTGGTTGATATGCATGACGACCCGGCGACGGTTTTGCGCAAGAAGCCGGATTCTTCCATGGCGGTGGCGTTTAAGCTGCTCAAGGCGGGCGAGGGCGATGCGCTCGTTTCCGCGGGCAACACCGGTGCGCTGCTGACCGGCGCAACGCTGTACGGCGGCCGCATCAAGGGCATCCGCCGCGGCGCGCTTGCGCCTGTTATGCCGTGCAGCGGCGGACAGGTCATGCTGTGTGATGCGGGCGCTAACACCGAGTGCACGGCGGAAATGCTGCTGCAATTCGCGTTCCTCGGCTCGCTGTATGCGGAGAAGATCAACGGTGTTGTGAAACCGCGCGTTGGTCTGGTCAACAACGGCACGGAGGACACCAAGGGCGATCCGTTGCGCAAGGAGGCGTATGCGCTGCTGAAAAAAGCGGGCGACGAAGGCCGCCTGAACTTTGTCGGCAATGTCGAGGGCAGCATGGTGCCGCTCGGCGCTTGCGACGTAGCGGTATGCGACGGCTTTACCGGCAACGTTATGCTCAAGACGATTGAGGGTGTTGCCAAGTTCATGGCGGGTCAGATCAAGGGTGTTTTCATGCGCAACACTGCGACCAAGCTGGGATATCTCGCCTGCAAAAAGGGCATGGATGAGTTCCGCGATCTGTTCAATCAGGACAAGATCGGCGGTGCACCGTTCCTCGGTATTGCAAAGCCGGTCATCAAGGCGCATGGCTCGTCCAACGAGATCGCGGTGATGAATGCGGTACGGCAGGCGATTGCTTACACCAAGTCGGGGATGATCCATGAGGTGGAGCAGAACATACAGTATATGACGGTGGAATAACTGTAGCAAATGCTGCGGCACCGTCCATGCCTGCGCCGTAAGGCGCACGTGGGAGGTGAAAACATGCTGAAAATTGATTATCAATTCAAAAATACCGCGCTGCTGGAAACCGCGATGACGCATACGTCCTATGCCAACGAGCATCGGGGGAATCATCTGCACCACAACGAGCGGTTGGAGTTTCTGGGCGACTCGGTGCTGGGCTTTGTCACGGCGGATTATTTGTTCACGCATTACCCCGAACTACCCGAGGGCGACCTGACCAAGCTGCGCGCAGCGGTGGTCCGCGAGGGTGCGCTGTGCGAGATCGCACATGAGCTGGGCATCCCGGATGAAATCCGCCTCGGTCATGGCGAGGAGACTGGTGGCGGGCGCGAGCGTCCGAGTATTCTGGCGGATGCGACCGAGGCGCTGCTGGGCGCAATCTACCTTGACGGCGGCATCGAACCCGCACGCGCGTTTGTGCTGCGGTTTATTCCGCATAAGGTAGATGTGGCGATTGCAGGCGGTGCGTTCAAGGATTATAAGACCATGTTGCAGGAAATCGTGCAGAAAAATAAGCAGGAAACGCTGGAATACCGTCTGGCGGGTCAATCCGGCCCGGATCATGACAAACGCTTTACCATGGAGTTGCTCTTAAACTCCAACGTGTTCGCGTCCGGCACCGGACGGAGCAAAAAAGAGGCGGAGCAGATGGCAGCCAAGCAAGCGCTGGCTTCAATGGGCGTAAAATAGGAAGAAAAAGGCTTCGAAAGAAACACTTTCGGAGCCTTTTGCCATATTTGGAAGAGACAAGGATGCAAGGTATGAACAGGACGTAAATTCTGCTTTTCGCATTGAAAACCGACGTGTCAAGTGGTAAAATAATACCATATATATATTCGAGGTGTCACATGGTATTAAAGAGCCTCATTCTACAAGGCTTTAAGTCGTTTCCGGACAAGACCGAGATTCAGTTTCTTGGCGGCATGACGGCAATCGTCGGGCCGAACGGTTCGGGAAAATCGAATATTTCGGATGCGATCCGCTGGGTGCTCGGTGAGCAGTCCTCGCGCTCGCTGCGCGGCGCGAAGATGGAGGATGTCATCTTTGGCGGCACGGCCAAGCGTGGGCCGGTCGGCTTTGCCGAAGTCTCTTTGATTTTGGATAATTCCGGGGGTGTGTTCCGCTCGGAATTTACCGAGATTATGGTCACCCGTCGGTACTACCGCTCCGGGGAGAGCGAGTATTTTCTCAATAAAAAGCATTGCCGTCTGCGCGATATCCATGAACTGTTCATGGATACCGGTCTTGGGCGCGACGGTTATTCCATCATCGGACAGGGGCGCATCGACGAGATTTTGTCGCTTAAGAGTGAGGATCGGCGCGAGATCTTCGAGGAAGCAGCCGGTATCACCAAGTTTCGCTATCGCAAGGAGGAGGCGGAGCGCAAGCTTGCCGCCACCGAGGAAAACCTGACCCGTATCCGCGATCTGTACGATGAACTGGAACGGCAGATCGGTCCGCTGGAAAAGCAGGCGGACAAGGCAAAGCAATATTTGCTGCTGCGCGATGAGCTGCGCGTGCTGGAAATTTCGCTTTGGCTGCTTTCTCTGGATCGCATCAAGGCGGATGCCGCCAAGTTGGAGAAGGACACGGCGACCTGTTCCGGTCAATTAGCACAGGCCAAGCAGGCGCAGGAGACGTTATATGCGCAGTCCGAGCAGTTGTCCGAAGATATGCGTGCAATCGACCGCGAAGCCGACCATATGCGTCAGCAGCTGCGCGAGACCGAGCAGCGCGCCGCCGATCAGGCGAGCCGTGCGGCAGTACTGCGCGCTAACATTCAGAACAACCGAGAAAATATAGACCGCGCACGGCGCGAAAGCCAGCAGCGCAGCGAACAGGCGCACAATCTGGGTACACAGCTGTCGGAACGGCGCGCACGGATCGAATTGCTCGATGCCCGCCATGCGGGATTGACGGCACAGCTGGCCGATTTGGAAAAGCAGATCGCTGCGCAGGATGCAGGACGCACGCAGGCGGAACAGGCACTGCGGCAGGCGCAGCAAGTGCGAGACATGCGGCAGAACGAGCTGCATGTCCTTGCGCTCGACCGAACGGCGGCAGAAACCAGCCTCGCCGGAATGGATGGGCGGCGCAACACGATCGCGGCAGATATTGATGCGGCAAGCAAACGGCTGCAACAGGAAAAACAGGCGCAAGACGAGTTGGAAACGCGCATGCAGGCGTGTCTGGACACGCTCGCCGGTGCAAAAAATAAGGTGCAGGGCATCGCTCTCAAGGCGGACAGCCGCCGCAAAAAGGTGGAAACCTTGCAGAGCGAGCTGACAAAAGCGCAGGCTGCGCTCACGGATGCAAAAAACCGCGTCAAAATGCTCAGCGATATGCAGCGAGAATACGAGGGCTTTTCGCGCTCGGTCAAGTCCATCATGCAGCAGGTGGAGCGCGGCGCGATGCGTGGTGTACATGGGCCGGTGTCCTCGCTGATTGCAACGGATGACCGCTTCGTTACTGCAATCGATACGGCGCTCGGCGCGTCCGCGTCTTCGATCGTAGTGGATACTGCGGCCGATGGCAAACGCTGTATTGAGTTCCTGCGGCGCACGGACGGCGGCCGCGCGACCTTCCTGCCAATCGACACAATTCGTCCCGCAACGCTGCGGGAAAGCGGGTTTGAGACGCAAAACGGCTGTTTCGGCACCGCTGATCGACTGGTCACTTTTGATAAACGTTATACCGCCATCGTGCAGAACCTATTGGCACGCACGGTGATTTCTGAGAATATGGACACCGCTCTGGCACTCGCACGGGCATACGGGCATCGCTTCCGCATTGTCACGCTGGATGGACAGATCATTCAGGCAGGCGGCGCGATGACCGGCGGCTCGGCGTCGCGCGGCACAGGCGCGCTGGCGCGAGCAGGACGGCTCAAGGCTGCGCAGGAGCAGGTAAAACGGTTGGAGGAAGCACGGGCGCAGGCCGACCGCGCGTTTCATGAGGCGAAAGAAGAATATGCTGCGCTGGAATATGACCTCAAGGCAATCGAAGCGGAACGCATTCGCGCCGAGCAGGACGAGGCGGGACTGCGCGCATCGGTATCGCAGCACCGCGTACTGGTTGACAGTTTGCAGCATCAGTATGATGGTCTGGTGCTCGAGCGGGATAATCTTGCTGAGGCAAAGCAGCAGTATGAGGATGCGATCGCGCGGTGCGATGAAAAACAAGCAGATGCACAGCGCGTGCTGGATGACGCGGAACGCGAGGTCGAGCGCTGCCGTGCCGCACTCGATGCGCAGGGCGCACAGGCTGCCGAAAATGCGTCGCGCATGGCTACAATGCAGACCGAACTGGCGCAAAACCGTTCGGAAGCCGCGAGCGAAGCGCGTGCGTTGGTCGATTTGGAACAGCTCAAGGCGGAGCTGGATGCTGGTGTTTCCGGTACGGCAGATACGATCGCAGGCTTTGAAGCGGAAATTCGCCGCTTGACGGATGAATTGACGCAGACCGAGCAAGCAGGCAAGGAAACGGCTGCGGCGGAGGCACGGCTGCATGAAACGCTGGATGCGCAAATGCAGCAGCGTGAGCGGGTCGAGGGCGAGCGCGCCCGGGTGGACCGTGAAGCGCAAAGCAAAAACGAGGAAATCCTGAACCTCGAGCGTGAGTCCGCACGACTGGAAAACCGCGCGGGACAACTCAAAACTGAGGAAACGCAGATTTTGGATAAAATGTGGGAAAACTATGAGTTGACACCCACGCCCGCGGCCGAGGTCGCGCGTCCGTTGGAGGATGTGTCCGCGGCCAAGGATCAGGCGCAGGGCATCCGCATGAAAATGCGCTCGCTTGGCAATGTCAATCTGGACGCGGTGGAGGAATATCAGAAGGCACTTGAGCGGTATACTTTTATGGGCGAGCAGAAGGACGATCTGGAAAAAGCGCAGCATGAGCTGTACAAGGTCATCGAGCAGCTGACGGTCAGCATGAAGGAGATTTTCGCTTCCGAGTTTGCCAAACTCAATGCATATTTCGGTGAGACATTCCGAGAAATATTCGGCGGCGGCCATGCGGAATTACAGCTTGCCGACACTTCGGATATCCTGAACTGTGGCATTGATATTCGCGTTTCCCCACCGGGCAAGGCGGTCAAAACGCTGACATTGCTTTCGGGCGGCGAAAAGGCGTTCGTGGCGATTGCGCTGTATTTTGCTATTTTGAAGCTGCGGCCGACGCCGTTCTGCGTGCTCGACGAGATCGAGGCTGCGCTCGACGATGTAAACGTTGCGCGGTTCGCGCAGTATATCCGGCGCCTGACCAATGCCACACAGTTTATCGTCATCACGCACCGCCGTGGTACGATGGAGGAAGCCGATATGCTCTACGGCGTGACCATGCAGGAGCAGGGCGTTTCCAAAATGCTGATGCTCAACCTGGCGGAAGCGGAAAAGCAGCTGGGGCATACCATTCGGTAAAAGAAATCACAATTTGAGGAGTTATTATGGGATTTTTTGATAAGATCAAACAGGGCTTGCAGAAAACCAGCGATGCGGTAGGCCGTTCGCTGGACAATGTGTTCGCGGCGTTTGTCAAGATCGACGCAGACCTGCTCGAAGAGTTGGAAGAAGCGCTTATTTTGTCCGACGTGGGCGCGGAAACCTCGATGAAAATTGTCTCCGAGGTAGAAAAACGCGCGAAGCTTAAGAAAATCACGACCGCACCCGAGCTGCGTGATCTGCTGCGTGAGGTGCTGACTGACAACATGCTGGAAAACCAGCCGCTCGATGTTTCGGGCAAGCCTGCGGTTATTCTGGTGATCGGCGTCAACGGCGTGGGCAAGACCACTTCGATCGGCAAGCTGGCCGCCCGTTATGTGAACGAGGGCAAAAAGGTCATGCTGTCCGCGGCGGACACATTCCGCGCAGCGGCGGCCGACCAGCTCGAAATTTGGGCCAAACGCGCGGGCGCGGATATTGTGCGCCATGGTGAGGGGGCAGACCCCGCGGCAGTCGTGTTTGACTCGATCGCGGCGGCAAAGGCGCGCGGCAGCGATATCATTATTGTGGATACTGCGGGTCGTCTGCACAACAAGGCGAACCTGATGAACGAACTTGCTAAAATCGACCGCGTCATTACACGTGAATTGCCGGATGCGTCGCGTGAGACGCTGCTGGTGCTGGATGCGACGACCGGTCAGAACGCCGTGCATCAGGCGGAGGAATTCAACAAGGCTGCACACCTGACCGGCATTGTGCTGACCAAGCTGGATGGCACGGCCAAGGGCGGTATTGTGATCGCCATTTCGGCAGGACTGGGGGTTCCGGTCAAGCTGGTCGGCGTGGGCGAAGGCATTGACGATTTGATTGATTTTGACCGCGCGGCATTTCTGGAAGCCATTTTGCCGCCTGTGGAAGGAGAAAACGCATAATGCAACGACCTGACGGAAGAACGCCTGACGCGCTGCGTCCGGTGAAAATTACGAAAGATTATACGATGTATGCTGAAGGCTCGGTGCTGGTGGAAATGGGAAACACCAAGGTGATTTGCACCGCTTCGGTCGAGGATAAGGTGCCGCCCTTTTTGGAGGGCAAGGGGCTTGGCTGGGTGACGGCGGAGTATGCCATGCTGCCGCGCGCGACCAATACGCGCAAAAAGCGCGACATCAAGAGCCTCAAGCTGGATGGTCGTTCGAGCGAGATCCAGCGGCTGATCGGCCGCTCGCTGCGTGCGGTGGTTGACCGCGAAGCGCTCGGTGAGCGCCAGATCACGGTCGACTGTGACGTGATTCAGGCAGATGGCGGTACACGCTGCGCCTCTATCACGGGTGGATTTGTTGCCCTGTGGCTGGCCTGCAAAAAGCTGCTGGACGAAGGCGTGATCGAAAAAATGCCGCTTTCGGCACAGGTGGCGGCGGTTTCGGTCGGTATTTTTGAGGATGAGGCCATTCTTGACCTCAATTATGCCGAAGATAGCCATGCAATCGTGGACTGCAATGTCGTGATGACCTCGGCGGGCGAGTTTATCGAGGTGCAGGGTACGGGCGAGGGTCGTCCGTTCTCGGAGACCGAACTGCAAAAGCTGTTGGCGTTGGGCAAAGCAGGCTGCCTGCGTTTGTGCGAAGAGCAGAGCTGTGTAATGGGGGAGAGCCTGTAATGCAATTTGTGCTTGCCTCTCACAACCAGAAAAAAATCAAGGAAATGGCGGAGATTTTGGGTGAGCTTGGCATCGAAGTGCTGCCGCTGCCCGAAAATGCGCCAGAGCCGGAGGAAACCGGCGCAACATTTGAGGAAAATGCCATTATCAAGGCAAAAAGTGCGGCGGATTTTACCGGTCTGCCCGCCATTGCAGATGACAGCGGTCTGTGCGTGGATGCACTGGACGGTGCGCCGGGCATCTACTCCGCGCGCTATTGTGAGGGAACCGATTTAGACCGCAATACGTTTTTATTAGAGAATATGCGAGACAAGGAGGAACGAGCCTGCCGCTTTGTGTGCGCGATTGCATGCATCCTGCCGGACGGGCAGCGGCTTACTGTGCGCGGCGAGTGCGAGGGCGAACTGCTCCGCGAGAGCCGCGGCGCAGGCGGCTTCGGGTACGACCCGCTGTTCTTCGTGCCTGCGTATGGCTGCACGTTCGGGGAACTGCCGGGTGAGGTCAAAAACCAGATCTCGCACCGCGGCCGTGCGCTGCGTGCGCTCAAAGAGGCGCTCAAAGCCCGCATTTGAAACCAACAAGACAGGAGAATATCATTTATGCTGACAACCAAACAGCGCGCGCAGCTGCGCGCTTTGGCAAATCCCTTGGCCGATACGCTTATCATCGGCAAAGAAGGCGTGACCGACGCGGTCGAGCGTCAGCTTGACCAGCTGCTTGAAGCGCATGAGCTGGTCAAGGGCAAGGTGCTTGAAAATGCCATGCTCACACCGCGCACGGTGTCCGAGGCACTGTGCGAGGCAACCGGCGCCGAGCCGGTGCAGTGCATTGGCTCCAAATTCATTGTGTACCGGCAGGCGCGGGACAAGGATAAGAGAAAGATCGTGCTGGTCAAATGAGGACAGGTATCCTCGGCGGCACATTCAATCCGCCGCACCTTGGGCATCTGCGCGCGGCAGAACTGGCGCACGATGCGCTTGGACTGGACCGGGTGTTGTTTATCCCGACCAATATTCCGCCGCATAAGGCGCTGCCCGAACACACGGCAACAGCAGCCGACCGCTGTGAGATGGTGCGCCTTCTGACCAAAGATACGCCGTGGGCGCAGCTGGATACTATGGAGGTTGACCGCGGCGGGGCGAGTTATACGGTGGATACGCTGCGCGCATTGCACGCGCGGGGCGAAACCGATCTTTACTTGATCGTCGGCACGGACATGCTGCTGTCGTTTGACCGCATCTGGCGTGCGCCGGAGGAGATCGTGCAGCTGTGTGCGCTGGCGGTTTGTGCGCGCACGCAGGATGATTGGGCAAGGCTGCGGCGCAAGGCGGTTCTGCTGCACCGGAGTATGAATGCGCATATCGAGCTGGTGCAGGGACCGAGTATTACCATTTCATCGACCGAGCTGCGGCAGGGCGGCGCGTTGCGCCGCTATACCGCGCCCGCGGTCGCGGATTATATCGAGCGAAATCACCTTTACGGTTATTGACAACAAGCGATATAAAATTCAGAAAGGCGGGGAAAAGTTATGTTGTGTAACGATGAAATGAGGCAAGGGATTCTGGCGCGATTGCACGGATACCGGTATGAGCATACGCTGGGGTGTGAGCGGGCTGCCAGGAAGCTGGCCAAGCGCTTCGGCGGCGATCCGGAAAAGGCTGGGGTGGCCGCAATCCTACACGACATAACAAAGCATCTTTCTCCGCAGGAACAGTTGAATTTATGTGAGAAATACGGTATAATACCCTGTACCGTTGAAAAAAGCGAGCCGAAAATGCTGCACGGGAAAACGGCGGCAGCCATTGCGCGCGAGGAATACGGTATGCCGGAAGACATCTGCGACGCAATCGCTTGCCACACCACTGGCAAGCACGGCATGACCTTGCTGGATAAGATCCTTTATCTGGCCGATTACATCGAGGATACGCGCGATTTCCCGGGTGTGGAAAAGGCGCGTGAGCTGGCGCGGAAAAGCATTGACCGTGCGCTGCTCTATTGTTATGATCAAACGCTGACCGAATTGGTTCAGCGTGGCAAACTGATACACAGCGATACGGTCGCGGCATATAATGATATGATCCGGCATGGTATCCGCTGGCGTGACGAATAGGACAATACTGGAGGCAGGAATCGTTTGAAACTTTTTGGAGGCAGCGGAGGCCATAACGGCCGGACAAACCGCACGCAGAAGCAAAGCGCGCCGCGGCAGGCCGCGGGCAAGACCAGTCAGAAGCCGATGCCTACGACGCAGCGAGCGTCACAGTCCGCGCCAAAGGCCGCGGCGCAGCGAGCGCCGCAGTCCGCGCCGAAACCGGCAGGGAAAAAAGGCGCAAAGGTGAAAAAACAGCCGACAAAGAGCCAGAAGCGCAGACGTATCATTATTATCATAGCGGTTGTGCTTGCGTTGCTGCTTTGCGCTGCAGCTGCCGCAGTGATGTTTATCCGTCCGCCGCAGGCCAATGATCCTACCATCAAGGATAAGGAAAACGGGGACAAGATCGACGTCAACAGCATGCTCAATTCGGGCACGCGCATCGACGATGTGTTTACCTTTGTAGTTGGTGCAGTCGACGAAGATGAGACCAGAACCGACGCATTGATGGTCGCCACGATGGACGTCAATAAAAAGACCATCAACATCATGAACATTCCGCGCGATACGATGTGCAACAATGGCCTCAGCGGTGCGAGCCGCAAAATCAATGCCGCTTATGGCATGAGCAAGGGCATTGAGCAGACGAAGATCGAGATCGAACGTCTGATGGGCTTCAAGCCGGATAAGTATGTTATCGTCAATTTTGACGGCATTGCGGCGATTGTGGACGCAATTGGCGGCATTGACTATGAAATTCCGTTCCGTATGGAATACGATGATCCGTCGCAGAATTTGCACATCGACCTGTATGCCGGTATGCAGCATCTGGACGGCAAACAGACGGTAGAATTCTTGCGCTGGCGTCATAATAATGACTATTCGGTGCAGTATCCGAATGGCGACGAGGGCCGCGTGGAAAACCAGCAGAAGTTCCTCAAAGCGCTTGCAGCGGAAGTATTCCAGCTCAAAAACATCACCAAGATTCCGGATATTGCCGATGCGGTATTCCAGAATGTCAAGACCGATCTGACCGCGGGCGAACTGCTCTGGATGGGTATGCAGGCCTTGCAGATCAAAAACGAGAACATCCAGTTCTTCACGCTCCCCGGTTATGGTGCGATGAGCTATGCCGGCAGCGATCCGTACCAGTATTCGTTCTTCTTCCCGTATTATCAGGAGACGCTCGATCTGGTCAACAAATACTTTAACCCGTATGAGGAGCCGATCACGACGCTCGATATGGTAAGCGGGCCGGAAAGCGGCAGCTCTTCGAGTTGGAGCGGCGGCGTCAGCTCGGGCGAGGATAACTACGTCTGGGGCGATACCTCCGAGAATGACTATAGCGATGATACCGGTTCGTCCGGCGGCAGCTCGTCCGGTGGAGACACTTCGAGCGGCGGCAGCACAGACCCTGAAGCCGGCGGTGACACCTCTGGCGGCGGCGATACAACTGGCGGCGGTACGTCCGGTGGTGGAGACACGTCGGGCGGCGGCTCGGCCGGTGGCGACACCTCTGGTGGTGGTTCGACCGGCGGTGGAGATACCTCTGGCGGCGGTTCGACTGGTGGCGACACCTCGGGCGGCGGCTCGACCGGCGGCGATACGTCGGGCGGTGGCTCGACCGGCGGAGACACCTCCGGCGGTGGAGATACTTCGGGCGGCGGCGGTGCTGTAGACCCGGAAGCATGATAATAAAGAAGGAGTTTGGAAATTGACTGCAAAAGATACCGTAAAAGCGATTTGTGAAGCGCTGATAGAGAAAAAAGCGCAGGAAATCGAAGTGCTGCAGGTAGAACGCCTGACCGAGCTGACCGAGTATTTCGTCATCTGTTCGGCTTCTTCGACCACGCAGGTCAAGGCGCTGGCTGATAACGTAGAGTGGCGTCTGAAATATGACCATGAAACGCTGGTGCATCACACCGAGGGTTATGAATCTGCGCAGTGGATGCTGCTGGATTACGGCTGCGTGGTGCTGCATGTGTTCATGCCGGAGGCGCGCAAGTTCTACAATCTGGAGAACCTGTGGAAGGACGGCACGCCTGTGGCGCTGTCCGAGCTTGGCATTGCAGAAAAATAAAACGGGGATGCGGCGGATGCAGAAAGTGTGTCCGCCGCGTTACCGCGCCTAAAATAAACCATTCACTTTAGGGGGAAATACCGTTGAAGTACGATCACAAATTGGTTGAAAAAAAGTGGCAGGACATTTGGGATGAGGCGCATTGCTTCGAAGCGGAAAATGGCGGCCATAAAGAGAAATTCTATGCGCTGGTTGAGTTTCCGTATCCGTCCGGTCAGGGCCTGCACGTAGGTCACCCGCGCTCTTATACTGCGCTTGACATTGTTGCGCGCAAAAAGCGTATGCAGGGCTATAACGTGCTGTACCCGATGGGCTGGGATGCATTTGGCCTGCCGACTGAGAACTTTGCCATCAAGAACCACATCCATCCGGCGGAAGTGACCAAGAAGAATGTTGCGCGCTTTAAGAGCCAGCTCAAGTCGCTCGGTTTGTCGTTCGACTGGTCGCGCGAGATCAACACGACCGACCCGAACTACTACAAGTGGACGCAGTGGATTTTCTTGCAGCTGTTCAAAAAGGGTCTTGCCTATAAGAAGGAAATGAGCGTCAACTGGTGCACCTCCTGTAAGTGTGTGCTGGCAAACGAAGAGGTTGTCAACGGCGTGTGCGAGCGCTGCGGCAGCGAGGTCGTGCACAAGACCAAGAGCCAGTGGATGCTGGCAATCACCAAGTACGCGCAGCGTCTGATCGACGATCTGGATGAGGTGGACTTCATCGAGCGCGTCAAGGTGCAGCAGCGCAACTGGATCGGCCGCTCGACCGGTGCAGAGGTCGATTTCAAGACCACTGAGGGCGATACGCTGACCGTTTACACCACCCGTCCGGATACCCTGTTTGGCGCGACTTACATGGTCATCTCGCCCGAGCATCCGGCGATCGAGCAGTGGGCGGACAAGCTCAAGAACATTGACGCGGTACGCGCGTACCGTGAAGAAGCCGCGCGCAAGTCGGATTTCGAGCGTACTGAGCTGAATAAGGACAAGACCGGCGTCAAGCTGGACGGCGTGGCTGCCATCAATCCGGTCAACGGGCGAGAGATCCCGATTTTCGTGTCCGACTATGTCCTGATGGGCTACGGCACGGGTGCGATCATGGCCGTTCCGGCGCATGACGATCGTGACTGGGAGTTTGCTAAGAAGTTTGGCTGCGAGATCATCGAAGTTGTGTCCGGTGGCGAGGATGTACAGAAGGCTGCGTTCACTGCTAAGGATGAGACCGGTATTCTGGTCAACTCGGACTTCCTCAACGGCAAGACGGTCAAGGATGCGATTCCGGCGATGATCGCATGGCTGGAGGAGAAGGGCATCGGTCATGCCAAGGTGCAGTACAAGCTGCGCGACTGGGTATTCTCCCGTCAGCGCTATTGGGGTGAACCCATTCCGCTGGTGCACTGCGAGAAGTGCGGCTGGGTGGCAATTCCGGAGGAGCAGTTGCCGCTGACCTTGCCGGACGTGGAGAGCTACGAGCCGACCGAGAACGGCGAAAGTCCGCTGGCCAAGATGACCGACTGGGTCAACACCACCTGTCCGTGCTGTGGCGGCCCTGCCAAGCGCGAAACCGATACCATGCCCCAGTGGGCTGGTTCGTCGTGGTATTTCCTGCGCTACATGGACCCGCATAACGATAAGGCGCTTGCTTCTAAGGAGGCGCTGGAATACTGGTCGCCGGTCGACTGGTACAACGGCGGTATGGAGCACACCACGCTCCACCTGCTGTACAGCCGTTTCTGGCACAAGTTCCTGTATGATATCGGTGTTGTGCCGACCAAGGAGCCGTATGCCCGCCGCACGAGCCATGGCATGATTCTGGGCGAGAACGGCGAGAAGATGTCCAAGAGCCGCGGCAACGTGGTCAACCCGGACGAGATCGTCGATACCTATGGCGCGGATACCATGCGTCTGTACGAAATGTTCATCGGTGACTTTGAGAAGGCTGCGCCGTGGAGCCCGAAGTCCATCAAGGGCTGCCGCCGCTTCCTCGAGCGCGTCTGGGGTCTGGCCGAAAAGGTGCAGGAGGGCGAGGAATACTCCAAGCAGCACGAAGTGCTCATGCACCGCACGATCAAGAAGGTCGGCGAGGATGCGGACAACCTCAAGGCGAATACCGCAATTGCAGCGCTGATGACCATGCTCAACGAGTTCTATGATAAGGGTGTCAACAAGGCCGAGTATATGACCTTCCTGACGCTGCTCAATCCCTTTGCACCACATATCACGGAAGAATTGTGGCAGCAGATGGGCGGCGAAGGCCTGCTGTCTGTTGCTCCGTGGCCAGTATATGAAGACGCCAAGACGGTCGAGGATACCGTGGAAGTGGCGGTACAGGTCAACGGCAAGCTCAAGTGCACGATCAAGCTGCCGGCAGATTGCGATAAGCAGGTCGCTATCGACACCGCGCTTGCAGAGGAGAAGGTACAGAACGCGATTGCAGGCAAGGAAATGGTCAAGCAGATCGTTGTACCTGGTAAAATTGTCAATCTGGTCGTTCGTTAAACTTTCTTATTGACACGGACGGTAAAAACAGATATAATATTCTTACGGTTTTGTGTGCCACGGTGCATGAGGCCGTGCAAAGTGTTCCTCCAGAGGGGAACGCGCGGAGGGAGGGAAAACAGTGTCGGAGATCCGCATCAAAGAAAATGAATCTATTGACAGCGCGCTGCGCCGTTTCAAGCGTTCGTGCGCCAAGGCGGGTACGCTTTCCGAGCTCCGCAAGCGTGAGCATTATGAAAGCCCGAGCGTCAAGCGCCGCAAGAAGTCTGAGGCAGCGCGCGCGAAGAAGAAAAAGTTTCGCTAATTGACAGGAAAAGAACAGATGCTTTTGCATCTGTTCTTTTTTTCATTTTCTGCGAAAAATGGTAAATCCGGCGATTTCGGCAGTGTTTACACTTCTTTCAAATTTTCTACAAACTTTAGACATATGGATACGGTATAGTATAACCACAGCAAGGGAACAACCCCTTTTGATATAAACTTCTTCATGGGAAGACGATAAAAATCTGTTCGGCCCTGTGGGACGGAATACCGCGCAGGCTCCCGGACAGTCCAAAGACAAGAGGCGCAACCGCCCATTATTATAGAAAGCGCGCACTGCATCTGGCAGCGCGCGTTTTTTGTCGAAAAACTGATTTTGCGTATATACATCGGAAAATGATTGAAAAATAAAGAAAAACAGCGTATAATATGATAGTTATGGATTTGAGAACTGCGGAAACAGGGAGTTAAGGACGATATGAGCAAAGCAAAACCGTCATACGGCAACGAGAGCATTTCCTCGCTCAAGGGCGCAGACCGTGTGCGCAAACGCCCGGGCGTTATCTTCGGTTCGGACGGGCTGGAGGGCTGCGAACATGCGGTGTTTGAGATCCTGTCCAACTCGATCGACGAAGCGCGAGAGGGTTTTGGTACGGAAATCGTCACCACCCGTTACGAGGATGGCTCGATCGAAGTAGCCGACCGCGGTCGCGGTGTGCCGATCGAGTGGAACGAAAATGAGCAGCGCTATAACTGGGAACTGGTCTTTTGTGAGTTGTATGCGGGCGGCAAGTATAAGAACGACACCGGTGAAAACTATGAGTTCTCTTTGGGACTGAACGGTCTGGGCACCTGTGCGACCCAGTATTCTTCGGAATACATGGACGTGACTGTGGTACGCGATGGTTTCGAGTATCGTCTGCATTTTGAAAAGGGCGAGAACAAGACCGATGCCAAGGAGGGATTTATCAAAAAGCCCACGACAGCGAAGAAAACCGGTACGACCATCCGTTGGAAGCCCGATTTGGAAGTATTCACGGATATCAACATTCCGGTGGACTACTATCTGGACACGCTCAAGCGGCAGGCGGTAGTCAACAGCCATATCAAGTTCGTGCTGCGCAATCAGGTTGGCGGCAAGTTTGAAACGACCGGGTTTTTGTATCAGAACGGCATTGTGGATTACGTCACCGAGCTTGTTGGGGAAAATCCGCTGACCTCGGTGCAGTTTCTGGAGGGCGAGCGGCGCGGCCGC
>JAHZFK010000013.1:49559-66555 GCA_019421385.1 Clostridiales bacterium
AGGTAAAGCTGTCCTGCGCGTTTTGTTTTTCGTCCGCAGTGTCACGGATTGAGTATTATCACAACTCTTCGTGGCTCGAGCACGGCGGCGCGCCGGATAAGGCGGTGCGTTCAGCGTTTGTTTCGGCACTGGATGCGTATCTCAAGCAGAACGGAAAATATACCAAGAATGAGAGCAAGGTCACGTTTCAGGACGTAATGGACAGTTTGGTGCTTGTGACCAACTGTTTTTCCACCCAGACCTCGTATGAGAACCAGACCAAAAAGGCGATCACCAACAAGTTCATCCAAGAGGCGATGACCGATTTCCTCAAGCAGGGTCTGGAAATTTACTTCATTGAGAATAAGACTGAGGCGGACAAGATCGCCGAGCAAGTGCTGATCAACAAGCGCAGCCGCGAGCAGGCGGAAAAAGCGCGCTTGAACATCAAAAAGAAGCTGTCCGGCGGCATTGACCTCGCCAACCGTGTGCAGAAGTTTGTCGATTGCCGCACCAAGGATGTCACGCGGCGCGAACTGTATATCGTCGAGGGCGATTCTGCACTCGGTTCGGTTAAGCAGGGACGCGACAGCGAGTTTCAGGCAATCATGCCGGTGCGCGGCAAGATTCTCAACTGCCTGAAAGCGGACTACGGCAAGATTTTTAAAAATGATATCATCACCGATCTGCTGAAGGTGCTCGGTTGCGGGGTCGAGGTACGCGGCAAAGCGGCGAAAGACCTGTCTGCATTCGATTTAGAAGCATTGCGCTGGCGGCGTATCATCATCTGCACCGATGCCGACGTGGACGGTTTCCAAATTCGCACGCTGATTCTGACTATGCTGTACCGTCTGGTGCCGACGTTGATCGAGAAAGGGTATGTGTATATCGCGGAGTCGCCGCTTTATGAGATCACCTATCGGGACAAGAGCTATTTTGCGTTTGATGAGGGTGAAAAGGCCGCGATCCTGCAAAAGCTGGAGGGCAAAAAGGTGTTGATCCAGCGCTCCAAGGGTCTGGGTGAGAACGAAGCGGATATGATGTGGGAGACCACGATGAACCCCGAGACCCGCCGCCTGATCCGCATTCAGCCGGAGGACGCCAAGGCGACCAGCGAGATGTTTGACCTGCTGCTGGGCGATAACCTGTCCGGCCGCAAGGAATATATCGCGGAGAACGGCGCGCAGTATTTGGATTTGGCGGATATATCCTGACAAGGAGTAAAATTCGGATGGCAAAAAAGAAAAACGACGAGCCAAAAGTATATAAGGAGCATCCTTCGGTCGATCAGCGCATCACGGATACGCTGCGCGAGAACTATATGCCCTATGCGATGAGCGTCATTGTCTCGCGCGCGATTCCGGAGATCGACGGCTTTAAGCCGTCGCATCGCAAGCTGCTGTACACGATGTACAAGATGGGCTTGCTGAACGGAAACCGCACCAAGTCGGCCAACATCGTCGGTTCAACGATGAAGCTGAACCCGCACGGCGATGCGGCGATTTATGAGACAATGGTGCGTTTGACACGCGGCAACGAAGCACTGCTGATGCCGTTTGTCGATTCCAAGGGCAACTTCGGCAAGGTGTATTCACGCGATATGGCGTATGCCGCGCCGCGTTATACCGAAGCAAAGCTGGATGTGTTTTGTGCGGAACTGTTCCGTGATATCGATGCGGATGCGATTGACTTTGTGGACAACTACGACGGCACAATGAAAGAGCCGACGCTGCTGCCGACAACCTTCCCGAACATTCTGGTGTCGGCCAATACCGGCATTGCGGTCGGTATGGCATCCAACTTCTGTGGGTTCAACCTTGAAGAAGTGTGCCGCACAACGATCGAATGGATCAAAAATCCGGAGCACGATCTGCTCACAACTTTGCCCGCGCCGGACTTCACGACCGGCGGCGAGCTGATTTACGATGAGGACGAGATGCGCGCTATCTATGAGACCGGCCGCGGCTCGTTCAAGGTTCGTGCAAAGTGGACGTTTGATAAAAAAGAAAATCTGATCGAAATTACAGAGATTCCGTACACGACTACAATCGAAGCGATCATTGACAAGATTGCGGAATTGGTCAAGAGCGGCAAACTGCGCGAGATCGCGGATGTGCGTGATGAAACCGATCTGTCCGGTTTGAAGATTGCGATCGACCTCAAGCGCGGCACCGATCCCGAAAAGCTGATGGCAAAGCTGATGAAGATGACGCCGCTCATGGACAGCTTTTCCTGTAACTTCAATGTGTTGATCGCGGGTATGCCGCGCGTGCTGAGCGTGCGCGAGCTGCTCGAGGAGTGGACGGCTTGGCGTACCGAGTGTGTTCGCCGCCGTGTGTTCTTCGATTTGAATAAAAAGAAGGACAAACTGCATTTGCTGCACGGTCTGGCTAAAATCCTGCTGGATATTGATAAGGCGATCCACATCATCCGCGAGACCGAGGAAGACGCGGAGGTTATCCCGAACCTGATGATCGGCTTCGGCATCGACCAGATTCAGGCGGAGTTCATTGCAGATATCCGTCTGCGCAACATCAACAAGGAATATATCCTTAAACGCACGCAGGAGACCGAAGCGCTCGAAAAGGAGATCGCCAAACTCGAAGAGATCGTCAAGTCCAAGGCGAAGATCCGGAATATCATCATCAAAGAGCTGGAGCAGGTCATCAAAAAATATCCGTCGCCGCGCCGGACTCGTCTGGTGACCGCCGGAGCAGTGCCGGAGTTTGACGAGGAGGACCACATCGAGGATTACTCTGTACTGCTGTTCCTGACACGCGAGGGCTATTTCAAAAAGATCACGCCGCAGTCATGGCGCATGTCCCAGGAGCACAAGCTCAAGGACGGCGACGAAGTGATTTGGCAGGCAGAGACCACCAACAAGGCCGAGATCATATTCTTTACCAATATGCAGCAGGCCTATAAAGCGCATCTGTATGATTTTGAGGACAGCAAGGCCTCGGTGTTGGGTGATTATCTAGCGGGCAAGCTGGGCATGGACGAGGGCGAAATGCCGGTATATGCTATGCTGCCGGGTGATTATAAGGGCAATATGGTTATCGTGTTCCAGAATGGCAAAGCCGCGCGGTTTTCGCTCGAAAGCTTTGCGACCAAAACCAACCGCCGTCGCCTGACCGGCGCGTACTCGGCCAAGTCACCCGCGGTGGCATTTTTCCATCCGGTCGATGAGGAAACCGAGATCACCATGTTCTCGACGGCGAACCGCGCTCTGACTTTCCGTGCGAACATGCTGGATATCAAGGCCAGCCGCTCAACACAGGGCGTACAGGCCATGGTGCTGCGTGGCAAGCACACAATCACGAATGCTTGCCGCATGGAGGATGCAGGATTGTCGGATAACGGCCGCTACCGCTGCCGCAGCATTCCGTCGATCGGTGCGCTGCTGACCGATGAGGATTTGCCGGAGAAGCAGATCAAGTTCGAATAAGCATAAAAGCAGTCCCGCCGCACGGTTTTTGTGCGGCGGGCTTTTTCTTGCGTGCGCTTTTGCGCTGTGCTATAATAAACTCCATAAGAAAGGGGCGATTTGACATGCTCAATCAGCAGATGGCCGCGCTGGGGAACAACCGTTCCACCATCCGCGAGCTTTTTGAATACGGCAACCAGCGTGCAGCGGTGGTAGGCCGGGAAAATGTATTTGACTTCTCCATCGGCAATCCGAATGTGCCTGCGCCGGGCGCGGTGCGCGAGGCGATTCTAGCCGAGGCTGCAGGCGATCCGGTGGCACTGCACGGCTATACCTCTGCGCAGGGCGCGGCGGATGTGCGTAAGGTCTTGGCGGATGATCTGAACCGTCGATTTGGTACAGATTACACGGGTGACAGCCTGTATCTGACTGCGGGTGCAGCGGCAGCTTTGTCCTGTGCATTCAAGGCGATTGCCTGCCCGGGGGATGAGTTCGTTGTGCTGGCGCCATACTTCCCGGAATACTTGATGTTCATTGAACGCGGCGCAGGTGCGAAAGCGGTCATTGTGCCGCCGTCCATTACGGATTTTCAGATCGACTTTGATGCGTTAGAGCAGGCGCTGAACGAACATACCAAGGCAGTCGTGGTCAATTCTCCGAACAATCCGTCGGGTGCGGTTTATTCCGAGCAGACCGTTCAGCAATTGGCTGCGCTGCTGTGCGAAAAAGAAAAGCAGTATGGGCATCCGATCTATCTGGTATCGGACGAACCTTATCGGGAAATAGTCTATGACGGTGTCAATGTGCCGTTTGTGCCGAACTACTATGATGATACCATCGTGTGCTATTCCTATTCCAAGTCGCTTTCGCTGCCGGGTGAGCGTATCGGTTATGTGCTGGTGCCGCCGCAGGCGGCCGACAGCGCCGATCTGTATGCGGCGGTCTGCGGTGCAGGTCGTGCGTTGGGCTATGTTTGTGCGCCCAGCATGTTCCAACGGGTAGCGGCACGCTGTGCAGGCCAGACGAGCGACCTTTCGGTCTATCAGACCAACCGCGATTTGCTGTTTGACGGGCTGACGGGCATGGGGTATTCCTGCGTTAAACCCGCGGGCGCGTTTTATCTGTTCCAGCAGACGCTCGAGCCGGATGACCGTGCTTTCTGCGAACGTGCGAAGAAATATGACCTGTTGGTCGTGCCGGGCACGGATTTTGGCGCGCCGGGACACATGCGCATTTCCTATTGCGTGCAGACCGAAACCATCCGCCGAGCGCTGCCGCTCTTTGCAGAATTGGCAAAAGAATATGGAAATGGTTAAGTTATTGAAAACTACCAATTAAAATATGCGAAATGTGTACAAAGTGTTAACTTGGATAAGCGATAATGCACAAAAATTAGATGTTGCAGTTGTGTGATATTCATAAAAGATGCCGCTTGCTTTTCTGATGCGCTCCGTGTATTATAATAGCAGAGATCGGGAAACGGTCTCAGAAACATTACAGAAAAAAGGAGCGTGACGAAATCATGATGAAGGGTTTCTTCAATGATCTGGTCGCAGCGCGTATGCTGGATCTGGACCAGAACCGCGTCAAGTCGATGTCTCGCAAGGCGCGTCACAACGCCAAGTAATGTGAAATCATTACGGTGGCTGCTGTGGCTGCCTTGAGGAGTCAGAAATCAAATGACAAATGAAAATGGCATGTAAAAGACCTTCCGGAATGGTTCGGAAGGTCTTTTGCTGTGCGCTCAGCCGGAGCGGCGGCGTCGGACGAGGGCTGCGGTGTGCCGGTGGAAGAATTCGGCACGTTCTGCTGCGGTTGCCGGACGGATCTGCTGTTTGCCGCAGTCTGGACAGGCGTGCTGCTGCTCGCTGCCAAGAAAAACATAGTGACAGCATTTGGTTTGACAGCTGTAAATCATGCCGTTCACCTCCTCTGATACTAGAATAGCAGAGGGGGTGTCCGATAAATCTCCCTTGCTTGCGCATAAAGGGGAAAAATGGTATACTGGCTTCACGTCAGAAAAAGGGGAAAGAAAAATGCAGGAACAAAAAAACGGATTGGTTCGTCGATTATATATGCCTGCGGTATTGTGTACCGCGCTGTGGGGCAGTGCGGCCCCTTGTATTAAAAAAGGGTATGAGTTGTTTGCTATTGGGTCGGACGCACCGTTTTCGCAGCTTTATTTTGCAGGCTGGCGGTTCGCGCTGGCGGGCTTGCTGGTTTTGCTGGTGGCGCGCATCAAGGGGCACCGCATAGTGCCGGTGCGCAGCGAGTGGAAGCCGATCTTTTGGATCTGCCTGTTTCAAAGCATGATTCAGTATGTGTGCTATTACATTGGTTTGTCCGGCACCACCGGTACCAAAGGTGCGGTATTGTCCGGCACACAAACCTTTTTTGCGCTCATTTTTGCACATCTGTTTTTGAAAAACGACAAGATGAACCGGCAAAAGGTGCTTGGCTGCCTGTGCGGCTTTGCGGGCGTTCTGACGCTCGGATTGGGCGGTCTCAATGGCTTCAATCTGCATGGCGACGGTCTGGTGCTGTTGTCGGCAGTGTCTGCCGGTGCAGGTGCGTTGGTTTCCCGCATCTATACGCCGGGACGCGACCCGATGCTGCTCACCGGATGGCAGTTGCTGCTCGGCGGAGCGTTTTTGTTGGTTGTCGGGTTGATAGGTGGAGGCCAGCTGGGAGCGGTTACACCGGCCGGTGTGCTGCTGTTGGCATACATGGTGGTGCTGTCTGCGGCGGCGTTCACGATCTGGACGGCGCTTCTTGGGAAATTCCCGGTGGGCAAGGTCAGCCTGTTCTGCTTTTTGATTCCGGTGTTCGGTGCTCTGATCTCTGCAATCGTGCTGGGAGAGCAGATTTTGACCCTGCGCAATTTGAGCGCATTGGTGCTGGTCAGCGGCGGCATTGCAATTGCAAACTATGTGCGGGAGACTAAAGCATAAAGCAAGCAGGCATAATAAAGAGAAAAAGGAAAAAACAACATGGTTTTCAGTTCGGCGATTTTTCTATTCGTTTTCCTGCCGGTCGTGTTCGTGCTGGATCGTCTGCTGCGCGGCATACGGGCAAAAAATATTCTGCTGCTGGTTGCCAGCCTGATTTTTTATTCGTTCGGGCAACCGGTTTACCTGCCGTTGCTGCTGCTCAGTGTAGCGCTCAATTATGGCTGCGGTTTGCTGGCAGCGGGAAAACACCCTAAATTGGGCGTCGGTATCGCGGTCGCAGGCGGCATTGGCTTGCTGGCGGTGTTCAAATACGCGGACTTTATGATCGGCACGATAAACAGCCTGTTCGGTTTATCGCTGCCGCTGACCGGAATTGCTCTGCCGATCGGTATTTCGTTCTTCACCTTTCAGGGTTTGTCGTATGTGATTGACGTATACCGCGATAAGTCGATCGTTTCCCGCTCTTTTGTGAAGATATTGCTCTATATTTCGTATTTTCCGCAGTTGATCGCAGGGCCGATCGTCAAATACCATGACATTGAAAAGGAGATCGACCAGCGGCAGACCACACCGCGCGAGACTGCGCTGGGTATCCGTCGGTTTATCTGCGGACTTTCCCAAAAGCTGCTGATTTCCAATGCAATGGGGCAGATGGCAGATGCGGTGTTTGCGCTGTCCGCGGGCGAAATCGGTATGTTTGCCGCCTGGACGGGTGCAATCTGCTATACGCTGCAAATTTACTTCGACTTTTCCGGTTACAGCGACATGGCGATTGGCATGGGCCGCATGTTCGGCTTCCATTTCCTCGAAAATTTCGATTACCCCTATACAGCAACCACAATTCAGGAGTTTTGGCGGCGCTGGCATATCTCGCTGTCCACCTGGTTCCGCGACTATCTGTATATCCCGCTGGGCGGCAACCGCAAGGGAAAGGTACGCACTTGGGTCAACCGTGTGATCGTGTTCTTTACGACCGGCCTGTGGCACGGTGCGAACTGGACATTTGTCCTGTGGGGCTTGTGGCACGGTCTGTTCTCGGTGCTCGAAGACAGCGGGATCGTGCCTGCGCGGCGACTCAAGGGCAGGGCGCTCGGGCATGTGTATACCCTGCTGGTGGTCGTGCTGGGCTTTACGTTGTTCCGTGCGGAGTCTCTTTCACAGGCGGGCGCAATGTTCGCAGCCATGTTTACCGGCGTGGGTCTGGGCTGGACAGGAACCGTGACCGTGTGTTCATTATTGACACCGGTGTTCCTGCTGACGCTGATTTTGGCGCTTTTATTGAGCTTGCCGACCGCGAAACGGTTGCAGCCGAAGAACGAGTCGATCACGCTTGCAGGGGCTATGGTGCTGCTGGTGCTGTGTATGTTCAACCTGTCTGCGGGCACATTCAACCCGTTTATCTATTTCCAGTTCTGAGGAGGCTGCCATGAAATACAAAATTTTTACCGCAGCCTTTGTGCTGCTTTGCTTGCTCCCGTCGGCGGGCATGATGTTTTTGCCGCCGACACAGGCGGCTGCAAATGAGAGGTTGTCGCCTAAGCCGACGCTGAAAAACGAGGACGGCAGCTGGAACACCGCAGTGCTCGATCAGGTGACCGATTACATTGCCGATCATTTTGCACTGCGGCAGGAGATGGTCACGGCAAATGCCGCTTTGCAGACCACGCTGCTGGCCACGTCCCCGGCTGAGGATGTGATCTATGGCTCAGATGGCTGGCTGTACTATGCCGAAACGTTGGACGACTATCAGAATCACGCGACACTGACTGAGGAGCAGGCGCAGCAGGTCGCGCAGACGGTTGCGGATATGCAGGCATATTGTGAAGCGCGCGGCGCACGGTTCGTGTTCACCATTGCACCCAATAAGAACTCCCTCTATCCCGAACATATGCCGTCACGCTATTTGCAAAGCGATTCCCCGGGCAATTATGAGCTGGTTGCAAAGTATTTGCAGGAATATGGTGTAAACTATGCCGATTTGTTCACGTTTTTCTCCGAGCAGGATGAGGTGCTTTACCTCCAGACAGATTCGCACTGGACAAACCGCGGCGCGGCGATGGCGCACGACTTCCTGATGCAAACGCTTGGTTTGCCGTATACGCCGTTTGCGGAGGCAGCCTATAAAACGGAAAATACCCATCGCGGCGACCTATATGAGATGCTGTATCCGAAAGGCACGGAATTGGAGGCGCAGCAGCAGTATGAAATTGATTTTTCTTATGTTACGCCACCGCGTACAGCCGAGGACATTTTGATTCAGACCACAAGTGAGCACGCGCAAAACGGACGGTTAATCCTGTGCCGTGACTCGTTTGGCAATGCGCTGCATCCTTTTTTGGCGGCGGACTTCCGCGAGGCTGTTATCACGCGGCAAATGCCGTACCCGTTGACGCAAGTGCAGGCGGGCGATACGGTGATCGTTGAAATCGTTGAACGGAACCTTGAAAATTTACTCAAATATCCGCCCGATTTAGGGAACTCCCAAGAGGCGGAATCCGTCGAATAAAGCAGAAACAACCAGGAGGAATAAGATATGAAAAAGAAAATAACAGCCCTGCTGTTGACGCTGATCCTGTGCGGCAGTCTGGCAGCTTGCGGCGGCGGGCAGAATACCGCAGCCGAGGACAAAAAGGATAACGAAACCGTTGACACGGTAAAGGATGAGGAAAACAAGGACAAGACTGAGGACGCAACCGGCGACAAGGACAAGACCGAAGCGGATAAGGATACCGCTGCCGGCAGCGAGACTTCGGACAGCACTTCGCAGTCCAAACCGCAGTCGTCCAATACGAGCACGGGCAGCAGCTCCACCAGCAAGCCGCAGTCGGGCGGCAGCACGTCGTCTGGCTCGGGCTCTTCGGGTGGCAGCGCGACCAGCAAGCCGTCGGGCGGCAGCTCTTCCGGCAATACCTCGTCCGGCAGCACTTCGACCAGCAAGCCGGAATCCAATCCTGCACCCCAGCCGCAGCCCGAACCGGAGCCGGAACCCGCTCAGCCGACCGCTGCACAGGCATCCGGTTACATCGGCTCTTCGGCCTCTGCGTTGGAAGGTGCGCTCGGTTCGCCCAGCTCCAAGAGCTATTCGCCCAGCTGTATGGGTGAAGGCGAGGACGGCGTTTGGACGTACAGTGGATTTACGGTGTACACCTATCGAGAGAACGGCGTAGAAACTGTCGAGGCCGTAGCATAATAGTATATAAAAAACCCTCTGCCTGTTGGCAGAGGGTTTTTCGTATGGCTTAGAGGATGACGCGGCGCGGTTTTTGTGCGATTTCACGCACCGGACGGCAGGGTACGCCGACCGCCAGCATCCCGGCAGGAATGTCCTTGGTGACAACGCTGCCCGCGCCGATGACGGCGTTGTCTCCGATGGTCACGCCGGGCAGTATTTGCACGCCCATGCCGATCCATACGTTGTTGCCGACTGTGATGGGTTTGGCGTATTCCAAACCGGCATTCCGCTGCGCGGTATCGAGCGGGTGTCCGGCTGTGGAAAAACAGCAGTTTGGGCCGATGAACACATGGTCGCCAAAGGTGACGGGCGCGCCGTCGAGTATAACCAGATTGTGATTGGCGTAAAATGCCTTGCCTACGCGGATATTGCTGCCGTAATCAACGAAAAAGGGCGGTTCGATGTAGGTATCCTCGCCGCAGGCGGCCAGTAGTGTGCGCAAGAGTGCGAGACGTTCCGCTTGCTGGGTGCTGCGCAGCTGGTTGTAGTCCATGCAAAGGTCTTTTGCCACGGCGCGGGCTTGCAGCAGTTCGGGGTCGTAATTGGCGTCATACAGCAGCCCGGCGGCTGCTTTTTCTCGTTCGGTCATGATATCCTCTCCTCAGTTTTGATGGCGCACCAGCTCATAATCATCGCCGGAGCGGTAATAGGGACAAGGGCCGTTGCTTTGGGACAGACGGTAAAATTCATCTTCATCCAGATAGGCTTCGCAGACATACTCGTCCAGAATGTCGTCGTATGCACTGTATGCGCAATCCTCACAGGTTCCGGTCATTGGCATGTTTCCTCCGTTCGTTTAGGCAGACACAAAAGAAAAGGCGGAGCGCTTTTGCCCATTCGTTCTGATAAGAGCATATCACAGTTTGTGGAAATATTCAAATAGATGCTTTGATTTTTGTGCAGTTTGTGCTATGATAAAGCTGGCAATATCAAGGGGAGTGTGACCAATCTATGAAGCTATATACATATCAAAACAATGATGGCATTGACCGCATCGGCGTGGGTTGTGACGGCTGGCCGGGACTCATCTGGCCGATTGAGGCGTTCGGCCTGTCGTTTCCGAATATGACCGAACTGATCCGCCGCATTTCTCCGGCGCAGCTGGCACGGCTGGCGGATGCAGAACAGGCGACCGAAGGCACTGCGCTGCGATTGAACAGTGTGCGCTTGCGTGCACCCATTCCGTACCCGGCGCAGGATGTGATCTGCCTTGGCATCAACTATGCCGATCATGCGGTCGAGTCCGCGCGCTTCCATGAGGATGCATTTCTGGTCAACCGCAAGAAGGCGGTTTATTTCAGCAAGCGTGTATGCGAAGCAAGCGGCTGCGGCGATCCAATTCCGGCATATGAAGGATTGGTGGACAGTCTGGACTATGAAGTGGAGCTTGGCGTGGTGATCGGTAAGGACTGCAAGAATGTGAGCGTGTCCGAAGCACCGGGTTATATCTTCGGTTACACGATCGTCAACGATGTATCTGCGCGCAATTTGCAGACCGCGCATAATCAGTGGTATTTCGGCAAGTCGCTCGATGGTTTCACCCCGATGGGGCCGTGCATTGTGACGGTAGATGAGATTGCCTATCCGCCCGCGCTTGCTATTTCGTCCACGGTCAATGACGAACAGCGACAGAACAGCAATACCGACCATTTGCTGCATTCGGTCGCGGAGATCATCGCGGAGTTGTCGCAGGGCATGACGCTCAAGGCGGGCACCATCATTGCAACCGGTACGCCTGCGGGTGTCGGCATGGGATTTACGCCGCCGAAGTTCCTTAAGAAGGGCGATGTTGTCACCTGTGAAATCGAGGGCATCGGCAAGCTGACCAACACGGTGGAATAAACGGGGGAGGCGCAGGCATGGATAAGCCTAAGCAGATGATTGTCATGCGGCGGGATTTGAAAATGCGCAAAGGGAAGATTGCAGCGCAGGCGGGACATGCCTGCGTTACGGCTGTGCTTGCTGCGTTGGCACGAGAGCAGCGGCTCGGGCAGATTCAAGCGGATGAAAACGGAGTGACGCTGGCAGAAAATGCGCAGTCTGCCACGCCGCTCAGCGAATGGTTTTCGCGTGGCGTGGCCAAGGTATGCGTGTATGTGGATTCCGAGGAGGCGTTGCTCGAGATCGACCGCAAGGCGAAAGAAGCCGGGATTTTGTCTGCGCTCATCTGCGACAATGGCATCACGGAGTTTCATGGGCAGCCGACCTATACCTGTCTTGCATTTGAGCCTGCGCTGCCCGAAAAAGTTGACCCAATTACCGGCACATTGCCGCTCTTTTGAGCGGCAGTGCGGTTTCGGTCAAAATTTGTAACATTGTTGTGCCTTTACAAACGCGGTATTGCATGATATGATAAACAAAGCCACGAAAAGGAGGGATTGCCATGGGCGCAGTGTCCAAGCAAGGCACCAAACAGGTCACGGCCAACAAAAAAGCATGGCATGACTACTTTGTCGAGGAAAAATATGAAGCGGGCATCGAACTGGCAGGAACTGAGGTCAAGTCGATCCGGCAGGGGCAGATCAATCTGAAGGATTCTTACTGCACCTTCAAGGATGGCGAGCTTTTTGTGCGCGGGATGCATATTTCGCCTTATGAAAAGGGAAATATCTTCAATAAAGATCCGCTGCGCGTGCGGCGGCTGTTGATGCACAAAAAGGAGATCGCAAACCTGTTTGGCAAAACCAAGCAGGATGGATATTCTTTGATTCCGCTTTCGGTCTATTTCAAAAACTCGCGTGTCAAAATCGAGCTGGGTTTGTGTAAAGGTAAAAAACTGCACGACAAGCGCGACAGCATCGCGGCGCGGGACGCCAAGCGGGAGATGGACCGCGCGATGAAGGAAAGAAATCGTTGATTTTTTCGCATCCGATGGATGCACCCGAAATGGGGCCGTAACGGGTTCGACGGGGGTGTTGAAGCCGGGATAGCGGGCCGCAGCGGGGATCTGCGTAAAAAGCTCCAACTGTTTATAAATTAAACAACAACGATTATACTCTTCAGGCTGCCTAATTAAGGCTTAGCCCGTCGGCTCAGAGAGGACCACGGCTTTGAGACCCGGCGTCGATTAGTGGTGAACGTGTACGGGGTAAGAGTTGCCCCCGTCATGTAACATGACTCTACTAAAGTGACCAGCCTGTTTGCCGGCGTGTCATGGAGGGAATGCAAAAAGACAAACTGCGCCCGGAGAAGTCACGGTGAATGCGCTTTCGGACAGGGGTTCAACTCCCCTCGGCTCCACCAAAATTCCAACTGATACCGCCTGATATTGGGCGGTATCTTTTGTTTTTAATCGGTTTTTGCAACGGAAAAAGGTGTTTCGAAATTTCGGTAGATATTCCGGTAGATTTACTTTTTGAACTTATGCTACACTATAAACAGGCAAGGGGAGTAGGGCGATAAAGCCCCAAACCCGGCGCCTGACGATACCGGTATCCGTCTTTCCGGCGCGGCTGTGCACCGCCGCACCGGGCTCCCAATCTGACAAGGGAAGGACGGTGAAACAATATGTCCCGCACGCGCGTTGAGCGCAATATTTCGTACGACGAGGAGAAGAAGAAATACTATGTCAATCTGGATTTCGGGCGCGACGCGCACGGACACCAGATCAAAAAGACCCGCACATTCGCGCGGCTGACAGACGCCCGTAAGGCGCTGCGGCTGCACGAGGTGCAGCGCGACTTCGGTGCTCTGACCAAGCCAAACGACACAACCGTTGCCGAGTGGCTCACCTACTGGATGGACGCGGTCGTACGGCCCAACCGTGCCGCGACCACGGTGCATGGGTATAGCCAGATGATCGTCAACCACATCATCCCGCAGCTGGGTACGATCCCGCTGCAATCACTGTCACCGCAGCGCATCCAGCAGTATTACGCCTACCTGTGCCATGACTGCGGCCTGTCGCCCAACACCGCGCGCAAGCACCACGACTTGCTCCGCAACGCGCTGCGCATCGCGGTCATGCAGGACGTGCTTGCCCGAAACCCGACCGACCGCGTCGAGCCACCTAAGTTCAAACGGCCGGAACCGCAGTTTTACGATGTTGGCTCGCTGCGCCGCCTGCTGGACGCGGTCGAGGGCGACAAGCTCGAGCCTGTCGTGTATCTGGCTGGGTATCTCGGCCTGCGCCGTGAGGAAATGTGCGGCCTGCGCTGGAAGGACGTTGATTTTTCGGGCAAAACCTTGTGCGTGCACCGCGCCCGCACGATGGCCGGCTCGCAGGTGATCGAGAAGGACACCAAGAACCGTTCCTCGACCCGGCTGCTGCACATGCCGGAAGAGGTCGTGCGCGTGCTGCACGCTGAACGGCGGCGGCAGCACGAGAACCGGCTGCTGTTCGGCAAGGAGTATCAGGATACGGGCTATGTGCTGACTTGGCCGAACGGCGAGCCGTATTTGCCCAATTACCTGACCGAGGCGTTCAGTACGTTCATCCGCCGAAACCATCTGCCCAAACTGACGCTGCATGGGCTGCGGCACACCTTTGCGACGCTTGCGAACTATTCCGGCGCGACGATCTATAACATCAGCCGCTCGCTGGGGCACAGTACGGTCGCGACCACGTCTATGATCTATACGCATCTGCTGGATACGACTCATGAGCAGACAATCGAGGCGGTCGCGCAGAGCCTGCGGCAGGGCGGCGGGCGAAAGGCCAGAAAACAAGTAAAATAGAGTAAAAAGCAGTCTCTCAAACAGGTGTCGGGAGACTGCTTTTTACATGCTTAGAAGCAGGATGTGCAGACCGGATTTGCGGGCATATTGCAGCGTATACGCGCTGCCGCCGGTCGAGCGGATGCAGTAGGCCACGCAAACAGCACTGTGGTCAACCATAAAACGGTTGCGGCGCTGCATACAGCCGCGGGTGTAATGTTCGGAGGTGTAAATCACTTCGTTCGCGCGGTGCAGGATGTGTTCATATCGGTTGATTGACGCGGCAGACCATCCGCGGGCTTGCTCGCGGCAGGGAATCGCCAAAATAAGCCGGATTTGCGGAAATTGATCACGCAGTTGCAGTACGGTTTCGGCGGCCAGTGTGTCGAAACCCAGTGCTCCGCCAGCGTAAAAGTATCGAATGCCGTCTGCAATCAGTTCAAGAACTATAGCTTCCAATTTTGCGGCGAGTGCCGGCAGGATTTCCGGTGGAATGTCGCGATGACCGGTGAAGCAGCAGGAATAATCTTTCATAGTTGTTATGCCTCCTTATAAATAGACTTTAACATTATCTAATGTAAAAGTCTATATATTTGAGATCTGGGAACTCTATTATCTAACTAACACATTAGATAATGGAGGCATTCGCTATGGTGCGTTTGAATGTCCTGCCCCTGCTCGAGAAAAAGGGAAAAACGAAATATTGGCTTTATAAGCAACTGGGAATGAGTTATCAAAACTTTAATCGCATGGTGAACAACCAAACCTCTTCGATCAAACTTGAACGCATTGAAACATTGTGTCAGCTGTTGGATTGTACGCCGAATGATTTGTTTTTTATTGACTGGGAAGAGCATGATACAAGCAAATAGATAAAACAGCGAGGCCGTTTTGGCCTCGCTGTTTTATTGTAATATGGTGCTCTGCTATTATATTTGCTTTTCTACGATACAGATGACCGCATACACTGTGTTTGCCCACGTCAATAGGGCCTTGATTATACGCTATCAGGGTATTTCTGTGTATTCTGCAAATAAAGCCTCTGTCGGGATGCTTCTTCGCATTCATGGCAGAGGCTCTGCAGAAATGAGGGGAAAAGTTCACATAGGTGTAATAGTTGGTTATGATATGTTATTTTGTGCTTCAATCCATGCAATCACATCAGCAAGACTATTGCATACCGCATCCACTTTCGCAATGATTTGTTTCGGCGGAAGATCCAAATCTGGTACCCAGATCGCATGCATTCCTGCTCGGTATGCCGCCTCCAACCCTCGTCCTGAATCCTCTAGTACAAGACAGTTCTCTGGCGCAACTACAAGACGATTTGCCGCCTTCAGAAAACATTCCGGTGACGGCTTTGGTTGACTAAAATCCCCACCGCCTATCATGACTGGGAAGTATGTTTCTAGTTCGGCCATCGTAATATACTTTTGCACCACATACCGCGCTGAACCGGATGCGACCGCAGTTTTTATACCGGCACCAGACAAAAAGGCAAGTAATTCCCTCAGACCCGGTCGGCAAGGCACACCGTGTTCACAGAACTCTTTTTCCATCAATTTTCGTACGTTTGACCAGCAAAGATCAAAGGTATAATCCGGGTCTATTTCACCGAAAGCATCTGCAAAAATTTGCGAACTTACCGAAAAAGTGGCGCCGCACATCTGTCGTTTCATATCAAGCGTGAATTTTAAGCCGCGTTCTGCACAAACGGTTTGCAGCAGACGAAAGGCAACCTGTTCAGTTTCGAACATTAAGCCGTCCATATCGAAAATTACTGCACGAATCACGAATGTTCTCCTTATCGTCCTAATGCTTTACTCTGGCAGCAGATCACTGACTTGCTTGTCGCCGAATGCTTCGCTCCAAGCCTTTTCAAACCTCTTCACCGATTCTGCTGTGGCAGGATGGGCAATCAGTGCATCGAACAAAGGCGGCGCGATTGTGACAGCTTGACAACCGCAAACCGCCAGATTTTTGAGCTGATCGACCGTGCGGAAGCTTGCGCCAATTACCTTGCACGGATAACCGCCGTTCTGGAATGCATTAACCATTTCGGCAACACAGCCAACGCCATCTGCACCCATATTATCAATATGGCTGACATAGGGTGCCACATAATCTGCGCCGGCTTTAGCTGCAACCAGCGCCTGCATCATCGAGTGCACAACGGTTACCGCAACGGGGATGCCGGCTTCCTTGCACAGGCGAATTGCCTGATAACCCTGTTTGACCGCCGGAATTTTGACAACAAAGCACTCGCCAAAGTAATCATGTAGTTTTTTTGCCTGCTCGAACATTTCCGTTGCCGTAGCGCCGGTCACCTGTATGAATACCTTGACCTTGTTTTTCTCCGCATACGTTTTATAAGCAGCCATCAGCTCGGTAATCGGCCGCTTGGCTTGCGTAAAGATTTTCGGATTGGTGGTAAAGCCGTCAATCGGAAAATACTGTGCAATTTCTTCGATTACATCAATATCAGCGATATCTACATAAAGTTCCATATTTTTCTCCTTTTGCTTCGTAAGTTTTATTACTGAAACGTCTGCAAAAGATCCAGCGCTTGCTCAGAAGTTTGTGCCGCACATAACGCATCGCGCAATTTTGTATCCCGGCTGAGTGCCATAATATGCTCCAACACATGTAAATGCTTTTTTTGATCCGGCGAGGCCAGTACAAATAGGAAGCGAATCCCTTTTCGCTCCATGATGTCCAGCCCTTTGGGATAGATACTTAAGCCAAGTCCCA
>JAHZFK010000013.1:66565-71088 GCA_019421385.1 Clostridiales bacterium
AGCGAAGCTGCGCCGTCCTGCGGACGAGCATGTGCGATTGCCATATCATCACTGATGACAAAGTACGGTCCGTGTTCTTGTCCCAATGCGATCATTTTATCCACATAGCTTTGCTGGATACAACCGTGTTTACACAGCAGATCAGCTGTGATGCGAATCTCGTCCTGCCACGCATCTGTTGGATGGTTTGCAATCCGAATGCCGCTGATGCGCAGCAGACCGTGCAGGCCTGACAGCGTTGGCGTTGATTTCGGCACGTTGACAAGCGATCCCTCCGTATTCAGGCAGCGATTTAATTCCTCACGAATCCGAAGATAGGTTGAATCATCTACGTTCTGCCGGACAATTCGCAGCAACATACCCATCTGCATACTGTCCGGATTGGATTGAATATCCAGCAATGTCATCAGAATGGCTATATTGGCTTTGTCTTCATTAGTCAGAATGGGATTCACACGAATCAGCGGATAGTGGCAATCAAATGCCACGGTAGAGATGACAAAATCGATTTTCTGATTTGCAGGGTAATCGTTGATTTCTCCTGCACGCACCACGTCTTCTACGATGATGTTGTTGAATTTGGTCTGAATCTCAGCACGCAGCAGCTGTGCGCTGGTTGTGATGCTCGGACAGGTAATCAATACATGCGCGACCTCTGCCTGTCGGCTTGCCTTATGCATTGCCACACCGAAATGCAGCGTCAGATATGCAATTTCATCCGCATCCACCGGATACGGGAAATCCTGCATCATTCGTTCACAGCAAGATTTGGTCATGCAGTACAGATCTGAATAATTCTGCTGAATATCTTCCCGCAGAGGGTTGATATGCGGCACCATATTGCGATAATTATAACAGGAAAGCTTCATATGCATATAGATGGCATGAAGCAAATCCTGTTTGTTCTCAAAAGAGACACAGGCAAGAATTTCAAAGGTGTCAATCAAGCGTTTGGTGCATTCCCAAAGCTCGATTTCCTCTGTCCACATATCGGCATAGGTGCTGCCGTTGCTGAAGTTCATCATACAGATGGCCAAATAAATTCTTTCGTGTTCCTGCAGGTCGGCAAAAACTTCATTGACCATATGCAGTTCTCGGGTTTTCTGGATCAGATCGGCATCGATAATGGACATGCTACCCGATCTCGGTTTAGAATGGATCATAAGCAGCAGATACACAATTTCCAGTAAGGATTCTTCGGTCAGACCAAGCGCCAGCTTATCGCTGAGCCTGCACATTTTCTGCATGTAATCTGCAACGTCATCCGCATTAAAAAAGTCTAGCTGTTCCCTTGGTGCATTACTGATCAGGCGGGAAATATGCAGCTGAAATACCGTGCGCATGAGCAGCAGATCGCCTTGCACATAATAACCTGCCTGACGGGAATTGAGCAGTTCAAGCTGAAAGGATGCTAGTTCCTTTTTCACATCCGACAAATCCGAAAATATGATATTGCGGGAAAGACCAAACTTTTCCTGCAGAGTTTTCAGACGCAGTGGTCTGACAGCGCAGATGGCTACACAAATAATATATGAAATACGATCTTTTTTGGTCAACTGCGTATTTTCTTGTGCCAGTCGGGACTGCGCTGCCAGACGCTGGGATTCGGTCAGACAAAAGCCGTCTGTTTGTGCTTCAAAGTCATCTGCGCCCATCTGTTTAAATAGGCGTCGCAAATTGTTGAGACTGTAATATACGGTTCGTTTGGACACGTTGGTCAGACGAGCCAACTCTGCCGCGGAGACCGCTTTTTCTTTTTTTATGAGAAGATGCAGTATCTGCCGCTCATTGGGCGTGAGCTGGGTCATAATGGCTGCCACAGTGTTTTCCTCCGTCTGTTATGATTTATGCATTTACAATCTCTTCATACAATGCAGCTGCGTCTGTCATTTGTACGCACTTCTGCACGCGTGCTTCATCCATCAGGATCTCGGCCAGTTCCTGTAGCATTTCCAGATGGCTGTTGGAATCCTGTGCGCAGAGTGTGATAAACAACCGAACGGGATCGTCCGGCTTGTCGAAAAAGGCAACCGGCTTTTGAATTACCGTGACTGCCAGCTGCTGGCGAACAACGCCATCCTCCGGCCGCGCATGCACCAGCGCAATATCCTTGCCGACGATGTAATAGGATCCATGCTCCTCAGTCAATGCAATGACGCGCTTGGGATAGTTATCGGTGATATATCCCTGTTCTACCAGAAGGTGGGTGGATTCATCAATCGCCTCGCGCCAGTCCTTCACACGGTTTATGATGCGGACATTTTCAGGCCGCAAATATGCTGCGATTTTATTTGGCATAGCCGCTCAAGCTCCAATCAAAGAAGTGAATTTCTGCTCCAGCTCATCGTAATCGGTCAGGCTGTTCAACGCGATCGTCGGGCCGTATTTTTCGCATTCTTCTTTAATATCCGCCGCGCAGATAAATAGATCGGCTACGCCCGGGCCTGCGTCATACACACCGGCATGATTGACGCTTACATCGTCCATCCCCAGCTTTTGAAGCACTTTTTTTACATTCATTTCCACCAGGAAAGACGAACCAAGACCTGACATGCAGCAGCACAGAATACGATTGATTTTCATACGATAACCTCTTTCTTATTTCAGAACATAGATTTGAGAAGTGGATAACACCGCATAATACCTACTGCATGTACAAGTATTTCGGACAGAGACTGTCATGCGGTGTTATAGTACACTTACTTTTCGTTGCGCTCGGTCATACCCGGCTTGCCCTTGGTCAAAGCAGAGTATACCATGGGAAGGAGGAACAGGACAACACAAACGACGGTAAAGATTGCGCTGCCGACCGTTCCGCCGAACTGCGAAATGAACATGCCAAATACGGAAGCATCAGCGCCGCCAAAGGTTGTGCCGTCTACCAGAACGCGGCCGAACTGAATCAGCATCGCCGGGAAGATCGCAATGCAGAAGCCGGTGATCACAGAAGAGATGACCGCACCGCGCAGACCGCCTTCCTTGTTGCCCAGACAGCCTGTGGTTGCACCATAGAAGAACGAAGTGAACAGCGTGGGCAGAATAAGCGGCAGTTCAAATGCCGTACCTGCCAGAGCCACCTGCAGGAAGAACGCACCGATTGCACCAACGGTTGCACTCAGGAAGCCAATCAGCACCGAGTTGGGCTGATACGGATAGATGATCGGGATATCCAGTGCCGGAACCGCATTCGGGATGAACTTGTCCGCAATGCCTTTGAATGCCGGAACCAGTTCCGCAACTACCATGCGCACGCCGGCCTGAATAACATAGATAGAAACCGCAAACTGAACGCCGTACGTGATGGAGAAGATGATGAAATTGGTATCGCCCAGCGTTTCTGCCGCCAGATCCGGGGTGGTTACCATCGTCAAAGCGCAAACCACAAGATAAACAATCGTCATGGCCAGCGACAGCGAGATGGTCAGATCGCGCAGCACATTGAGGTTTTTGTTCATCTTGATCTCTTCGGCATCCGAATTCTTGTTGCCGACCAGCTTTGCAACTACAACTGCGATCCAGTAGTAAACCATGCCGGAGTGACCGATTGCCAGATCCTTCGAGCCGGTGCATTTGCAAACGGTCTTATAGATCATTGCAGGTGCGCAGGCCATGTAAGTACCCGTGAGCAGACCGCCGCACAAAATCGTCTGCCACATGGGGAAGCCCAAACCGTTCATAGCGATTGCGCAGCAGGTGGAAACCCACATTACTTCATGTCCGGTCAGATATACAAAACGAAACTTGGAAAAACGTGCAACCACAATGTTGATTACAAATGCCAGCACCATGATACCGGAAAGTGCGGCACCGAACTGCGCAGATGCAACTGCAAAGCAGGACTCGTTTACCGGCAGCGTACCGGTCATATTAAGCGCACCCTGCATCATGGTATTGAGCGGGCCGATGGATGTCTGCACAATGCCTGCACCGCTGCTGATCAGCGTAAAGCCAACAATGGTTTTGATCGTTCCCTTTAAGCAGTCCGCCGCAGGCGCCTTTCTAATCAGCAAACCGATTAGTGCGATCAACGCGATCAGGATGGTTGGATTAGAAATAAACTGAACGAAGAAGTTCAGGATAGTCTGAATGATTGACATTTCTTTTCCTCCACTTTATCAAGTATTCTTGTAGGCACCTATCATGCTTTTAGTATATTCGTTTGAGATGACAAAGAAAAGTCCCATTTGCTTCATGCACAGTAGCGCAAATTTTGGAACGTCCTGTTGACTGCACGCCAAGTTTTGCATATATCGGTATCTTCGTGGTGGAATATATTTTGGAGCAGGGCAGAGCGTTGCCGCTATTGCCTTGTCGAATCGTTCAGAATCGCCCGTCATATCTGTTCATCAAATCTGATTTCATCTTTCAAAGCAGAACCTGTCACTGGGTTCCTCTTTGGGGCTTTTATTTCTGTAAGGGCAGAAGAATGATGCGCAGTCTAGCTTTGCGGGCGTATTGCAGTGTATATGCGCTGCCGCCGGTCGCGCGGGTGCAGTATGCAACGCAAACAGCACTGTGGTCAA
>JAHZFK010000014.1:0-45664 GCA_019421385.1 Clostridiales bacterium
AATTGTTTGAAGGTGGTGCGAGTGACGGGACTTGAACCCGTACGTCGATTGACACACGCCCCTCAAACGTGCCTGTCTACCAGTTCCAGCACACTCGCATTCTCTTTCGTATCGAGTCGCCTCACTGTCAGCGACAACTAGTATTATATCGAAAAGAGGGGATATTGTCAACATATTTTCTCAAAAAAATCAAAAATTTTCGGAGCCGTTTTTCGGCCCCGAAAATTCAGAGTGCAGCACGCCTTGTAATCAGCTGAGCCGCAATAGAAACAGCAATTTCTGCTGGAGTTTGCGCGCCGATCTCTAAGCCGATGGGCGTGATGATGCGCTGTTGTGCTTCGGAGGAAAATCCCTCCTGTGCCAGTGTACGGAACAGTGTTTCTCGTTTGCGACGGCTGCCCATCAGGCCGATATAACTGGCTGGGGTGGACAGCGCATAGCGCACCGCGTCTGCGTCGCCCTCATGGCCGCGCGTCATGATGCAGAAGCCATCTGCTTCGGTGGGATGCAGTGTGCCCGTAAGTGTCGTTGTAAGCTCAGTCAGAGGGATGGTCAGCGTTTGTTCCGCGTGGGGGAAGCGGGCAGGCGAGCAGAATTCCGTACGGTCGTCGATGACGATGTGCCGGAAGTCCAGCCGGTGCAGTAGCGTGCATAGCTCATGCGACACATGCCCACCACCGATGACAAATACCCGTCCTGCATCGGTCAGCGGCACGCATAGTACGTCTTTGATGTTTTGTGATAAAACAGTGGGCCGTGCTGGCAGTGCATCATCTTGCACGATATAAGGCGCCGTACCATCCAGCGGCAGACATAGCCATACCGGCGTCTTGTTCTGTAAAGCGGAAAGCGCTGCGCGCAGCGGCGCGGGATCGGTCAGCGGGGTGAACAGCACTTCGGTCGATCCGCCGCACACCATGCCCAGACTGCCCGCTTTGCGGTTATCCAGCTCAAAACGCATAAGGTGACCGTAGGCGGGTTGTGCAGCAGCAAGTTCCAGACAGCGGTGTTCGAGCAAACCGCCGCCAATCGTACCGCACAGCAGTCCTTGCGTGCCCACCAGCAGCATCGCGCCTTCTTTGCGTGGTGTGGAACCAGTCGCGCGGGCGACCGAAACCAGCAGAACAGGGCGGCCTTGCTCTATTTCGTGTAGGGCGGCGGTCAGCAGTTGCTCAAACATGGGTTGTCCTCCTTACTTTGTCAGCAGCAATACGTTTTCCGGCGCGATGCCCAGCACCTCGGGCAGCGCGGCAGGTTTTCGGTCTTTGGGTACGCGCCACCACAGGGGCGGGGTGTTTTCGTCCTGTCCCGCATAGCGGAACAGTAAAATCCACTCGAAGGGTTCTTCCAATTCTCCCACCCATTGCACGTTTGCACGGTTGGCGGCAGCGCGGGCGTGGAAATAATGCGCACGCAGACCGATGGCACACAGATCGTCCGGCACGGGCTGCGCGGAAGTGAAGCACAGTCCCCAGGCAGGCGCTTCGACTGTCCGCTCGTCGATCTTGCGGGCGGGAGTGATGTTTTTGCAGCCGGTCAGGCGTGCGGCGGCCTCGCTGCGCGGGTCGGCAAAAACCTCTTTGGTTGCACCACTACGCACGATATGACCGTCTTCCATCACGCATAGCTGGCCGCATAGGTGATAGGCTTCGTCGCGGCTGTGCGTCACCAATACGGCTTGTCGCCCATAGGAGCGCAGCAAGTCGAGAAACTGCGGCTGCAACTGGTCGCGCAGATGGCTGTCGAGCGCGGAAAACGGCTCGTCCAGCAGCAGCAGGCGGGGTTCGTTCACCAGCATGCGCGCAAGTGCCACGCGCTGTGCCTGTCCACCGGATAACTGCGCCGGACGCAGCTTTTCCAGTCCCTCCAGCTGCATCATTGCAATCATTTCGCGCAGGCGGCGCTGACGTATGACGGCATCGCGTTCACGGTGCAGGCCGGTTAAGATGTTGCGCTCGACCGTCAGGTGCGGAAACAGGGCGTACTGCTGGAATAGATAGCCCACGCGCCGTTGCTGCGGCTTGAGATTGATGCCGTGCGCGGAGTCAAACAAGGTTTCGCCATCCAGCACAATGCAGCCGCTGTCCGGCGTTTCCACGCCCGCGATGCATTTGAGCGTCATGCTCTTGCCGCAGCCGGACGCGCCCAGCAGGCCGGTGACGGAGTTTTCCGCGTCAAAGGCGGTTTCCAGCACGAAATCACCGAGCTTTTTACGGATATCCACGTGCAGGCTCATGCGCGGCGCACCTCCTTTTGACGGCGCTCCAGTAGGTTGACAGTCAGAAGCACTGCTGCAGAGATCGCAAGGTTGATCAGCACCCAGAGAAAGGCGTGATAATCGTCGCCTGTGCGCCAGAGCTGATAGACCGTGGTCGAGATGGTCGCAGTCTTGCCGGGCGTGTAGCCGATCAGCATACTGGTCGCGCCGTATTCGCCCAGCGCGCGCGCAAAGGCAAGCACTACGCCCGCGATGATGCCCTGACGGCAGGCGGGCATACGGATGCGCCAGAAAATATAGGTATTCGATAGTCCGAGCGTCTGCCCTGCCTGCGCAAGTGTCTGGTCAAAGGCTTCGAACGCGCCGCGTGCGGTGCGGTAGAGCAAGGGAAAGGCGACGACTGACGCTGCAATCACGCCGCCATACCACGTCATAACGAATTTAACGCCGATCTGCTCAAGCGCAATGCCGAGCGGGCGGCGGGAGCCAAACAAAAGCAGCAGAAAATAGCCCACGACCGTGGGCGGCAGCACGAGCGGCAGTGTGAGCACCACGTCGAGCACGCCTTTCAGCAGACGCGGCAGGCGTGCCGCATAATACGCCGCGGCGATGCCGGTGAAAAACACAATGATGCTGCTCAGTGCCGCGATGCGCAGCGAATTGAAGAGCGGATACCAGTCCACCGGGAAAATCACTCCTTTTGCAAACGGGGCAGGGCACGCGCCCCGCCCCGTCTGTGTTGTTGGAAATCAGGAAACCGGGGAGAATCCCACGGACTCGAATACGGCCATCGCCTCGTCAGTCGAGAGATAGTCGAGGAACGCCTGCGCCTGTTCTGGGTGCGCCGAGGTCTTGAGTACAGCCACCGGATAAATCACCTGACCGCACATGTCGGCGGTCGCTTCGTCTACGACAGTCAGTCCGTCGCTGAATGCATCGGTCGCGTAGATGATGCCAGCGTCTACGCTGCCCTCGCGCACCTGTGTGGTGACTTCTTTGACGTTCGTGCCGTAGGTCAGGTAGCCCGCACTGGCCAGCGCCGCTTCGTCCAGTCCGTAGAACGTCAGAATCTTCTGGGTATATTGCCCGACCGGCACATCGCTGTTGCCCATCGCCAGCAGAATGTTGCCCGCCTGCAAGTGCTCGGCGAGTGAATCAAAGCTATCGATGCCCTTGGGGTTGCCCTCGGGTACAGCAAGCGTGACCTTGTTTTCCAGCAGGTCAAGGCGGCTGTCCGACTGCACGAAGTCCAGTCCCTCGGTGTTGACCGATGGGTCTGCTGCTGTGTCCAATTGATCCATCTGCTTTTGTGCTGCGGAGATGAACACGTCGCAATCCGCGCCCTCCTGAATCTGGGTCTTGAGCGTGCCGGAGGAATCGAAGTTAAAGGTCAGCGTTACATCCGGCGCGACTTTTTTGTAATCCTCTGCGATTTGTTCGAGCGTTTCGGTCAGGCTCGCCGCCGCAAAGATGACCAGTTCGGTTGGCTCGCCGGTGTCCGCGTTTGCCGAAGCGTCTGTACCGCCGCCAGATGAGCAGGCGGTCAGGCTGACCGCCATACATGTAGCAAGCAGCCCTGCAAGTAGTTTCTTCATGGTGTGTCTCCTTTGTCCCGTCTTTCAGGGACGTTATATTTTCAACCCGCTGGTTTTACGGCGCGGTCGAATCAAAGGTCAGCGGGCGCAATCCATCCGCTCGCCGCGCAGCAGCGCGTGTGCGTGTGGAAGCTGGTCCAGAAATACATCCATGCACTCCATGCAGGCTTTGGGGCTGCCGGGCAGGTTGATGATGAGTGTTCGTCCGCGGATAACGCTGACGGCGCGTGTCAGCATCGCGCGCGGGGTGATGCGCAGACTGGTAGCGCGCATGGCCTCCGCAATACCGGGCGCAAGCCGCTCAGCGGCGTCCAACGTTGCTTCAGGTGTCAGGTCGCGCGGGGAAAAGCCTGTGCCGCCCGTGGTCAAAATCAAGTCGGGCTGACGCTGGTCGGACAGCCGAATGAGTTCTTTGGTCAGCCCTCCGCGTCCGTCGGGCAGGACAAGCTGCTCGATCACCGTGTAGCCTGCCTCTTGCAGCCGCGCCGCGACGGCGGGGCCGCTTTCGTCCTGCCGTTCGCCCGCAGCGCAGCGGTCGGACAGGGTGATGACTGCCGCCTGCAAGGGCAGCGGCACTTCGCGCGGCTGGACAGTCATTTCGTCACCGGTCGCAATGCGCCCGCCCTCAAGCACGCGAGCGAAAATCCCTTCGCGCGGCATGATGCAGTCGCCCATCTTGTGAAAAATCGCACAGTGGTGATGGCAGGCTTTGCCGATCTGCGTTACTTCCAGCAGCACGTCGCCGCAGCGCAGCAGCGTGCCGACCGGAAGTGTGCGGAAGTCGATGCCCTCGACCACCAGATTTTCTCCGAACGCACCGGGCGCGACATCCGCGCCGCGCGCGTTGAACGCGGCGATTTCGTCCGCAGAAAGCAGGCTGACCTGCCGGTGCCAGTCGCCCGCGTGCGCATCGCCGTCCAGTCCATGGTTTGCCACGAAAAGCGCTGCGCCGCGATCCTCTTTTTGAACGCCGCGCACCGCGCTGGTGCATACGGCGAGTACCTTTCCCATATTATCCTCCGATTTGGTTCATGGATTTGTGTTCCGTGATGTTTTCTCGCTGCTGGAAGCAGTGCGCGGCAGGTTTTTGTAGAATCGCCGCGCGGATTGCATCCCGCAATGCTGCTTCGTCCGCGCCGCTGCGCAGCAGCAGGCGCAGCTCCACGCCCTGCTCATAGCACAGACAGGGTTTGAGTAATCCGGTGCTGGTCAGCCGCAGACGGTTGCAGCGGTCGCAAAAGCTGTGGCTGACCGCGTCGATCAAGCCGATGCAGCCCTGCATACCGGGCGCGTGGAAATACCGCGCCGGACCATTGCCGTGTGGCTGATTGACCGGTGTGAGGTCGGGCCAGTGTGCGCGCAGACGGTCGAGCGCGGCGTCTGCGCGGATGGTTTGGTCGTTTTCGCCCGCGCCCAGCGGCATGCGTTCGATGAACCGCACGTCTATAGGCAGCGTCTGCGCCAGCTCGGCCAGTGGGATGAGCTGGTCGGCAGTTTCGGGCAGCAGTACGGCGTTGACCTTGGTAGGTAGGCGCGCGGCGCACAGATGTACCGCGTGCAGTACCTCGTCTGCGGTGTGCGAACGGCGGGTTAAACGTTGATATTGGACATTGTTCAGCGTGTCCAGACTGATGTTGACTCCGTCCAGCCCTACTGCGCACAGTTCGTCCAGCAGGGGGGGGAGCAGCAGACCGTTGGTGGTCAGCGTGACCTGACGGACGCCGGGCAGCGCTTTGAGATGCCGAATAAAGTCAGCACAGCCTCGCCGTACCAGCGGTTCTCCGCCGGTGACCTTGATACGGTCGATGCCGAGGGAAACGGCTGCTGCCGCGATGCGTAGCAGTTCTTCATAGCGCAGCAGATCATCGTGCGCAGTGGGCAGTACGCCTTCTTCCGGCATACAGTAGCGGCAGCGCAGATTGCAGCGGTCGGTGATGGACAGGCGCAGATAGGTGATTTCGCGTCCGAATGAATCCAACATCGTTATACGCCCTTGCCGAAGCCGCAGTTGGGGAAGTGGCAGACTTCACAGTTCAGGCACAACCCGCCGTGGCCGAGACCTGCCAGCCATTCCGCAGTGACCGGCACATCGGCCAGCAGACGCGGCAGCACCAGATCAAAAATAGTGCGCTTGGCGTACATCACGCAGCCGGGAAGACCGCAGACCGGCCTCCCATCCGGCAGATAAGACACAAGAAACATGGCGCCGGGCAGGACGGGCGCACCATAACTGACAATCTGCGCGCCTGCCTCACGGATGGCAAGCGGAGTGCGGTCGTCCGGGTCGACGCTCATGCCGCCCGAGCAAAAGATCATCTGCACGCCGTCATTTGCCATTTTGGTGATTGCAGTGGTGATTTCGCCTGGGTCGTCACCGCAAATTGCGTGCGCCGCCATTTCACAGCCATATTCGGCAAGCTTACGCTCCAGAATAGGCGTAAATGCATCCTCGATTAAACCCTTTGCAACCTCGCTGCCCGTGGTGACCACGCCAAAGGAGCGCGGACGGAAGGGAACAAGCTGCAAGAGCGGCGTATCTCCTGCGGTTTGACGCGCCCGCTCCATCTTTTCCTTTTCGATGACGAGCGGGATGACGCGCGTGCCACATAGCTTGTCGCCCTTTTTGACGGGGAAGCTGCTGGCGCGCGTTGCGATCATCATTTCGCCCAAGGCGTTGATCGCGCGCAGACGCTCCACATCGACCAATAGCAGACCGTCCTCATCTGCAATTAGCTCGATTTTGCCCTCTTTGGGGTCGATTGCGTGCATGTGCGCGCCCTGACACATATCACGCAAAATTTCGGCCGCATCGTTTTCGTGCAGCATGTTCTCGTTGTTTTCCCAGATGTAAATATGCTCCTTGCCGACGCTGAGCAGCACTGGAATATCCTCAGGCTGGATGATGTGTCCCTTGCGGAATGCGGCATCCTTGGTCACGCCCGGAATGATCTGGGTGATATCATGGCACAGGACTTGCCCGACCGCGTCCTGCGTGCGCATCAGTTTCATGATAAGCCTCCAACAGTAAAATGCGGATTGCAGACGCAATCCTTGCTATGGTAAAATTGTATCATATTTGAACACAGGCAAGCAACCGCCAACCGTTTCACAGGGGCGGTCAATGTTGCCAAAGTTTTTCGTTATATTTATAAAAGTTCAACGAATATGTGCAAACATTGTAGTATTTTTTGAATTATGCTTTGTTTGCTTGAGAAATGATGTGCTGTATACGGCGAAGAAAGGGGACGGCGCAAATGGAGCAGCCGCTGAAGGTGCGCGCAAGCCTGCGCATTGTGCGTGAAGACAAGCTGTTCGGCCCTGGGGTCGCGCAGCTGTTGGAAGGGGTTGAGCAGTTTGGTTCGCTGCGGCGCAGCGCGGCGCGCATGGAAATGAGCTACAACAAAGCGTGGAGCGTGGTGCATGGCTGCGAGGAAGCGCTCGGCTTTGCGTTGCTGGAGCGGCGCATCGGCGGCGCGGGGGGCGGCGGCGCGGTGTTGACCGAAAAGGCCAAAGCGCTGCTCGCGTGCTACCAAGCATTTTCTAAGCAGGCGCACACAGTGCTCGACGAAATGGCAGAAGAATATTTTTCAGATCTTTTGAATGGACGGTGACCACGATGCAGGAACAACCTTGGATACTAGTGCGCGGCGCGGGTGATTTGGCGACCGGTGTCATTGTGCGGCTGCACCGCTGCGGTTTTCGCGTGGCAGTGACGGAATGCGCCAATCCTTCCGCAATCCGACGACGCGCGGCGCTGTGCGAAGCGGTTTGGCAGGGGCAGGCGACGGTGGAGAGCGTGACCTGCCGTCGCGTGACAGACGCAGCAGAAGCGGCGCGTGTATCACAGGCTGGTGAGGTGCCGCTGCTGGTCGACGAGCGTGCAGAGTGTGTGTCAGCACTGAGCTCGGCGGCGGTCGTGGACGCGATCCTTGCCAAGCGTAATCTGGGGACAAACCGCGATATGGCACCGATTACGGTCGGTCTGGGGCCGGGCTTCACCGCAGGTGAGGACGTGGACGCGGTGGTGGAGACCATGCGCGGGCATCATCTGGGGCGCGTAATTTTGCAGGGCGCGGCGATTCCCAACACGGGTGTGCCGGGGGTGATCGCGGGCTATGCGGCTGAACGGGTGATTCATGCGCCTGTGTCCGGTGAAATGGTGTTCGTGCAGGATGAACACGGGCAGACCGTCGATATCGGCGCGCTGGTTCGCAAGGGACAGGAGATCGCGCGCGTCGGCGGTGTGCCGGTGCGGGCAACGATTGACGGTGTGCTGCGCGGTCTGATTCGCGCGGGCTATCCGGTGACCGAAGGACTGAAAATCGCGGATATTGACCCGCGCCCTGAACAGGTAGCCTACTGCGATGCGGTGTCCGACAAGGCGCGCGCTATTGGCGGCGGCGTGGTCGAGGCGCTGTTGATGCTCGCACGGGAAAAGAAGATTCAACTATTATGAAAAAAGAACGGGCAGTTGCCCGTTCTTTTTTATTTTTCTGAGAAAATCCAGCGGTATAACAGGTTTGGGTCATTGTGCAGGCTACCGATATGGCAGTCCAGACCGTCGGCGCGAAGCGCCTGCGCGGCGGGTTCAGCCATGGAGGAAAGCGCAGGCGTATCCGCTTGATTGAGCAGCACACGCAGTTGTTCTGGCGGTAAACCACAGGCTGCGGCAGTTTCCTGCACGCAGTACAGCAGTTCCGGGATGCTGACGAATTGTTTCGGGTTTGATGCCCAGTCCGGACACAGCGCATAGCGGTGCACCACATCTTGCACTGGCTGGCCGAGTGCGGACAGTCCTGCGACAATCAGGCACAAGTCGGTCTGTGGGGCAAGCACCGGCTCGTCAGCGCGGTGTAATTTGAGTGGCAGACGGTGCGCGCCGTCCGCTTCACATAGCACGATATCAGCTGCTGCCGCTGCCTGCGTGAGCAGGTCGGGAGAGAGTGCGCACAGCTTGCCGTCCTCTGCTTGTCGGCCTGCGCAGACTGCGCCCGGCAGAGAAAGCTGCCGCAGCAGTTCATCCAGCATGGGATTGGTCAAAACCGTGCGGCAGTCCGGCGGCGGGACGGGGAACATGTGGGTCGTGGTAGTCACCAATACGCGGCGGGGTGCCAGCGTACGGGCGAGTCCACGCAGCGCGGTCGTTTTTCCGCCCGCGCCCACGATAGAAATAAATTTCGGCTGCATTGCTTTAGTCCTCATTCTGCCACAGTAGGCGATAGCTGCTGTCCTCGACAGCATAGAGCGCTTCTGCGTCCGCATCAAGTAGATCACGGCAGTCGGCTTCGGATGAAAAGCGCACACAGGTGCCGCAGGACGAACTGAGCGCACGCGGTACGGGCTGCATTTTTGCCTTGCAGCCCGTATTTTGCAGCGTCTGAAAGCTCAGCATTGCGCTCAGGTGCGTGTGGAAAGTCGCAACAAATTCTCTCATGCTTTTTTGGTCAGGGTCAGGGCGAATTCTTCGTCGCCAGTTTCGCGGGACGCGGCCTCATAGCCGTTGTTATGGGCAAAGCGGGTGATGTTTTCCACCGCGCATGGGTCGTCGACCAGTACCTCGAGCGTATCAGGTGCGCTTTTTTTCACTTCTTTTTGCACCATGACCACGGGCATGGGGCAGGAATAACCTCTTGCGTCGATCATTTTGTTTTCTCCTTCCGGTGTAAGTTTGCATTAGAAATAATGGCTAGCAAAATCAAGCCGACTACGATGCCGATACGACCGGTCTGCGCCACGCCGCCCGCGGTGAATACGCCGTCGGTCATCGCGTCCGCATTGCCCGCCATGCCGAAGTTGTGCGCGAGCGCTGCGCCGACCAGCATACCGAACACAGTCACCGCGCTGTCGCCGCTGCCCTCACCGGCGAGAATGAGCTGGCGCAGTGGGCAGCCGCCGAGCAGCACCGAGCCCCACCCTGCCATGGCCATGCCGAGAAAGCTCCACACATAGTCGTGGTGCGCAACCGGCTGCACGGCAAGGGTGGGGTTAAAGTTGCCCAACACAAGGTTGCCGACCAGAACGGTTACAAAAATGGCGATAAAACCGGCCAGCAAGTGAAAATCGCGGAACAGGAACACGTCGCGCAGGCCGCCCGCCATACACAGACGGCTTTTCTGCGCCAGCACGCCGACAATTAAGCCGCCTGCGAGTGCAATCAGCCACGGCGCATGGCTGGCGCCCGGGCCTACCTGTGAAAAGCGGATGAAGGACGGCGCGAGTAGCAGCAGAGACAGCACGGCAATCATAAAGCCGGGCAGCACGAAGCCGTCTGCTTTCTGCACTTTGCGCGCGCGGCCGAGCGAAAATCCCTTTTTCAGACACAGCACGCCCACGCCAATGCCCGCAGCAAAGCCGATGAGGCCGGCAATCGCGGTCACGTCGCCGCCGCCCAGACGCAGTACCATGCGAAGCGGGCAGCCGAGGAATGCCAGTGCGCCGACCATGACGATCATGCCCAGCACAAAACGCAGAGCGGGCGCGGAACCGGCGCGGGCGCGGAATTCCTTGCCCGCAAGCGCGGCAACCGTCGCGCCGAGAACAAGGCCGACGATCTCAGGGCGAAGATACTGCACCTTTTCCGCGCTGTGCAGGCCGAGACCGCCCGCGATGTCGCGAAGAAAGCAGGCAATACAAAAGCCCATGTTGGCGGGATTGCCTGCCACTGTGAGCGCCAGCGCCGCAAGGCCGACGATCACACCGGTGCCGATCACCAGATATTTGTTTTTGTTCATGTGAATCTCCTTTGGTTTGTGAAATGTATGCTGCAACAAGGCGGGTTTTACATTTGTCCGGTTCTGTGTTACACTGATGAAAAAGTATGCGGACATGGTGCTCCGCAGACATTGGGAGGAAAATGCTATGCATTCGGTTTATCTGGACAACGCCGCGACCTCGTTCCCCAAGCCGCCCGCTGTTGCCGCGCGCATGAGGGAATATGTCGACCAAATCGGCGCGAGCGTCAATCGCGGCTCTTACGCATCCGCGCAGGAAGCCGAGCTGGTCACGTTGCGCCTGCGGCAGCGTTTGTGTGAGCTGTTTTCCTTTCCCTCCGTGCCACATGTAATCCTCACACCTGGCAATACTTGGGCGCTTAATATGTTGCTGTTCGGTGCGCTGCGGCCGGGCGACCATTGTCTGGTGTCCGCGATGGAGCACAATGCGGTCATGCGGCCGCTCGGTCAGCTTGCCCGCCGCGGGGTGACGTTTGACCGCATTCCGTGCGATCAACAAGGTCGCTTACAGGTAGATAAGATTGAGCCGCTGCTGCGGGAAAACACTCGTCTGGTGCTGCTTGCACATGCGTCCAATGTGTCCGGCACGGTGCAGGATGCGCAGGCGGTCGGGGAAATGTGTCGTGCGCACGGTATTCCCTTTGCGCTGGATGCCGCGCAGACAGCGGGACATGTACCGATTGACTTTGTTTCGCTCGGTCTGAGCGCGCTTTCTGTCCCTGCGCATAAAGGCTTGCTCGGCCCGCAGGGCATCGGTGCGCTGCTGTTGCGGCCGGACTTCGCGGAAACGATAGAGCCGCTGGTCAGCGGCGGCACAGGCAGCGTGTCGGACTCCGAGGAAGTACCCGCGTATTTTCCCGACCGGCTCGAGCCGGGCACACCCAACTTGCCCGGCATTTTCGGCTGGGAAGCCGCGCTGGACTATTTGCAGCAGGTGACTGTTACGGCGGTGCAGGTGCATGACCGCGCGCTGTGCCAGCGCTTTCTGGATGGGGTGCGCACCATTTCGGGTGCGGAACTCATCGGCCCGGACACGGCAGAAAATCGTGTCGGGGTATTCAGTCTGAATTTCCCGGGAAAGGACAACGCGGAGGTCGCAGTATCGCTCGAAGAGCGCTTCGGCATCCTGACGCGCTGCGGCTTGCACTGCGCGCCCAGTGCGCACCGCACGCTCGGTACGTTTCAGCGTGGCACGGTGCGTTTGTCCTTCAGTTGGTTTACCACCGAAGCGGAAATTGATCGCACGCTCGAGGCAATCGCCGCCGTCAGTGGAGAATAATGCGGGCGTTTCCCGCAAATTCCGAAACCGTTCCGATGCGTCGCGCATCCGGGACGGTTTTTTGCAGTTCAGCTTCGAGTGCGTCCGCATCTGCGGCATCGACCGCGATCAGCAGACCGCCCGAGGTCTGTGGGTCATACAGCGCGTCCTGCACCTCGAGCGGCACGCCGTCTGCCGAAACGAATGGTTCTGCATATTTGCGGTTGCGGTACATGCCCTCGGGCAGAATACCCATGCGGGCAAATTCCAGCGCTTCGGGTGGGATGGGAAGTGCGGAAACGTCTAGTTCAATCTGTACGCCGCTGCCTTGCGCCATTTCCAGCGCATGACCGAGCAAGCCGAAGCCGGTCACATCCGTGCAGGCGTGCACACGAAATTGCACCATCGCATCGCGCGCAGCTTTGTTGAGCGTAGTCATGCGTGTAAAAACGGCATCCAGCACGTCGGGCGGGCACAGGTCTGCTTTCGCTGCCGTCGTCAGGATGCCCGCGCCGAGCGGTTTTGTCAGAAACAGCACGTCGCCCGGCTGTGCGCCTGCGTTGGTCAGGATTTTGTCCGGATGGACAAAGCCGGTCACGCACAGACCATATTTGGGTTCCTCGTCCAGAATGCTGTGACCGCCTGCAATGACCGCTCCGGCTTCATAGACCTTGCTGTAGCCGCCGCGCAGCAGGTCATGCACCGCGTCATCCGGCATGGACTTCGGAATGCACAGCAGGTTGAGTGCGATACGCGGCTCGCCGCCCATGGCGTACACATCGGACAAGGCATTTGCTGCTGCAATCTGCCCGAATAGGTACGGATCGTCTGCAATGGGCGGGAAAAAGTCCACGGTCTGCACAAGCGCGAGGTGATCCGATACCCGATAAACCGCAGCGTCGTCGCTTTTGTCAAAGCCGACCAGCAGATTTTCGTCCGCGTGTACGGCAAGACCGTCCAGCAGGCGGGCAAGTGTGCCCGCGCCGACTTTTGCGCCGCAGCCCGCGCAGCTGGCAAGTTTGGTGAGTTTGATTTCCTGTTCCATAGACCGCTCCTTCTTAGAAAGTGGAGGAAACGGAACAACAACCGTTATCCTATTAAAAAGATAACATGTGCGGAGGGAAAGGTCAAGCGGATGCGCGCACGCCTTTGCATACAAGACGAGACTGTGCTATAATGCAAATGAATGATAAAAAATATAAGGAGGGGAAGCTGTTGCTTTCCAATAAAAGCAAAGCGATTGGGTTTATTCTGCTGTCTGCATTCGGCTTTGCGCTGATGAGCACGTTTGTGCGGCTGGCGGGCGATTTGCCGTCCATGCAAAAGTCGTTTTTCCGCAATCTGGTTGCGATGATCGTTGCGGCGGTGGCGCTGCGGCGCAAGGGCGTCAGCTGGAAGTGGGAGAAAGGAAATCTGCCCATGCTGCTGCTGCGCGCGACGTGCGGTACGTTGGGCATTTTGTGCAACTATTATGCAATTGACCGTCTGGTGCTCGCGGATGCGAATATCCTCAATAAAATGTCGCCGTTTTTCGCAATTTTGTTTTCGCTGTTTCTACTCAAGGAGCGCGCGAATATTTGGCAGTATCTGGCGGTGCTGGCGGCGTTCGGTGGCAGTATGCTGATCATCAAGCCGGGTTTTTCTGCCGATATGTTTCCGGCGCTGATTGGCCTGCTCGGCGGCGTTTTTGCGGGCGCGGCCTATACGGCGGTGCGCGCATTATCGAAAAAAGGGGAAAACAGCGCGCGCATAGTGTTTTTCTTTTCGACCTTTTCCACGCTGTTCTGTCTGCCATATCTGATTGTGGATTTTCATCCCATGACATGGGCACAGCTTGCCTGTCTGTTTGGTGCGGGCGCGGCGGCCACGCTCGGACAGTTCGGCGTGACACTGGCTTATGCACATGCACCGGCGAAAGAAATCTCGGTGTTCGACTATACACAGGTGCTGTTTTCCGCGCTGCTCGGCTTTTTCCTGTTCGATCAGATTCCGGACGGGCTGAGTGTGCTGGGTTATCTGGTGATCTGCGGCGTATCCGTGCTGATGTTCTTCTATAACCGCACCTTGGAAAGCCGGGAGCAGGCTAGTGGACGGAGTTGAGCTGCGGCGCTCCCGTCGCCGCACGCTGGGACTGGAGGTCACGCGCGAGGGGCGCGTAATCGTGCGTGCGCCGCTGCGTGCGTCGGCGGCTACGATTGAGCGGTTTGTCCGAGAGCATGCGGACTGGATTGCGCGTGCGCAGGCACGGCAGCGGGCACGTTTGGAGGCGCATCCCGAACCGGATGCAGCGCGGCAGGCTGAGCTCATCCGCCGCGCGCGGGAGGAACTGCCGCCCAAGGTAGCGCATTACGCGCAGAAAATGGGACTAAAACCGGCAGGCATCCGCATCACGTCGGCGCGCACGCGGTTCGGTTCGTGCAGCGCACAGAACCGACTGTGCTTTTCGTGGAGACTGATGGACTACCCGGATGCGGCGGTCGATTACGTCGTTGTGCATGAACTGGCGCATATTGTACACAAAAACCATGGCCCGCGGTTTTGGGCGCTGGTGGAACAGTATATGCCGGATTACCGCGCCCGCCGTGCGATGCTGCGGGAGTGAGGGCCGAAGGAGGAAGGAAAATGACGATTGCGGAAATCGCGCGCCGCGCGGGCGTATCCAAAGCGGCGGTATCGCGTTATTTGAACAATGGCTATGTCAGCTCGGAAAAGCGGGAAGCGATCCGTCGTGTAATCGAGGAGACTGGCTATGTTCCCTCCCAGCAGGCGCAGACGCTTCGCACGGGTAAGAGCCGCATGATCGGCGTGATCGTGCCGCGTATTGATTCGGAGTCGATCAGCCGTGTGGTGGCGGGTATTTCCCGCGTGCTGGAGGAGAATGGTTATCGGTTGCTGCTGGCCAATACGGATAACCGCATTGAAAAGGAGCTGGAATATCTGGAGGTGCTGCGCAGCGGAAACGTAGACGGCGTGATTCTGGTGGCGACCATTCTGTCTGCGGCGCATCGCAAAGCGCTCGCGGCGCTGGGCGTGCCGGTGGTATTAGCAGGACAGCAAATGGACGGGATATCCTGTGTGTTCCATGATGACCGCGGCGCAGCGCGCGCAGTAACCGAGCTGTTGCTGCAAAGCGGCCGTCGTCGGGTGGGATATATCGGCGTAACGCCGCGGGATAAGGCGGCAGGCGCCGCGCGCCGGGCCGGTTATCAGGATGCCTTTCATGCCGCCGGGCAGGAACCACGGCCGGAATGGATGGAGCAGAGTGATTTTTCCATCGACGGTGGTTATGCGGCAGTCGAGCGGCTGCTGGCTCGCGTGCCGGACATTCAGGGGATTTTTTGTGCAACCGATTCCATAGCTATCGGCGCAAAGAAACGGTTGGAGGAGCAGGGAAAGCGTATACCGGACGAGGTTGCGCTAGCGGGTATCGGTCATTCCCGTATGAGTGAACTGGTGCGGCCGCGACTGGCAACGGCGCACTATTATTATCAGACCAGCGGCGAAGAAGCGGCGCATGATCTGTTAGAGATTATTGGGCAAGGCATCGACCGAAAAAAGCAGTTGATGCTTGGGTTTGAGGTTTTTGCCGGAGAATCGGTATAATTGCAAGAAAAACTGGAGAGCGGTTTGCGTTGTACAAAACGCAGACCGCTTTTTTGTATATATTATACAGTGCCTACTGCACAGTGTGCAAAAAGAGGGGCAAAGGTTTGGGTACAATTGCGCATTTACAAAAATAGGGATACAGCGGTATAATGATTGCAGAAAGATGAAATCGGTTTCACAAATAACGACGAAAGGGTGGAACAAAGGTGGACTATGGAAAAGCGGCTTCCGAGGTGCTCAGCAGCATCGGCGGAAAAGACAATGTGATCTCGGCGGCACATTGTGCAACACGTCTGCGGCTGGTGATCGCGGACAACAAAAAGGTGAATAAGGACGCTCTGGAAAATGCAACGGGCGTGCAGGGCGTATTTGAGGCGCAGGGGCAGCTGCAAATCATTTTCGGTACCGGCACGGTCAATAAGGTGTATGACGAGTTCATTGCGCAGTCGGGCACGGCAGCGGTCATCAAGGACGAGGCTAAGGCGCAGGCAGCGCAGAAGGGCAACTGGTTCCAGCGCGGCATCAAGACGTTGGGCGATATTTTTGTACCGATCATTCCGGCGATCGTGGCATCGGGCTTCCTCATGGGCATCATGGAGTCGCTCAAGTTCATGGTCAACAACGGCTTTATTACGCTCGACAGCACCAGCTCGCTGTTCGTGTTTGCCGATCTGTTTTCCAATGTAGCGTATACCTTCCTGCCGATCCTGATTGCGTTCTCGGCGGCTAAGGTGTTTGGCGGCAACCCGTTCCTCGGTGCAGTCATCGGCATGATTATGCTGCACCCCAACCTGCAAAATGCATGGACAGTGGCAACCGAAGGCGTACATACCTATCAGGAAGTATTCTTCGGCCTGTATAAAGTGCCGCTGGTCGGCTATCAGGGTCACGTTATTCCGGTCATCATTGCGGTATGGCTGATGTGCTTCATCGAAAAGAAGCTGCATAAAGTGGTGCCACCGATGTTCGATCTGTTTGTCACCCCGCTGGTTTCCGTGTTCGTGACCGGTTATCTGACGCTCGCAGCGATTGGCCCGGTGTTCACCACGGTCGAGAATTTTGTCATCAACGGTGTGCAGTGGCTCATCGCTATCCCGTTTGGTATCGGCTCGTTCCTGATGGGTGGTTTGTATGCCACAACGGTCGTATCCGGCATCCATCATATGTACACGATCATTGACCTCGGACAGCTCAGCGCCTACGGTTTGACCTTCTGGCTGCCGCTGGCAAGCGCAGCAAATGTCGCACAGGGCGGTGCGGCACTTGCGGTCGCTATCAAGACCAAGAACAAAAAACTCAAGTCCATGGCGCTGCCGGCATCGCTCTCCGCGTTTATGGGCATCACAGAGCCGGCTATCTTCGGCGTTAACCTGCGCTTTGTTCGTCCGTTTATCGCCGCGTCCATCGGCGGTGCGTGCGGCGCGCTGTACGCTTCGATTGTTGGACTGGGTGCGACCGGCACGGGTGTTACCGGTATCTTCGGCATCCTGCTGCACCTGCATCATCCGGTGCAGTACATCATCACCATCGGTATTGCAACCGGCGTTGCGTTTGTGCTTTCGTGGATCTTCGGCATTCCCGAGGAGAAAAACGAAACCAAATCGGTGCCTGCTGAGCCGGAAAAGCCGGCAGTCGCTGCGCCGCAGGGAAATATCGCGCTGGTGTCTCCGCTGACCGGTGAGGCAGTTTCGCTGGAAGAAACCAACGATCCGGCGTTCGTATCCGGTGCGCTGGGCAAGGGCGTTGCAGTAAAACCTGCGGAAAACCGCATCGTTGCCCCGTGTGATGCAACCGTATCGGCGGTCATGGGTCATGCGGTCGGTCTGGAATGCGACAACGGCGCAGAGCTGCTCATCCATGTGGGCGTGGATACGGTCAATCTGGAAGGAAAATTCTTCACCGGCCATGTGCAGGAGGGGCAGCACGTCAAGGCGGGCGACCTGCTGCTGGAATTTGACAGCGAGGGCATTCAAAAAGCCGGTTATCCGGTCATTACACCGGTCATTGTAACTAATACAGATCAATTTGCGTCGGTGGAGCCGTCCTTTGGTACGGTACAAGCCGGGAAAGATACGGTTCTGACGCTTCAGTAATAGGAGAGGATCGCCATGAGCAATGCATTACAACGGGATCTCAAGCGGCTGGTGCGCCGCATCGAGCGGGAGGATGGGCCGCGCGCAGCGGCCGATCCCTTCCGGCAGCGATTCCATCTGATGCCGCCGGTCGGTTGGCTGAACGATCCCAACGGCCTGTGCCGCTGCGGTGAGTGGTACCATGTATTTTATCAGTACGGTCCGTTTGATCCCACAGGCGGCGTCAAGATGTGGGGACACTATCGCAGCCGCGACCTGCTGCACTGGGAACAGCTGCCGCCCATGCTGTACCCCGATCAGCCGTGGGATATCCACGGGGTGTATTCCGGTTCGGCGCTGGTCGAAGATGGTACACTATACCTGTACTACACGGGCAACGTCAAGCATGCGGGCGATTACGATTATATTACGGCAGGGCGCGGTCATAACACCGCGCTTGCCGTGTCGCGCGACGGGGTGACGGTTGAGAGCAACGAACTGCTGCTGGAAAACTGGGATTACCCGTCCGATCTGACCTGTCATGTGCGCGATCCCAAGGTTTGGGCGCAGGACGGCAAGTATTATATGGTGCTCGGCGCGCGCACCCGCGATGACCGCGGGGAACTGCTGGTATACGAATCGACCGATAAGCGCAGCTGGACACACATCAATACGCTGACGACACCGGAGAAATTCGGTTATATGTGGGAGTGTCCCGACCTGTTCTGTCTGGACGGACAGTGGTTTTTGCAATGCTCGCCGCAGGGTGTCAAGCAGCAGGGCAACCGTTTCCAAAACGTGTATACCTGCGGTTATTTTCCGCTGTACGGTGATTTTCGCGGCGAATATACGCTGGGAGAATTTCAGGAGATGGATTGCGGCTTTGATTTCTATGCGCCGCAGACCTTCCTCGATGGCGATCGCCGCGTGCAGATCGGCTGGATGGGAATGCCGGATGCGCCGTACACCAACCCGACCGTCGAACAGGGCTGGCAGCATTGTCTAACCGTTCCGTGCTTGCTGCGGCGCGACGGCGACCGGCTGCTGCGCACGCCGGTGCCCGAGATCGACGCGTTGCGCGGCGCACAGATTGCACCGGAGGACGCACAGGTGTTCGACATGGTTTGCCGTACGGAGCGTGCAGGCAGACTTGTCATCCGCGGCAGCGCTGTGATAGAATGGGAGGCAGGGCAGCTGCGCCTGACGCTGGATGGCGGCGGTTCCGGCCGCACCGTGCGGATCGCATCGGTGGATACGGTCGAGACGCTGCGCGTGCTGGCGGATACTTCCTCGTTGGAAGTGTTCATCAACGGCGGAGAACAGGTGCTGTCTACGCGCTATTATCCTGCGTCGTATCTGCACGGCGTGACGGTTTTCGGCGCGGAGGCGGAGCTCTGGGAGATGGGCTCGCTGCAAATCACAGAGCAACAGGATGTGGAATAATCATGTCGAAAATACAACTACTCGCACTGGATCTGGACGGAACACTGCTTGGAACGGACAGCCGCGTGTCGCGTGAAAACGCGCGCGCGGTTCGTCTTGCGCAGCAGGCGGGCGTACAGGTCGTGTTATGCACAGGCCGCAATCTGACCGAAACGCGCGCGTTCAACGCACAGCTGGATGCCTCCGCCGATTGGGCGGTCATTACCAACGGCGCGGCGGTGATGCGCTTTTCGGACGGGGCACAGATGGCGTTTGATGGACTGGATGGAGAAATGTGCGCCGCAGTGCGTGCCATATGCGCAAAATTTGGGCTTGACTTGTGCGTATATACAGCGGATCGGTTGTATTACGGACGGGATTTTCTGCGTTTTCTGGAGGAATTGCGCCGGCGTGGACATGTGACCCTGAATGAAGCGGACGAGGGGTACGAGTTCGTTCCGGACAAAGCAAAGTGGGATGAGGTGCTCGCGCACGAGGATGGGCGCATCGTCAAGGCGATTTTGCACCATCTCGATCCCGCTGAGATCGACAAAATCATGCAGGCGCTGGAGGAAACCGGCCTGTTTGAACTGACACCGTCGGTGATGTACGGCGGCGAACTGAAAAATGTAGAGATCAACCGCAAGGGCGTGCACAAGGGATATGCACTGAACAGGCTTGTGGCGCAGCTTGGCTTGGATATGAATGCGGTGATGGCGATTGGCGACAGCGACAACGACCTGACCATGCTGCAAATGGCAGGACTGGGCGTTGCTATGGCAAATGCTGCGCCGCATGTTCGCGCGGCAGCCGACGCGGTGACGCTAGACAATGCGTCGGACGGTGTGGCGGCAGCGATCAAACGGTATATTTTGGAGGAATAGGCATGAAAAAAGTGGTGGCGATCGGGGAACTGCTGATCGACTTTGTGCCGCAGCAGAAGGGCTGCGCGCTGGATGAGGTGACGCATTTTGAACGTGTCGCAGGCGGTGCGCCCGCCAATGTGGCGGCGGCGGTCGCGCGGTTGGGCGGCAATGCGTCTATGATCTCGCAGGTAGGCGAGGATGCCTTTGGCACGCACATTCTCAAGGTGCTCGCGGATAACGGTGTGGATATTTCCACGGTATTCCGCACGGGGCGGGCCAACACCGGGCTTGCCTTTGTCTCGCTCGATGCGACCGGCAACCGCGAGTTTTCCTTTTTCCGCAATCCCTCGGCAGACTTGTTCCTCGACGAAGCACAGATCCGTCCGGATATGTTCGACGACTGCGCAGTGCTGCACTTCTGCTCGGTCGATCTGGTTGACTGGCCGGTGCGGGCGGCGCATCGGCGCGCCATCCAACTGGCGCGCGAAGCGGGCGCGTTGATTTCGTTCGACCCCAATGTACGTCTGCCGCTGTGGGATGACCCGGCGGATTGTCAGGCGGCGATCCGCGCATTCCTGCCATTTGCCGATTTGGTCAAGCTGTCGGATGATGAAGTAGAGTTCGTCACTGGCTGTACGGATGAGCGCGAGGCGGCAAAGCAGCTGTTTGCAGGCGGCTGCAAGCTGCTGCTGGTCACGCGCGGCGCGCATGGCTCGGCGGTTTACACGCCGCAGACCGAGGCGTTTGCCGAAACGCTGTCCGTTCCGGTTACCGACACGACCGGCGCGGGCGATTCGTTCATTGGTTCGTTCCTGTATCAGCTGACGCGGGACGGCATTGGCGTGGAGGAACTGTCCGTGCTGCCGCAGGCGCAGCTGGAAGCCTATCTGCGTTTTTCTGCGCAGTATGCGTCGCTCACCGTGCAGCACAAGGGCGCGGTTATGGCGACGCTGGATGAGCTGAAACAGGCATATCCGGACTAAGATACAACAAAAAACGGCTCGTACCATTTCGGTGCGAGCCGTTTTGTTATGTTAGTCGGAAAAATAGCGGGCAAGCGTGGGCACGGCGGCGATGCGTACAGCCGCGTCCGGAAAATCACGTCGCAGACGCGCGGCGCAGCGACGGCAAAAGTCCTCATAGAGCGCGGGTTCATCCCGCATTTGCTGCTTAAAGCCCCAGATATGGGTGAAATAGCCTTGCTGTGTGCCGGTAAACAGCGCTTCCGGATCGGATAACGCAACGGCGCGAATGCCCTTTTGTGCAGCGCACATTGCCAGCAGGCGTTGCTCGGCAAAAACCATATAGGTCAGCACATCATCCGCGTCTGAGGAGCATCGCATAAAGCGGATGGCGGTATCCGTATAATACCGCCGAAAATCATCGCTTGCCAGATAGCAAAGCGCGGTGTTGAACGGCTGCACTGTCCAGTCAAAGGCCGAAAAGTCAAAGCCATGTGTCTGGGTAAACGCACGCGTATCCGGATAGATGTCCGGCATGATGTCCTCACGGTGGATGGCAGCGGCATCCAGCCCTTGCAGCAACGGTGCGAGCGGCTTCCAGCAGATAAAATCGGTGTCGATCATCACACAGGGGGAGGGCATCGCGGACAGGGCGTACAGTTTGCCTGCCGCCCAGAATGCCATGGGGTTTATGTCCTCCGGTACAGCGTCAAGCAGGGGATGCACGCCTTCGTCCCACAAAAAAGTAAGGCCGAGCGCGTCGTAGTACCGCTGGGCCTTGATATCGCAGATCATACGGATGGGGCCGTTTTCGCGTCGCCACGCCAGCGCGGAAAGCGCAGTCGTCAGCAGTTCAAACGGTTCAATCGCATAAGGTTGGTCGGGCGAGCGCACGAAAAACGGGCGCGTCCAGTTGGAGTGAAACGCACGCAGCATCAAATCAGCTCCAATCCGTAGCCGCCGACCAGATAGGTGCAGGAGCCGAACACATACGAGCCGGAACCGGAAGAAAGATAGCTGGTGCGGTACGAGGTGGTGTATGAGGTCATATACGAGCCGGAACCAGAACCAGAGCCGGTGCGCAGAAAGACCGTGCGGATAACGGTGACCACATGCGTGCCGTTTTCGAGGATGTCAACCGGTGGCAGCGCGCCGCCCATGATCGGCACGGGAGGCTGACCGTCTTCAGCGGGATACCAGCCGTTCGGAAACGGATCGACCGCAAACACGCCATTGGGTGCGGCCTGCTCGACCACCACTTCTTCTGCAGGGGACTCCTCTGCGGGTGGCTGCGTATGGCGGGCAAAGCTGTCCTCGTCCATCGCGACGCCGTCGAGCGCACGATAGTGCTCCGGATCCATCGCAAGGATGCCTTCCGGCGCAGGGATTGGCTGCGCGGGTTCTTCGACTGTGGGCTGCGCTTGTTCTACGGGTGCGCAGTGCTTGGCGTAGCTGTCCAAATCAAAAACGACCCCGTCGATCTCCCGGTAATTGCTTGGATCCATCGCCAGAATACCGTTGGATTTTGACATGGCCACGCCCCCTTCCCATTTGCCTTCTATTCAAATTATACTGTACCGCGGGGTAAAGCGCAATGAGAAAATCGCGCCGTGAAAAAGTTTTTCCGCTTTACAGCAGGATGTGTACCGATTATAATAGAAAGAACGGAAAAGGAGAGAAGAATATGGATTTTTTGGCACTGGAACGGTCGGTTTGGCAGGTGCTGCGCGAAGAAAAGCGTCCGATTGTTCTATACGGCATGGGTGATGGCGCGGATAAAATTCTTGCGCAGTTTGATGCGTGCGGCATTCGCGCGTCCGGTGTATTCGCCAGCGACGAGTTTGTGCGCGGGCACAGCTTTCACGGTTTCCGGGTGCAAAAGCTGTCCGAAGTGTTGGAGCAGTTTGGTGAAGATATCGTGATTGTGATTGCGTTCGCCAGCCAGCGACCCGAGGTGCTGGAAAAGATGTATGCGTTAGACACACGGTTCGACGTGGTCGCGCCCGATGTGCCCGTCGTTCCGGGGGCCGTGTTTGACGAACAATTTGTGCAGGCGCATCAGGCAGAGATGCAGCAGGCGTTTGACCTGCTGGCAGACGAGCAATCGCGGCAGGTGTTCCTCGATACAGTGCGGTTCAAGCTGTCCGGCAAGCTGTGTTATCTGCGCGCCAGTGAGACGGATAAGGACGAGGTGTTCCGCAGCATTCTGTGTCCTACGAAAAAAGAGCATTTTGCTGATCTCGGCGCGTATACTGGCGACACGATCCGCGAACTGCTGCATTATACGGACGACGCGTTTGCGTCCATCACCGCACTGGAGCCTGATCGGCGCAGCTTCCGTAAGCTGACCGCCTATGCTGAGGGGCTGTCCGGCAGCGTCCGGTGTGAGCAGGCTGGCACGTGGTCAAGTGATACCGTGCTTTGTTTCTCTGATCAGGCAGGGCGGCAGTCACGCGTGACAAAGCAGGGCAGGGAAACCCAAATGCGCGCGCTGGACAGTGTGCTGGATGGCGCGCCTTGCACCTATCTGAAAATGGATGTGGAGGGCGCGGAGCGCGAGGCGATTGCAGGCGCGGCGCAGACCATCCGGCAGTATCGGCCGAAGCTGAACCTTGCAGCCTATCACAAAAGTGAGGATTTTTTCCAGCTGCCGCTGCTCATTCATGCGCTTTGTCCGGAATATCGTCTGTATCTGCGGCACCACCCGTATGTACCCGCATGGGACACCAATTTATATGGGGTCTGCCCGTAAAAAACACTGGCAATTGCAGGGGACAAGCAGTATAATAAACATACAGTAATCTGCAAAGGAGAGGTTTACAATGGGATGTTTTTACTGTGATGAACACCATGAGGGCCGCGAGGCGATCATGTTCAAGGTTGGCGATATGAAGGCGGGCACGCTCTATCTGTTTAAGGATCAGGCGCACAAGGGTCGCTGCGTGCTGGCACTGGGCACCCATAAGAAGGAGCTGTGCGAGTGCGACGAGCAGGAGCGCAACGACTTTATGGCTGATCTGGCGGCGGCATCCGGCGCGGTCAAGAAGCTGTGGGGCTGCACCAAGCTCAACCTTGGTTCGTTTGGCGACACCAATCCGCACCTGCATTTCCATATCGTTCCGAAGTATGAGGGCGGCTTTGAGTTCGGCGGCAGCTTTGCCATCACCAATCCCGAGCCGGTGCATCTCAAGGACGAGGAGTATCAGGAAATGATCGCGGCGCTCAAGCAGGAGCTGGGCATCTGAGCTGTTTTATTATACGAAAGGCGAACCTCTGTTAAGAGGTTCGCCTTTTATATATTGATGTAATATTGACAAAAAATCAGCGCTCCGATATACTTGAATTGGGAATCCTGCCGAAAAACGGAAAGAGGTTGGGGGATGCGCGCAATGCGTCATATCCTTGGTAAAGCAAGGCAATGCTCTTTCTCACGATCATTTTGCGGCAGAGACTTTTGTTAAAGGAGCGGAAACTATGAATCACTGGAAAAAAAGATTGTTGGCACTATCCTTATCCATTTGTATGTCAACGGCACTAACCCCTGCAGCGCTTGCGGCCGAGCAGGAAGAGCCGGATCGGGGCACACTGACGTATGCTGAGGCCATCGCGCCGCAGTATGAAAAAGCCGGTGTATTCAGTGATGAATTGGCGCCGGTCAAACAGAACGGAAAATGGGGCTACATCAACACGGATAACGAGGTCGTTATCCCGTTCCAGTATGACGCCGCAGGCATATTTAACGAAGGCTATGCGGTGGTAGGCACATTGGTGTCCAGTGAGCCGGAAACAGAGTATGATTGGGAGACCGGAGAGTCGCATGAAACCGGAAAGACCCTTTATACCTTTGCTATGGGCTTTATCGATACAGACGGCAATTATAAGCCATTCAAGGATCCGTATCATGGTGAGTATTCGGGTCTTGAGGAAATTACTACATATACAACAGATGATTTGCTGACGAATGATATCGTTTTTTATAACGGTTATATCACCTTCAATGGGTATGATGGACCGGACGGATATCTGTATGATACCAATGGTGACATTGTGGAACTGGATGATGAGGAGATAGGTTATCGGTATTCGTTTGGCTGGCAGGTGACAGAAAATACGGTTATTGTTGGTGAAGGCGCGGTTTTGGGCGGAGAACAGTGCTTCTATCAGCTGGATAGCGGCAGGGTGATCGACCTTCCGGACCTTTCAGCCAATTCTTATTATGATTTGCGCCCATTTAATCAGGGGATTGCACCGGTTGCGGTTGTTTCGTGGAATGAGACGTCCGAGGTGGACAGTGCGCAATGGGGATTTATTGACAAAACCGGAAAATTTGTCATTCAGCCAAAGTATGCAGGCTTTACGGTGTCCGATATCTACGGCGCATATCAGGTATTTGGTGATACCGGTGTTGCGATGACGCAGAATGCAAATGGCAAGTATGGCGGCATCAATAAATCGGGAGCAACAGTCATCCCATTCCAGTATGATAAACTGTATAACTATGATTTTGGCCTGGCTCTGTTTGAGCAGAATGGTAAATGGGGCTATCTGGATGAAAACGGCGCCACTGCCATTGCGGCACAGTATGAACAGGCGACCAGTTTTGGTCCGGGTGGCTATGCCGTGGCATATGACGGCAGCAAGGCGTTTTTGATCGACAGTAAGGGCAATATGATTGTCGGTTCGGAAAAGTTGGATGCGGACACCTATTTTCAGGGAGAGGAATCCGATGATTCCCGCGTGCTGTACAGTCCGGATGAATATGTGGTGATCAACGAGAACGGTAAGTACGGCTATGGTCATATCAGCTATTTGCCGCCGCTGCCGGAAAAGTCCGAGATGAGCAGCTGGGCTTATGAAGAGGTCACGGCAGCCATTGAGGAGAATCTGGTGCCGACCTATTTGCAGAACCTGTATCTCAACAATATCAATCGCAACGAGTTCTGCGATCTGACCATGCAGGCTGTCAGCGAAACGATGGATCAGGAAGTAGAGGATATTGTCCGTCAGGCAACCGGAAAGGAATTGACGGAATGGACGCAGCAGTATCCTTTCTATGATACGACCAACAGCGATATCATTGCGGCCTATGCGCTGGGGATCGTGAATGGTCGCGGCGGTGGCCAATTCGATCCGTATGCGTCGATCACCCGCGAAGAAGCCGCAGCATTCCTGATGCGTTCGGCAAAGGTTCTGGGCATGGATACCACGCAAATTTCCGATGCGCAGTTTGCAGACGCAGCTGAAATTAGTGCGTCGTTCCGTGATGCCGTCAATTTCGTATATCAGATCAATGTTATGAACGGCACCGGCGGCGGTAAATTCACACCGGATGACAACTACACGCGCGAGCAGTCCTTTGTGACGATCTATCGTCTGTTCCAGGCAGTAATGGCAGAATGATCGGATGCACAGTAGTGAATCACAGATTGCTGAAAAAGAAAGGCGAACCCCTTTTCGGGGTTCGCCTTTTTGTGTTAGCGGAAAAATTATTCATTTTCCGCCAGCCGGTAGCCGACACCGACTTCGGTGAACAGGTATTCTGGTTCGGCGGGATTTTTTTCGATTTTGCGGCGGATGTTGGCCATGTTGACGCGAAGGATCTGGTTATCTCCGCCCGCACGCGGCCCCCACAGCTCTTTGATGATATAGTCGTAGGTCAGCACCTTGCCGGCATATTTGCCCAGCAGCGCGACGATGCGGAACTCGCTGAGGGTCAGATGGACGTTCTCGCCGCGCACCAGCACCTGATGCTTGTTGTAGTCGATGGTCAGTTCCCCGACCGTATAAGTACCGCGCTGGGCGATTTCGCTGCTGGAGGAGGTGGTGCGGGTGTGTCGGATAGCTGTGCGCACACGGGCAAGCAGCTCCGCTGTGCCGAAGGGCTTGGTCAGGTAGTCATCCGCGCCGAGGTCGAGTGCGGCAACCTTGTCGTGCTCATGCGAACGCGCAGAAACCACGACGACCGGCAGACTTGACCATGAGCGCAGGCTGCTGAGCACTTCCATGCCGTCCATATCCGGCAGACCGAGATCGAGGATCACCAGATCAGGGCAGTGGGAGGAAAGCATGGTCAGGGCTTCGTTTCCGGTACGCGCCTGAATGGTTTCGTATCCGTTGGAGGTGAGGATGGTGGAAATGAAATGCGCGATGCTCTTTTCATCCTCAACAATCAGTACTTTTTCGCGGATATTCATAATGCTTGATACTCCTTTTCAGAAAGCGGCAGCCGGAACGAAAATTCTGCGCCGCAGGGTAGATTCCGGGCCTCCATGGTGCCGCCATGCGCCCGAACGATTGCCATGCAGACGGAAAGCCCCAGCCCCATGTTGCGTTTACCGTCACCGGACGGGGTCTCGCTGCGCTTGAGCGTGCCGTCAAACAGACGCGGCAGTTCTTTGGGTGGAATGCCGCAGCCATTGTCTTGTATGGAAAAGCGGGCGTAAGCCTCTTCCCGCTGGACGGAAAGCTGGATCTGCGTGACGGTTTGTCCGTGTGTTGCGGCATTTTCCAGCAGGTTGGCAAGCACCTGTTCGATCAGGATGGCATCCATCGGTACGAGCAGCAGTTCGTTCGGCACGGATACAGCAACCTGTATTTCCGGAAAGCGTTTTCGAAATTTGCGTGCAGCTTCGCCGAGAATTTCTTCGGCAGCCTCGGGGCTTTTGGCCAGCTGCGCACGGGGATCACCCATGCGCGTGATGGATAACAGGTTTTCCATCACGCGAATCAGCCATTGCGCTTCGTCGCGCGCATCTTCCAGCAGGGCGCGCTGTTCTTCCTTTGACAGCCCTTCGGTTTCCAGCACGGCAGAGGTCGCGCCGACGATTGAAGTCAGCGGCGTGCGGATATCATGCGAGACCGAGCGGAGCAGATTGGCTCGCATTTTCTCTTTTTCGCCCTCCACCCGCAGTTGTTCCTGCTGTTTGATTTTGGTGGTCATCGTGCAGGTGACGATCGACACGCCGAACATGGTCAGAAAGGTGAGCGGATAACCGGAAAGAGTGAAATTAAATTCCCAATATGGATATGTAAAAATGTAGTTGACGCCGACCACACTGAAAATAGCGGCAAGCGTGCCAAACAGATAGCCGTTGGTAAAACGGGAGATCAGCAAAACGGCAAGCACAAACACGGGAGAGGCAAAGCCGTCGCTGCTGTCGGCGATGCGCAGCAGGATGCATAGTTCGACTGCGCAGGCAAAAATGCCGATAAAGATTAAAAAGTCCCGGAATGTGACCGAAAAAAGCGGGACTTTGTTTGTCGGTTGCTGCATGAAGATTCTCCTTCAATGTGGGAAACATAAAAAAGTCCATTACACTCCAACTATATTATAGCAGAAAAACTGTTAAAGGGCTGTTAAGAACTTGACGAAATCTAAACAGCAAAGCAATATGCCTTGTCGGAAACTTAGCGGAATGACCGCCGGCTTTAGCAGCGAATAAACGGAGGGTTATGCTATAATCAGAACATCAAGAATACAAGATAGTATACAAGAGAAAAGTGTAAAGGAGTGTTCTTTGATGGAAAACGTCGTGAAAAGCAAACTGCGCACCAATGAGACCATCCTGTGGCAGGGTGCGCCTGAGCCGTTTCCGCTGCTGGAACGAGGCAATCGCTTGAGCGTGCTGCGGTTATGGGCGATCACCGTGGTGTTTGCCGCCGGTATGATTGCAGCGTATTGTACGCAGAATGCCGCGTGGGAAATGCGCTTTGTGGTGGGCATCGTAGTAATCGCGCTGCTGGTGATGTCTGCACCGTTTATTGAACATGCACGGGTGCAGAAGCAGCAATTTTTCCTCACCAATGAGCGTGCTTTTCTGGTGATGGGTTCCAAAAAGGTTTATGCTATGGAGCTTTCCGCTATTGATGAGGTACAGGTCGTTGAAGATGTTGCCAATCATGCCTGCATCGCCATGGGCAGCTGCATTTTTGAGTACATGCGCAAGGAGATGCGCTGGAGAGCCTGCCATCCCAAGATCAATATGCAGGATTCGGAGCATCGCGGACAGGTGGACGGCATGGTGTTCTATAACGTGGCCGATGTAAAGGAAGCGATGGAAATTCTGGAGCAGCGCAATTGCAAAAAAGCTGCCTGACAAAACACGACATATTTATTGAGCTGAAAAGGGCTGCGGTGTGGTTCCGCAGCCCTTTCCTTATGTGATATGGCAGCATAAACAAAGAAAGAGGTGACAATTTCCTGCGGGCGTGATATAATTTCAGACATATACAGGTCGGGGTTCGTTAAAAACCGACTAAAACGGGTAAACTGGAGTGTCAGCTGGCTTTGCCGCTGGCCTGCGCTGCCACAGGAGGTATTTGGGTTTGCTTTGGAGAGCTTTGCTGAGCGGGGATCTGCAGTCTGCGTTTATTACATTGGCGCTGTCGCTTCCCGCGATCGTATTATGCCTGTCCGTACATGAGGCGGCGCACGGCGGTATGGCGTATTTGTTGGGTGATCGTACAGCACAAGCATCGGGACGGATCACGCTGTCGCCGATGGCGCATATTGATCCGTTTGGATTTTTGTGCCTGCTGCTGTTTGGCTTTGGTTGGGCGCGTCCCGTGCCGGTCAATATTTCCAATTTCAAAAATCGGTGCTGGGGCATGGCCTTGACCGCGTTGGCAGGACCTGTTGCCAATTTCCTCACAGCGTTTATCGCCTATTGTCTGTATGTGCCGGTCTGGCTATACGGAAACAGCGCATTCATGCAGACGGTGGGTATGTTCCTGTCAATCGTGGCGAGTATGTCGGTCGGCTTGGGTGTATTTAACCTCATTCCGGTGCATCCGCTGGATGGTTCGCGTGTTCTGGATGCGTTTCTGCCATTCTCATGGTCGCTCAAGCTGCAGCGATATCAGAGCATCATTTTGCTGGTGTTCATCCTTGCGCTGTGGCGCGGCTGGCTGGATGGAATCATGAGCTGGGTCGGTATGCAGATACTGCATCTGGCGCTGCAGCTGGTCAATCTGTTTTTGTAAGGGTCAAGCGGCATGGAATTTCATTTGGAGAATTTTGACGGGCCGCTGGACCTGTTGCTGCACTTGATTGCCAAAAACAAGGTCAGCATTTATGACATTCCGATTGCGGAGATTCTCGACCAATACATGGAAGTGCTGCATACAGCCGAGGCGATGGATTTGGATGTGGCGGGCGATTTTGTCGCCATGGCGGCGCAGCTCGTGTACATCAAATCCAAAATGCTGCTGCCGCGTTATGAAGAGGAAGAAGAGGAGGACCCGCGTACCAGTCTGGTGGAAATGCTGTTGGAATACCAGCGCATCAAGGAAACGGCGTCCTTTTTCCGGGAAAAAGGCGAGCTGGGGCGGGATATTTTTGTCAAACCGCCGGAGCATCTGGGCGATACGCCCAAGGAATACCATCAGTCTGTCAACGACCTGATTCGAGCAGCCAACAATATGCTGCGCCGGGCGCAGCGGCGCATCCCGCCGCCGGCCAGCGCATTTTCCGGTATCGTCGGGCGGGAGCCTGTGCCGGTTGAGGGGCGGATCACTTCCATTCTGAAGCGTTTTTTGCATCATGTCCGGCTGCCGTTTCGCCGTCTGTTTGACGATGCAAGGAGTCGTTCCGAGATCGTGGCGACCTTTCTGGCGGTTTTGGAGCTGTCCAAGAACCGGCGCATCCGGCTGGAAGGGGACGGCGAGGATATGGAACTGATGTTGATAGAGGATAAAGGAGAGTAACGTGCGATGACCGAACTGGAGGCAGGGCTGGAGGCCGTGCTGTTTGCTGCGGGCGATGCCGTGCCGGTGGAACGGCTGGTCGCCGCGCTGGAAACTTCGCGCGAAGCGCTGCTGGATGCGGCTGCCGCGCTGGAAAATCTGTATGATTTCGAGAACCGCGGCATTATGCTGCTGCGTTTGGAGGACAAGCTGCAGCTATGCTCCCGTCCGCTTTATGCAGAAGCGGCGCGCCGTGTGACCGAGTCGCGCAAGCCGCCGTCATTGACTGCGGCTGCGCTCGAAGTCTTGACCATTGTGGCGTACCGTCAGCCGGTCACCCGTGCGTTTATTGACCAGCTGCGCGGCGTGGATTCGGGCGGTACGGTGGCAGGTCTTTTGGAAAAAGGGCTGATCGAGGAGGCGGGGCGTTTGGATGTGCCCGGCCGACCGATGCTGTTCCGCACGACCGAGGCGTTTTTGCGCACCTTTGGACTGAGCGGCCTGGAGGAGCTGCCTGCGCTGCCTGCGCTCGAGGAAAATGAGCAGATGGAGATTGATGTGGACGAGGTGCCCGATCAGCCGCCGGCGGAAATCATCACGCTGACGCCGCCGCAGCCGCCTGCCGGGGAGGATGCCGTGCCGCCGGCTGCACCGCAGGAAACGGAGTGAAATACGCATGTCGGTATTACTCGTGATACTGGCGGTACTCGTGGGGCTTGTGCTGTTGGCGCTGCTGCTGATTTTGCTGCTGTGTGTACGAACCGGCATAGACGTGGTCGGTGTCAACGGGGATATCAGCGCCGAGGTGCGCTATGGACCGATACGCATTTCAGTCTGGCCGCGACCCCGACGAAAAAAAGAGCAGCCGCCATCCGAGCCGAAGGAGGGCGGGCACAAGCCGCAAAAAAAACGAAAAAAGAAAAAGTACCGCTATTCACTCAACCGGGAGGAACTGGATATTGGCGAATTGCTGGATTTTACGCATCGGCTGCTCAGTGAACTGACCGATGCGGTGCAAATCAGCCGTCTGCGGGTGCGTGTGGTCATCGGGACAGATGATGCCGCGAAAACCGGCATTTTGCTCGGGCAGTCCGCGGCGATAACCGGCATGATTGTCCCGGTTTTGGAGAATACTTTTTCTATGCGCGATTATCATGTGGATGTGGATGCCGATTTTGAGGCGGATCACACCGAATGGGCGTTTACCGTGTTCTGCTGGCTGCGTCCGCTGCGGGTGCTTTGGGGCCTGCTGCGGCACAGCGGGGAACTGTACCGGATGTATAAACGAATGATAAAGAAAGAAGAGGCGATAACACATGAGTGAGCATCCCATCAGCAATCTGATGACGGAAACCATGGCCAAAATCAAGGAAATGGTGGACGTGAACACGATCATTGGCACGCCGATCACCACACCGGACGGCACGACCGTTATCCCGGTGTCCAAGGTGACCTTTGGCTTTGCCTCCGGCGGCAGCGATTTTGCGCCCAAACACATGCCGTCCGGTGCACCGCTGGCCTTTGGCGGCGGCGGTGGCGCGGGCGTGACCGTTTCGCCCGTATGCTTCCTGATCATCGGACGCGATGGCAGTGCAAACATTCTGGGTGTCAATGCGCAGGCATCCACGACGGTAGACCGTCTGGTGGAAATGATTCCGGGTGCGATTAACAAGGTTTCCAGCTTTGTGGAGGGTTATAAAGGAAAAATGCAGCCCGATCAGCAGCCCGCCCCGGAAACCGAAGAATAAGACGGCGTTTCTCCGCAAAACCTACTCACAGATATGCTGAGTAGGTTTTGTCATGCAGGGGAGAGATGCGAACGTGAAGAAAATACTGTGCGGACTACTGTGTTTGGTGCTTTGTTTGCCAGCCGCAGGTGCGATCAGCGCAAAGGCGGCGATCGTAATCGACGCGGACACGGGTGAAGTGCTGCTGGAGCAGAATGCGGATGCCTGCCTGCCGATGGCATCCACGACCAAAATCATGACGGCGCTGGTAGCGCTTGGAGAGGGCGACCTCGACCGGGAGTACACGGTCCGCAAGGAATATACGCAGGTGGAAGGCTCATCGATGTACTTGCAGGAGGGCGAAACGCTCACCCTGCGCGATACACTGTATGGCCTGATGCTGGAATCGGGCAACGACGCGGCGGTAGCCATTGCAGGTGAATGCGGCGGTTTGGAAGCCTTTGTGCAAAAAATGAACGATAAGGCGGCAGCCCTCGGGTTGACGAATACCCATTTTGATAACCCGAACGGCCTGCCGAGTGAAACACATTACACCACCGCGCGCGAGCTTGCTATCATCACGGCTGAGGCGCTGCGTGACCCGGTGTTCCGGCAGATCGTGTCGACCGAGAGCTATACGTTAGGACAGCGCACATTTGCCAACCATAATCGGTTGCTGAGCATGTATGACGGCGCAATCGGCGTCAAAACCGGATATACCAAGGCGGCGGGGCGCTGTCTGGTCTCTGCAGCGGAGAAAAACGGCCGCACGGTGATTGTGGTGACGCTCAACGACCCGGACGACTGGAACGATCATATGGCGCTGCTCGATCAGGGCTTTGCGCAGTATGAAGAGGTGACGCTGCACGAAGCGGGCGAGCAAATCATGCAGCAGCAGGTGTTCGGCGGTAATACGGATACCGTGCCGCTCATCGCACGCAATACCGTGACCGCGATGCTGCTGCCCGGCGAGCGGGAGCGCATCCAGACCGTGCGATATGGTGACCGAATCTGCTATGCGCCGGTGGTGCAGAGCGCGTCGGCGGGACGGATCGAGTACCGGCTGGATGGCATGGTGCTGGCAGATGATGCACTGGTATACGGCGGTGCAGTGCTGCTGCCGCCTGAAGAAAAGAGCATAACCGAACGGCTTTGGGATCGGCTGTTTGGAGAGGATTGACAGAATAGGACGGAGGACAACAAGTGGAAGAAAGACTGCAAAAGCTGCTCGCGCAGGCGGGTTTGTGCTCGCGCCGCGAGGCGGAGCGTTGGATTTTGGAGGGCCGTGTGCTGGTCAACGGCCATGCGGCTTCGCTGGGCGACCGTGCGGATCTGCGGCGCGACAAAATTCAGGTGGATGGCAAGCCGATCGGCATGGCAGAGGAAAAACGCTATCTGATGCTGTACAAGCCGCGCGGTTATGTGACGACGCTGAGCGATGAGCGCGGCCGCAAGACCGTGGCCGATCTGGTGCGGGGCTGCGGCGCGCGCGTGGTGCCGGTTGGACGGCTGGATTATAACTCGGAAGGTTTGCTGCTGCTCACCAACGACGGCGAGCTGGTTCACGGGTTGACTCATCCGCGCCACGAGGTAGAAAAGCACTATGAGGTGCGCGTGCGCGGGCGGCTGGACAATATTCCGCGCTTATCTGAGCCGATGACGATTGACGGATATGCAATCCGTCCGGCGGAGGTTGTCATTTTGGAACAAGACGAGCAGAGCGCCAAGCTGCGCCTGACCATTCATGAGGGGCGTAACCGCCAGATCCGTAAAATGTGTGAGCAATGCGGGTTGGAGGTGCGCCGCCTCAAACGGGTGGCAGTCGGGGCGCTGCCGCTCGACCCGCATCTGAAATCGGGTGCGTGGCGCGATTTGACCGCGGACGAATTGGCGTATTTGCAGGAAATTGCTGCAAATTTGCAGGATTGATGCAAAACATCTTGCATTTTGCAGAACAACCGCTTAAAATAGAAACGGCAAAATGCAGGTTTTGCATGCAAAGGGAGAGAAACCATGAACGACCTGATCAATAAAATCCAAAGCGAGCTGTCCAGTTTTTCCAAGGGACAAAAGCAGATCGCGCGCTTTATCCTCGAGCATTACGACAAAGCGGCCTTTATGACGGCAAGTCGCCTTGGAACGACCGTTGGCGTGAGTGAATCGACCGTGGTGCGGTTTGCGACCGAATTGGGCTATGACGGCTATCCGCACTTACAGCGCGCCTTACAGGAGATGATCCGCAATAAGCTGACTTCGGTGCAGCGCATGGAGGTGTCGAGCGACCGCATGGGCGGGCGCGACGTATTGCAGACCGTACTGCACGCGGATATGGATATGATCCGGCAAACGCTGGACGAGATCGACCGCGACGCATTTCAGGGCGCGGTGGATGCGCTGATCGGGGCGAAACGGATTTATCTGCTCGGTGTGCGCTCTTCCAGCGCATTATCGAGCTTTGTTGGGTTTTATTTTAACCTGTTGTTTGAAAATGTAACGCTGGTACATACCAATAGCGTCAGTGAGATTTTTGAGCAGGTGCTGCGCGTCGGGCCGGGTGATGTGGTGCTCGGCGTCAGCTTCCCCCGCTACTCCAAGCGCACACTCAGCGCCATGCAGTATGCACGGGACCGCGGCGCGCGTGTGATTGCGCTGACCGATTCGCGGCTGTCCCCGCTGGCGCGCGTAGCGGATCATCTGCTGCTGGCGCGCAGTGATATGGCGAGCTTTGTCGATTCACTGGTAGCGCCGCTTTCGGTCATCAATGCGCTGATCGTTGCCGTCGGCATGAGCCGACGCGACGAAATCGAGCAGACCTTCAACAAGCTCGAGCGCATCTGGGAGGAATACGACGTATACGAGAAGCCGGAGGACGAGACAAATTGAACATTCTGGTAGTCGGCGGTGGTGCGGCAGGTCTGATGGCAGCAGGCACCGCTGCGGAAAATGGGGCGCGCGTGACGCTGTTTGAGACGAATGAAAAGGTTGGCCGCAAACTGTTCATCACGGGCAAGGGCCGCTGCAATGTGTGCAATAACTGCGATACGCAGACCGTTTTGCAGAACGTGCCCGTCAATCCGCGCTTTTTGTATTCCGCGCTGGATTGCTTTTCGCCCGCGGGTGTGATGTCGTTTTTTGAAGCGCATGGCGTGCCGCTCAAAACCGAGCGCGGCAACCGCGTTTTTCCGATTTCGGACAAGTCTGCGGATATTATTGATGCACTTTTTACCTGGGTCAAACGTCTGGGTGTTACAATCATACAGAAAACAGTCGAGCAACTGGAAATAAGGGATGGTTTTATCGTTGGCGTGCGCGCGCACGGCAAACTTTATGAGGGCGATCGGGTCATTATCGCGACCGGAGGCGCATCCTATCCGCAAACCGGTTCCACCGGAGACGGATACCGCTTTGCCAAACAGGCCGGGCACACGGTCGTACCGCCCAACCCGTCGCTCGTGCCGCTGGTCGAGGCAGGGGATATCTGCCGTGAGCTGATGGGACTGAGCCTACGCAATGTGCAGGTGACTGTGTTTGAAAACAACAAAAAGGTTTTTTCTGAGTTCGGGGAGATGCTGTTTACGCATTTCGGCCTGTCCGGCCCGCTGATTCTGTCTGCATCTGCCCATATGCGCCACTTTGGCAGCAAGGAGTATCGGGTGGAAATCGACCTCAAGCCCGCGCTGGACGAAAAAACGCTGGACAAGCGGCTGCTGGGTGATTTTGATAAGCACAAAAACAGCGATTTTATCAATGCGCTGGGTGATTTGCTGCCGCGTAAGCTGATTCCGGTGGTGGTGCGGCTGTCCGAGATCGATCCACATGCCAAGGTGAACAGCATCACGAAGGCGCAGCGCGCCTCGCTTCTGCATACACTCAAGCATTTTTCCGTTGCTGTATCGGGCAAGCGTCCGATTGCAGAGGCAATCGTGACCACGGGCGGCGTCAGCGTGCGCGAGGTCAGCCCCAAAACCATGGAGTCGAAAAAATGCGCCGGCCTGTATTTTGCGGGCGAGGTGTTGGATATAGACGCCTATACGGGCGGTTTTAATTTACAAATCGCGTGGTCGACCGGCCGGTTAGCCGGGCTGTCCGCCGCGCAGAAGGAGGAATAAACATGGGTTACATTTCGGTCGCGATCGACGGCCCGTCAGGCGCCGGCAAGTCGACGGTTGCACGCGCGGCGGCGGCGAAGCTTGGCTATGTGTATGTGGACACGGGCGCGATGTACCGCGCAATCGGTCTTGCGGTGTGCCGCAAAGGCATTTCCGGGGACGATACGGCGGGCATTGTTTCGGTTTTGCCTGAAATCACGTTGGCGCTGGAGTATCAGGACGGCGCGCAGCATATCCTGCTGTGTGGCGAGGATGTGTCGGATGCCATTCGCACATCTGAAATAGCAAAATATGCCTCCAAGGTATCGGCCGTACCGGAAGTGCGGCAGTTTTTGCTGGATACCCAGCGGAATATGGCTCGGAATGGCAATATTCTGATGGATGGGCGCGATATCGGTACGGTCATCCTGCCGGATGCGCCGGTCAAGATTTTCCTGACCGCTTCGGCAGAGTCGCGCGCGCAGCGGCGCTTTCTGGAGCTGCGCGAAAAGGGACAGCAAGTGACGCTGGACGAGGTGCTGCGCGATATCCGGCAGCGCGATCATCTGGATATGACGCGCGCAGTTGCGCCGCTCAAACAGGCGGAAGACGCCGTGCTGCTGGATACGAGCGATATCACCTTGGAGCAGAGCATAGAAGCCGTCCTGCGCATCATTCGGGAGAAAACGGAGGGAGACCGATGAAACTCAAATTTCACCGTTGGTTTCAATGGCTTGCCGTGCCGTTTGTGGCGCTGGGCTTCCATATCTATTTTGGATACAAGGTAATTGGCCGGGAAAACATCCCGGAAGGCGGCTGCGTGGTTTGCCCCAACCATGTCCAGTTATCCGATCCGCCGTTTGCGGCGGTCGCACTGGGGCATCAAACGCCGCTGCGTCTGATGGCAAAGAAAGAATTGTTTGAGGGCAATAAGCTGTTCGCGTGGCTGATCGCGGCGCTGGGCGCGTTTCCGATCGACCGAGAGGGCGCGGATATCACGGCAATCAAGACGGCGTTGGGCGCGGTGCGCGAGGGACGCAAGCTGATCATCTTCCCGCAGGGCACGCGCGGCGCAAGTGAAGGCGAAACCAAAAAGGGTGCGGCGATGCTCGCGGTCAAGACCCGCGCGCCGATTCTGCCGATGTACATCACGGAGAACAAGGGCTTTCGCTGCAAGGCGACCGTTGTCATTGGCGAACCGTTTCGTCCGGATGCAAAAGAAAAGGATTACGGCGTGATTGCGGATGATATTCTGCACCGTATTTACGCGTTGAAGGAAAAAGTATGAGTGTTACAGTTGCAAAAACCGCAGGATTCTGCTTCGGTGTGCGCCGCGCGGTCGATCTGGCCGAGCAGCAGGCAGGGGAAAACGGTACAATCTTCGCCTTGGGTGAGATCATTCATAATATGCATGAGATTCGGCGGCTGGAAGAGCGCGGGGTGCGCACTGCGCAGACGCTGGCGGAAATCCCGGACGGGGCAAAGGTGCTCATCCGCGCCCATGGTGTGCCGCGCACGGTTTATGATACCCTTGCGGCAAAAAAATGCGAGGTTTTTGACGCGACCTGTCCGTTTGTTCAGAAAATTCACCGCATTGTCGACCGGGAAAGCCGGGATGGGCGCTTGATTGTCATTCTGGGCAGCGCAGGCCATCCAGAGGTCGTGGGTATCCAAGGCTGGTGCGGCGAGTCGGTCGTGCTGGAGGGTGAAGAGCAGGCGCGGGCGTTCACCGAGCAGTCGGGAATGGTTGACAGGCCGCTTGCGGTGGTCGCGCAAACCACTGTCAATCGGGCAATTTGGAATATTTCCGTCGGTCTGATAAAAAAAAGGTGTACAAACCTCAAAATTTTTGATACAATATGTAAAGCGACGGATGAGCGTCAGTCGGAGGCTCGTCTGCTTGCCGGTGCGTCGGATCAAATGATTGTGATCGGCGACAAGAAAAGTTCCAACACAAAGCGGCTGTATGAAATCAGTCGGTCGCTGTGCAAAAATGTGCTTTATATCGAGGACGCCGCGGAGCTTACGACGCAGGAGCTCTGCCGGGATGGGCGCGTCGGGATCACAGCAGGGGCATCGACACCGGCATGGATAATTAAGGAGGTCAGTAACATGATGAGCGAAGAAACGAAAATCGAAAATGGCGAGGACTTTGCCGCAATGCTCGAAGAGTCCTTCAAGACTTTAAATACAGGAGAGAAAGTCACCGGTACCGTTGTCGCAGTGTCCACGACCGACGTACAGGTCGACCTTGGCGTGAAGCACACTGCGTATATTCCGGTAAACGAGCTGTCGGATGACCCGAACTACGACGTAGCTGCCAACATCCATCCGGGCGATGAGATCGAAGCGGTTGTTGTTCGCGTAAACGACGGCGAGGGTACGGTTACCCTGTCCAAGAAGCGCGTTGACCAGCTCAAGGGCTGGGAGACCATCGAGAAGGCGCATGAGGAGCACAGCGTTGTCGAAGGCACCATCGTGGAAGAGAACCGCGGCGGCGTCGTTGCAACTGCGTTTGGCGTGCGTGTATTCATTCCGGCTAGCCAGACCGGCGTGCCGAAGGATCAGCCGATGAGCCAGCTGGTTAAGACCAAGCAGTCCTTCTATATCACCGAGATCAACCGTCAGCGCAAGCGCGTGGTTGGCTCCATCCGCCAGATCCAGCAGGAGGCTCGCAAGGCTGCTGCTGAGCAGATCTGGAGCACCATCGAGGTTGGCAACGAGTACGAGGGCACGGTAAAGAGCCTGACCTCTTACGGCGCATTTGTTGACATTGGCGGTGTGGACGGCATGGTTCACATTTCTGAGCTGTCTTGGGGCCGCATCAAGCACCCGTCCGAGGTTGTCAATGTTGGCGACAAGGTCAAGGTGTTCGTGATTGGTCTGGACAAGGAAAACAAGAAGATCTCCCTCGGCTACAAGCGCGAGGAGGACAATCCGTGGAACGTGTTCAAGTCCAAGTATGGCGTGGGCGACGTGGCGGAGGTCAAGATCCTCAAGTTCATGCCCTTCGGCGCATTTGCTGAGATCGTTCCGGGCGTGGACGGCCTGATCCATATTTCCCAAATCGCGGATCACCGCATCGCGAAGCCCGAGGATGTTCTCGAGGTTGGCCAGCAGGTTGAGGCCAAGATCATCGACATCAACGATGAGAAGAAGAAGGTTTCCCTGTCCATCCGTGCGCTGCTCGTTGCGGACGACGAGTACGACGAGGAGTAATTCCGAAGCTGCAAAGAAGCACCCAAAACGGGTGCTTCTTTTTTGCATTTGCGGCGCGTATACTGTCCCCGGAGGGGGCGGAAGTTATGCGGCGGCGCAGATATCGCGGAAAAAGAAAGGGCATATGGCTGCTTGCGCTGCTGGTAGTGCTTGCAGCTGTCGGTAGCCTTGTCACCATGCGGATGCGGCAGATTTTCATGGAATACGCCACCAACGTTTGTGAGGACAGTGCCATTCAGGAGATCAACAACCTGATGCAGGAGGAGGTCTTTTCCGATCCGGGAACCTATGAGAATATGGTGATTCTGGAACGGGACAGCGAAAACCACGTCACAGCGCTGCGCACAGATGTTATCGCCATCGGGCGCATCAAGGCGCAGCTGGTCAACGGGCTGTTTGAACGGCTGAGCGATTTGGAGCAGACCACAGTCGAAGTGCCGCTCGGTACGGTGTTCGCCCCGAACTATTTTACCGGCATGGGCCCTTCGGTCGCTATCGGTATGGCGGGCTTGACCCAGATGGAGGCAGAGTTTGTTAGCGCCTTTTCTGCGGCGGGCATCAACCAGACGCGGCATAACATCATCATAGAAATTCATGCGGGCTTTCGCATTTTGACGCCGTTGGGTGGTGAGGATCGCGAGATCGTCACTAGTTATCCGGTGACCGACACGGTGATTGTCGGCACGGTGCCCGAACGGTATACCTATATCGACGATCTGGGTTCCGGCCTGCTCGGCGAGATCAGCGATTATGATAATTCGTCGGAAAACGGAAAATAATACTTCCGAATGGGACAAAAATTTGGTATACTATATTCTGTATTGGAATGTGAAGGGGTGCTTGCATGGATGCCCTCGGGCAGATCACCGCATTGCGTGAAAAGCTGCGGTATCACAACGAAAAATATTATAACGAAGATGCACCGGAGATTTCGGATTACGAATATGATATGATGCAGCGCGAGCTGCGCGCTTTGGAGGCTGCGCATCCGGAATTCGCGGATGCGGACTCCCCGACGCAGCGCGTCGGCGGCACGGCATCCGGACGGTTCGCCAAGGTCACACATGCGTATCCGCTGGAAAGTTTGCAGGATGTTTTTTCCTTTGACGAGCTTTCCGAGTTTTACGGCCGCGTGGAAGGCGCGGTCGGGCAGGCGGAATATGTGGTCGAGTATAAAATCGACGGCCTTTCGGTTGCGCTGGAATATGTTGACGGTGTATTCGTGCGCGGTGCGACGCGCGGCGACGGGCAGGTTGGCGAGGATGTAACCGCGAACCTCAAAACGATTAAGGATATTCCGCAAAAGCTGGAAAACGCGCCGCCGCATTTGATTGTGCGCGGCGAAGTGTATATGAAAAAGTCAGTGTTCGATGCGCTTAATGCGGAACTCGAACTGCACGAAAAGCCGCTGCTCGCCAATCCGCGCAACGCGGCGGCGGGTTCGCTGCGGCAGAAGGACAGCAAGATCACCAAGCAGCGCAAGCTGTCGATTTTCTGCTTCAACATCCAGAATGCGGACGAGCTACCGCTGACCAGTCACACGGATTCGCTGGATATGCTGAAATCGCTCGGCTTTCCGGTCAGCCCGCGCTATCCGGTCTATACCGATCCGGCGGACGTACAGCGGGAGATCGAGAATATGGGCGAGACGCGCGGCGAACTGGATTTCGATATCGACGGTGCGGTTGTCAAGGTCAATTCATTTGCACAGCGGCAGACACTTGGCTCGACGGCCAAGTTTCCGCGCTGGGCAGCGGCGTATAAATACCCGCCCGAAGTCAAGCAGACTTTGCTTAAGGATATCATCATTTCGGTCGGGCGCACGGGTGTTTTAACGCCCAATGCGGTACTCGAACCGGTGCGGCTTGCGGGTACGACCGTGTCGCGCGCGACGCTGCACAACCGCGACTTTATCCGCCAGCTCGATGTACGGGTGGGGGATACGGTTTCGGTGCGCAAGGCGGGTGAGATCATTCCGGAGATCATCGGGGTGGCGCTCGACAAGCGTCCTGCGGACGCGCAGCCGTATGAAATGCCGAAGTTCTGTCCGGTGTGCGGCGCGCCGGTTTATGACGACGAGGAAGAAGCCGCCATCCGCTGCACGGGTGCGGCATGTCCTGCGCAGCTGTTGCGCAATCTGATGCATTTTGCTTCGCGCGACGCAATGGACATTGACGGCTGCGGCGAAGGCAACCTGCAAAAGCTGATTGATGCGGGGCTGGTCAAGTCTGCTGCGGATTTGTATGACCTGACGGTGGAACAGCTGTTGCCACTTGGCAAAAAGGTGGATACTTGGGCAAATAACTTGCTGCGCGGCATTGAGGCGAGCAAAACGCGCGACCTGTCGCGGCTGCTGTTTGCGTTCGGCATTCGGCATGTTGGCCAGAAGGCGGGCAAGATACTGTCGAACCATTTCGGCAGTTTGGATGCGCTGCTCGCGGCATCGGTCGAGGAAATGACCGAGATTCGAGACATCGGCAAGACGACCGCAGAGAGCATTGCGGCGTGGCGCGAACTCGATCAGTCGAAAGAACTGATTGAGAAGCTGCGTGCGGCGGGCGTCAACTTCATCGGGGAAAAGACAGCGAAAAGCGATTTGCTTGCGGGTAAGACGATCGTTGCCACCGGCAGCCTGACGCTCTATACCCGCAAGGAGATCAACGATCTCATTGAGTCGCTCGGCGGCAAGGCAGCCGGGTCGGTCTCCAAGAAAACAAGCTATGTGGTGGCTGGGGAAAACGCAGGCAGCAAGCTGCAAAAAGCAGCGGAGCTTGGCATCCCAGTTTTAACAGAGGAAGAATTCAAAAATATGATACAGCAGGAGGAACTTTGACATGGCAATTTCCAGAAAAGAAATTGAGCACATCGCATCCCTTGCGCGTCTGGACTCGACGGGCGGCATTTTCGACCGTCTTGCGGACGACATGCAGGGCATCATCGGCATGGTGGACAAGCTGGCAGAGCTGGACCTTGGCGATATCACGGATGTCATCAACACCGAGCGCAAGAATGCGTTCCATGAGGACGTAGTCGTGCAGGAGTACACGCCCGATCAGCTCATCGAGCCGAACGCGCCGGACTTTCAGGCGGGCGGCGTAGCCGTGCCGCGCGTGGTAGAATAAGGGGGATAGGTAACTATGGCACTTTATGAGAAAACAGCGGCCGAGCTTTCCAAAATGCTCGCCGATAAGGAAATTTCCGCTGTAGAGCTTGCGCAGGATGTTTTCGCCCGCACGAAAGCGGTCGAGGACAAGGTGCAGGGCTATGTGACGGTCGCGGAAGAGTCTGCGCTCGCGCAGGCGGCCGAAGTGGACAAGAAGCGCGCCGCGGGCGAGGAACTGTTTGCGCTGGCAGGCATCCCGGTTGCTGTCAAGGACAACATCTGCACCAAGGGTACGCTGACCACCTGTGCATCCAAGATGCTGTATAACTTCAAGCCGCCGTACAACGCGACGGTGGTCGAAAAGCTTGCTGCGCATGACGTGGTCATGACCGGCAAGGCGAATATGGACGAATTTGCAATGGGTTCGTCCTGTGAAAACTCGGCTGCACACCCGACCCACAACCCGCACGGCTTGAACCGCGTACCGGGTGGCTCGTCCGGCGGTTCGGCGGCAGTCGTTGCGGCGGGCGAGGTTCCGCTGTCGCTCGGTTCGGATACCGGCGGCTCGATCCGTCAGCCGGCATCCTTCTGCGGCGTGGTCGGCCTCAAGCCGACCTATGGCGCAGTTTCCCGTTATGGCCTGATTGCATTTGCATCTTCGCTTGACCAGATCGGCCCGTTCGGCCGCTCGGTGGAGGACGTGGCGATGCTGCTCGACGCCATCACTGGACATGACCCGATGCATGACTCGACTTCGGTCAAAACGCCGTTTGAAGGCTCGACCCGTGCAAACCTGAACGCGGATATCAAGGGCATGAAGATCGGTCTGCCCAAGGAATATTTCGGCGCGGGCATTTCGGACGCGGTTCGTGAGAGCGTGCTTGCCGCTGCCGAAACCTACAAGAACCTCGGCGCAGAGGTGTTCGAGATTTCGCTGCCGCTGGTTGAATACGCGCTGCCGGTGTACTACATCCTGTCGTCGGCCGAGGCGTCCTCCAATTTGGCGCGTTTTGACGGCGTCAAGTACGGTTATCGCACTCCGAACGCGGGCGACGATCTGATTGCGCTGTACACCAAGAGCCGCTCGGAGGGCTTCGGCGCAGAGGTGCAGCGCCGCATCATGCTGGGCACCTATGTGCTGTCCTCCGGCTACTATGACGCATATTACAAGAAGGCACGCGCGGCGCAGCGTAAGATTCGCGAGGAGTTCGCCAATGCGTTTGAGAAGTGCGACGTTATCCTGACGCCGGTTGCGCCCACTACGGCCTATGAAATGGGCTCCAAGACGACCAATCCGCTCGAGATGTATGCGGGCGATATCTGCACGGTATCGGTCAATATCGCGGGCCTGCCGGGGCTGGTGCAGCCCTGCGGCTTTGACGCGGACAAAATGCCGATTGGTATGCAGCTCATCGGGCCGCGCTTCGGTGAGCAGAAGCTGCTGGACGCTGGCCTAGCATTTGAGCAGGCATCAGGCCTCAAGAACATCATCGCGGCACTGTAAGGGAGGAATCGACAAATGAAATATCAAGCTGTCATCGGCCTTGAGGTGCATGCGGAGCTGTCCACCAAGAGCAAGATTTACTGCTCGTGCTCGACTTCGTTCGGCGCACCGATCAATACACACACCTGCCCGGTCTGCACCGGTATGCCGGGCGCGCTGCCTGTGCTCAACAAGCAGGTAGTACACTATGCGGCCAAGATGGGCAAGGCGACCGGCTGCACGGTCAACCAGCTCTGCAAGGCCGACCGTAAGAACTATTTTTACCCCGATTTGCCTAAGGCGTACCAGATTTCGCAGTTTGATGTACCGATTTGCGAAAACGGCGAGGTGTTCTTCTACGTCGACGGCGAGAAGAAGTCCTGCCGTCTGGAGCGCATCCACTTCGAGGAGGACGCAGGCAAGCTGCTGCACGACGAGATCGACGGCACGGTTGTCGACTTCAACCGCTGCGGCGTGCCGCTGATCGAAATGGTCACCAAGCCCGACCTGCATTCCTCGGCGGAAGCGAAGGAATTCCTCGAAATGATCAAAACCACGCTGTCTTACCTCGATATCTGCGACTGTAAGATGGAGGAAGGCTCGATTCGCTGCGACGTGAACGTCTCCATCCGTCCGGAAGGCTCGGAGGAATTGGGCACGCGCGTCGAGATGAAGAACATCAACACCTTCTCGGGCGCGGTACGCGCAATCGATTATGAGATTGCCCGCCAGATCGAAGTGGTCGAGAACGGTGGCGAGATTCAGCAGGAGACCCGTCGCTGGGATGATGTGAAGCTGAAGAATACGGTCATGCGCACCAAGGAGGACGCGCAGGACTATCGTTATTTCCCCGATCCGGACTTGATCGCGGTGGAAATTTCGGACGAGTGGATGCAGCAGATCGAGAGCGAAATTCCAGAACTGCCGATCTCGCGCTATGAGCGTTACCTCAATGAGTATGGCATGACCGCAATGGAAGCACGTCTGATTTCGGATAGCTTTGCCAAGGCGGAGCTGCTCGACGCGGCAGCAAAGCAGGTCAAGCCCAAGGCGGCGGCAAACTGGATTCTGTCCGACATTTCCAAGTACCTCAACGACAAGGGCGTGGAGTTGCCGGATACCAAGCTAACCGCAGACAAGCTGGTTGATCTGGTCAAGCTGATTGAGGCTGGCACGATTTCGGGCGCGGCAGGTAAGAAGGTACTGCCGAGCATGTTTGAGACTGACGAAACGGTTGAAGCAATCGTCGAGCGCATGGGCCTCAAGCAGGTGTCCGACGAGGGCGCAATCCTCGCCATCGTGCAGGACGTGATCGCGAAGAACGAAAAGGCCGTCGCGGACTTCAAGGCAGGCAAGAACGTCACCGGCTTCCTTGTGGGCCAGTGCATGAAGGCCTCCAAGGGTCAGGGCAACCCGCAGATCATCAACAAGCTGATCGCGCAGGAGCTGGCTAAGCTGTAAGTTGTTTTTTCGATTTGTTCACGCGACAAGCGGAGGTGCTTGCTGTGAAAAAATTAGGTTGGATAGGGATTGTTCTCGTTTTTGTTTTTTCATTGGCTGCCTGCGGTTCGAAAGAGCCGCAGGAGATGGTCTCGGAAGCACTTGGGGTGGATGCTTCCACCGGCAGCAC
>JAHZFK010000014.1:45674-70252 GCA_019421385.1 Clostridiales bacterium
CATAGCGGCAACGGCGATGGTATTTCCTGCATTGCGCTGCATTTTGACGGCAACGAGATGATAAAACAAATCGAAGCGGATGCTGCGTGGCAGCCGTTTCCGCTGGATGAAACCGTTCAGACATTGGTCTATGGGGTATCTGATGCAGAAAGCAGCATTGGCCCGTTTTTGACGGATGAGGACGGCGAAACGCTGGTGCCGGAGATTAAGAATGGGTATTATCGCTTAATTGACCGGCAAGTGGAACAGGATGCGGCAACCGGTGCGGATATTTTGAACAGGGCTTCCTTTAATTTTACCGTGGGGCTTTATGATACCGATACCAATACGCTGTATTGTTGCGAGCTGGATACCTGATAGAGAACATAGAAAAAGGATGCTGCATTTGCGGCATCCTTTTTTTGTGTTTCATTCAAAAAAGAACAAATCTTCAAATTTTTTGTCCAGTGCAATACACAGAATGAGCGCAAGCTTCGCGGTCGGATTGAACTGACCGGTTTCGATGGAACTGATTGTGTTGCGTGATACGCCGACCAGCTCTGCCAGCTGGGCTTGTGATAGACTTTTTTCAACGCGCGCTTCTTTCAAGCGGTTGTGCAGAATCAGTTTGTTGTCCATCGCTCATCCCACCACGCGCATTACATAGGTGATGAGGTTAGCAATGGCAAGAAAACCGCCTGCAATGGTAGTAACTAGTAAAGATTTTTCTTTGCTGAACCGATAGCGGGGATAGGCTTCGGCCGCAACATATGTCCAAAAGACTGCGGCCAGCGCATCGTTTGACCGATTGGTACACATGCTGAAAATGAAGAGAAAAATCAGAACGATGATGAATGCGATAATGCCGATTTGTCTGCCCTGATCTTCCGCATTCTTTTTGCCTTCATCTGTGTTTTCACTGCGGCTTTTCGCCAGAATTTCTTCTTTGTTCATAAAGCACCTCTTTATCTCTATCTACCGTTGTGCCAAGTGTTCTTGGCGTATTCAGTATAACATGACAAGTGAACTTGTCAAGATGGATTGCAAAGTTTTCTTGACAAAATGTGTGGTAGAACAAAAGTGGACACAAAATCTGCTCATCACGACGGGTGGTGTATTGTTTCCGGAAGCGGAAACGGGTATAATAGAATCTACGGGCGAGTAACTGCTCGTTTCCAAATCAAAAAAGGAGGAATGTTCCTTGCAGATAGAGAAAACCCTGCATACGCTGTGCGCGCTGCCAGCGGTGAGCGGGTTTGAAGAACAGGCGGCGCAGGCGGTTGCTGCGCTGCTGTGGCCGCTGTGTGATACCGTTGAGGTCGACCATAACGGCAATGTGCTGGGGTATAAGAGCTGCGGTCGTAAACACGCTAAAACCGTGCTGCTGGACGCGCACCTTGACCAGATCGGCTTTGTTGTTACCGAGGTGCTGGACGGCGGCTTTTTGCGTTTTGCGCCGGTCGGCGGTGTCGATCCGCGTATGCTGCTTGCTACCGAAGTGACCATTCTGGCGGACGAGCCGTTGTACGGTGTGGTCAGCTGTATGCCGCCACACCTGCTGAAAGCAGGCGAACAGGACAAAGCAGTGCCGATCGACCAAATGTTGATCGACACCGGACTGGAAAACGCCCAGGAAAAAATTCGCATCGGTACGCCGATCGTATTTACGCAGCAGCCGGTGAAGCTGCTCGGCGGGCAGGTGTGCAGCAAATGTCTGGATGACCGAGCAGGCGTGGCTGCGATTCTGCTTGCACTCGAAAAGCTCAAAAAGCACAAAAAACGTCGCTGCAACATCGCGGTGCTCATCAGTGCGCAGGAAGAGGTTACCGGCCTCGGCGCGCAGACCGGTGCGTTTGCGGTGCAGCCGGAATATGCGATCGCGGTGGATGTGACACACGGTAAGACACCGGACGGTCCGTCGGACGGCGTGTTTGAACTGGGCAGCGGTCCGGCTATCGGCGTAGGACCAAATCTGCACCGTGGACTGACCAAACGGCTGATCAAAACCGCAAAAGCGAACGATATCGACTATTCGCTTGAGGTGATGGAGGGTAACACAGGTACAAATGCGTGGACGATGCAGATTGTGGCACACGGCATTGCGACCGCGCTTCTGTCCATCCCGGAGAAATATATGCACACGCCGGTCGAAGTGGTCAAAACGTCCGATGTGGAGGACGTGGCGGAGCTGATCTATCGCTTTTTGTGCGATTTTGACGGGGAGGTGGAAGCATGACCGAACTGCTGAAAGCGCTGTGTGCGCTGCCCGGCCCGTCGGGCTGTGAGGACGCGGTGCGTGAGTTTGTGCTCAAAAAGGCAAAGCCTTTTGCGGATGAAATCCGAACGGATGCCATCGGCAATGTGATGGTGTTCCGAAAGGGGCAGAAAACGCTCGAGCGCCCGGTGGTTTTGTGCGCACATATGGACGAAGTCGGCGTTATCGTCAAAAAAATCACCGAGGACGGTATGCTGAAATTTGGCTTTGTCGGCGGGGTGGATCCGCGCGTTGTGATTGGCAAGGGCGTGCGCTTTGGTGACACGCGCGGTGTCATTGGCATCAAGGCGGTGCATTTAACGACTGCCGCTGAGCAGCGCACCATGCCCAAGACCAAGGATTTGTATATTGATATCGGCGCAACCAGCCGCGCGGCAGCAGAAGCCAAGGTGTCGTTGGGCGACTACGGCGTGTTCGATTCGGATGTTGTCCTGTTTGGCGACGGCCTTATCAAAGCCAAGGCAATCGACGACCGCATCGGCTGTGCAGCGTTGCTGACACTGCTGGAGGAGCAGCCGCCGGTGGACACATGGTTCTGCTTCACCGTACAAGAGGAGACCGGCCTGCGCGGCGCAGCCAGCATGGCATATGCGCTTGACCCGGGCTTTGCGCTGGTGATCGAGGGCACGACCGCAGCCGATTTAGCAGAGGTGACAGACGGCAAGGCGGTTTGCCGCGTGCGCGGCGGTGCGGTCATTCCGTTCATGGACGGCGCGACGATTTACGATGCAGCACTGTTTGAACTGCTGCGCGATGCTTGTATCCGACGCGGTATTCCGTGGCAAACCAAGACACGCATTTCCGGCGGCACGGACGCGGGACGTATCCATAAGAGCCGGGAAGGTGTGCGCGTGTGCGCTGTGGCTGCGCCCGTGCGTTATATCCATTCGCCGTCGAGCGTGGCGGCGCTGAGCGACTGCGAGGCAGTTTTGCAAGCGGCGCACGCATTTCTGGAAGAACTGGGAGGAGAGACCGAATGAGCAAGGTTTTTGATTTATGGTGCGAAGTCGGCGGTGCGTTCGGCCCGTCCGGCCGCGAGGATGATGTGCGTGAGGCGATCGCGGCGATTGCGGGTGAATATATTGACGATGTGACAACAGACGCGTTGGGCAACCTCATCTGCCGCAAAAAGGGAAGCGGCAAAAAGGTGCTGTTCGCCGCGCACATGGATTCTATCGGCGTGGTAGCAACCTATATCGACGAAAAGGGTTTTATCCGCTTTTCACAGGTCGGCGGCCTGTTCAAGGGTGATCTCATCAACATTATGGTGCGGTTTGCGAACGGCACGCGCGGTGTCATCTCTTATGAGGAGAAAACGCCGTTTAAGGATCTGACGCTGGACAACCTGTTTATTGACATTGGTGCAAAAGACCGTACGGATGCAGAGAAGCAGGTGCAGGTGGGCGATTTTGCGGTGTTTGAAGCGCCGCGCTTTGAGCAGAATGGTGTGCTGTGTGGCCCATATCTGGATAACCGCATCGGCTGTGTGGCGCTGCTGCGGGCGATGGAGCAGATAGGGGAGACGGACAACGACCTGTACTTCGTGTTCACAGCGCAGGAGGAAGTCGGTCTGCGCGGCGCGGGCGCGGCAGCGTTTGCTGTGCAGCCGGATGTTGCTATTGCGGTGGATGTGACCGACACGGGCGACCTGCCCGAGCGTAAAACGCCGATGGCGGTCGATATGGGCAAAGGCCCGGCGGTCAAGGTGATGGATCGCTCGGTGATTTGCACGCCGGCAGTGTGTGCAGCGCTGGAACAAGCAGCGGCAGATTGCGGCGTGCAGACCCAGCGCGAGATTTTGCAGTTCGGAGGCACGGATACGGCAGCGCTGCAAAAGGCGCGCGCGGGCGTGCAGGCAGGCGCAGTGTCCATCCCAACGCGCTATATCCATTCTCCGAGCGAGATGTGCGCGGAGAGCGATGTCGAGGATGCAGCAAAGATGCTTGCACGCTTCGCAATGGATTTTGGTGCAAAGGACGCATAAAGGCATAAAACCGGGCGGGATGCGGATTGACCGTATCTCGCCTGGTTTTTAAATTTTCACGCTTCTCAAAAAGTCTCCTGCGGAAAGTCCGGTTTAAAGGACTTGATATCTGCTATGATGATACCAGAAAAACCAATCGGACACACAGGTATAAAAATATTTGCATCAGAAAAAAGGGGGACAGGAGTATAATGGGAGAAGCACAGCACAAAGCCGCCATAACAACCTTGTCGATTTGTGGTATCGTTGTATTATTCATCCTGAAAATCGGTGTGAAAACGCGTACGATCATTCCTATGCTGTATTGGTTGGCGTTGCAGACGATTTGGAGCGAGTTTCAGGCAGATCACACAATGTTGGCGCATGGCATCGGTTATGCAATGCTGGTAATGGTGTTTTTGTCTTGGGTTGTAACGTTTGTTCATTTCATTCAGCGGAGCCGTTCGGTCAGATGAAAGGGGAATTGTGATGAAAAAACGGATGAAAACGACAGTGGTATGCGCGGCAGCGATGATGGTCTGTATGGCAGTGTCTGCCATTGCGGCAAACGAGATCATTGCCACACCAACCCGCGATATGGGGCAGTCGGTTTATGTGGACAATACCCGCGTTTATCCGACTGGCTATAATATTGAGGGCAACAATTATTTCAAACTGCGTGATATTGGCGCATTGGTAGGCTTTGGCGTAGAGTGGGACAGTGCGACGCAGACCGTTGAGATCAGCACAGCTCGAAAAGCCTCCAGCACTACCGGCATCACAGATGAAGCGGTAGAGGGTGCGGTCGCTCGGGTGACTGACCAGCGTATTGCAGTCGATGGAATCTATGCAAATATGAAAGCTTACCAAATCAATGGAAATAATTATGTTAAGCTGCGAGATATTGCTTTTCAAGTGAATTTCGGTGTGGATTTTGATAACGCGACAAATCGTGTGATCATCTCTCCCAAGTTGTTTTACGGGGAGAAGGCGGAAGGAATCGGCAATGATATTTATGAAATCATAGCGAATCCGTCAAAGCGGCCTGCGCCAACCCCTGTGGATGGTAACGCGCACCACGGTGATGTGGTTTTCTGGTATTATTGTCTCCCGGAAGAATATCTTCCGTATGTGCAGAACATCGCGTCAAGTAATTATGCGGAAATCTCGATGTCTGGCGACCAACCATTTGTGACCTTTGAGCAAGAAAAAGATGTGTATATGACGCTCCCTTTGGCAGTATCTACGCCGGAAGAGGTGGAAAAACTCGAGTCTGCGGTTGAAACCGTGATTGTGTCCTGCGTGAGAGATGGGATGAGCGATTATGAGGTTGCAAAGGCCCTGCACGATTGGCTTGTGCTGAATAATAGATATGCTGAGGGGGAGTATGCGGCCGGTGACAGACCATATAAGCAATATACTGCTTATGGTGCGCTTGTAGATCGGGTTTCTGTTTGCGAGGGCTATGCGGAAGCATATAAAAAGCTGATGGATCGTGCGGGTATTCCGTGCGAATTGATTTCCGGCTGGGCAGGCGGCCCCCATGCATGGAATATTGTGCAAATTGATGGCGAGTGGTACCATGTAGATACCACATGGGATGATCCAATTCCAAACAGGGAAGGATATGTACGGTATGAGTATTTTTTGAAGAGTGATGCAGCCATGTCATTTGATCACAATAATTGGGATACGCCACATGGTGCTTGCACGAGTACCCGGTATGATGATGCGGTGATCCTTTCTCCGGCAGAAGAAAAAGAAAGCGAAGAACAGAGCGGTGATATAAAGTATAACATTATCTCAGATGACAGCGATGAGGTGATCACTGAAAACACAATCATTGTAACGGATCATGGAACAATAACCATTACCTATAAATAAGGAGAAGAGCGATTAGGACAATCTAATCGCTCTTCTCTTTATTGTGTGTTTTACTCAAATATGTAGAAAGCGTATCAATCTTTTGGTTGACTCGTGCCTTTCGAATATGGACGGGATCTTGATTTGCTGTTTCACGTTGCGGCTTGTTGTGTATGGACTATTTTATTGAATGAAACTTTCTTGTGAGAAAGCGGAGAATGGGGAATGACTGAACATTAAAACGAACAGGTACGTTAATTTTTTAAGATTTTCCTTGACAATGGCTGTCAAATTTGTTATTCTATTTTAGCAGAATTTATTTTGTTTTAATCCGGGTGTAGCGCAGCTGGTAGCGTGCTTGACTGGGGGAGATACCATCCAAAGACCTCCGTTATTATTTTATTCTAAATTTAAAATATATGCAACCGCTTATTTGTAAAAATAAGCGGTTTTTTTTGATATTATTAACTTAACCAAGTGATGACAATTAAATGAGTTTACTTGTATGATTTGTATGACTTGCATGATAGTATTTACATGCTTGGTTTTTTCTGTTATTATATATAATATATAGAAGAATGGACGGACGAAAGATTATGGCTAAGCAGATTGTGTTTAACAAGCAGGAACAATCTTTTACTTATCAGAAAGTATTAGACAAAAAGAACAATAGCGGTGCGCCAGAAATTGAATTCAAGTTCATTGTAGAGCGTGAGAAGTCTGCCCAGAACGGTAGAGAGCGGCTTGTTATCACGGCATTGGATAGGGATGGTAAAGAGACCGGGAAAATATCTGCTGCAATGCCCAAGCTAGTTGATAATTTATTATCCTTACGCGAATATGGCGTTATCGCGTCCCGGATTGTTTTCACGGATTTAGCAAAGTGCATTGAAAACAATTATTATGATTTGAAATGCGAAAGCTTTGATGATGAGGGAACCATCAGTGGTGAGGTATTAAACGCTATTCTGGCGATGGTAACAGACTGTATCGCAGAGGGAATGGCATTCCCAACCACAATAAAAGGTGAGATGTGTTGTAATATCCCTGTAAAAGAATTTCAGGACTTGATAAGGGATAGCGAGTATGCTGCGATAGACCTAACGGAGTTAAAGAGACAGTTGAAGCAGAAAGGTTATACAAAGTGTAGCACTGGAAGATATGACTGCACGGTAAAGGAACCTGAGAAAGACAAAGCGATAAAAGTTATGTCATTTCGAAAGAGCGCATTACCAGAATTACCAGAATTACCAACATCGGAAACGGATGGATGAGTAATGAAAACGCTATCTATGTTCAGCTACTTTGGTGGCAAAGCAAAACTAGCCCCATTGATCTGTGATTTGATCGATTATAAGAATACAGATACATACATAGAGATGTTTGGTGGCGCGTGTAGGGTTTTGCTGAATAAAGCGCGGCATGATTTGGAAATATACAATGATTCCTCTGCTGGCCTGTGTGCGTTTGTTAGCATGATGAGCAATCAGGACACAGCACATGAATTGATTGCCCGGCTCTATGAAACGGAATATAGTCAGGAACAATTTGATTGGGCATTAGATATCCGTAATAAAGTTGATGATAATATAGGTGCCCAGATTTCTGACGAGCTAATGCGTTTTTTCAAGTACGTAGCGCAAAAGAAAAAGAAATGTCCACACTACCAGCTAAATCCTGAAGAAAGGGCGAAAGCTAAATATATTCTTGAAGAGTGGAAAAAATATAGGGCGCATTATGATTTGTTCCATGCAATTCGAGATGCATATAAATTCCAGTCACAAGATACGCAATCATCGTCAGGACATGAAGAGCAAGGTGAAAATAAAAAGGAAGATTTTTGGGATTACGTGAGAGGTCTTCTCCAAAGTGAAAATGAAGCGGAACGTTCGGAGGCTTGGAAATACGCGGCCGATCTGATCCGAGGTAAAAATGGAATAGAATATTTAGATGTTTGGGACTACGTAACAGATCGTCCACAAGCTGAAATATATGGCATTTCGGAAATCGACCTTGCAGTAGCTACATACGTGGTATATGCACAAAGCCGTGACGCAATGGGAAAGTATTGGACTTCGTACAAGTATAAGAGCCAAGAAGCATATTATAGACAAATTGATCGACTGTATGATGTTGCTGATAGGTTAGAGGGTGTCCACGTAAACCAAATAAATGCACTTGACTATTGTCTTGATAATGCTTGTATATTAAGTAGTCCGGATGTGTTCTGTTATGCTGACCCAAGTTATCTTCATGGTGAAAAAGATTTAGGTTGTGGGGTTTATAAGCATCCTTCTGCCTATGAAGATCACGAATGGTTTTTGGACATGGTACATAATGCAAAATGTAAAATGATTATCAGCAATTATGATAATGAGTTATATAATAAATACCTGCGTGGTTGGAACAAAATTGAAATCCCCACAAAGACCTCTGTTGGCGGTAAAGCAGACAACAGACGAACAGAGGTGTTGTGGTATAACTATTCGCTGTGAAGAAAAGGCCTATTAACATAATGTTAATAGGCCTTTTAGTATAAGAAATGAATGTGCAATCAGATCAAATTAACTTAATAATTCCTTACATAATCACCATAGTTTATCACTCGTCCCAGCGTTACAATATGCAAGCATCAAGAGAAAACCAATAGAAAAGGAGAAACAAGACCATGTGCAAAGTATTGATTAACGAAGTGATGCTTGGCAAACGGAGCGTTGGGTTTGAATGCTACTCTAGCGAGAACAAAGAAATGGTGGGTATGACAGCCAAACAGGTCAAAAACGCAATCAAAGCAGGAAACAAAGTCTTCGGGTTCCGGTTGGAGAGCAGCGGAGAATTAGCAGTAGACAGGGAGTTTTGTAATAACTATATGGTTAAGACGGGTATTGGCTCACTTTGTCCCAAGTATGAAAGTGATTGCATTGTCAATATCATGTATACAGTAGTGGGAAAGTCTGGCACGGAATATGAGGTGGTGTCTAGTAGGTTTTTTCATGGTATGATGGCTGAAGAAAAAATTAAGACACTGCATGAGCTAGGCGCAATAAATGGAATAAAAATAGATAGCAAAGGGAAAATACAAGTGCTGTGTTCGGCGGTGAAAGGCAGTACTAAAGAAGTGATCAGCAAGCCCGAAATGAATCCGGATAGCATGGTGAAATAAAATATAGAAAATGCGTGATAAGAGCACTCAACTGTACATGTTGAGTGCTCTTTTTCGTTTATCAGACTTGAAAAAAGACTTTTTGATATAGATATAAGTAAGCGGATAATAAAATGGGGGGATTAACTAATGATTGCACAGGATAGTGCAATGCTGGAGAAAGCTTTTGAAATCCTGAATAGGGTGTATTTTGGAAGTGCACTGCCAAAAGTAATGATTACGATACAATCACGCCCAAAGGTGTATGGATACATCACGACACAGGAGGTATGGAAAGATGAAGCAGCCAGTTATTATGAGATCAATATTAGTGCAGAGCATTTAGATAGACCAATCGAAAATGTGTTAGCTACTTTACAACATGAAATGGTGCATCTTTATTGCATGGTAAATGGTATTGCTGATACATCAAAGTCAGGACGATATCACAATAAGCTTTTTAAAGCAGAAGCAGAAAAGCGTGGACTTCTTATTGAGTATGCGCCATATATCGGATACAGCAAAACCACGCCAAGCACAGGGTTTATTGCAGTACTGAAAGAGAATGGGCTTATGGAATTGGGTATTGATCATCACCGGGATGATAACCTCTCCCCTTCCCCATCTGCAGGTGGTCAAACAGGAAAAAGAAAATCAAGTACACGGAAATATATTTGCCCATCATGTGGCATGAGCGTAAGGGCAACAAGAGAAGTTAATATCCTGTGTGGTGATTGTATGTGTACGATGGAGGTGGAGCAGGCGTAGCAGACAATATGAGATAAGTCAAATGGGAAGTGTCATTTACAGTCTCATAAGTGTTTCAAAGCAGTATCAATAGGGATTTTTATGTTTATATGAGACTGCAAATGAAACGCTCAATTGGGTATGGTCTAATGAAGCATAGGGTGTGTCAATGAGGTAATATGGGTTAAAATGGGACTTGAAGCATTCAAGTGACTAGTGATGAACAAGAGAAACGAGGTTTTTTAAGATGAAATTCTTTTATTCCAGAGTAAGTACAGTAGACCAAAATGAAGCAAGACAGATAGAACAAGCAAAACAAGGTGACTACGATAAAGTTTATCTGGATAAGGCGTCTGGTGCAAATATGGAGCGTGCAGAACTGAATATAATGCTAAATCAATTACGCGAAGGCGATTCGGTTACTGTGTTGAGTATAGATAGATTGGGAAGAAACACCCGTGATATACTGACGATCGTAGATAAAATTACTGAGCAAAAGGCAAGTTTGGTTTGTCTTAGTCCACATTTTACGAGTGCAGACCATTATGGGGAATTCTTTCTAAGTATGCTTGCATGCTTTGCGCAATTGGAGCGAAAGCAAATATTGGAAAGGCAGATGCAAGGTATTAAAATTGCTAAGCAAGCAGGGAAATATAAAGGACGTAAGCCGAAAACAATAGAAAATTTTGAAGCTGTTTATAAGCAGTGGTGTGACGATAAGATAACATCAGAGCAGGCGGCAAAGCTTTTAGAGATCAGCAGGTCTACATTTTATAGGAGGGTAAAAGCGTATGAAGAAAGTAAAACAGTAGATTTTGGATGTGAAGCAGTAAACAAAAATTAGGGATACATTGCACGTACAACCTAGGTGAAAAAAATTTTTGAATTTGAAATGTAATGATACATTGATGATTTGATAGCGATACGTCAAGTGATACAGTGGTGAAAAAAATTATGCAGCAAAATGAGGAAAAAGTGAGTTGACTTAGGTACGGAAAGGGTAAATGATTTTAGGATATCATGGAAAAAAACACATAACATAACAGAATAAAATATTAACTTAGGATGTAAGACTTAAAAGGCGAACATTCCATATAGAAACAAAGCATCAATTTGATTAAAAGCAAAGAAGTGATACAAGAAGCAAATAGTATATTAGTTAATCTCGGATAAGATATGGCTATCTCAACTATCAAAGCAAAAGCATAAACAAAGCATTGGTATGACCCCAATGCTTTTGTTTTTAATCCACCAGACAGATAGTAAAAAATATCATCAGTATGGTTCCGGTTACAGAGCATAGGGGTAAAAATTTGCATACCTGTTTTGCAACCTTCCACAGAAGTAAAGTAACCACTAAGTCCACGGGGTTATATCCAAAATTAAGAGAAATGACAAACAATCTAGTTTACAAGCTACACATTAGATAAAACCAATGCAGCTTACCTATCTCAGAAAATACAATACGCAAGCAGCATTGTGTTTTACAGAAAGTACATAGAAAAAGTGTGATAATGGACTGATAAAATCCCAACATGCTTATAGCTGACGGTAGGAGCATAATAATTATCTCGCATTACAGACAAAAGCATTGGTATGTTGCCAATGCTTTTGTTTTTAATTCCCCAGACAGATAGTAAAAAATATCATCAGTATGGTTTCGGTTACAGAACATAGGGATAAAAATTAGAATACCTGTTATACAACCTTCCACAGAAGTAAAGTAACCACTAAGTCCACGGGGTTATATCCAAAATTAAGAGGAATGAAAAACAATCTAGTTTACAAGCTACACATTAGATAAAACTGATGCAGCTTATCGAACTCAGAGAATACATTACAGATTATACCCAAGAACCTTGGCAAGTAGCATTAAAATTAGATAGCAGAGACTTGGGATGATGATAGCGAGAGCAGATCATATTTTATATACAGTAAGCAGAAACATATAAGTTAGCACGATACATTATAACCAGCTAACATATTTCGGGATTTTAGATGATAAGCATGTTCAATACGCTAGTCATAATCGGAATCATAGAATGGAACTGAGGGGGGAAAACAAGCTGTACAGAATGTTGAAAACATGTTCAATACGCTAGTCATAATCGGGATCGTAGAATGGGACTGATGGGGGTGAAAAACCATCTGTACGGAATGTTGAAAAATGCATATATGTTAAAACTGGGGGCTTGAAACTGAGAAAGAAAATACATAGGGAAAAATGTCAAATCATGACTTGTAATGCCAGCAAATCAGCAATATAATGGAAATACGCTGATGCTCGTGGTGCAGCTGAAAGATTGAAGATGCATCACAAAAAGGAGCAAAATTAAGGAGGGATAATCATCCATATTACATACACATATCTGAAAGAGGTAGTGTAAATTTTAGAAAGAGAGGCATAAGCATTTATGAAAACTCAATTTATTAAGGTGAAGCGCATATTGATACCGATGATTATGGCGGTAGCGATAGTAGCGCAGGGAACGGTATCGGCGTTAGCGTTAGATACGGAGGATGTTAGTGATTTAATCACTATGGATGGGAGTATCGTGATGGAGGTCGGTGACGTCGATGCGCTTACTTCTGCGGCTCCGATAGCCCGCTCCACCACTCCTACTCCTAATCTGGAAGATTTCAGTGATTATGAGAGTGTATTAAAGAATCACTGGGCGGTTCGGGACAATAATATTCCGATTTTGTTATCTCAGGGAGGTATCAAAGGTACTTCGGATGGAAATGGTGGGTTAAAGTTTGACCCAGACCGTAGCATCACCACAGCAGAGATACTGTCCCTAATCCTTGAGGCAGCTAATCAGAATCTTGTGGATGATACTAAGGCATGGCCAGACCGCGTAATTGACCCAGCTATTGAGCTTGGCATTATCCCCTCCAGCATGTCCTCAGAAGCCAACACTCCTATTACCAGAGAAAAGATGGCGATGGTGCTTGTTAATTCTGCGAAAGCAATTCGCAATGAGGATACCACCGGCATCACCTTTGATGCTTCTAAGATAGGCGACCTGAATCAGGCAGACTCCACTTATCGTTCTTATATCCAGACTGCGTATGGAATGGGTTTACTTGAGGGTAGTGGAAATGGTTACAAGCCGAAGTCTGCAACCACTCGTGCAGAGACTTGTGTTATTGTAAATCGTTTGTATGGTTATATGCCACGTGTAGAAATCAAGGATGATGATACCATCATTGAAATGCCCGAGGGCCTGTCTCCTCTGCCGGACGGTAGCAACGTAGGTATTTCTGGCATTGTATACCCCAAGGAGGGTGACGTCATCAATGGTGTTAAGGTAGAGCGCGATCCTGAAACCGGAGTACTTGGTTTAGGTGGCGATGGCAAGGGTGGTATTTACCTTGGCCTTGTTTCTCCCATCAATGGTGCTCAGATAGAGATTGGAGACATCGCTGAAGATTTCTATGACAATATGGGTGGCCAGTACTTGCAAAAAGGAGACTACGTCTTCTGGGAGACCGAATGGGCTATGATCGAGGGCGCAGGCATGCGTAAGGTTGAGAAGATAGCCAATCCAACCAATGGAATGGTAGCAGACATTCATGGTAATCTGACAACTGGTAGTCCTTCTGATAAGGATGTTTTCTTTGTTTACGATGGCTACTGGCAGACCTGCAAATAATGATACTAACATGAATATTTTCAAGTCAAACTAGAGAGGTGTGATGTTTAGAGCATCACACCTCCTCTTGATATAAGGAGGAAATTTTAAGAATGACAATCACACCACGAGGACATCCGAACTACACATTGAGCGGAATAAGTTTCAACAGGAGGTAAACAGATGCAACGAAGAAGCAGAATATCGAGGATATTTAGTTTATTTGTGGCTTTCCTATTGTTCGTCTCCACCATCACAACAGCATTTGGTGCTGGTTTTAGCTCAGCAGCTCCGGGACCACAGTTTAGTGGTTCAGGACCATTAGCTGGTAACCAATGGGCAGGTGGAAATGCACAATTCTTACGAGTCACACTCTACTGGGCACCACGAGCCACAGATTCATCCAAGGCATTAGGTGAAGATGGAGCAGATTGGTCAAAGGTAATTAAGGTAGCTACATACGACTGGGCATCAGCGAATCCGGCATATAAAGTAGTGCAGCATTCCAATTTCTCTGATGCGCTTTATTACTATAAGTCTAGTAATATAAACAAAATGTCAAAGCAGTATGACTACTACGCCAAAACATCTACATCACCATTAGGTCGCGTATTTGTAAACTATGCATCCTATAAGAATGATGCAGGTCAAACAATGTCATTCCCGTTACCAATTGGTACAAATGCTAGCAGCACGACCAAAGTAAAAACATTCTTCACTCAAAGTGAGGTTATCAATCAGGCGTTATGGTTAGCAAAAGTAGCGAATGGTAGTTATACTAATCAATCAAGTGGTTTTGGTAAGGTAGGAGAAAAGGATTACAAGAATGGCATCTACTATAGCAAATTAGGCACAGTTCAGCAAGGCACCTATATGTTCACTGTAGAACCTGGAGTATACACTCCAGTAAATGGAGTTTATACGGCAGCTACAATGCGTGACATTGTCAACTGGAAAGGTAATGACACAATTCTGGGCGACACTTCTGGTGTAGCTCCTTCATTAGCTCGCAACACCGCTACATCAGTTATGCTTGAGCCTAACATGAAGTATAAGGGACTGGGACTTGAATACAGACCGTTAGACCCCGGTATTCAGGGTGACTATTCATGGATGCGCAACAACAGAGACATCATGAGATTGTCTTATGGTATAGGCGTATTCATGCAATGGAGTAAAGTACAGCAACTTCCAGTAATAAATTATTATTATGATTTAACTGAGGAAGATTTTGTACGAGCGGGATTGCTATTAACGCCAGATGAAGCAGATTCTACACTGTATCACATTTATGATGCAGATGGTAATGAGCTTTCAATTTATGAAGCAATCACTAATTATCCGGAGGTAGTGAATCGAAAGGCTAACAATGCTTCAACGGCAGCGGTAACGGGCAATACCTACACTGCACCAAGCGAATCCAAAGCATTTAGTTTATCGGATGATGAAGAGAGTGGTCAAGTTAAAACATATAGTCTTATAGAGGGATATGTAACGAATAAAGAAGTTACTGCTGGCTACTTAAATATCACCAATGATGGTGGTGGATTGCAGTTCTATGATAACAATGGCAAAGCAAACATCACAGAAGAAGCTAAGTCTCACACTCAAGACCCAGAGCTTACGCAAGAAAAGATAAAGCAATGGGATGATTCGGAGAAATTAGTTACAACAGTTGGAGAAAATGCAAAGGCATCTAGGCTTGTTGGTCAATCGCATTTGAAAGTAGTAGAGGATGGAATACAATTAAATTTAGGGCAAGACAATGGCAGTTTACAGGGTGTTTTCCTTTATGTAGACATTAACGTTGGAATTATTCCACCTCCGCCCCCTGAATTTCAGGATGGCGACAAGGAGATAGTCCCATACATTCCACCCCAGTACACCAACGTAACGAAGATGTACTATGACAGTCCAGAGGCTACCACACCTTCCAAGACAACATCTGAGAAGATACCTACCACAGCAACGTATGAAATAGAAGATGAAGAAGAATACAAGGTAGTAGATTGGGTAATCGTTGATGATAATACGCCAGATGAGCCGGAGCCATATCCGACTTATGAAGAAGCGAAAGATAATCAATCCGAAGATGGTAAAACAGGAACTACACCGGGTAGTCTTGGACCATCTAACTGGACGAATCCAGATAGAGAGTTGTTTATCAAGTATGAAAAAGCACCAGAGGAAGAAGAACCCGAGCCCCTTGATGGTTCCCTTCGCCTTACAGAGAAGCGAATTAGTTGGTTAAAGTCCTTAAAAGATATAGGCGGCATACCAACGATTACATTCCAATGGGCAGCGATTACGGGTTCTGAAACCCACTATTGTGGTGATGAAGATTGTAGTGGGCATTCATGTAATGAGCACATAGGAAAAGATAGTTTCTTGCGGTTTGTAAGTAGTAACACCACACCTGTTAAATCAGACATAATGGGTAATAAATCAGGCTTTATGCCTTATGATGAAGATAATGTTTATGAGTTTAACAGAACGGATGATGGTGGTTCTTATGATATGAAGCCAAATTACTGGTATGTAATTTGGAGAGGCAAGGACATTCCAACCATAGCATCTTACAAATATGGTGATACAACTGGTAGTGGTAAAGCTACGAGTGCTCCAATCATCAAGAATTTAATTGGTGAAAACATGGTAGGCATCAAGCCAGCTGGAGCACGTAATGCCAATAACAACAGCTTCTACATGGATAGTTTTACGATTACAGAGGGTAAGTCGAATTATGATGCTAAAACTCTTTCAGCCTTTGTAAACGGGTTTGGTGCTCAAGCGGGTGGTGTAGGTGACCAAGCCTTTGCCAATACCCTTGATGAATACCATGACATCAGTGAGCAATATGAAAAGGCTGAGGAAGATGTGAAGATAGCCGAGGCGGAAAAGAATCAGAGACTTTCTATTCCCCTACTCCTCTTGTGATGTGGGGATGAAGTTTATAAGCTTAAAGGAGTTGACACTCAAGTGTGAGTGTTATTTTTTTGCCTGTGATTATGACATTGTGGGCAGTTGGCAGCATTGGCAAGTGCGGAATGCAGGAAGTGTTTATCGGATAAACAATATGTGTTAGGATAGGGCGTATGGTTTACATATCCGTATGGATTTTAAAAATGGACAGTGTCAAAATTTTGTGATGCATTGTAGATATACGTTGTTAGTTCAGCATCAAAAGCAAAATGTATCATAAGCGATTAAGTGTCGGAAAATGTGTAAAAATCAGATAGTTCCCTTGAAAAAATGCAAAATCATTGCCGATCGGGACGGTTTGACTAGTTGTAAAATTGTCCGACATTCTGCTATACATTGTGCGGAGAGCATTAAAATAAAAATTTGATGGAAAAAAAGATGGATAAAGTACTTTAAAAGCAAATGAGACATAAATATTGGGGTTAGATTCATTGATTAAGATTGCAGCATAATTTGTTTGGATTAGTACTGTTATGAGAAGAATGTTTATTGAGGAATTGGAATAACACTCCTGCTGGGGTGTTATTTTTTTTTGTAGTTGAGTATGGCATTTGTGATTTATCTATTCTGATAAGTTGATGAACAATACGCCATCAGTATAAATAATAAGTAAAAAAAGTGATGCTGTCTGAATGAAAGCTGTTACAGTACTGATATTATAAACAACTATGATAAATACATAGATGTAATATATAAATAAATTAAAAAAAGGGGAAATGTTATGGTTATTAGTACATCGGATTCAATCAAAATATACGACGAGAATAGCAATCAAGTTTATCGGGAAATTCATCTTTCGATAAATGCGAATGGGGACGCAGTAAGCATAGAAAACATGAAAAATGCTATAGCAAATGCCATTATGGCAATGGGACAATTGGTTAAAGCAACGCAGATCAGGGAGGACAGATAATATGGCAGATTTAGGAGCAAGTGCAAAAGTATCCGGTAAGATACCAAAGCGGGCTTTGCAGTTTATTGGAGTAAAGCGGGTTTCAGGTGGATATTACTTGTATGATAATAAATCAGGACAGTTGCTTGCAAGCCTATCCATTATCGAAGGCGCAAATGATATGTTGAACTCTCATTTGCGTGATGTAGTTATCTCAATTTACTATGAGTATGGAAAAGTGTTAGGGATATATAATTAAGCTGTATCCATACTAGTTGTCGTAAAAGAAGGCAATGTATTTTAGGTGTTGATTTGGTTTAATGGCATATTATCATTGATGAATCAGTGGGATATGACCAGAGTAAAAGATGAAATTAGTAAAAAATGACCAAGAAAAAAGAAAAACCAAATAGAAAATAACCAAAATGAATTACCATGGGATTAAAACTTTGGATAGCTGGTTAAATTCGCGGAACAGATAGGAATTTGAAGTGATTTGGAGGAAAAGAAAAAATAAATCCAGAAAAAAAGGATTTGGAGTTTTATACCATGTTCAAAAATGGATTGGATTTTAGGAGTTGAGTAAAGCATCTTTTTGGTAAAGGACATTTTCAAATCCAATAAGACTAAGGGTAGCCCAATAGACGTTGGTGCTGTCGAGTAATACCATGAAAAGAACTTTTTCATATAAGGGGTATCAAAAAAATAGGAGTGGTACCGATATATGGGAAAAATAGAAAAAGCAATGATGAATATTACTAGTGCAGCAGAGTTAATGGGGTTACAAGAAGATGAACTGCGTGATTTGATTGACAATGGGGATATTCAAGCTTTTGGCAGTCAAAAGACTTTGATCAGGAAATCAGATTTATACAAATTCTTAGGTGAAAAACCTGACGAAAACACTATTGAACGAGAAGAAGCATCAGCGTTATCATCCTGCAACAAAGTTTATGAGGGTGATGATATGAGAGAAAGCAAAGCGCGACCTTATTATAATAATAGACGTAGATGCTATCAGATGTCCCCGTATATTGAATGCGCGGATGGAAAGAAAAGGATAACAGTAAGCGGAGCAACAGAGGAAGAAGTATTAAACAAAGTAAGGGTGATTCAACAACAAGCGTATTATAGAGCAGAGACAGAGCCAATGGTAGGGTATCAACCCATAAAGCGTTGTACAATGGCGCAATTGGCTGATGAATGGTTTGAAATGAAACATGCAAAGGTGAAAGAAGCAACAATTGAATCATATTCGCCACCATACAAAGAGATCAGAGACTTGTTGGGTGACATGTATGTAGATGAAGTAGATTTTAGGGATATAGAAAAATATTTCCAATGGAAAAGGGAACAACGGGGAGAAGAATTTTCCGATTCTACATACAAGATTCGACGCAAAGTATTGAGCGAAATGTTCCAGTATGCAGAAAAATGCAAGTATCTGGTCAGGGGTGGGAATCCAATGAAAGATAGACCGGACATTCCAAAGGGAATCCCGACAAACCGTGAGGACAGATACTTAGGAAAAGAGCAGGTACAGGCATTGATGGAGGCATTAAAACCGAATAAGCAATATTACACCATAGCCTTTGTCTTATTTACAACAGGAATGAGAATTGGGGAATTGTGTGCATTACAGTGGAAAGATATTGTACCGTCACTGAGCAAGAATGGCGACATTTATTATGCTATAAATGTGGAAAGGGCAATGACAAAAAATAAAAATTTCATTCCCAACAGTGATGAGAATAGACGTTATGTTGTGGGTGACACGAAAACAACTTGTGGAGTGCGAAAAATTTACATAAAGAAAGATGTATATGATGTTTTGCAGCAATGGAAAGAGTATATGGAAAGTGATTCGGAATTAGCGCACAAAAGAGCGGTCAATAAAACCAAGGGCTATGTTTTCGTCAATAGGAATGGGCAGACGATCAACTCCAATTCGTTACGTAATACAATGAACCGATATTTAAAGAAGAGGGCAGAGCAAATGGAAAGCAGTGGAGAGTATGATGCACAAGAGATAAGGATAAGGTTTCATGATTTGCGCCATACTTTCGCATCGTTGCTGCTAGCTGCAGGAACAGACATTGTGACGACAAGCCGAATTCTGGGACACTCCAGTATAAAAATAACGGGAGATTACTATATCACGGTTACAGATAAAAAGCTGGAGGACGGAGCGGACAAAGTGGCAGAGATAGCACTAGCTGCAATATGATAAGATAGTTTATCCAGAAAGAAGGCAGTTAGCAGATTAGAAATATGAGCAGATTACTCTATCATCGAATAGAGTAGTCTGCTCATGAAAAAGATGATATACAATAAAATCAATCAGTAATAAATTTAGCAAGATAACTTATTAAAGTGAGAGTCATATAATGAGCGCTAACAAACGCTGACAAACGCAGACAAGGCGCTGACAAACGCAGACAAGGCGTAGACAGAAAAGGGGGTATGCAGTATGGATTTTTTAAGAAAAAAGAAAAAAGAAGAGGGTAACCCAGAATTTTTCCTTGACAATGGATGTAAAATTTGTTATCATATTTTAGCAAGATTTAATATGAATGCATATCCGGGTGTAGCTCAGCATGGAAGAGTGCTTGACTGGGGGTCAAGAGGCCGCAGGTTCAAGTCCTGTCACTCGGACCAGTGCTGAGTATCATTTTTAATGGTACTCAGCATTTTATTTTTGCCTTTTTTGTAATGTTTTTGTAAGAAATCATCATGTTTATGCCCCCGGGTTATTTTTTCTCTTACTGTTCTCACAATAAACGCACAGCTCTCAATCCCCTATTGGTAAGCGAAATGTTAGCGAACGTCAGCGATTTATCAGCAAATACGCCCTACAATCTCTCGCTAACGAGTTTTGAGAAAAAATTTTTTCGAACATTTAGCAGTGCACTTCCAAATAAACTCCATTCAAAATTTTCAAGTCTGCATATTGAAAAGAGCACCTAATCGATTTGGTTAGGTGCTCTTTTCATGTTCTTTCTTCCTAAGATATATTTATACACTACACGATTTCAGATGCAATACGAGATATACAATTTGCACCCTTTTTTCTTGTTGCTCTGTGATTGTTGCATAATAATCTGCGGTGATGCTCGTGTCAGTATGCCAGAGTAACCGACTGGTTTTAAGGAGGCTCACGCCATTTTGCAACATTAGTGATGCGAATGCATGTCGAAAATCGCGAAATTTAATCGTGTGCTTGCAGGAATCAATTTGATCACTTTTATCCATGTTTTGCAGCTGTTGTGGGAATGGCACCTGCAACAGCTGTTCTGCCTTTCTATCTATGATCAAATATTATGTCCTTTATTGTAGCAGAAATTTTGTGCTTCCACAATTATTTTGACCGTACCGTCGGTTGCGTCTGGATTGTGTTTTTCCTTTTTCTACTTTTATTACATCTTAGCCATCAGCTGCTTGATTCCCTGCGGTTTAGCGCTGGGGACACCATGCTCCACACGTCAATGCCTGCGCCTAGGGCCAAACAAGGGTATGTGAGATATCAATGGCAGAAAAAGAGAACCTATGCTTATGTGGCAAACAAAATCAGACCGACGGATTGCTCTGTCGGTCTGATTGGTTTATTTGTGTTTTATTGCACGGATTGAATCTCGCGCAGCATGATGCTGCCGGAAGGCTGATCAAACGTCAGCGTTACTTGTGTAATCTGCCCCAGATTCACGCCGTCAAAATCTTCTGGGTTCAATCGAACGGTTCCCAACGGGGTGAAAGTGCTGTACTGGAGAAATGTGTCCTGTCCGGTTGCAGGGAGACTTTCTACTGTGCCTTCTTGCCAAGTGAGTGCCGGCGTTCCGGCCGCCACCTGAACAGAGGCCTTCTGTCCATTCTTATCCTGCAGCGTCACGGTCATGCTCTGATCCTGTTGGCGGTTGCGTTCGTCGCCGCTGTCTTGTGCCAAATCAATCTGCAGATAGGATGCTTGACGCAGATCTGCCGTTACCGGAATGGTGACAGAAGCCCCGGCTTTCTCCCAACGCAAACGAGTCAGGTCGTATTGCAGGAAACTGCCCGGAATGCGGAAAGAGCCTGCGGTGTGATCCAGCGTGCTGCAAGCATTCACTGCCTCGGCGACGGTACCAGAAGTTTGCAGGTTTTCTGCGGAGTCTGCCGTAGCTCGATACAGCACATCGCCACCCGCATCTACCCGGGCCATGATAGGATAGCCAGCGTATTGGTCTGGCAAAGAAGAAACCGTTTCCAATGGCGTTTTGCCGGTTTCCAATACCGTTTTTACAAAGTCCATCACATAGGCGCTGAAAAATGCTCGCTGCTCCTCCGGTTTCATGACAAGCGGTAGGGTATCGAGGTCTGCAAAGGGATCAGGGCGCACCAGTGCGGTGCTGAATCCGCCATGGTTGCCGTTTTCCAGATAGATCAAATCGGTTCCACTGCTGCGCTGCGGTGTGTTTTCCAACTGGTCGAACAGCGTGCCGCCGTCAAGACTGGTGACATCGCCGTCATATTGCGGAATGATAATGCCAGCCGGTACATCAACAGGGTCACCGGACAACGGGCTCACCAAAGACGGAGCTGCCGAAATAAGCCCCTGAATGCCCAGTAGCTCTGTCTGGTCTGCTACTTCAAAAATATCATATCCTGCACGGGAATGACCGACCAGAATCACTTGATTGAGGTCACCCTTGTTTTTCAGGTCGCAGGGGAAGATACCTTCTTTTCCTTCGATTGCCTGCTTTAAGAGTGCGCTTTGCTGTTCCACCACCTGAACCGTGCGCTGGCAGCCATTCGGTTCGCCGTTTTCGAAGGAATAGTTGATGCCCACGTTCATCGAGAGCGCCAGATATCCGGCATCCGCCAGTTCATCGACCAAATAGGAAAAGCCCAAATCATAACGGTTATCTGCGGCGGATCGAATGGGGTGCGAGCCGTGCAGGAAAATGACGATCGGGCGTTTTTCTCCTTCCGGTACACCGATGACGCCCTGCATCCGATAAGGGATTTCACGAGTTCCTTGCGTGAGCGCCCCTTCTCCCAGATCATAGCAGTATACGTTGTCGCGCGGCGTATCAGTGGTAACGATCGCGGTATTGGTAGCGCCGTCCCAATCTGCTGTGATCCCCTCGACATGGTCAAACAGCTCCGCCGATACGTAAGTAGTCCCTTTTTCCACCACGATGTTGGGGTCGGTCCAGAGCGCTGCCTGATCTTGTGTCAGCGTCCCGGTCGTGGGGGAGAGCAGATACTTTTCCGCGTCCTTCTTGGAAAAAACAGCGCTTTGGCTTTTGCTATCCCAACTGACGGTGTATCCTGCCTGCTCCAGAATGTTGCGCAAGGGCAGAAGCACTGTTCCATCCATATACTGGGGCATGGCCCCTTGCTTCACTGGTTGTCCGTCTATCAGCAGCTGGGTCGGGTAAGCCGATAGGTCCGGCAACGGGTCCAGCGCAGGCTCCAATGCCTGTACAGCTGTGCTAAAGGTCAAAAGGGCTGCGGCGGTACATGCGAAAAAACGACGAGCTTTTTTCATAAGGTGATCCCCCTTGATTTTTGCAGTTCATGTTGATGGTTTTCTGCTGCATAGTAGAGTTCGGTTTTGCGTTACTTATGAGACGGATCAATCCAAAGGATAGTTCCGCACTATGACATGAAATATAGAAAAAATAGTAAAGAATATTTCGGGCAAATAACAGTGAGAAGATGCACAAATTCATATATGAAAATTTGTCGAAAACCGCATTGCAACGTGATATATGGCATCCTGATCGGATATACATGTCACCTGTTATACGGACAGGGCTTGACAGAATGCCTCTTTTTGGTATGTAGCAGAATAGGAACTGCCAAACAAAACTTGTCAGGCGTATGCCAGACCGATATAATAGATAGCAGACTGCGGAAATAAAAGGGAAATCAAAAGCTTTTCACCGCAGGGTAGAAAGAAACGAAAGGGTAAGACGGAAATGGATATTTTAGTGGTGATGTGTGTGGGTGTATTGATTGGCAACCGTTGGTTTCCACAAAAATATAAAAAGGCAAACGAAATGTTGCAGGTTGCCTGCACGGTTCTCTTGATTTTCTGCATGGGCGTAACGCTTGGGGGCAGAAGCAACTTTTTGGAGGAATTGGCGTCCATGGGCGCAGTCAGTTTCCTGTTTTTCCTGTTTCCGGTGGGATTTTCTCTGATACTCGTTTACTTGCTTACCAAACGCTTCATGCCGGAAAAAGCAAAGCGTGAAAAGGTGAGCACAGCGGAAAAAGTACAGCTGTCCAAGCAAGAAACGGCAGAATAAGTGGGGAAGAAGAAAGATGGTAATTTTGGCATTGGCTGCGCTGATTGCAGGCGTTTGTTGTGGGTTGTTGGATTTTGGAAGCAGCGTGACGGATGTTCTGGTTCAGAACAGAGACCTGATCCTTTATTTGCTGATGTTTTTTGTTGGAATCAGCATTGGAATGCACAAAGGAATGATAAAGAAAATTCGAGAGTATCATATCCGGATTTTAATTATTCCCGCTGGAATCGTTGTTGGCTCTATTGCCGGTGGTGTGGTCTGTGCGTGGATAACAGGGATTCCGCTCAATCAGAGCACCGCGGTGGCCTGCGGTTTGGGATGGTATAGCTTATCCGGTATCACAATCCAGAATCTCGCCGGAGCGCAGATGGGAAGCATTGCGTTTCTCAGCAATTTGATGCGGGAAATCATTTCTTTTTTCCTGATCCCATGGATCGCCACCCATTTGAATTATTATAGCTGTATTGCGCCGGCAGGGGCGACCAGCGAAGATACGACATTGCCGATGATGATACGATACACCAATGAGGAAACTGTGGTGCTTTCGGTGATCAACGGCGTGATCTGCTCGGCGCTGGTTCCGGTGCTCATATCCTTTTGTTTTCATGTATTCTGATATTGTGCTTTCAAAAAGGTAGAGATACGAGGAAACTGGGTTACCTATCAGCAACGATTGATCAATTCCTGCAATTCATTGATAAAGCGGCAGGCATGAAATCCGTCACACACCGCGTGATGCACTTGAATGGCAAGCGGCAGTAAAGTTCGTCCGTTTTCGTGATAATACTTGCCCATGGTGAATATGGGAAT
>JAHZFK010000015.1 GCA_019421385.1 Clostridiales bacterium
CTCGGCCCTCAACTCATGGCTGAAATTGGCGATGTGCGCCGTTTTCATTCCAAGAAAGCGCTGGTGGCCTTTGCGGGCATTGACTCCCCACCGTACCAATCTGGCCAAATGGATGTCCATAGCCGCAGCATTTCCAAGCGGGGATCTGCCTCCCTGCGCAGGACGCTCTTTCTGGTGATGGGTGTCCTCCTGCAATGCGCTCCAATGGATGAGCCGGTCTACCAGTTCATGAACAAGAAGCGCTCTGAGGGCAAGCCCTACCGTGTCTACATGATGGCATCCGCCAACAAGTTCTTGCGCATCTACTACGCCTCTGTGAAAACCTATTTGGATTCCCTAGAACACGACTGATTTTCATACCCTATACCATCTGGCTGGCCGCCGTTTCGATTTTGCGATGCTCAGCGGCTTGATTTTGTTTTGCCTTTTTCGCTGCTCCCAAAAGCTGAAATTTCTACTTGACTTTTGTTAGCAGGTCTTTTTGTCCAAACATCAGCCGTCAAAAAAACAAAGGCGGGCGTTCGCCCGCCTCAGCTGCTTGAGGAACACCCGCGCTTCCCGCCGCAGCAGGAAGACAGGTTTTTCATTGCACCAGCTTTTCCATCTCCCGCGCGAGCCTATGCACGCCCGCACCGATCACCACATGCACTTCTCCGCCCGCCCGGCGCAGCACACCCGCAGCGCCTGCCGCGCGCAGCCCCGCCTCGTCCACTGCTGCGGAGTCCCGCAGGCACAGACGCAGGCGCGTCATGCAGGAAGCGATGGAAAGCACGTTATCCCGTCCGCCGACCGCCGCCAGCATCGCAGCGGCACATCCGGCGACATCGGTTTCCGATAACTGCACGAATTTCTCTTACAGATTTTCCTGCAGGAACTTCTGGAGCGCTGCTGCTGCCTCTGCTTCGTCCACGCCCTCGATGGTCAGCTTGACGCTGTCGCCTTTCTTAACGCCCATGCTCATAACGCCCATGATGCGCTTTGCGTCAACTTCCTTGTTCGGGCCTGCGATCTTGACGGAGGACTTGAACTTTGCCGCCTCCTTGACCAACATGCCTGCCGGGCGCGCGTGGATGCCGAGTTCGTCCTTAATGGTGTACTGTACGGTTTTCATAACTGCATTTTCCTTTCCATCTTGTCTTTGTGAACATAACTTACTGCGCTTTGTGCTGCATCAGCAAACCATCGCCGCTGCCACGGTCTTTTCCGGCAAAGTATGTCCTTCCCGCCGCCAAACCATACGGAAATCCGCATCGCAAAATAACAGGAAAAACGACTATATGCTGCCCAGAAAACAAAAATAACCAAACTCCTGCACCGCCGGGAATCCATTTTTCAGGCCGGCCGCGAGAAATTTGGTTTTGCCCGCCAACACGGTAACAATCCAATCACAACGAGAACGATGTTCACTTGTTGTTAATATTGTAACAAACAGGAAGCGCTTTTTCAAGCCAATACCACCCGCTTAAACTGCCAGAAAATCCGTCCACTTTTTGTGCAGCTCGTACAAAACGCAATTTTTCCGCTGCAACGCTTTTGACGCAGCCGGCTTTTTTGCTCGTCCTTTGCCATAATAATGCACAAAAACGGATAAATGCACAGCATCCGCATAGGGACGCGCGCTGCGCGTCCCCTTTTTCTTGTTCAGATGCGTTTTCCGTTGAATTTCTGCGCTGCCGCGGGACACCCCTCGGCAATGATACAGGCGGCTGCGTCCACCGCATCCGCGCAAGCCTTGTCGATGGCCTTCTGCTCGTCGGCGGTAAACTTGCTCAGCACCCATGCAGCAAGGTCGTACTCCGGATGCGGCTTTTTGCCCACGCCGATCTTGACGCGCGGGAAGTCCTCGCTGCCGAGGTGGTAAATGATGTTTTTCAGGCCGTTCTGTCCGCCTGCCGAGCCTTTCGGACGCACGCGCAGCGTGCCCACATCGAGCGAAACATCGTCCGACAGCACAATGATGCGCTCGACCGGGATTTTATAAAACGCAGCCGCGTCGCGCACCGCCTCCCCCGACAGGTTCATAAAGGTCTGCGGCTTCATCAGCAGCACGCGCGCGCCGCCCAGCGTCGCTTCCCCAACGATCGCCTTGAACTTCATTTTGTCGATCCGGCATCCGGTGCGCGCGCAGTAGCTTTCCAGCGCGCGGAAACCCGCATTGTGGCGCGTGTTGTCGTACTTGCTGCCCGGATTGCCCAGCCCGACGATCAGCCACTCGATCGGCTGTGCGGGCTGCGCAGCCGCTGCGGCTTTCTGTTCATCCAGCTTTTTGAAAATATCGAATACTGACATGATTCCACTCCAAAACAAAGCGCCTCCCCCGCAGGGAGGCGCTTTTCACTTTGTTTACTCTACTGACAGGATATAATAGTACACCGGCTGACCGCCGTCGATGACCGAGATCTCCAGCTCTTTATTCTCCTTGCGCAGCAGCGCCTCTACCTCGGCGGCCTGCTCCGCGGAAACGCCTTCGCCGTAAATCACCGTCGCAAACGCGCTGTCCTCGTGCACCATCTCGCGCACCAGCTTTTTCAGCACCGAGCTTTCGCGCCCGCTCGCGCACAGCTTACCCTCGCTGAGCGACAGATACTCGCCCTGCTTGATCTTCTTGCCGTCAAACTCGCTGTCCCGCGCGGCATAGGTCACCTGACCGCTGCGCACATGGGCTGCCGCGTCGCGCATCGCCTGCACCAGCAGGCTTTCGTCCTCCTCGTCCGGGTCAACCGCCAGCATCGCGGAAATCCCCTGCGGGATGGTCTTGGTCGGCACAACGACCACTTTTTTCTCCTCGGACAGATGCACTGCCTGCTCGGCTGCCATGATGATGTTCTTGTTGTTGGGCAGCACGAACACGATCTCTGCCGGAACTGCGTCCACCGCGCGCACGATATCGTCGGTCGAGGGGTTCATGGTCTGACCGCCCTGCACGACCACGTCCACGCCCAAATCGGTGAATACGTTCTTGAGGCCCTCGCCCGCAGCAACCGCGACAAAGCCGTATTTCTTCTCCGCCGGAACGATCACGCGCTCAGCGGGTTCATCCGCTGTGCCCTCAATGACCTTGGCGGTGTGCTGCTCACGCATGTTCTCGATCTTAACGGTCAGCAGCGGGCCAAACTTGAGGCCCTCTTCGAGCGCCTTGTTGGGCTGGTCGGTGTGTACATGCACCTTGACGATATCGTCGTCCTCCACGACCACCAGACTGTCGCCAATATCGTTCAGGATCGACCGCAGACGACCGACGTTGCGCGCCTTGTCCTTGCGCGCGGCAATAAACTCGGTGCAGTAGGTGAAGGTGATATCCTCATCCGCGATCGCAGCGAAATCCGCCGCTGCCTTAGTCGGCTCAGAAGCGGTACGCTCCTTGTGAATGCCGCGCAGCGCATCGAGCATACCTTCGAGGATAGTCAGGTAGCCGAAGCCGCCCGCGTCCACCACGCCTGCCTTTTCCAGCACGGGATTCTGATGCACGGTTTCCTCAAGCGCCTGCCGTCCGCAGGTCAGCACGGTTTCCAGCACTTGCTCCGCCGAAAGCTCCGGTTCGGCCTGACAGGCTTCGACCGCATGCTGCGCGGATACGCGCGACACAGTCAAAATCGTGCCCTCCGCCGGCTTCATGACCGCCTTATAAGCGGTCTCCACGCCCTCACGCAACGCCAGCGCCAGCTCACGGCCGCCCGCCTCGTTGCTTTCGCGCAGCTTCTTTGCCGCGCCGCGGAACAGCAGCGACAAAATAACGCCCGAATTGCCGCGCGCGCCGCGCAGCAACGCGGAAGCCGTTGTATCAACCGCCTTTGCCAGCGTCGGCTCGGTCAGCTTTTCCATCTCGGTCATCGCCGAGGCCATGGTCATGGACATATTGGTGCCCGTATCGCCGTCCGGCACAGGGAACACATTCAGTTCGTTGACCTGTTCCTTCTTTTCGGCAATGGCAAGCGCGCCCTCGATCACCATGGACTGAAACAGCGCGCCGTTTATTTTCTGATCTGCCATTTACTTAACTCTCCCCAAATTCTTTTTTGGCCGCGCGTCAGTCTGCGCGGATGCTCTCGACATAGATATCCACGTTCTTCACATCTACGCCGGTCAGGCGCTCCACATGGTAGCGCACCTCGCTGATGATCGAACGGCAGACGGTTGCAATGTTCACGCCATGCTCAACCGCGATGTGCAGGTCAATATTCACGCCGCCATCCGGCGCTTCGGTCACCTTAACACCGCGCGACTGGTTTTCGCGCCCAAGCAGATGCGCCAGCCCGTCCGACATGGAGCGGATGGTCATGCCCTTTACGCCAAAGCACGAAGAAGCCGCATAGCCTGCAATGCCTGCCATCACCTCGTTTGTGATTTCGATATATCCAAGATCGGTCTTGATCGTCATAGAAAAAACCCTCCCTGCGATCGTTTGATGCGTTTTGCGTGCAAACGCCCTGCACGGCGCAGCGCCGTCCAGACGGTTCCTGTTTATATGATATAACAAAACCGACCCAAATACAAGCAAACCGGTGATTTTTTTGCGAATGGCCTGACAAAAATCCGGACAATCGACAGGTAAATGTACGGGATTTCTGTTTTTCACAATTCTTTCCGTTTTTTCTCAAACAAATGTTTGCTTTCCTGTGCAGTTTGGGTTATAATAAAGAAAATAACGAACGTATGTTCCGAAAAGCAATAGCAAGGAGTGCGTCCCTATGAAAAAAATCTCCGCCAAACAGCAACGGATTTTGGATTATATCAGCGAATTTTCCCTTGAACACGGTTATCCCCCCTCGGTGCGCGAGATCTGCGCGGAAATGAACCTGCGCTCCCCCTCGACTGTGCACGCCCACCTGAAAAAATTGCAGGAGGCGGGCTACCTCGAGCCAAGCGAACACAAGTCCCGTGCCCTGACCCCGATTTCCGGCCCGTCCATGGTCACGCGTGTGCCCATCCTCGGCCGCGTCACCGCCGGTATGCCCATCCTAGCAGTCGAAGAACACGTCGGCTACGTCCCGTTTGAGCCGGCAGCAAACGGCGGGGAGTATTATGCCCTGCGCATCCGCGGCGATTCCATGATCGGTGTTGGCATCATGGACGATGATCTGGTGATCGTCCGGCAAGACATGCAGGCCAGAAGCGGCGATATCGTGATCGCACTGCTGGAGGATGAAGCCACCTGCAAAACGCTCAACATCACACCGGACGGCGTATGGCTGATGCCGGAAAACCCCGCCTATCCCCCGATCGATGGCAACGCTTGCCAGATCCTCGGCGTAGTCAAGGCGGTTTACCGGGAATATTAAAACAGCTTCGATTGTGTTCTTGCCGATGGTGACGCAAAGGTTGACAGCGCGGTAAGGAGGAAGGTATGCCCGCATTGGAGGACAGCATCCGCTTTGTCAAGGGCATTGGCCCGAAAAAAGCGGCTTTGTTTGAAAAACTGCATATCCGCACGCTGCGCGACGCGCTGGAAACCTATCCGCGAGATTATGAGGATCGCACAAAAATCACGCCCATCGCGGACATCGCAGAGGATGGCAAATATGCCATTCGCGCCGTAGTCGGCACCGAGCCGAAAACCACCCATATCCGCAAGGGCATGACGCTCGTCAAATGCACGATTTTCGACGAAAGCGGCTCGCTGCCTGTCACCTATTTCAACAATCCTTACGCCGCAGCGCTGCTGCGCGTCGGACAGGAATATGTGTTTTACGGTCGCGTGCAGCTGAACGGACATGCACGCATGTTGGTTTCGCCGCAATCAGAAAAGGTGTCGCCCGACGCAGTGCACCCCGGCCGCATCGTACCCGTGTATCCGCTGACCGCAGGGCTGACTCAGCGCGACATGGCGCGCGTGACCGAAGCGGCGCTGGACGCGGTGCCGGGCGACTGGCCCGACCCACTGCCCGAGGTGCTGCGCGCACGCTACAATCTGCCGGACGCCGCCGACGCGCTTGCCGCCATCCATCGCCCGCAATCCGCGCAGGACATGGCTGACGCACGTCGCCGCATGGTATTTGAAGAACTATTCCTGCTATGCTGCGGCTTGCAGCATCTCAAGGAGCGCCGAAAAACTGAAAATGGAATTACGTTCCAACGTATCAGTCAATCTACATGGGATTTCTGGGACTGTCTTCCCTTTATGCCCACTAAAGCTCAAATCCGAGCGATTGAAGATATTTGCGAGGACTGCGCCTCAGGCCGCCCGATGAACCGGCTGGTACAGGGTGACGTTGGCTCGGGCAAGACGATTGTCGCCGCGGCGCTATGCGCGCTGGCCGCGAAAAGCGGCTTTCAGGCCGCCTTCATGGCGCCAACCGAGATCCTTGCGGCGCAGCACGCGGAAACGCTCGCGCCGCTGCTGGAAAAGCTCGGCATCTCCTGCACGCTGCTGACCGGTTCGATGAATGCCGCGCAGAAGCGCGCCGCCCTCGCCGCGATCGAAAGCGGCGCGGCGCAGGTCGTGATCGGTACACATGCGCTCATCCAGCAAGGCGTTACCTTTCAGCGACTGGGCGCGGTCGTCGCGGACGAGCAGCACCGCTTTGGCGTGGCGCAGCGCGCGGCGCTGTCCGCCAAAGGGCAAACGCCCCATGTGCTGGTCATGTCGGCAACCCCCATCCCGCGCACGCTCGCACTCATCCTGTACGGCGACCTCGATGTGTCCGTACTCGATGAAGTGCCGCCCGGCCGTCAGCCGGTTGAGACCTATGCCGTAGGCGAAAACATGCGCCGCCGCATCACCGCCTTTATCGGCAAGCAGGTCGGACAGGGCGGACAGGTATATGTTGTGTGTCCGCTGGTCGAAGAGGGCGAAATGAACCTCAAGAGCGCAGAACAGCACGCGGTCGACCTGCAAAATGCACTGCCGCACCGGCGCGTCGCAGTGCTGCACGGACGCATGAAAAGCGCAGAGAAAGAACGCGTCATGCAGGCGTTTGCCGCACAGGAATACGATATTCTGGTTGCCACGACCGTCATTGAGGTCGGCGTGGACGTGCCGAACGCCAACCTGATGGTCGTGGAGGACGCAGACCGCTTCGGCCTGTCCCAGCTGCACCAGCTGCGCGGACGTGTGGGACGCGGCACGCGGCAGTCCTACTGCATCTTTTTCGGTGCGGACAAAGGCCAAACCGCGCGCGAACGGCTGAAAATCCTGTGTAAAACCAACGATGGCTTTGAAGTCGCGCGCGCCGACCTGTCGCAGCGCGGCCCGGGCGACTTTTTCGGACGGCGGCAGCACGGCCTGCCTGCGCTGCACGTTGCCGACCCGATTGCCGACCTTGCGCTCATGCAGAGCGCGCGCGAAGAGGCCGAGCAGATTTTGCAGGCTGACCCATCGCTTGCAGGATATCCTGAGCTGCGTGCGCGTGTGCACCGTATGTTCGAGGAACGGGATGACGAAGCGTTCAACTAATGTCGATCGAACCGTACAGGTTCGATCGAGGGGCTATGCCGCGCAAAGCACGGACATCGCCCATACGAGAAAAAGTTCCGACATGCGAAACTTTTTCTCTTTCCTGTATCAAAACCGAGGCACATGTCCCCGGCTCTGATGAAAAGAACCGCCTTCCGGCGGTTCTTTTCTATTTGATGCGCACCTTACAGCGTGATAATTACTGTTTCAGCTCACTTTTTTCTTCGTGCCATCGCGTTCAGACAGCACCAGCCCGCCGAGCGCGAGCACCGTACCCAGCCACATGGACGGGGTCATTGTTTCGTGCAGGATGAGCGCCGAACTGATGATTGTCACAATCGGGGTCTCGTAAATGTACGCACTGGTGCGCACCGGTCCGAGCAGAAACACCGCACGGTTCCACGTTACAAAGCAGGTCGCGGACGCGCCAAGCCCCAAAAACAACAGATTTGCCAGATGCATCGGCTCCAGCCATGCCGCGGGTCCTGCCGGGAAGCCCTCCAGAAACGCAGGAATGAGCAAGAACAGCAGCCCATAGCCAAACACACGGCAGGTCAGCGGCACGGTGGCATACCCCGCCGCGCCCAGATGGCGGATCAGCACCGAATATACGCCCCAGACCAGCGCCGCGCCCACACCGAGCAGCGCGCCCAGCGGACTGAAGTGCAGTTCGCTCACACCCGCGAGGGAAACAAGCGCCACACCTGCCATCGCGCAAACGAAGCCACAGAAAAACCAACGGCCGAGCTTCTCATGCAGCAGCAGCGCAGCAAACAGCGCCGTAAACAACGGCGCTGCCGCCACAATAATACCGACGAGCGAAGCCGATATGTACGTCAATGCGATGTTTTCCATCAGAAAATACAGCGTCACACCCGTCAGCCCCGCCAGTGCAAACAGAATCTCGTGCTTTTTTTCTTTGGCGCGCATCCAGCCGCGCGAGGCGATCAGCAGCGCCACAAACCCGAGCGCAAAGCGCGTGACCATGATTTCCACCGGTGAAAAGGTGCGCAGCAGCACCTTGGTCGAAACAAATGTCGTACCCCAGACCATTACGGTGAATGCACCGAGCAGATGGCCCTGCAGCACATGGTTTTTCTCCATACCCGTATCCTCCCGCGCGTCCCACGCGCAAAATCAGGCGGAAACGCCGCGCGCTCCCGCCTTTTCTTGTTTTTATTCGATAAATCCGCCGCCGATCACGATATCCCCATCGTAAAACACCGCGCTCTGCCCCGCAGCCGGTGCGCGAACCGCATCCTCGAACACGATGCGCACATTCTTACCGTCCGGATAGACGGTCGCGCGGTCGCTGCGGCGCGAAAAGCGCACGCGCACCTCGCAGGCAAACGCGCCGTTTTCCGCATATTCCGGCGCGATATAGTGCACATCCCTCACGGTGATCTCGCGGCGGAAAACATCCTCCAGCGACAAAACGACCTCATTGGTCTCCGGCCGCAATTCATGCACAAACAGCCGTCCCTCTGCCGCAACACCCAGCCCCTTTCGCTGGCCGACCGTATAGCAGTGGATGCCCTTATGCCGTCCGAGCACCTTGCCGGTTTCGTCCACAAAATTGCCCGGCGGGCAGGCCGCGCCATGGCGCTCGAGCCAGCCCTGCGTATCGCCGTCCGGAATGAAGCACACATCCATGCTGTCCGGCTTTTCCGACACGGCAAGCCCGATTTCACGTGCATTCGCGCGCACTTCGTCCTTATTTTCCGCTTCGCCCAGCGCAAACACACAGCGCGCAACCGTTTTGCGCGGCAGGCGGTACAGCATATAGCTCTGATCCTTTTCCGCGCGGGCACGCCGCAGCAGCGCGCGTCCCTCGGCGTCGCACCCCGTGCGCGCATAGTGCCCGGTGGCGACATATGCCGCGCCGATCTCGTCTGCGTAATCGGTCAGCGCACGGAATTTAATGAGCGGATTGCACATCACACACGGATTCGGTGTGCGCGCATTGCGAAAAGAATCGGCAAAATACCCGCAGATCTGCTGCTCAAACACTTCCCGCCGATGCGCGATATACAGCGGGATGCCCAAATCGTCCGCTGTGTGCTGAGCGGCTTCCTCACCGCCGAGTCCGACCTCAAGGAACAGGCCGTGCACCTCGTATCCCATCTCGCGCAGCCGCGCCGCGGCAACCGCCGAATCCACGCCGCCCGAAAGTCCCAATACTACCTTTTCTGCCATGAAAAATCTCCTGTTTTGCTCAGTTCCCGCTTGTCCAGGTTTCCAGCCCCGCAAACGCATTATACGGCGAGGGGGCGTAGTTGTCGATCAAGCCCTTGCGGATGATGATTTGTCCGCGCTCAAACGCGATCGGAATAATCGGCATCTGCTCCAGAAACAGACTGTAAAACCCGGAAACATTCTGACCGCTGCGCGCTGCCGCAACCGCCGCCGGCATGTCCTCGCTCGAATAGCCGCCATAATTGAGGCTCCCGCCGGAGGACAGCAGCGGGCGCAGGTCAAAATCCGCGGTCAGCTGTGTTTCTCCATAGTATACGTCAAACGAGCCGGATTGCAGCATGGAAATAAATGTCTCATACGGCTGCTTATCCACCGTGACCGTCACACCATCCAGCGCATTCCAGGAAGCGGCGATCTGTTCCGCAGCCGCCACCTTAAAGGCGTTGTCCGAATTGACCAGCAGTCGGATGGACAGCGTCTCCCCGCCGGCACCGGACGCGGTGGTGTCGGTATCTGTATCCGTCTCGTCCCCGCTCTCGCCGTCGCTATACTCGTCATATTCGTCGCCGGTTTCATCGGTATTGTCGTATTCATCGGCATCGCCGGTTTCACCGGACGTATCTGTTTCGTCCGTATCCGTTTCGCCGCCAAGCCCTTCCCGCAGCAGCTGCGCCGCTCCCGACGCATCTGCGGACATGTTGAGTGTCAAATTCTCTCCCGTCGGCTGCGGATTGACCGGCAGAACCGCAGGATCGGCAAAGGTTTGCAGCTGCGTCGCGCACAGGCTTTGCCGTGAGATCGCAGCGCTCAGCGCCTGCCGCACCTTGGCGTTGGCCAGCTGGCTGTTTGCATGATTGATGCCCAGATAGTGCAGCGACGTGCCGGTCGTCTGCACGGTATCCACCGAACCGCCGACCGACGGAGGATCGGGCGAGATACGCGCCGCGCGCATCAGGGACACATCGCCCGTCTGGAAGCTGGACATTGCCGCGTCCGCGCGTGTCATCGCCACCAGCGAAATCTTGCGGATCGAACCGAGGAAACCGCCGTGCCAGTTTTCGTTGGCCTCCAGCGTCCACTGCCGCTCCTGCTCAACCGGCTGGAACGGGCCGGTGCCGTCGGCAAAGCTGCCGCTGTCGGCCGAGCCCTGCCGGTAAATCGGGATATCCAGCAGACGCGGGAAATTGATGTTGGGCGAGGTCAGCACGATGCGCACCTCGCGGTCGCTCACTGCCTCGATGGAGGAAACCTCGGTCAAGCGGTTGTGATAAGGCGAACTCTCATTAAACTGCGCGGTCTGCAAGCTGGCGACCACGTCGCGCGCCGTCAGCTTTTCGCCCGACCAAAAAGTGATGTCATCCCGCAGGGTGAAGGTGAAAGTCGTGCCGTCGCCTGTGTACGATTCGCACAGCACGTTCTCCGCCGTAAAGTTCGAGGTGACCTCAAACAATCCCTCATATAATGCTTCGCAAAGCACGCGGTTGATGCTGGTGTTATCCAGCACCGGGTTGAGCGTGCCGTTCTGATACCACGCCAGACCGAAATACGCATCCGACACCTTGACATTGTCGACCGGCGCATCCTCCCCGCCCAGATCGAGCAGGCTGCAGGCGCTCAGCAGGCACAGCGTCGCGAGAAACGCGGCGAGCACGCTTTTTTTCCATTTCATAAACCGGACTTCCTTTCGGTTACAGGCAGATCACACCGCCCTGCACGCCGCGCTGACCGTGCGTTTTGCGGTGCGACCAGAATTCATCGGCATGGCACATCGTGCAGATGCCGCTGTCGATCACGTTTTCCGGCTGAAGACCGGCGCTTTGCAGCAGATGCACGCCGATCCCCTGCAAATCCACATGAAATTTCGGCCCTTTTTCCATAATATAAGGCTGCACCAGTGCGCCGAGCTGTTTTTCCATCGCTTCCGGCACATCCGCATCGGTTTCAAAGCATTCCTGCCGGATGGACGGCCCGAGCACGGCACGCAGACTTTCGCGCTTGGTGCCCAGTTTTTCCTCCATCACCGCCACGGTTTTTGGCAGGATGCCCCCCGCCATGCCGCGCCATCCCGCGTGACATACGCCTGCGGTGTGGGTCACGGGATCATACAGCAGCGTGACCACGCAGTCCGCGTAAAAGCCACAAATCGGGGTGTCAGGCAGCGCGGTGACGATCGCGTCCGACTGCCACGCCATCGGGCGGGTCAGACCCATGCCGACCTGCTCTTCTCCAACGACCGAGACCTCGGTTTCGTGGATTTGGCGGGTCAGGGTGATGCGCGTTTCATCCACGCCCAGCCCTTCCGCCAGACGATGATAGTTTTCGCGCACGTTTTCCTCGGTATCCCCGCGGTTGAAGCCGAGATTGAGGCTTTCGCAGTGTCCCGTGCTCACGCCGCCGAATTTGGTCGTAAAAGCATGGCGCACCGGCAGGCGGCGGCAGGTATAATAAACAAACGGGCCGCGCTGAATGCGGCACATAGACTGGTGCATAAGCGTTCCTCCCGATATAGTTGTTCTATTATAGCAAATCGCCGCCTGTTCCACAAGGGCGCGCCCGGGCTGTTCTCAAAATACGCCAAAATCTGCACGGTATGGCATGGGTTTTTCTTGACAGTTTGACCAACAGGCTTTACAATTGATTGTAGTATAATACCTGCTGTAATATAGCCGGCGCAATTTCGCGCAAGGCTTTTTTCAAAGGCATTATAACCCGGCGTTTTTCAAACGCCATTCGCTACGCAGGGCCGCGCCTGTTTGTTTGTGATTGATCGGCCTGTTGCGCCATTTTTTGTCATTATTTCCCGCATGGTTTGCCATATATCCGCAATTGCTGCAAATCTGCGTTCCATTTTGCCGAAAGATACCGCGCAAGCCGTTTTTCGCCCAAACCGGTGCTGCCTCCCCATCACAAAATTAGAAATAGGAGGACACACCAAACATATGACCGACATCATCATACCGATCATATCCGGTATCGTGTGTCTCGTTGTGGGCATTGTCATCGGTTTCCTTTACCGCAAGAGCGTTGCAGAAAAGGAGATCGGCTCCGCCGAGACCGAAGCGACACGCATCATCAACGAAGCCATCAAAGCCGGTGAAACCAAAAAACGTGAATCCATTCTGGAAGCCAAGGATGAGATCCACAGACAGCGCACCGAAGCCGACCGTGAGCTGAAGGAGCGCCGCAACGAGACCCAGCAGCTGGAGCGCCGCCTGATCCAGCGCGAAGAAGCGCTCGACAAGAAGAGCGACACGCTCGACCGCAAGAACGAAGAGCTGACCCGTCAGCTGGAAGCAACTCAGAAAGAAAAGGAAGAGCTGTCCCGCATCAAGGCGGAACAGCTGGAAAAGCTGGAGCAGATCGCCAGCATGACCCGCGACGAAGCGCGCGAAATGCTGGTTGCCTCGATCGAATCCGAGGCCACGCACGATGCAGCCGTCAAGCTGCGCGAGATCCAGCAGAAGCTCAAGGACGAAAGCGAGCAGACCGCACGCGAGATCATCTCGACTGCGATCCAGCGCTGCGCTGCCGACCATGTTTCCGAAGCGACCGTTTCGGTTGTACCGCTGCCCAATGATGAGATGAAAGGCCGCATCATCGGCCGCGAGGGTCGCAACATCCGCACTCTCGAAACGCTCACGGGCGTCGACCTGATCATCGACGACACGCCCGAAGCGATCACCCTTTCCTCGTTCGATCCGGTTCGTCGCGAGATCGCGCGTCTGGCGCTTGAAAAGCTGATCGTGGATGGCCGCATCCATCCCGCCCGCATCGAGGAAATGGTCGACAAATCGCGTCGCGAGGTCGAACAGATCATCAAGAGCGAGGGCGAGCGAGCCACCTTCGAGACCGGCATCCACGGCATCCATCCCGAGCTGGTCAAGATCCTCGGCCGCCTGCGTTACCGCACCAGCTACGGCCAGAACGTATTGCAGCATTCCATCGAGGTTGCACATATCGCCGGCATGATGGCCAGCGAATTAGGGCTTGACCCCCTGCCCGCACGCCGCGCCGGCCTGTTGCATGACATCGGCAAGGCGATCGACCATGAGGTCGAGGGCAGCCATGTCCAGATCGGCGTAGACCTTGCCAAGAAGTACAAGGAAGCGCAGCCGATCATCCATGCAATCGAGGCACACCACGGCGACGTAGAGGCCAAGACCACGGTAGCTTGTCTGGTGCAGGCCGCGGACGCGATCTCGGCTGCACGGCCGGGCGCACGCCGCGAGAACTTGGAAAACTATATCAAGCGTCTGGAGAAGCTGGAAAGCATTGCGAATGAGACGCCCGGCGTTTCCAGTTCCTACGCGATTCAGGCTGGCCGCGAGATCCGCATCATTGTCAATCCCGATAAGATTTCGGATGACGCAATGATCCTGCTCGCCCGCGATGTGGCCAAGAAGATCGAGGACGAACTCGACTACCCCGGCCAGATCAAGGTCAATATGGTGCGTGAGACCCGCGCCATCGACTATGCCAAGTAATCAAATCGCATTGCAAAAAAGAACCGCCTTTCGGCCAATGTCATTAAATTAAGCCTTTATTCTCAACGATAAAAAGCCCACCGCCTTTGTTAATGCAATAGGCGGTGGGCTTTTTCGTGCATATGGCCTATTGCAACGAAAAACCCCGACGTGTCCGTCGCCAAACGGATACGCCGGGGTTCGCTATATATTATTCAGGTGTATAACCTGTGCTGGTGTCAATGGTCACGGTATTGTTTGCACCGTCCCAGCCAACGCCAAAATCAAATGTCTGTCCGAGGTCGCGCAGCTTAAAGTAATTATTGCCCTGAATTGTATAAGCAGTCAAATTAATCTGATTACCATTCAGATATATAGTGGAAGAAGTCGGAATTGCCGTTTGGTTTGCACCGCTTCCGGCGGCAAGCTCGCCGCCAACCGTGGTATAGGACTGCCCGGAAATTAAATTGATTGCGTTTTTAGCACCATCCCATGTGACCTCAAACTGCTTATCAGAACCAGACAACACCTGTGCGACATCGCGCAGCTTGAAATAATTATTTCCGTCAATCAGATAGGCGTCAAATGCGATGGTCTCACCATCGACTACAACCTTAGAAGCCGTCGGGGTAGCTACTGCATTTTGTGCTGCCGATTCATCTGAATACCGAAATGCAATCGACCACCAAGGATTATTCTGACCAAATGAAGCATAACAATACAACACATAAATAAAATCATCGGCCGAATATTGCTGCAACACAGCATCCAACGTAGCGTGATCTATTTCGCCATCGTAATGCATACCCGCCAGATCGCCAAACGAACTATCAAAGTCGTATATAAAATAATACTCTTTTTTCCCATACCAATCATTCGCTGCAAAATCAATCGCGATAGGGGTGGTAGTCACCTCCGGCACTTCCCAATCCGGACGAATACCGGCAATGATCTTGTCATGGTTTTCATCCATGATAAAGCATGAGATCTTAAAATAAGTTGTTCCGGTAAAATCAGGATTTTTAGAAAGTTGAATTTTTTCACCAAAGGGAATGTAGTTGATTTTGTCCAGATAACCCGGGTCTTCGAGCGGATACGAAGAAGAAAAATGATGAACTTCATTTCTTCCGATCTCATCCAGTTCGTCTATCTCATGATAATCCAGTTGGAAGTAATCGGTGAATAGATCTGTCACCGCAAACGTGGTCGTTCCCATCAGCATCGATCCTGCTGTAATGATCGAGCAAAGCAGCCGTACCCATTTTCTCTTTTTCATTGTTTTCTTTCCTTTCTGTCTGTTTGAATTTCTCCTAGCGTTCGCTGCGGAGCAGGGCGTTTGCCCCGCTCCGCACTACTTGCCAGAGAAATACAAAAATGCAGGCGCATGTACAGCAACATACACCTGCATCTGACAATCTATCATTTGCGTACCACAATGAAAGCTATTCCCAGCTTGCATAAATAGTCTACAAGGGGTATAATAGCTTTGTCGGTGGGGCTTTCGCCCTTGTGCATGTGCCATTCCCACATGTTACAGGTGTACAGGGTGTTGGCGCACCCTGTACACTGCCGCATTATGTACTTCTCCAGCTTTATTATACTACCTGCTTTTCAATAATGCAAGATATCCAAATATATCCGTAAAAGAAAATTTCAGTGCACGGTTATGCTGTATAGCCGCGCACTGTTTTCTGTTTATGCAACAAGTCTATGTCACGTTGTAAAATCAGCGCACGTCCCCTAATTTAATGTGGCTATAATTTTGTTCCATTTTCTGGTTTTTTCTACACTCAACAGACTGGTTGTATTTTTTTATACACGTCTGCTTTCCGAAAAATCTTTTTCAAGGCTAAATATTTGCAACTTTACAGCATCTTGTTGAAATTTCGGCAGGACAGTCACTATTTTTGCCCCCTTTTATCCCTGCTTCATTTGTATATGTGTTCTTTTTTCCACACCCCCTGTTTGAGCGCCTTTTTCACGAAAAAAACCAGTCACCAAACATTAAAATGTTTAATGACTGGTTCGGTGGTGCTCTTTTTCTCCCTGCTCGGCTATGCCGCTACGCGGTATGTAAACCCAACAAATCCCTTTGCATAAAGTTTCCGCTGATCGCTCCGTCCCTTACGAATCGGGATGGTATACCGTGCGATCTCAGCCAACAGTTTTTCCCCGTCTGTGTCCTGCCCTTTCAAAAATTCGCGGCACAGCGTCACCGCCATTTTGAAATTCACCCGGTAGGCATACAAGCCTTCCTTAGGCTGGCGGATAACAACTGCGCGACAAACCCTGCTTGCAAAATTGAACGCAGTCAAAGCGGCGTATATTTCCTGTTCAACAAATGCGTCCCGCTTCCCATGCAAATTGACCACTCCGACTGTGTATTTGAGATCGCGAAAGCTGGTTTCAATCCCCCAACGCATATGGTACAATTCTTTAATATCTTCAATTTGGAATGCGTCAGGAAGCGAGGTTACCAGCGTTTCAAACTGACCGTTATCGAGCAGAAAACGTACAACACGCAGGCGCATAGGATAAGGGCTGGGGAAATCCCATCGCCCGCGGCGGGTTTTAGCGCCCGCCTTGCTCTTTTGCGGTACTTGCAGGAAGATATAACGGTTTTGTTTGTCTTCCTTCGTCTGGGTTGTGGTGATTGTAAACGCGATATGGCCGTCCATCTGTATCATGGGCAGACGTGCAATTTCACGCATTGCCGAATGGTTCTGCTTAACGCGGATAAGAAAATCGGTGTTAGGCTTTTCTATCAGATGTGCCAAAAGATTGTAGCTTTCATATCCTCTGTCTGCGATAATCAGCGTCTTTTCCTGAAACTCGTTTCGTTTCAGCAGTTCAACCAATGCGCCTATTTCATCCTTCTGCGGCTCTGGCTGAATGACTGCGTCATAGTATGTTTTGTTGCACACATCATATAACGGGTTCAAGTGCATCTGGTTGTAGCCCTCCGGTGCACCATTGTTGCAGACAAAGCTGGGTGCATTCGGGTTGCGCGGCATATTGACCGACGTACCATCCACCGCAAGGACACGATAGCCACAATAGGTTTCCGGGTCATTGCAGACGGCGTTAAAACGCTGAAATACCTCCCGGCAGGCATCGGGCATAAGTTGTGCACGCCGTTGGGAGAACGCAGCAGGAGTAGCATCTACTCTCATGCTGTGCAGCTCCTTTGCCAATGAGCCGCCCTCCATGCTGACCAGTAGCCATAAAAGTGTTTCAGCGGACAATTTCTGTGTGCGGGAAAACTGTTTACCTTTCCGGCACAAAAATGCAGTGTCCAAAACTGCGCCGCGAAGGAGTTGCTTCATCGTATCTGCGGCGTTCATGATGCCTGCGTCCCCCGCTTTACAGACTGAATCTGCGGTCTTCAAGGGGTGAACCAATAAAGTGCTATTCAAAATCACTGCTCTGCTTTCTACCAGAAGATGACGTTACACAATAGGGGGCTGTCTCTGGCATACGCCCGCTCTATTGCTGTCGGAAACGTCAAAAAAACCGCGCACGAAGAACAAACCCCATCCGACCGGGGATTTGCTCTATCGTGCGCGGTGCATATCACTCTTCTATATGATTGCAATCCTTACGCTTTTACAATGAATTGATAAATAAAAATGCTTATCACTCTAAAACTTGTGGTATATGTAAAATGAAAAATGCGGGCTATTATAGCCACTTATAGTGTAAAGCAACTTATAGAAAAAATCAAGCATGAGTTTGGTGTGTTAATTTAACACATTCCGGGGAGCATAAAAATGGTTAAGGGCAGGAAATTTGCTTCCTGCCCTTAATTTAATGACATTGGCCTTTCGGCGGTTCTTTTTCTATGCACCTGACGGCGTAGTAGCTCCTTATTCTTTCTTGTTTTGCTCGGACTGCTGCGCTTTCTTCTGGCGGTGCAGATGTACACGCCAGAACACGCCGCCCGCAATACCCAGCAGCACCAGCACCGGCCAGAGCGTCACCAGCATGAGGATCAATCCGCGCACGGTGACGGTCAGACCACCGAGGCCGTTCTTCGCGGCCTGTGCCAGCTGCGCGCCAAAGCCCGTGCCTTCGGAGACCGCGGTCAGCGTCTGCACCTCGCGCAGCGAAACCGTAAAGGTGGAAAAGCCGACCAGATCATCGTAATGCCGTTTTTCTCCCGTCAGGCTGTCGATTTCGTACTCGCATTCAGCCAGCGCGTTTTCCAGCGAGATAATATCCTCCATCTTGGCCGCCTGATCGAGCAGCGCAAGCAGCCGTTCATGCTTGGTCTGCAAGGTGGCCAGCCGCGTTTCAATGTCGGTGTACTGCTCGGTCACGTCCTCGCTCCAACGGTTTGCGGAAACCACGTGACAGGTCTCCCCAATTTGCGCGAAAAAGGTTTCAAATTTTTCCTGCGGCACGCGCAGGGTATAATTTGCCGTACGGCTGCCCTTTTCGCCCGCATTTCCGCTCGACTCGATATAGCCGCCCGCTTCCGCGGTCAGCTGCTCGAGCGCGGCACAGGTTCCGTCATAGTCCTGCGTTTCCAGCGTCAGGTCCGCCGATAAAATCAGCTTGGCGTTCTCCCGCACGGCGGAAAAATCCGCTGCGCTTTCCGATGTCGCCGTATCCATGGCAACGCCGTTTTCGGCCGACGCTGCCGCATCCCCGGTGCTTGCGCTGCTGCCTCCCGAAGCGCCGCACGCAGCAAGCGAAAGCAGCAACAGCAAGGCAAGTACCACACAAATCCCTCGTCGTTTCATCACAGGACACCCCTTTCCGTTTTCGGTTATCCTGTTAGACGGGTATGCGTACCAGTTGTTCCCAGCTGTTGCTGCTTTGTAAACTTTATTTATGTATAGAGCGTTTTAGACTTCTTTCTGATAGGTGGTCTCTTCAAACGAGCCGATCGCACCGCAAACACCGCATACATCCGGACGCTCGTCATAAATCGCGCCGCAGAACGTGCAGCGATAGCCCTGCACCTCAACTGTTTTCTTCTTCGGCGGCAAGGAAGCGGCAACTTCCTCCTTCTTTGCACCCTGGTTGAGCGACATCAGCGCGCTCATGAAGCGCATCTCATGATCCTGCTCGATCTTGGCGATGTTCTCGAACAGCTGCGCGATGTCATCAAAGCCTTCCTCGCGGGCGATCTTTGCAAAATCCGGGTACATGCTGCTCCATTCGCCATATTCACCCTTGATGGCGGTCTGCAAATTCTCCGCGCTGGTGCCGATGCCGGTCAGCTTTTCATACAGCAGACGGCCGTGTGCGCCTTCGTTCTGCGCCAGTCCGGTAAACAGTTCCGCAATATCCTCATGCCCCTCCTTGTGGGCTTTGTCCGCGAAAAACAGATATTTGTTGCGCGCCATCGACTCGCCGCTGAAAGCAGCCTGCAAATTTTGTTCGGTACGAGATCCTTTCAGGTTCATTCCAGTTTCCTCCTTTTATTGATATTTATTTACAAATAGGAATAAATATCATCTTGATGTTTATACTATACTCCTAATTTCATAAAATGCACGCATAATAACAAGATTGTAACCGTAATGTAACCATTCTGTAATTTTTTGCAGGACAGAGAAAATCCCGGAAGCCAATTGCTTTCGGGATAGAAGCGTAGGATGGGCCGTATGGTTTCATTTTCGTTTCGCAAAACACTCCTTGATGCCTACACACAGCAGGAATACACCGAATGCACGCCGCAGCCAGTCGGTATCCATGCGCGCTGCCAGCAGCGAAGCGGCAAAAGCCGACGGGATGCCCGCCGCGATGCACCAAAGAGCCGGGCGCCGTTCGATCAACCCGTTTTTGCTGTGCGACCAGAGCGCAGCGGGCGCACAAGCAAGAAAGTACAGCAGGTTGATCCCCGCCGCCTGATATTGTGCAATTCCGGCCAACATGGTGAGATACAGCATGAGCAGCGAGCCGCCGCCTACACCGCAGCCGGATAAAATGCCGGTAGCCAACCCGACCGCAGCTGCCACCAGCGCGCTCACAGCAGCAGGACGGCACGCACACCGCCATACAACAGCAAAACGCCAAATCCACGCCGCAGCCATATCATATTGAGGCGATGAAAGATGCGGCCTGCGATCCAGCCACCGAGTACGCCACCCAACAAATACGGCCATGCCGCGGCAAGCGGCAGTCCGCCCTGCATCCAATAAAGCACGGCGGACATCGCGCTGAGCGGAAAAATCACCGCGACCGAAGTCGCAAAGGCGCGCCGTTCCTCCAACCTGCACCAGTATACCAGCAGCGGCACCAAAAACAGACCGCCGCCCGCACCGAAAAAACCGTTGGCCGCGCCCGCGAGCGCACCGGTCACACCGTATTTTGCGTTTTCTCTCATAAAAACAGCCCTCCAGCAACAGTTTGTGCCGAAGGGCTGCTCTTTATGTGTGTTTGCAGGCTTATTTCTTGCCCAGCGTGCCCGTTGCAAGGCCGGACAGATACGCATTGATGAAGCCGTCGATATCACCGTCCATGACTGCGCCGATGTTGGCGTTTTCAAAGCCGGTGCGCGTGTCCTTGGCAAGCGTGTAGGGCATAAAGACGTAGGAGCGGATCTGGCTGCCCCATTCGATCTTCTTCTGGTCGCCCTTGATATCAGAGATCTTCTCCAGATGCTCGCGCTCCTTGATCTCGACCAGCTTGGAACGCAGCATACGCAAGCAGTTGTCCTTGTTCTGGAACTGGCTGCGCTCGGTCTGGCAGGAGACCACGATGCCGGTCGCCTTGTGGATCAGACGAACCGCAGACGAGGTCTTGTTGATGTGCTGACCGCCCGCGCCGGAGGAACGGAACACCTGCATTTCGTAGTCGTCGGGCTTGATCTCGAAATCCGCCGAGTCATCCGGAATGTCCGGGATGACCTCAACCGCGGAGAACGAAGTATGCCGGCGGCCGGAAGCATCAAACGGGGAAATACGCACCAAACGGTGTACGCCCGACTCACCCTTGAGGAAACCATACGCGTTTTCGCCTTCGATGATGATATCCGCCGACTTCAGGCCCGCTTCTTCGCCGTCCTGATAGTCCATGATCTTATAGGTGAAGCCGTGGCGCTCCGCCCAGCGGGTGTACATGCGGTACAGCATTTCGCACCAGTCCTGCGCCTCGGTGCCGCCCGCGCCCGCATGGAAGGACACCAGCGCGTTGTTTTTGTCGTACTCGCCGGTCAGCAGCGTGGACAGCTTTTGCTCGGCAACGCCCTCTTCCAGCTCCTTGTAGCCGCTTTCCAGCTCCTCAAGCATGGATTCATCGTTTTCTTCGATCGCCATTTCGCAGATGGTCAGCAGATCGTCGCACAGGCTGTTCAGATGGTTATACGCCTCGATCTTGCCCTTGAGCGCGCCCATGCGGGAGACGATCTTCTGGCTCTCCTCCGGATTGTCCCAGAAACCGGGCTGGGAGGACTTGATCTCTAGCTCCTCGACCTCGCGTTTTGCGCGCTCCAAGCCGAGCGCACCGTACAGCTCCTCGAGCTGGGGCTTTAAATTGTTCAGTTTGACCTTGTATTCCTCGAACTCAAGCATGAAAATGCTCCTTCACGTAGTTTTCAGTAGTATATAGTATACCGTTTCGCGAGGAACTTGTAAAGTTTTTTCTAAAGTTTGGCTTGACTAACCCTTGTCCTTCGGCTATATTTTTATTTACAACGAAAGGGAGTAGCTCACGCCTGCGGGCGTGGTCGGCATCGTCATTCACGGTCGTATTCTCGACCCGTGCCTACCGGAAGCAGCGAGACTTTTATTGCTCAGGCGCAATAAAAGTCTCTTTTTTTGCGCGTAGATATGCTATCGTAACACTATAGGGGGTTGTATCATGTTATCATTCATCATGTTGGTATTCGGCTTTGTCCTGTTGGTCTGGGGCGCGGACAAATTCGTTGCAGGCGCGTCCGCGCTGGCGCGGCGGCTGGGTGTTTCGCCGTTGCTCGTCGGCCTGACGATCGTCGCCTTCGGCACATCCGCACCCGAGCTGGCCGTCAGCTTGACCGCCGCGTTGCAGGGCGCGAACGAAATCGCGGTCGGCAATGTTGTCGGCTCGAACATCTTTAATATGCTGATGGTTGCCGGTTTGTCCGCGGTGGTCTGTCCGCTTATCATGGATCGCACGCTGCTGCGGCGCGACTGGCCGATCTCTCTGGCGGCGGCGGTGCTGCTGCTCGTGTTCATTGCGCCCGACCTGACCATTTCGCGCATCGAGGGTATTATCCTGCTGGCAGCATTCGCAGTGGTGCTGGGTACGCAGATCCGCGCGGCGCTGAAAAACCGCGACACGCTCGAAACCGAAGAGGATGAGGTTTCCATGCCGCCGCTGATGATCGGCGTGAACATCGTGCTTGGCCTTGCGTGCATCATCATCGGCGGACAGCTGGCCGTCAACGGTGCGACCGGCATCGCGCGCATGTTCGGCCTGTCCGAAACGCTCATCGGCCTGACCATCGTTGCCATCGGCACCAGCCTGCCCGAGCTGGTCACCTCGCTGGTAGCTGCCCGCAAGGGACAAAACGAGATCGCAATGGGCAACGTCATCGGCTCGAACATCTTTAATCTGCTGCTCATCCTCGGCGTTTCTGCTACGATCACGCCGATTCCGGTGCAGGCGACCTCGATCATCGACGCATTGGTACTCATCGGCATCAGCATCGTATTTTACCTTCCCGCGCGCCGCGGCAAGCTCGGCCGCGCGCCCGGTGCGATCATGGCGCTGACCTATGTTGTCTACACCGCATACCTGATTATTCGATAAAATGCAAAAAGACGCCTGCGGGCGTCTTTTTACATACCGGCATTCGTTCACAAAAAATTTGTTTGTTTCCCGTCCATTGTGTGTTATAATAAATTCCGTATGAACGAACGGGGACTTTTGTCCCTTTTGAAAGGCTGAAGTAAGAATGGCTAACCTTTTCACGAAAATTTTCGGTACCCATTCCTCGCATGAGTTAAAGAAAATCTACCCCATCGCCGACAAGGTCGACGCGCTCGAGGAGGAGTACAAAAAACTGACCGACGCCGAGCTGCGCGCCAAAACGGATGAGTTCAAGGCACGCTACCAGAACGGCGAAACGCTTGACGATCTGCTGCCCGAGGCGTTTGCTACCTGCCGCGAGGCGGCGTGGCGCGTGCTGGGTATGCGGCATTACCGTGTGCAGGTCATCGGCGGCATTGTGCTGCATCAGGGCCGCATCGCGGAGATGAAGACCGGCGAAGGCAAAACGCTGGTTGCCACCCTGCCCGCCTACCTGAATGCGCTGACTGGCAAAGGCGTGCACATCGTCACGGTCAACGACTACCTTGCCAAGCGCGACAGCGAATGGATGGGCAAGGTTTACCGCTTCCTTGGTCTGACCGTTGGTCTGGTCATCCACGCAGTCGAGCCTGCCCAGCGCAAGGCGATGTACGAGGCGGATATCACCTACGGCACGAATAATGAGTTTGGCTTTGACTATCTGCGCGATAACATGGCGATTTACAAAAAGGCCATGGTGCAGCGCGGTCATGCGTTTGCCATCGTCGACGAGGTGGACTCCATCCTGATCGACGAGGCGCGTACCCCGCTGATTATTTCGGGTCAGGGCGAAAAGTCCTCCCAGCTCTACGAAATGGCTGACCGCTTTGCCGCAGGCCTCAAGCAGCTGCGCGTCAAGGAAGTTGACGCCAAGGAGGAGCAGGACGATATCGACGCGGATTATATTGTCGATGAAAAGGCCCGCACCGCGACCCTCACCCCCAAGGGCACCGCACGCGCGGAGCAGTATTTCAAGGTCGAAAACCTGTCCGACCCGGCAAACACCACGCTCCAGCACCACATCAATCAGGCAATCAAGGCGCGCGGCGTCATGCAGCGCGACGTCGACTATGTGGTGCGCGACGGTCAGGTCATCATCGTTGACGAATTCACCGGCCGTTTGATGTTCGGCCGCCGTTACAACGAGGGTCTGCATCAGGCAATCGAAGCGAAGGAAGGCGTCAAGGTCGCGCACGAGAGCAAGACGCTCGCGACCATTACGTTCCAGAACTATTTCCGTCTGTACGGCAAGCTGTCCGGCATGACCGGTACCGCGCTGACCGAGGAGGAAGAGTTCCGCCACACCTATAAGCTGGACGTCATCGAAATCCCGACCAACAAGCCGATTGCCCGTAAGGACAACCCGGACGCGGTCTACAAGAACGAGCGCGGCAAGATCCATGCGACCATCGCGCGCATCGAAGAATGCCACGCCAAGGGTCAGCCGATTCTGGTCGGCACGGTGTCGATCGAGAAATCCGAGGAGCTGTCCAAGATCCTCAAGGCAAAGGGCATCAAGCACACTGTGCTGAACGCGAAATACCATGAGCGCGAGGCGGATATCGTTGCACAGGCTGGTAAGTCGGGCGCGGTCACGATCGCAACCAACATGGCAGGCCGTGGTACGGATATCATGCTCGGCGGCAACGCCGAGACCATGGCGCTGGACGAGCTGAAAAAGGGCGATTATACCCCCGAACTGCTCTATGAAGCCAACGGCCATGCCGAAACGGACGATCCCGAAGTGCTTGCCATCCGTGCGAAGTTCGAAGAGCTGTACGCCAAGTACAAAAAGGAAACCGACGCGGACGCGGAAAAGGTGCGCGCGGCGGGCGGCCTGTATATTCTGGGCACCGAGCGGCACGAATCCCGCCGTATCGACAACCAGCTGCGCGGCCGTGCCGGCCGTCAGGGCGACCCGGGCGAATCCAGCTTCTATATTTCGCTGGAAGACGATCTGATGCGTCTGTTCGGTTCGGAGCGCATTCAGAATATGATGGAAACGCTCGGCATCGACGAAAACGAGCCGATCGACCAGAAGATCCTGTCCGGCGCAATCGAAAACGCACAGAAGAAGATCGAATCCCGCAACTTTGCCACCCGTAAGCATGTGCTTGAATACGACGACGTGCTCAACACCCAGCGCCAGACCATTTACAGCCAGCGCTTGCAGGTGCTCGAGGGCAAGGATGTTAAGGATAACATTCTCTCCATGGTTGACGATACCATTGCGCGCGCGGTACATGCCGCAGTCGGTGAGCATAACCTTATCAGCGTCGAGATGGTCGAGCAGGCACGCCGTCCGTTTATCGGCATGTTCCTGCGCCCCGAGGATTGCACCTTCACCCCGGAGGAATGCGACGATCTGACCGCCGATCAGCTCATCAATGTGCTGACCGAGCAGGCGCACAAGGTATACGAAGCCAAGGAGCAGACCATCGGTGCACCGATCATGCGCGAACTGGAGCGCGTGGTGCTGCTCAAGAACGTCGATACCAAGTGGATGGATCACATCGACGCGATGACCGAGCTGCGCAACGGCATTGGCCTGCGCGCTTACGGCCAGCATGACCCGGTCATCGAGTATAAGCGCGAAGGCTTTGATATGTTCGACGCGATGATCGACGCTATCCGCGAGGATACCGTGCGCATGATCTTCCTCGCGCAGGTACGCACCCGCGAGGAACCCAAGCGCGAGCAGGTTGCCAAGGAGACCGCAGCGGCAGGCGCTTCCGACGGTTCGGTCAAGGCCGAGCCCAAGCGCGTGGGCAAAAAGGTCGGCCCGAACGACCCGTGTCCGTGCGGCAGCGGCAAGAAATACAAAAAATGCTGCTACCTCAAGGCGGACAACCCGTATAAATAAAAAGAAAGAGGGAAACCCGCGGGTTTCCCTCTTTTTTCTTTTCGTTTTTAGTTTTGTCGGCGTTTGAAATCCAGATAGCCCTGCAAAATCAGGCTTGCCGCGACCGCGTCCACGGTCTGGCGGTGTTTTTTCGCCTTTTTGCCTGTCTGGTGCAGAATATCATGCGCCGCGACCGTTGTGCGCCGCTCGTCCCACAGCGTCACGGGCAGCCCGGTGCGTTCGCGCAGCGTTTCCGCCAGCGCTTCGCATTTTTCCGCGCGCGGCCCGGCCGTGCCGTCCATGTTTTTCGGCCAGCCCAGCACGATCTCTTCGATGCGGTTCTCCTGCACAAACGACACCAGCTTGTCGACCAGCTTATCATAGTTCCATTCGTGAATGACGCTCGGCGAACCGGCCAGAAACCCCGATGGGTCGGAAATCGAAAGCCCGGTGCGCGCATCGCCGTAATCAATACCCAAAATACGCATGTGAATACTCCTATATCTTGTGGAATAAGCTAAGTATATCATAAAAACGCAAAAAAACCAGCACTTTATTGAGAAAAACCCTTGACCGCCGGTTTTCTCCATGCTATACTTGAAGAACCTATGCAGGTTCTTTTTTTGCGCCCATTTTTCGTGTGTCTCGGAAAAAGGGTCTGGAACACTGGCAAAGGGAGGCAAATTGTCCCGCGCCCGGCCAAAGGGGCACGGGAAGGGACGAATATTAAAAGGAGGTGCCGTTATTTATGCGCGTGAAAATTACGCTGGCCTGCACCGAGTGCAAGCAAAGAAACTATGACACAAACAAGAACAAGAAGAACAACCCGGACCGTATGGAAATGAACAAGTACTGCCGTTTCTGCCGGAAGCACACGCTGCACCGCGAAACGAAGTAAGAGAAAGGAAGTAGCTTCATGGCTGAAGAAACCAAGGCGAAAAAGCCCGGTCTCTTTGCGCGTATCGGCAAGTGGTTCCGCGAGCTCAAGAGCGAGTGCCGTAAGATCGTATGGCCCACCCGCCAGCAGACCGTGAATAACACGCTGGTAGTTATTGCCTGCGTCATCGTGGTCGGTATCTTCATCTGGGTGCTCGATATCGTGTTCGGTCTCGGCGTTCAGACGCTGCTCAAAGCTTTCGCCGCCTAAAAGGAGGCATTTATGTCAGACGCTGCAAAATGGTATGTGGTGCACACATACTCCGGCTACGAAAACAAAGTAGCCTCTTCGATCGAAAAAGCGGTCGAAAACCGCAAGCTGCATGACCTGATTCAAGCCGTCAACATCCCGACCGAAACGGTCACGGAGGTCAAGGACGGCAAAAGCCGTGAGGTCGAGCGCAAGCTCTTTCCGGGCTACGTGCTTGTCAAAATGGTTATGACTGACGAAACCTGGTATCTGGTTCGCAATACCCGCGGCTGCACCGGTTTTGTCGGACAGGACAAGTCCGGCGGCTCCAAGCCCATTCCGCTGACCGATGACGAGATCGCAGCAATGGGCGTTGAGAAGCGTGAGATCGAGGTAAACTACGCACCCGGCGACAGCGTGCGCGTCATCGACGGCGCACTGGCTGGATTTATCGGCGTTGTATCGTCGGTGGAAGCGGATAAGAACAAGGTGAATGTAACGGTTTCCATGTTCGGCCGCGAAACCCCTGTTGAGCTGGAACTCGACCAGGTCGAGACGCTCGACGAGTAAAACATTCTTCCGGCATCTGGCCGGAAATGCGCGCTGAAGGCGCGCGGCAAGTGGGAGAGCTCCCGCAGAAGGGACTCGCCAATTACCACATTTATTGAAGGAGGAACCTTTCAACATGGCACAGAAAGTAGTAGGTTATATTAAGCTCCAGATTCCCGCAGGCAAGGCAACCCCGGCTCCCCCGGTAGGTCCGGCTCTCGGCCAGCATGGCGTCAACATCATGGCGTTCACCAAGGAATTCAACGAGCGCACCAAGAACGATGCCGGTATGATCATCCCGGTTATCATCACGGTTTACGCTGACCGTTCGTTCAGCTTCGTCACCAAGACCCCCCCGGCACCGGTTCTGATCAAGAAGGCTTGCGGCATCGAGTCCGGTTCGGCCGTTCCGAACAAGACCAAGGTTGCCAAGCTTTCCAAGGCTGACTGCCAGAAGATCGCAGAGACCAAGATGCCTGACCTGAACGCTGCTTCCCTGGAAGCTGCGATGAGCATGATCGCAGGCACTGCCCGTTCCATGGGTATCACGGTCGAGGAATAAGTTTTAAGATAAGCTGAATGGATTTTGACCGCGCTTTTTGCAGGCGCCGGTCAAAGTGGGAGGGTTAGGTTTAGCCTATTCCCGCATTACCACTTAAGGAGGATTTATTGTGCATAAAGGTAAAAAGTATGTAGACAGCGCAAAGACCATTGATCGTTCCAAGCTGTACGATCCGGCAGAAGCGCTTGCCACTGTTGTTTCCACTGCCAAGGCCAAGTTCGACGAGACCATCGAGCTGCACGTCAAGCTGGGCGTTGACTCCCGTCACGCTGATCAGCAGGTTCGCGGCGCGATCGTTCTGCCGCACGGCACCGGCAAGAATGTCCGCGTTGCTGTTTTCGCTAAGGGCGCAAAGGCAGACGAGGCTCTGGCTGCCGGCGCTGACATCGTTGGCGCTGAGGACCTGATGGAGCGCATCCAGAAGGAGAACTTCTTTGAATTCGACGTTGTTATCGCTACCCCGGACATGATGGGTCTGGTTGGCCGTCTGGGCCGCGTGCTCGGTCCTAAGGGCCTGATGCCGAACCCGAAGGCTGGTACGGTTTCCATGGACGTTGCTAAGGCAGTTCAGGAGTCCAAGGCTGGTAAGATCGAGTACCGTCTGGACAAGACCAACATCATCCACTGCCCGATCGGCAAGGCTTCTTTCGGCGCTGAGAAGCTGCAGGACAACTTCGACGCACTGATGGGCGCGATCATCAAGGCGAAGCCGGCTGCTGCCAAGGGTCAGTATGTCCGCTCCTGCGTTGTGGCTTCCACCATGGGCCCCGGCGTAAAGGTCAACGCTGCTAAGCTGATGGCGTAAGCGTCTGTTTGATACAGAGTTTATAAGCAATAAAAAGCACGCTGGAAAACCAGCGTGCTTTTTTTGCTGTTCTGTCGAATCAGCCCATCATGCGGTATGCGGTTGCAATCGCCTGCTCACGGGTGAACAGACCCTGCGGGTCGAACTTGTTTTCGCCCATACCATTCATAATGCCAGCACCCACAACAAAGTTGATGCCCTCGTGCGCCCACGACGAGATCTGCGATTCATCCGCCCACACATTGGAGGATTCGCCGCCGGGCAGATTGATCTTATTGGCCGCACCCATCAGGATTTTGGCCGCCTGCTCACGGGTCAGGCTCTCGTTCGGACTGAACTTGTTGTTGCCCACGCCGTTGATGATACCGAAGCGGTAGCAGGCCAGCACGCTGGCATCCCATGTGTCGGTCAGCGCCGCGCGTGCATCATTGTACGAGATACCGGTCAGATAGAGTTCCTTGTCATAGTCCGCCAGCTTCTTATGCAGCAGCGCGTCGATGATCTGGCAGAACTCCTTGCGGGTGATGTTCTTCTGATAGCCGTTTTGCAGGGTTTCCGGCACGATGCCTGCGTTTGCCGCATCGACAACGGTCTGCGCCGCCCAACTGGAAGGCGTATCAAAATCGCGCGGTTGGATGCCCTTGGGCAGCGTACCCGACGAATAATCCACAATATGCAGCACATTGGTCAGGTTGCGGCCCGCGCTATGCACGGTCGAACCGCCGATGCTCAGGAAAGTGGAAGCGCCGCCGTCCAGTGCCATCGCATCGACTGCGCCCAGTCCCTTGAGGTACTGCGCGATATTGCGCATCGATGCGCTGCTCGCGCTGCCAAGTACCAGCCGGCCGTCGCCCATGATCGCGGCGAACGAACGGGAGGAAACATAGTCCGGGGACTGCTTGGGATCGGTAAAGTCGCTGTTCTGGTTGCAGACGTCCACGCCGTCCTTGAGCAGGAGCGGGCCTGCGCCGACACCGTTGACAATATCCGTCCACTCGGAAGCGCTGTCATGCTGCGGTGTGTAGACCGTTTTGCGCACCGCATCGTTGCCGATCTGTGGTTCAAGCGTATAGGTCACGAGGTTGTTCCACGCGCTCTGGTTCATGACCAGCACGGTCGTGCCCCAGTTCAGCTTAGGCACCGTGCCGCCAACCTGAATGTTGGTGACCACGCTGTCCTGCATAGTGATGATGCGCGCGCCGGAGGCAACATTGACCGCGCGTCCATACACCGGCGTAAGCAGATAGCTTGCCCACGCGTTGTTTGCGTCATAGGCGTTGACCGAATATGCCGTAACTGTAGCGCTGTCCTCACCGCGGAACGCGATCTTGGTCTCGATCTTGACGCGGTCGATCAGCGGTGTGCCGTCCGCGCGGAAGACCAGTGTCGGCTTCTCACCGCCGCCGTTGACCACTTCGCCGCCTTGGATGACGGTCGCATAAACCGTTGCGCCGCCGCTGTAAGCGTCAAAATAGCCGCCGTTGATGGATGCGACCACGTTTTTGCCGCCCTCAGACGCCTTAGCGCTGACATGGTTGTAAGCCGACTGCGTCTGGAACAGACGGTTGTTTGCCAGCGTGACCTCGCCGGTGCGGCCTGCGCCCATTTCCAGATAGACCATCGTGCCGCCCATCGGCAGGCTGGCGCGCTGTGTGCCGCCCGCTGCGCCCGCAGCCACTGGCAACAGCATCAGTCCGGCACACACAAGACTGAGCACTCGTTTATATAAGGTTCGCATGGTATTCCCCCTTGTAAGAATTTTCAATCTTAGTTTAACACAATTTTATATCATGCACAATCCTAAAGCCGATTTATTTACACCTTTTGAACATTTCTCCCAAATCGTTGCGGATATCTTGGTTGTGCAAAATTTATTTTTCATTTTTTCTTGACATTCTCTCGCTTGTTCGATATAATATATGAGCTTGGTCAAAGACAGCAGGCAGCCGCAAGGCTTTAAAGGCGTTTTCCGCCGCCCGCCGAGGTCAACACGGAATGAAATATTACCGTTTTATATGGTTTTCTGTGTACCCTCCCTGTGTCTTTGCACCGGGAGGGTACTTTTATTTTTTAGGAGGTGAAAAAGATGCCGAATGCAAAGGTTCTGGAAGAGAAGAAGGCTCTGGTTGCGTCTCTGGTAGAGAAGATCAAGAATTCTCCGGCCGGCGTGCTGGTTGATTACAAGGGCATCAACGTTGAGGATGATACCAAGCTCCGCCGTCAGCTGCGTGAAGCAGGCGTTGAGTATATGGTCATCAAGAACACCCTGATCCGCTTTGCGGCGAAGGAACTGGGCTTTGACGCTCTGGAAGAGCACCTGAACGGCACTTCCGCGCTGGCGATTTCGACCACGGACGACGTGATCGCACCGGCTAAGATTCTGGGTGACTTCGCGAAGACCCACGAGAACTTCACGATCAAGGCTGGTTACCTGGAAGGTAAGGTAATCGACGAGGCTGAGGTCAAGAAGCTGGCTAACATGCCGAGCAAGGAAGTTCTGGTTGCTCAGGTTCTGTACAGCTTCAACTTCCCCATTATGCAGCTTGCTATTGCCTGCGATGCTATCGTTAAGAAGGCAGAGGGCAACGAGGACATGAAGGTAGCCGATTTGGTTGCTGCCAAGGTTCCGGCTGCGGAGGAAGCTGCCGCTGAAGAGGCTCCCGCTGCGGAGTAATCAAACAAATTTTAAAATAACTTATAATGGAGGTTTATCCCATGACTGTTGCTGAGATTATGGAAGCTGTAAAAGAGCTCAAGGTTATGGAGCTCTCTGAGCTGGTAAAGGCTCTGGAAGAAGAATTTGGCGTATCCGCTACCCCGGTTGCCGTTGCAGGTGCTGCTGCTGGCGCTGGCGACGCTGCTGCTGCTGACGCTAAGACCGATTTCGACGTTGTTCTGGTTGACGCTGGTTCCTCCAAGATCAACGTTATCAAGGTTGTTCGTGAGATCACCGGCCTGGGCCTGAAGGAAGCCAAGGAGAAGGTTGACTCCGCTCCGCAGACCATCAAGGAAGCTGCTCCGGAAGCTGAGGCGAACGAGATCAAGGAGAAGCTCGAGGCTGCTGGCGCTAAGGTTGAGCTCAAGTAATTTTCCGATTGCTCGGCCGGCCCTTTCAGGGCTGCAAGCTGTCTGAAACCCGGCAGGTATTGCTGCAAGCAATACCTGCCGTTTGTTTTGTCCTTTTGTATACCGTATACAGATGATTTCGGAAATGAGGCCCTGTTATGCATCCCTTTCTGACCAAAGTGGGCGGTTTTGTCCGGCGTGAGGCCGTTCTGGTCATTTCGCTTGCGTGCGCCCTGCTGTCCATGCTGGCCGTGCCGCCCGACGCGGCGTATGCCGGTTATATTGATCTGCGCGTGCTGTGCCTGTTGTTCTGCCTGATGGCGGTGGTGGCGGGTCTCCAGCAGTGTGGTTTGTTCACTGTGCTGGCGCAGCGCCTGCTGACCGGCCGCAAACAGCTGCGGCTGCTTTATCTTGCGCTGGTGCTGCTGCCGTTTTTCTGCTCCATGTTGATTACCAACGATGTGGCGCTCATCACATTTGTGCCGTTCACCGTGTTGGTGCTCAGCCATATCGACCGGATGGATGCGCTCATCCGCGTGGTCGTGCTGCAAACGCTGGCGGCGAACCTCGGCAGCATGGCGACGCCGGTCGGCAATCCGCAAAATCTGTTTCTCTGCTCGTATTACGGATTAGGCTTTGGCGCGTTCCTGCGTGTCGTGCTGCCGCTGACGCTGGTCAGCCTGCTGGCGCTATCTGCGGCTGCGCTGTGGACGCGGGGCGAGACGATCGAAATCACGTTCCCCCAGCGCGAGCAAATCCGCCAGCCCCGCCTGTTTGCCCTGTTGTGCCTGCTGTTTGCGCTCTGCCTGCTGTCGGTTGTACATGTGCTGCATTACGGCATTGTAACCGCCGCAGTCGCTCTGTCGCTGCTGTTGTTCGCGCGCAGCCTGTTCGCGCGGGTCGATTATGCGCTTCTGCTGACCTTTGTCGGCTTTTTCATCTTTGCCGGCAACATCGGCCGCATCGAAGCGGTGCGCAATGTGTTGGAGATGCTGCTGGGGCGCAGCACTTACTGGACCAGTGTGCTGGCCAGTCAGATCATCAGCAATGTGCCAGCGGCGGTGCTGCTTTCCGGCTTTACCGACAATTGGAGCGCGCTGCTGGCGGGTGTGGACGTCGGCGGACTGGGCACGCCGATCGCGTCGCTGGCAAGCCTGATCTCGCTCAAGCTATACTTACGCGCGGAAAACGCCTCACTGCCGCGGTATCTGTTAGTGTTCACGCTGGCTAACATCGCGGGACTGGTTCTCTTATCGGCTGCGGCGTTTTTGTTCGGCTGCGTCGGCTGAATGTGATCCCGAAGCAGTGATGCGCCGTCCTTTCTGCCTTTTTCGGCAAAGAGGACGGCGTTTTTTTGTCTTTCTGTGTCGTTCGCGGTCTGCGCAAAGCAAAATCCCTTGCGTATCGGGGTAAAAAAGGGTATACTAACCATATCTGAATTATCTGGAGGAATACTGGAATGCAGGATGGATTTGTCAAAATCGCTGCCGCAACGCCCGATTTGCGGGTGGCGGACTGCGCCTATAACGCTTCCGAAATCATAGAGCAGGCAAAGCAGGCAGCCGCGAAGGGCGCGCGCCTGATCGTATTCCCCGAGCTTTGCCTGACCGGTTATACCTGCGGCGACCTGTTTTTGCAGCAGACGCTGCTGGACGGCGCACTGGATGCACTCGAGACGGTTTGCCGTGAGACGGCCAAGTTGCAGGCCGTCGTGCTGGTCGGCCTGCCGCTGCGTGTGCGTGGCAAGCTGTATAACTGCGCCGCTGTTTTGTGTGGGGGCGAAGTGCTGGCTTTTGTGCCCAAGCAGCATCTGCCCAACTATTCCGAGTTTTATGAGCAGCGCCACTTTGTTTCGGGCGAACTGCTTGACGGCATGGAGGGCGTTACCGTACGGAACGGCAGCGGTGAGGCCGTCTGCGTGCCGGTTATGACCGGACAGGTATTCACCTGCGAGGATGCGCCGCTGTTCACCTTCGGTGTGGAAATCTGTGAGGATCTGTGGGTGCCCAATCCGCCGTCCACCATGCTGGCACAGGGCGGCGCGTATATTATCGTCAATCCGTCCGCTTCGGATGAAATCATCGGCAAAGCGTCTTACCGCCGCGACCTGGTGCGGCAGCAGTCCGGACGGCTGCTGTGCGCCTACCTGTATGCGGATGCAGGCTTTGGTGAGTCCACACAGGACTTAGTGTTCGCCGGACACAACCTAATCGCGGAAAACGGCGCGCTGCTGGCTGAAAGCCGCATGTTTACCCACGGCATCACCTATGCGGATATTGATTTGCAGCGTCTGGCACACGAGCGCCAACGCATGAACACCTTCCAGAGCGTGCCGACGGGCGAATTCTCTTTCCGTCTGCCCATGTCGGACTGCGATCTGACCGACCGCAGCTTCCCGCGCACTCCGTTCGTCCCTGCAAATAAAGCGCTGCGCGACGAGCGCTGCGAGGAGATTTTGACCTTGCAAGCCACCGGCCTTGCCACCCGTCTGCGCCATACGCACGCGAAAACCGCGGTGATCGGCCTGTCGGGCGGGCTGGATTCCACGCTTGCGCTCATCGTCACGGTGCACGCGTTTGATATGCTGGGGATGGATCGCAAAGGCATTCTCGCGGTGACCATGCCCTGCTTCGGCACGACCGCGCGCACGCGCGGCAACGCGGAAAAGCTGGCGGACGCGTATGGCGTAACGCTCCAAACCGTGGATATCAAAGCCGCAGTCGACCAGCACTTTGCCGACATCGGCCAAAGCAAGGAAGATTTGTCCGTCACCTTTGAGAACGGGCAGGCGCGTATGCGCACGCTGGTGCTGATGAACCTTGCCAACAAGCATGGCGGCATGGTGGTCGGCACGGGCGACCTGTCCGAGCTGGCGCTTGGCTGGGCGACCTATAACGGCGACCATATGAGTATGTACGGCGTCAACGCCTCCATCCCCAAGACGCTGGTGCGCTATCTGGTGGCATACGAAGCAGATCGCACGCTGGGCGAGTTGAGCGACGTGCTGTGCGACGTGCTGGATACGCCGGTCTCCCCCGAACTGCTGCCGCCCAAGGACGGCGAGATCAGCCAGAAAACCGAGGATTTGGTCGGCCCGTATGAGCTGCATGACTTTTTCCTCTATTATATGCTGCGCTTCGGCTATCCGCCGCGCAAGATCTACCGCATCGCGCGCAAGACCTTTGCGGGTGTTTATGACGACGCGACCATCAAAAAGTGGCTGACCACCTTCCTGCGCCGCTTCTTCTCGCAGCAGTTCAAGCGTTCCTGCCTGCCGGACGGCCCCAAGGTCGGTACGATCACGCTCTCGCCCCGCGGCGATTGGCGTATGCCATCCGATGCATGTGCAACGCTCTGGCTGCGTGAAGCAGAAAACCTGTAAGAAAGGGAAAACCTGTTTTGAAGACCCTGATTCGCAGGCTGGCGGTCGTTGCGACCGCCGTCCTGCTTTGCTTTAACCTATATTATGAGCTGGCGCCGGGCTATATCGTCGGGCCGGAGCAGAAATTCGCATTCGCCGCGGCGTTTGTTGTGCTGCTCGGTATTGCGCTGTTTTACGGCGTGCCCAAGGGCGCGCGCGGCAAACGGCGGCATGACTATATGCTGCTGCTGTTCTGGTACTATCTTTGGGTGCTGGCGAACGTGTTGTTTTTCGACAATGCGTTTGGCCGCGGCCTGTCGATGCACGCGACGTTCGAAAAGGTCAATCTTGAACCGCTGCGCACCATCAAAAACTACCTCATTGCCTATGGCTACGGCAATATCTCGCTGCGGCTGGTCATTTTGAATCTGCTGGGCAATCTGGTTGCGTTCGCGCCGATGGGCGTATTCCTGCCCGCGCTGTTCCGCTGGCAGCGCAGCATCTTTTTCTTTGCGGCGACGCTCACGCTCGGCATCACGGCAGTCGAGGTTGCGCAGGTCTACACGGGCGCAGGCTCGTGCGACGTAGACGACTTGATTTTGAACCTTGCCGGCGCGCTGATCGTGTTCATTATCTGCCGCATTACCCCGATTTGGCGGCATATTTGCCGCGTTAACCCTCGGAATAAGGAGTGACCCCCATGTTTGACACCGTACTCATTGCCGGTCTCGGCCTGATGGGCGGCTCGATGGCCAAGGCCATCAAGGCGCGCACACTCAGTCGCGTGCTCGGCTGGAACCGCACCCGCCGCACCGCCGAACAGGCGCTCGCAGACGGCTCGATTGACGCAATCGCCACCGAAGCGCTTTACAAGGAAGCCGATCTGGTCATCATCGGCCTATATCCGCAGGCGACGGTGGACTGGCTGCTGGAGAACATGCCCAAGCTCAAAAAAGGCTGCGTCGTGGTCGATATGGTCGGCGTCAAGCAGTTTATGGTCGACCAGCTGGAGCAGGCCGCGCTTGACGCGGGCGTTCACTTTGTCGGCGGACACCCGATGGCAGGACGCGAGTTTTCCGGCCTTGACTTTGCGCTGCCGACGCTGTTTGACGGCGCAAGCATGATTTTTGTACCGACCCAGAGCAGCACCGAACGGGTGCTCGAACAGCTGGAAGCGTATTTCATGTCGCTCGGCTTCGGGCAGACCGTGCGCTGCACTGCCGCGCAGCACGATAAAATGATCGCATTCACCTCGCAGCTGGCGCATGTTGTGTCCTCGGCCTACATCAAAAGCCCGGAGGCGGATAAGCACAATGGCTACTCCGCGGGCAGCTACAAGGATTTGACCCGCGTGGCCAAGCTCAACGAAACCATGTGGAGCGAGTTGTTTTTGTGCAACGCTGAGTCGCTTGCCGCTGCGACCGACGAGATCAACACGCATCTGGATGAATACCGCCGCGCCATCCGCGCGGGCGACCGCGAACAACTGACCACGCTGCTGCGCGATGGCCGCGAACGCAAGGAAAGACTGGGATAATAAAAACCGCCCTTCGGGGCGGTTTTTTTTGTGGGAAAACGCGATACAATTACAAGAATGCTTGCATCTGATCGGTCAGCTGCTCTTCCAGATGAATGAGCCGCTTGGTGATGTCCTTTGTCTTTTCGCTGGCGGCCTTGTACTGGTTGAGGTAACGGTTCAGCGATTTGACGCCCATATTGCAGCCGTCCGTCATCAGATCGGCAATGGTGTGATCGGATTCGTCCATGCCCAACTTGACATTGGTTTTCATCCACGACATGCCCTTGGCGATCGGGTTGGGTTCCTTGCCGTCGTCGTGGTATTCGTCCAGTAAGACTTGTATTTCATCCTGCAATTGGACATGCTCGTTCCGGCATTTCTCCAGATCCTGACGAAGCGTATCGCTTTTGACATATTCCAGCACTTCGTCAATCGAGGCAACGCCCATTTTGATGCCCGCGTCACATTTCCGCAGCAGCTTGATCGTATCCTGCTCGACCATCGTTTGCTCTCTCCTTTGCTTTGCTGAGATAGCATCAGTATGTGCAGTTGCAAGTCAATCGTACTTGTGCGCAATCTGTTGCTTGCAATGGATAAATTTCCGTCTGCTGCACAAAATAGCACAAACATCGGAAGGAGCATGAGTATGAAGCTGGATAAGCAGAGCTATCAGCGGCTGCTGGAACAGAAAAGCCCGCCGTCGCCGCTGCCGCTCGACTGCCTTAAGGCGTTTTTGTTCGGCGGCGCGATCTGCACGGTGGGCGAAGCGGTGAGCAACTTCTGGCAGTGGCGCGGACTGGAAACCACGGATGCCGCCGCCGCGACCTCGATCACGATGGTGTTCCTCGGCGCGTTGCTGACCTGCCTGCATCTATATGAAAAGCTGGCCAAGCACGCGGGCGCGGGCACGATCGTGCCGATTACCGGCTTTGCCAATTCGATCGTCTCGCCTGCGATGGAATTCAAAAGCGAGGGACTGGTGCTCGGCGTGGGGGCAAAGCTGTTTGTCATTGCCGGGCCGGTGCTGACCTACGGTATTTCAGCCAGCGTGATCTATGGACTGATCCTTGTGCTGCTGGGAGGGGGCGGCGGCGCATGATCGAACGCATCGGACAGCGCACGCTTCATCTGACAAGCCGCCCCTATCTGATCGCGCACGCGGCGGCTGTCGGCAAAAAGGAAGGCGAAGGCCCGCTCGGTTCTTTTTTCGACTTTGTCACCAAGGACGACCGCATGAAGCAGAAATCGTGGGAACTGGCGGAAAGTGCGCTGCAAAAGACCGCAATCAATCTGGCGCTGCACAAGGCCGGGCTGCAAAGGGGTGAACTGGACGTCATCCTTGCGGGCGATCTGCTCAACCAGTGTACTGGTTCGTTCCTCGCCTCGGTCGACTCGGACACCCCCTATCTCGGACAGTACGGCGCGTGCTCGACCATGGCGCAAGGACTGGCGCTGGGCGGCTGTCTGGTCGAGGGCGGAGCGGCACGCCGCCTGCTGGCGGCAGCTTCCTCGCATTTCTGCTCGGCTGAGCGGCAGTACCGTTTCCCACTGGCCTACGGCGGTCAGCGCGCCCCCACCGCGCAGTGGACAGCGACCGCCGCGGGCGCGGCGGTGCTGGGTGCGCGCGGGACAGGCCGCATCCGACTGACGCACGTCCTGTTCGGCAAGATGGTCGAACTGGGCGTCAAGGACGCGAACAACATGGGCGCGGCGATGGCGCCTGCGGCTTACGATACGCTTTCCACCCTGCTTGCTGACCTCGGTGCGCAGCCAACCGACTTTGACTGCATTGTGACCGGCGACCTTGGCCATGTCGGCGCGGATCTGCTGCTGACGCTGCTCCGCACGGACGGGATTGACCTGTCCCCGGTTTACTCGGACTGCGGCAGCCTGCTGTTCGGGGACGAACAGGACGCACATGCGGGCGCTTCGGGCTGCGGTTGTTCGGCGGCTGTGCTATGCGGGCCGCTGCTGCGCGACATGCAGGCCGGAAAGATTCGGCGGCTGGTTTTCGCGGGCACGGGCGCGATGATGAGCCCGACCTCGGTGCAGCAGGGTCAGCCAATCGCGGGCATCTGCCACGCGGTCGTGATCGAAAGGAGCGACGCATGAACTGGATGGAATATGTCAACGCCTTCTGGGTAGGCGGCGCGATCTGCGCGCTTTGTCAGGTGTTCATTGACAAGACCAAGCTGACTCCCGCGCGCATTCTGGTCAGTCTGGTGGTGCTGGGTGTTGCGCTGCAAGCCCTCGGCCTGTACCAGCCGGTCGTAGACTATGCGGGCGCAGGCGCGACCATTCCCCTCTTGGGCTTCGGCTACTCGCTGGCAAAGGGTGTGGCGAAGGCCGTTGCGGAAAGCGGTCTGCTGGGCGCGTTCACCGGCGGTGTGACGGGTGCGGCGGGTGGTATCGCAGCGGCGATTGTGTTTGGTTGCCTGTTCGCGCTCATTGCACGGCCCAAATCCCGCTCCTGAGCGCTTGCGGACAAGGGCAAACCCCGGTATAATAGACAGCAGAATGAAAAGAACGAGGTTTGCCCATGCGTTACTATTTTGCCCCGATGGAGGGCGTGACCGACGCGGTCTACCGCCGCACGCACCACGAATATTTCCCGGGGATTGACAAATATTTTATGCCGTTTATCACCCCGACCACCGTCGAACGCTTCACGCCGCGCCAAAAGCGCGACATTGCGCCCGAGGCCAACGCAGGCGTGCCCGCTGTGCCGCAGCTGCTGACTAAATCCGCCGCAGACTGCATATGGGCGGCGAACGCGCTGGCTGATATGGGTTATGCGGAGGTCAATCTCAACCTTGGCTGTCCGTCCGGTACGGTGACGGCGAAAGGCAAGGGGGCGGGCTTTCTGGCCGACCCGGACGCGCTGGACCGCTTTCTGGACGCGGTGTTCTCCGCCACTCATGCGCGCATTTCGATCAAAACGCGGCTGGGGATGCACGACCCGACGGAATTTGCGCGACTGCTGGAGATCTATAACCGCTATCCGGTTGCGGAACTGACCATCCACCCGCGGGTGCGGCAGGATTTTTATAAAGGCACGGTACGCGAAGCGGATTTTGCCGCCGCCCTACCCTGCTGCCACATGCCGGTATGCTACAACGGCGATGTTGTGACGGAAAAAGATGCACAGGCTGTCGAAACGCGCTATCCCGGTTTGCCTGCGGTGATGATCGGACGCGGGTTGATCGGCGACCCTTCGCTCGTCACCCGCCTGCGCGGTGGGCCACGCGCGGAGCGCGAAACGCTGCATGCGTTCCATGATGCGTTGTATACGCGCTACTGCGAAGCATTTGGCGACGCGCGCATCGCCATGCTGCGCATGAAAGAGATTTGGTTCTATCATCTGAACCTGTTTGAAGATAGCGAAAAGCACGGCAAACGGCTCAAAAAAGCTACTGATCCGTGCGCCTACGAGGATGCGGCGGCGGCCATCTTCCGTGACCTTACAGTGCGGGAGAATATCGTCCCCGGCTGGTTCCGCCCGGCATAAGAATGAACAACGGCTCCCCTCCAAAAAGGAAGGGAGCCGTTTTGATATGGTCAAATGAGAAAATCCCGTTTATTGGACAACCTCTGCGCTACAATGATAGCATCAACCAGAGAAGCGGAGGGATTTTTCATGCGAAACAAATTGGGGCGAACCTTGCAAGTGTTGAGCGGCTTGCTGACGATGCTGCTTGCAGGGGCGTCGGATATGGGACAAATCGGGGCATACGGACTGACTGCGGGACTGTTTGGCGCGATACTGCTGTTTTTTATCGGCCGAGAATTGCTGCGGCAACGGCATTTCTCCCCGCATCATCGCATGACGGCTGTCATTCCTCTGCCGGACGATCCGCGCACGCCTTATGGCGTGCAATGAAAAAAGCAGGCGCATTTGCGCCTGCTTTTGCCGTTAATATCCTTTTTCGACCGCAGCGGTCAGCACCTTGGAGGCTACCGTACCCGCGACCGACGAACCGCCGCCGCCGTTCTCTACCAGAACAATAAAGGCATACGGCGTGGCCTCATCCCGCAGGAAGCCGGTAAACCATGCATTCGGCGTCTGGTCCGCACCGACCTCCGCCGTACCGGACTTGGCGCAGATGTCCATGCCCGGGAAACGGTCCTGACCGTAGGTCTCGATAACGTTGTTGTGCATCATGTCCGAGATCGTGTCCGCCGTGTCCGTTTCAATCAGCTTGGAGGACTTGTGCGCGAAGTACAGGCCGGTCGGCAGACCGTAATCTGTGGTGGTTTTCTCGATCAGCCGCGGCATTGCCGCCTTGCCGCCATTGGCGATCGCGCCCATATACAGCATCATATTGATCGGGCACATGGTATCCTCGCCCTGACCAACGCCCGCCCATGCAAGCTGATTGTCATTGCCATTAAAGTTGAAATGGCCCTGTGAGGTGGTGATACCATCCACCTTGATCGACTCGGTCAGACCGGCCGCATCGGTGTATTTCTGCATCGTGTCGCCGCCCAGCTCGACCGCGAGCTGACCGAACACGCCGTTGCAGGAATTGGCGAGCGCGTCCTCGATATCCTGCTCACCATGCGCATACGGACAGGTGACCACATCACCACCGATCTCCACCGAGCCGGTGCAGTTCCACGACCGGCCAAACAGATCGGGGATATTCTCAATGGCTGCGTTGAGCGTAACCACCTTGAAAATCGAACCGGGGATCGAATTTGCTGACAGCAGGCGGTTGACGTATACGCCGTCCCACGCCGGATCATCCGGGTCGATGTTCGGCGGGTCGGCCGGGTCAAAGGTCGGGGTGGAAACCATGCACAGGATCTCGCCCGTTTTGTAGTTGTACACACCCACCGTGCCGCTCATGCCGCCCAGCGCCTGATAAGCGACGTTATTCAGATACGCGTCAATGGTCAGATACAGGTTGTTGCCCGTGCCGAGCGGCGAATAGACACCAGTCAGCAGGTTGTAACCCGACAGCTTATCCGCAAATGCGGTCAGTGCGCCCGCGCCGATGTTGCCCGCAGGGTCGCCCACTGCGTGCAGGCTCGCGCGGCGGATATCCGCATCCGGATAATAGGTGCGGTTACCATCCTCATCGAGCGAGGAAAGCACATCCCCATCCCGGTCGAGGATGGTGCCGCCCTTGAGCTGACCGGAATTGCTGTACAGATGGCGATTGTAGGGATAAGAAGCCCAGTCGCCGCCGTCAAACACGAACTGGAAGCAGAACACAGCCAGTCCGAGGCCGAGCAGCGCCGCCAGAATCAGGCAGAACACGCCGCGTTTTTCAATTTTCCGCATTTAGTCCACCTCCCCGCGCAATTCGCGCCGCGAGGGCAGTTTGACCGCAAAGGATGCGTTCTGCCGCGTGTCGGTCGCCTTGAGGAAGGCGAGCATACCCCATGCGGACAGCATGGACGAACCGCCGTTGGAGACAAAAGGCAGGGTAACGCCCGTGAACGGCAGGATATCGACTGCGCCGAACACATTCAGGCAGGTCTGGAACACCAGCAGGCTGGTCGCAGCACAGGCCGCGATCGTGTAGAAGCTGGAACGTCCCGCACGGCACGCACGCACCGCAAACACCGCCAGCGTGATGATACAAAGGATGGTGAGCACTGCAATCAGCAAGCCCCATTCCTCGCACAGCATACCGAACACGATATCGGTATCCGCCGCGGCGAGACCGGACAGCCAGCCCTTGCCCGCGCCCACGCCGATCATGCCGCCCGAGGCGGCTGCGGTCAGCGTATGGGTCTGCTGGAAGCCCGCGCCGTACACGTCCTCCCAAATGTGGCCCCACGAAGCAAAGCGCGCCGCGACGTGCGGCTTGATTGTCAGAAGCAGCATACCGCCGGCAAAGCAACCGCCGCAGATCAGGCCGATGGTCGCAAAGTCGCCTGAGCGCAGAAATGCGATGACAAGGAAGGTGACAAAGAACACCAGCGCCGTACCGAAGTCGTTTTGCAACGCAAGACATGCGCCGCAGATGCCGGTCAGACCAATGAACATCCACAGGTTGCGTTTGTTGAACAAACGGTCAAGCGTTGCCGCGCCCACAAAGATATAGCAGATCTTTGCCAGCTCGGACGGCTGAAGCGACATGCCGCCCAGCCGAATCCACGCCTTTGCGCCGCCCTGACTCGAGCCGATCAGCAGCGTGATGACCAGCAGGCCGACCGCCACTGCGCCCATGAACACGCGCACCTTCTGCGCGCGCGCCAGATCGCGCAGGAAAAAGCCAAGGATCAGGAAGATGGCAAGCCCCATCAGAATGGCGATCAGCTGCTTGGGCATTTCTTCCGGCACGGTCGAGCCGGTGACAGCCAGCGACAGGGTACATAGGAAAAACGCAATGGTTTCCATCTCAAAGCCGATGCGCCGGAACGAGCGCAGGATGATGAAATAGCCCCAGCACACAAGCGTCAGCACCAGAAAGGTCAGCGGGATGGTGACGGTTGCCTCGTCCCCCGCAGCCACGATCAGCTGCAAGGCGGTCAGCACCTGAAACAGCGTCAGCAGCACCAGAGAACCCCACATGCCCGCCGGGCGACCCTCGATGCGGCGTTCGGCCATCTGCTCGCGCTTTTCCTCCACCGAGATCGGCACCAGCATGGTCGGGATACCGCCAAAGGCGATGGTGTCCCCGTCCTCGACCACCGCGTATTCGTCTACGGGCAGGTCGTTGACCGTCACACCGCCCTTGGAGCCGAGGTCGTATACCGTCCAGCTGCCGTCGTCCTCGCGGATCAGCGCGGCGTGCTGCCGCGAAACCGAAGGATATTCGAGCTGTACGTCGCACGAGGGCGCGCGGCCGATGATGTTTTCCCAGTGGGTGATGGGCAGGCGCACGCCGTTTGCCATGCCCAGATAGCCCCAGACCTCGTCCGGGTGCTTGACCTTCCAGAGCGAGCGGATCGCACCGACCAAAATCATCAGCGCAAGGATGGGAAACACGAAACGGACCACCGTCGTGTACCATGCGCCGACCAGCGGATTTTCCGCCAAAAAGGCCGTCAATGTGTCCAGCAGACGCTGCAAGGCATCATTCATGTTGAAATTCCTCCTTTCGGAAATCGAATTCTTTAACCTCTATATTATAGCACAGCTTGTCAAGGAACAAATGAACCGTCGATGAACGACACAAAGGGATACCTCTTGACAGCATCCGCACAGGATGATACACTGATATCCAAGAGCATACAGCGACAAACGAAGTTTGCAGGAAAAAGCCGTTTGGCTTGCCGAAGGAGCAAAACTCTCAGGCGTCCGGATATCCGGATGGGGACTGTAAATGGATGTGACTCTGGAGAACGCTCCGCAGGGAGCTGCCGAAGGTGCAAAGCGTGCGGTCGGGGAAGCCGCGTGCCAATCTCTCAGGCAAAAGGACAGAGTGCGAAGCACAGCGCAGGGGCGGGCGCTTTTTTTGCGTTCCTTGCCGCGCTGTCCGGCCGTTCTTTCAGAGTCAGACCCTAAATGCAGGGTTCTGGCTCTTTTTGTTTGCCGCAAAAAAGAAAAAGGGGTATGTTAGAAATGTCAATGGATCAAATGGCTGATCTTGTAAGCAAGATCAGCGACATCGTGTGGAACAGCGTGCTGCTGTATCTGCTGGTAGGCACAGGCATCATCTTCACCATCCGCACGCGCTTCGTGCAGGTACGCAAATTCGGCGCGGGCTGGAAACGCTTATTCGGCAATTTTTCGCTGCACGGCGAAAAGGCAGGCAAGGACGGCATGAGCCCGTTCCAGGCGCTGACCACCGCAATTGCAGCGCAGGTCGGAACGGGCAACATCGCAGGCGCGGCGACCGCGCTCTACTCCGGCGGCCCGGGCGCGATCTTCTGGATGTGGGTTTCCGCGTTCTTCGGCATGTCCACCATCTACGGCGAGGCAGTGCTCGCGCAGAAGTATAAAACGGTCGACAAAAACGGTCATGTCACCGGCGGCCCGATCTATTACATCAAGGCGCGCTTCACCGGCAAGTTCGGCAAGTTCCTCGCGGGCTTTTTCTCGCTCGCCATCATCTTTGCGCTGGGCTTCACCGGCAACATGGTGCAGGCCAACTCGATCAGCGAAGCGTTCCAGAACGCTTTCGGCGTGGACAAACGTATCATCGGTGTGATCTGTGCGATCATCGCGGCATTCATCTTCCTCGGCGGCGTCAGCCGCATCGCGGCGTTCACCGAAAAGGTCGTACCGATCATGGCTGGCTTCTACATGATCGGCTGCGTTGTTATTCTGTGCATCAACCATGCGGCCATTCTTCCCGCGCTGCGTTCGATCTTTGTTGCGGCGTTTGACCCGCAGGCCATTCTGGGCGGCGCGGTCGGCATCACGGTGCGCGAGGCCATGCGCTACGGCGTGGCGCGCGGCCTGTTCTCCAACGAGGCCGGTATGGGCTCGACCCCTCATGCGCACGCGCTGGCTAAGGTCGAAAAGCCGCAGGATCAGGGCGAAATCGCCATCGTTTCGGTATTCATCGACACCTTTATCGTGCTGACGCTCACCGCGCTTGTCATCCTGACCTCGGGTCAGCTGCAGGCGGGCGTGCCCGGCGCGCTGGAAGGCACAGCGCTGGCACAGGCGGCGTTCAACTATGCGCTTGGCTCGTTCGGTAACGCATTCGTTGCGATCTGTATGCTGTTCTTCGCGTTCTCGACCATCATCGGCTGGTATTTCTTTGGCGAGACCAACGTCAAGGCGCTGTTCGGTCAGAAGGCCACCAAGATCTATGCTGCAATCGTTGTCGTGTGCATCGTGATCGGTTCGGCACTCAAGGTCAGTCTGGTTTGGAACCTGTCCGACCTGTTCAATGGCCTGATGGTATTCCCCAACCTTGTGGCGCTACTGTTCCTGTCCGGCATCGTGGCACGTGCCGCGCATGACGAGGACATCATGAAAAAGTAAACGTTTCCATACAAAAAAGGCCGCTTTGTGCGGTCTTTTTTGTTGTTTATCCGGTTTCGTTTGACAAGTCCCACCGATCGGGTATAATAAAGATTGAGTCACATAAAGGAGGACTTTTCATGCAAAAGCTGCACGGCAAAAACCTGCTTTTGGTTGGGTTTACGCTGTTTTCCATGTTTTTTGGGGCGGGCAATCTGATTTTTCCGCCGTTTCTCGGCGCCGAGGCGGGCACCGCCGCGTGGCCGGCCTTTCTGGGCTTTGCCATGAGCGCGATCGGCCTGCCCGTGCTGGGTGTGATCGCGGTGGCGCGTTCGGGTGGTCTGTCCGCCCTTGCAGGCCGGGTACACCCGCGCTTTGCCGCCGTGTTTACCATGCTGATTTACCTGTCCATCGGCCCGTGCCTTGCCATCCCGCGCACGGCAAGCACCTCGTTTGAGATGTTTGCGCCCATCATTGGCGGCGGCACGGCGAAACAGGCGGTCTATTCGGTGCTGTTTTTTGCGGTCGCGTTTCTCATTGCGCTGCGTCCGGACAAACTGACCGACCGCCTCGGCAAGATTCTATGCCCGACGCTGATTGTGCTCATTGTTGTACTGTTCGCGGGCTGTCTGGTCGCGCCGGTCGCAGCGCATTATGGCGCGGTGCAATCCAACTATGCTTCCCTCCCTACGGCGGTGGGCTTTCTCGGCGGCTACCAGACGATGGATACCATCGCGGCGCTCAACTTCGGTGCCATCATCGCGCTGAACATCCGCGCCAAGGGCATCGAAGAAGAGCCGCAGGTCGTGCGCGGCACGATCCGCGCCGGTTGGATCGCGGGCGCGCTGCTGCTGGTGATTTATGCGATGCTGACGCATGTGGGAGCGCTGGCGGGCGCGGCCTTTCCGCTCGGTGAATCCGGCGCAGATACCCTTTCCTCCCTTGCATACGCACTGTTCGGTACACCCGGCCGCATCCTGCTTGCAGCCATCTTCCTGATCGCGTGCCTGAACACCTGCATCGGCCTGATCTCCTGCGTGAGCGAATACTTCCACGGACTATTCCCGCGCGTGTCCTACCGCGCGTTCGCGGCGTTCTTCTCGATGGCGAGTATGATCGTTTCGAACATCGGACTTGCGGGCATTATCCGCCTGTCCACGCCCGTATTGAATGCTATCTATCCGGCGGCGATCGTGCTGATCGTGCTGTCGTTCGTGCCGCGGCTGGCTTCGTTCCGGCTGGTCTATCCGCTGGCCGTGGGACTGACCTGCGTCCAGAGCGTGACCGAAGCGCTTGCGCACAGCGGGCTGTCCATTCCCGGCTGGACGGATGCAGTTGCGGCGCTGCCGCTGACGGGCGCGGGCTTTGGCTGGGTGCTGCCTGCGCTCATTGGGCTGCTGCTGGGCCTTATCCTGTCCCGTCGTCCACAAGCAGCCGTCTGATTTCGCGCAATCATCCACAACCCTGTGCATAAAAAGAACGCTTTTACGCGTTCTTTTTTTGTGCCACAAGACACGCATCAAACAAAAAAGCCCGACAGAGCCGGGCTTTTGATGCAAAGATTTTGTGTGCATACTTACGCGCGAAATAACGAAAGGGCTGTGTCCGCGCAATGCGCGGCACAGCCCCCTCGATGAAAGCGGTTCGCTTTATCGAAACTTTTAGATCGTGTTGATATCCACCATCTCGCAGTTTTCGATCTTGACATCGCCCTCCAAGCAGCGCAGCAGCGCGGAAGCCGTGTCGATCGAAGTCAGGCACGGGATCGCACGCTCGACCGCGGTGCGGCGGATGTGCACCGAGCCAAGTTCCGGATGGCGGCCCTTGACCGAGGTCGCCACGACGTAGTCGATCTTGCCGGACTCGATCAGGTCGATGATGTTCGGGGACGGCTCGTCCACGTTGCGGATTGCGTTGGTCGCAACCATGTGACGGTTCAGGACGTTCGCCGTGCCACTGGTCGCGTAAATGTCGAAACCAAGCGCTTCAAACCGCTCGCCGATACGGATGGCCTCCTGCTTGTCCGAATCGCGCACGGAAATGAGCACCGCGCCCTTCTTCTTCATCTGGAAGCCCGCGCCGATCAAGCCCTTGAGCAGCGCCTCGCGGAACGAGGTCGACACGCCGAGCACCTCACCGGTCGACTTCATTTCAGGCCCAAGCTGGGTGTCGAGGTCGCGCAGCTTCTGGAACGAGAACACCGGCACCTTAACGGCGTAGTGGTCGCTTTCCGGATGCAGGCCAGTGCCGCAGCCCATATCGCGCAGCTTCTCACCGAACATGCAGCGAGTTGCCAGATCGACCATCGGCACGCCTGTCACCTTGGAGATATACGGCACGGTACGCGAGGAACGCGGGTTGACCTCAATGACATAAACCTGATCGTTATACAGAACAAACTGGATATTGACCAGACCGAGAACCGCCAGATTCTTCGCCAGCGCTTCGGTATAGCGGATGATGGTATCCTTGTGCTTCTGCTCGATGTTGATGGACGGATAAATCGAGATCGAGTCGCCCGAGTGGACGCCTGCGCGCTCGAAGTGCTCCATGATGCCCGGGATGAGGATATCTTCGCCGTCGCAGATGGCGTCGACCTCGATCTCGCGGCCCATCATATATTTATCGACCAGCACCGGATTTTCCACCTTGTTGCGGGTGATGACCTTCATGAACTCACGCACATCCTCTTCCCTGTGCGCGATCTCCATGCCCTGACCGCCCAGAACATAAGACGGACGGACAAGCACCGGATAGCCCAGCTCGTCGGCGGCCTTGACAGCCTCTTCCTCGGTCATAACGGTGTGGCCTGCCGGACGCGGGATGCCACACTTTTCGAGGATAACATCGAACTTCTCACGGTCCTCGGCTGCGTCAATCGACCAAGCCGGCGTACCCAAAATCGGGATGCCCAGCTTTTCGATGTGCGCGGCGAGGTTGATCGCAGTCTGGCCGCCAAACTGCACGATGGCAAAGTCCGGCTTTTCGGCGTTGACGACACCGGTCACATCCTCAGGGGTCAGCGGCTCGAAATACAGACGATCGGCCGTGTCGAAGTCGGTCGAAACGGTCTCCGGGTTGTTGTTGATGATGACGGTCTCGCAGCCGAGCTTTTGCAGCGCCCAAACCGCGTGAACCGAGCAGTAGTCAAATTCGATACCCTGACCGATGCGGATCGGGCCGGAGCCGAGCACCAGCACCTTCTTTTTGCCGGATGCGGGCTTGACCTCGGTTTCTTCGTCGTAGGTCGAGTAATAATACGGGGTTTCCGCCTCAAACTCAGCGGCGCAGGTGTCTACCATCTTGTAAACCGGCAGACGCTTTACCCCGGAAATATCCTTGCCGCCGGACAGCTCGACGATCGTCTTGTCGAGGAAGCCCATTTTCTTGGCGCGGATATACAGATCCTTGTCGATGGTCTCGGCAGAGGCCAGCTCCTTCTCCATGTCGATGATATTCTGGAACTTATGCAGGAAGAAGGTGTCCATCGTGGTGATCTGGTGGATCTCCTCAATGGTCATGATGCCGCGGCGCAGCGCCTCGCAGATGTGGAACAGACGCTGGTCATCCGTGCGGGCTACGCCCTTGCGGATCTCCGCATCCGACTGCTGCTGGATGCGCGGCGCGATCATGCTTTCCAGCTTGATCTCACAGCCGCGGACGGCCTTCATCAGCGCGCCCTCAAAGCTGTTGTCGATCGCCATGACTTCGCCCGTCGCCTTCATCTGGGTGCCGAGCGTATTGTCAGCATAAACGAACTTATCGAACGGCCAGCGCGGGAACTTGACCACGCAGTAGTCGATCGTCGGCTCAAAGCAGGCCTTGGTCTTTTTGGTGACGGCGTTTTCGATCTCGTCCAGACCGTAGCCCACCGCGATCTTGGCGGTCACCTTGGCGATCGGGTAGCCGGTCGCCTTGGAAGCGAGCGCCGAAGAACGCGATACGCGGGGGTTTACCTCGATTACCGCGTACTCGAACGACTCCGGATTGAGTGCGTACTGCACGTTGCAGCCGCCCTCGATGCCCAGTTCGGTGATGATGTTGAGCGCAGAAGTGCGCAGCATCTGGTATTCCTTGTCGCACAGCGTCTGGCTGGGCGCGACAACGACCGAGTCACCGGTGTGCACGCCGACCGGGTCAACATTTTCCATGTTACAGATCGTGATCGCGTTGCCCTTGGCGTCGCGCATGACCTCATATTCGATTTCCTTCCAGCCGGCGATACATTTCTCGACCAGAATTTCATCCACGCGGGAATACATGATGCCAGTCGCGGCGATCTCGCGCAGCTGATCCCATGTGTAGGCAATACCGCCGCCCGTGCCGCCGAGCGTATACGCCGGACGGATGATGACCGGCAGGCCGATTTGACGGGTAAACTCGACCGCATCCTCGACCGAATGCACCACCTTGGATGCGATGCAAGGCTCACCGATCTTCTCCATCGTGTCCTTGAACATCTGGCGGTCCTCGGCCTTGGCGATGGTCTCCGGGTTCGCGCCGAGAAGCTTGACGCCCATCTTGTCGAGGAAGCCGCTCTCGCACAGCTCCATAGCGAGGTTCAGGCCGGTCTGGCCGCCGAGGTTGGGCAGCAGGCTGTCCGGGCGCTCTTTCTTGATGATTTCCTGCACCGCTTCGACGGTCAGCGGCTCGATATAGACCTTATCGGCCATAGCCTTATCGGTCATGATGGTTGCAGGGTTGGAGTTGACGAGCACAACCTCCAGACCTTCCTCGCGCAGCGCGCGGCAGGCCTGCGTGCCCGCGTAGTCGAACTCGGCCGCCTGGCCGATGACGATCGGGCCGGAGCCCAGTACCATTACCTTATGAATATCCCTGCGCAGCGGCATTACTGAGCACCTCCCTTTGCTTTTGCAATGTTGTCCATGAATTTATCAAACAGATACGATGTGTCCATCGGGCCGGGGCATACCTCCGGGTGATACTGCACGGTGAATACCGGGCGGTTGACATGCTCCACGCCCTCGACCGTGCCGTCGTTCAGATTGACATAGCGCACGCGCGCAATGCTCGGATCGACCGACTCACCGACGACCGCATAGCCGTGGTTCTGGCTGGTGATATAGGTGCGGTCGCTGTCGATATCCTTGACCGGATGGTTGACGCCGCGGTGGCCGTACTTGAGCTTGGTGGTTTTCGCGCCGATGGCAAGGCTCAGCAGCTGATGGCCGAGGCAGATGCCGAAAATCGGGATATTGCTCTCAAGCAGCTTCTTGAGGTTCTCGACGATCTCGACGTTTTCCGCCGGGTCGCCGGGGCCGTTGGACAGCATCACGCCGTCAAACTTGCCGATAACTTCCTCGGGTGGGGTGAGCGCCGGAATGGTGACGACCTCACAGCCGCGCTTTTGCAGCTCGCGCTCGATGTTGTACTTGACGCCGTAGTCATACAGCGCGATGCGGTATTTCTGCTCGCCCTCCGCCGGGTAAACACGGCTTTCCTCGCAGGTAACCGACTTGACTGCATCCTTGACGACATAGGCTTTCATTTCCGCAATGGTCTGCTCATCCGGCTCGAAGCCCTCCGTATAGATCACGCCGTTCATAACGCCCGCGTTTCTGAGCTTACGGGTGAGCGCACGGGTGTCGATACCTGCCAGGCCGACGACCTTCTGCTCCTTGAGGTATTCGTCCAGCGTCAGGCGGCAGCGCCAGTTGGACGGATACTCCGCGATCTCACGCATGATAAAGCCGGAAACCCAGCTCTTGCGGGACTCATAGTCCTCAAAGTTAATGCCGTAGTTGCCAATCAGCGGGTAGGTCATGGTGACCACCTGACCATAATAGGACGGGTCGGTCAAAACCTCCTGATAGCCGGCCATGCCCGTGTTGAACACGACCTCACCGATGCTCTGCCCCTCATAGCCGACGGCCTTGCCCTCAAACAGCGTGCCGTCCGCAAGCAGTAAATACGCTTTTTTCAAGTGAAAATCACTCCCAATTCAATCCTGATGTTCTATCTTTCGGTCATGCGCCGATTGCGTTTTATCGAATCGCTGCGACGATCTCATCCCGCATACGGATCGCTTCCGCGCGCGCAGCTTCCTTATAGTCCTCGCCGTTGTTACCGGTTTTCTTCCACGCGCACATGATGCCGCGCGAGGAGTTGACGATCGCGCCGAGACCATCATCGTTAAAGGCATTGGCAATGTCCTTTGCCGTTGCGCCCTGCGCGCCGTAACCCGGAACGAGGAAATAGCTCTTCGGCAGCAGCTCGCGCACGATCTTCTGCTCCTCCGGATAGGTCGCGCCAACGACTGCGCCGATCTGGTTGTATCCGCAGGGAGTATCCAGACCTTCGCCCCACTTGGCGACCATCTCCGCCATGCGCGCATAGAGCGGCTTGCCCTCCATATCGCGGTTCTGCAGCTCGCCGGAGGACGGGTTGGAGGTCTTGACGAGCATGAACAGGCTCTTGTCCCGCTCGCGGCACTCCTTGAGGAACGGCTCAACGCCGTCCGTGCCCAGATAACCGTTGACGGTCACGCTGTCGCAGCCGTAAGGCGCGATCTCGGTATCGCCCACGCGGGTCTTGCCCAGATACGCTTCGGCATAGGCCGTCGCGGTTGCGCCGATATCGTTGCGCTTGATATCGCCGATGACATACATGCCCTTGGCGTGCGCGTAGTCGATGGTCTCCTTGAGCGCCATTGCGCCGTACGAGCCGAGCAGCTCATAATACGCCGCCTGCGGCTTGACTGCGGGCACGATGTCGCACAGCGCGTCGATCAGGCCGCAGTTGAACGCGACCACGCTCTCCGCCGCCGCGCGCAGCGTCTCGCCGTGCAGCATCATATTGCGGCCTGCGATGTGCTGGGGGATGTACTCCAGACGCGCATCCAGACCCGCAACGGTGGGGTTGCCTTTTTCCTTGATCTTTTCTACCAGTGTTTGGATCGACATAGATATTCTTCCTTTCTCAGCTGCAAGCGGTTATCCTATGCTTCACTGCTCAAAATAACAACATTGTCCGCGCCATCGACCTCGGTCAGGCGCACACACACGCGCTCATCACGCGCGGTCGGCAGGTTTTTTCCGATATAATCCGGCCGGATGGGTACTTCGCGGTGACCGCGGTCGACCAGCACCGCAAGCTGGATGCGTCCCGCGCGCCCCTGATGGGACACCGCTTCGATCGCGGCGCGCACCGTGCGCCCGGTATACAGCACATCGTCCACCAGCACGACCGTTGCGCCCTCGATACGCGGATCGGGCGGCGCTTTGGGCGCTGCCTCGCGCGGTTTATCGTCCCGCCACGGGGTCACGTCCAGTTCGACCACCGGCGGCGTGCGGCCTTCGACCTCTCCGAGCTTTTCTGCAATGCGCTGGGCCAGAAACACCCCGCGCGTCTTCACCCCAGCCAGCAGCAGGTTTTCCGCACCTTTGTTTTTTTCGATGATTTCAAACGCAATGCGGGTCAGCGCGCGGCGCACACCGTCCGCATCCATGATCACGGCCTTTTGTTCGGCCATCCTGCCACCTCCCATCGGAAAAATTTACAAAAAAACAGCCTCCTGCGCCGAAAGCAGAAAGCCGTACCCCAAAATTACACCTGTCCCCCATTCTCCGGCTGACGGCGTATGCACTGTTTTCTGCCTTGGCGGCTCACGGGCCGCGCCTTAAAGGCGGATTGTTTCATTTATTATATCGTATGAAACGGCTTTTGTAAACAGACGATACCACAAAACAATTTTGTTTTTTTATACAAATTTTGTTGCCGCCGCATAACGTAAGGATTTGCGCAAAGCGGACATACTATGTTCGGCGGCACCAAACACATTTTATTGAAAGGCGGCGGACAAACCATGCGGGTATCTCCCTTCATTTCAGGCATTGCGACCGGTGCGGTCGCGGGCGCGGTCGTTTCCATGATGGCGGCGGGCGCGATGATGAATCCTTCGGTACGGCGCAGCGCGCAGCACGCGGCGAACAAGGCGGAGCACGCCATGCACAAGGCGGCCAACAACGTCGGCCACATGCTAGGCTAAGGCGGCTGGCAAAAAAACAGGGAGAAGCAGCAGCTTCTCCCTGTTTTTTCTATTTATACAATGTCTGCGGTGTGGCCTGCCTTTTTGTCATGCAGCCGCCGCGCGGCGTACACAACCGGCGTGTCGAGCAAGGACGTGAAAATAAAGATCACATAGCTCGACAGCGCAACCGAGATGAGCGTCGGCATATCGTATGTCCCCCAGAACGCGAGCGTGGTGAACAGCACGGTGTTTACCAACTGCGAAACCAGCGTCGAACCGTTGTTGCGCAACCAGAGGAATGCGCGGTGGTCGCCGGTGCGCTTTTCGGTCAGCGCCCACCATTTATGATACAGCCAAACGTCAAAAATCTGCGCGACCGCGTATACCGCAAGCGAGGACAGCATCATGCGCGGCGTGTTGGAAAACACCGCCTGCATGGACGGCATCACCCAGTCGTTCACCGACGGGATATAATGCAGCCACGACTGCGATACCAGGATGAACAGCACATTCGCCGCGATGCCCGCCCAGACCGCTTGCTGCGCGGCCTTTTTGCCCGCGACCTCGCTCAAAATATCGGTCACAAGAAAGGTGGTCGCAAACAGGATGTTGCCGAGCGTCATCTCCATGCCGAACGCATCCACCAAGATCATCACTTCGATGTTCGCCGCAATGGTGGCAAACACGGTGAACGCCATCAGACCGCCGATGCCGAACAGATAAAACCACAGCAGCACCGCCCCGTACAGCACTACAAGCGTTCCGATCAACAATAATTCGTTTGTCATTTTACTTCTCCTACGCCAAAATCTGTATTTTCCAACAGAATATCCACACGCGGGTTGTCCCGATAAAGCGGATACACCTCGCGCACAAAGGCTGCGCGCGCAGCGTCGTCCGGCCGGACGGGTGTGGTGTTCGGAACCATGATGTTGACGCAGACACGGTCAAAATGGGCAAGACCGGTCTCGATATCGTGCCGCATACTGTCCGCCGTCTGTTCCGCAAGGCCGAACAGCAGGCAGCAATCGTCAAAATCCGCGGCGATCTTCGCGGGATCGGTTTCATCAATGCCCTTGTCGAGCACCCGCTCGCGATAGTCCGCGTCAAAGGTCTCCACGCCGATTTTGACATGCAGCGTGATGCCCTGTTCAGCAAACCGCGCGCGCAGCGCGGGCAGCGTTTTGCGGAACAGCCAGTGGCTTTCGATGTGCAGATTGCGGATGCCCTTTTCGCGGCAGACGCGCTCGACCTCGCAGATGGTGGACTCCTCCAGTTCGGCAAACGAACCGGAGTTGATCGCCTCAAGGCGGCCGTACCGTCCGGTCACCTGCGCGAGCGCCGCACGGTTGAGGGCGAGATTTGCCTGCTCGTCGCGCGACGCGTCCAGATGATAGTCGCAGAAACGGCAGCGCTTCCACGCGCAGCCCCGCCCGCGCAGCAGCACGATCTCGCGCGGATTTTTGTCCTCGATCACGGAATAACGGGTCAGCTCCACCGGTTTTCTCCTTTCTTTTGCAAAAAAATAAGGCGTACCCCTAAAACGGTACACCATCCCTTGACCCACGCCAAAGGCGCGCAATCAAACAGAAAATTTGCATACTTGCAAATTTTCATCAAAAATCAGGATATGCGCCTGATTTTTGATACAAGAGCGAAAAAAGTTTCGACAAAGGAGGAGCTTTTTTCGCCCGGGCTTTGTCCGCGCATAGCGCGGCACAGCCCCCTCGATAAAAACCATGGTTTTCATCGAAGTCGTTTCCGTAGTTTTGTTTAAAGACAGGATGGTTCCGAACTGTCTGTTATGGAATTGCTTTTCCATTATAACGGATTGCGCGCGAAAGTCAAGCATATACTTTCCCGAATGGAGGAATGAACATGCCACTGGATACCATCGCGCGTGTAAACGACGCTGTGCGCGGCGTAATTTGGGGCGTGCCCATGCTGTTTTTGCTGGTCGGCACGGGCGTTTACTTCACACTGCACACCAGCCTGTTCCAGCTGCGGTACATCCGGCTGTGGTTGGGGCGCACCGTGCTGTCCTGCTTTTCCGGTCAATCGCAGCGGACGGGCGGCATTTCCCCCTTTGCAACCATGTGCACTGCGCTCGCCGCGACGGTGGGCACGGGCAATATTGCGGGCGTTGCCACCGCGCTGACCATCGGTGGCCCGGGGGCAGTGTTCTGGATGTGGGTCGCGGCCTTTTTCGGCATGATGACCGCGTTTGCGGAAAACACGCTCGGCATGTTGTACCGCGAAAAGGGGCCGGACGGCGCGTGGCGCGGTGGACCGATGTATTATCTGAAAAAAGGGCTGCACGCCCCTGTGCTCGCTGCGGCGTTTGCCCTGTTCTGTGCGCTGGCTTCGTTCGGCATCGGCAACATGAGCCAGTGCAACTCGATTGCAGGCGGGCTGCATGGTGTGTTCGGTGTGCCGCCGCTTGCGACCGGCCTTGCCACTGCCGCCTTGCTGGGCGCGGTCATGCTGGGCGGGCTGAGACGCATCACCCGTGTGACGACCGCGCTGGTGCCCGCCATGGCGCTGTTTTATATGGGCGGGGCGGCGGTCGTGCTGTGGTGCCGCCGCGAGTTTATTCCACAGGCCTGTGGACAAATTCTGTCCTGCGCGTTTGACCTTCGGGCAGCAGGCGGCGGCGCGATTGGCTTCGGCATCCAGCAGGCCATCCGCATCGGTATTTCGCGCGGCGTGTTCTCCAACGAGGCCGGACTGGGTTCTTCGGTCATGGTACATACGGCAGCGGACGCAAAGGAAGCGTGCGAACAGGGCATGTGGGCCGTGTTCGAGGTGTTTTTTGATACGATCGTCATGTGCACCGTGACCGCGCTCGTGATCCTGACCGCTGGGATGTACGACCCCAACCAGTACGCGCTGGCGACGGGCACGCCCCTGCTCGACACGCTGCCCACAGGCGCGGCACTGACCGCGCGCGCCTTTTCCACAGTGTTCGGTGCGCCGGGCGGCGCGTTTGTCGCGGTATCGCTCGCGCTGTTCGCCTTTTCCACCCTGCTCGGCTGGTCGTACTACGGCCAGCGCGCCGCCGAATATCTGTTTGGGGCGCGCGTCGTTCCCTTCTATAAGATATTATTCGTTGCGGCCGCCGCCGCAGGCTGCGTCATGCGTCTGGAGCTGGCGTGGGCGCTGTCCGACACGTTCAATGGCCTGATGGCGCTGCCCAACCTCGCCGGCGTGCTCGCGCTGCGGCGCGATGTACTGGGTGAGTGGCGCCGATACCGCCGCGCGCACCATATTATTTGACAATTCCCGTCATTCCCTCATCCCCTTCCCCCACAAATTGCACAAATTTACGTTTTTTGTACCGAAAAACTGTTTTTGACCTTGTCAAGCCGGTCCAATCCATATAAAATAAAAGAGCATTGCAGGAATGAAACAAATATCCTGCAAAATAAAGGGGGAAAATGGAATGGATTTAACGGCAACCGTGTGGACGCTGCTGCCGCCAATCATTGCGATTGCATTGGCGCTGATCACCAAGGAGGTTTACTCTTCCCTGCTCATCGGCATTCTGGCGGGTGCGCTGCTGTACACGGGCTTCAACCCACTTCATGCGGTCGAAACGACCTTCACGGTCATGGGCGGCAAGCTGGGTGACAACATTAACATTTGTATCTTTCTGGTGCTGCTCGGCATTCTGGTGTCGCTCGTCACCAAATCGGGCGCGTCGCGCGCCTATGGCGACTGGGCGGTCAAGACCATCCGGACACGCCGCGGCGCTTCGTTTGCAACCTCGTTCCTCGGCATGTTCATCTTTGTCGATGACTACTTCAACTGTCTGACTGTCGGCACAGTCATGCGCCCGGTAACGGATAAATACAACATCACGCGCGCCAAGCTCGCTTATATCATCGACGCCACCGCCGCACCGATCTGCATTATTGCGCCGATCTCAAGCTGGGCGGCGGCTGTCGGCTCGTCTCTGCCTGAGTCCAGCTCGATGGATGGTTTCTCGCTCTTCTTGCAGACCATCCCGATGAACCTGTATGCACTTTTGACTATCCTGTTCCTCATCTGGCTGATGGCAGTGGACTTTGACTTCGGCCCGATGAAGAAATACGAGCGCGCACACCGCGGCGAGGATCTCTCCCATCAGGAGGAGAACTACGTCGTCGGCGGCGCGGGCAAGGTGTACGACCTCATCCTGCCGATCTGCGTGCTGATCGTGCTGTGTATCTCCGGCATGTTGTATACCGGCGGCATTCTGGAGGGTGTCGGCGTGGTGGACGCTTTCGCCAACTGCGATTCCTCGACCTCGCTGGTGCTGGGCTCGTTCTTTACGCTGATTTTCACCTTTATCCTATATATTCCGCGCAAGGTGCTCACCTTCGGGCAGTTCTGCGAGGCATTTACCGAGGGCTTTAAGTCCATGGTGCCCGCCATCCTGATCCTGACCCTCGCCTGGACGCTGTCCGGCGTGTGCTCGGAGGATTACCTCAACATCGGCGGCTTTGTCTCCTCGGTGGTCAACGGCAACTCCATGGTTTCCATGCTGATGCCTGCGATCTTCTTCCTGATCGCGCTTGGCCTCGCCTTTGCGACCGGTACCTCGTGGGGCACGTTCGGTATCCTCATCCCGATCGCGGTTGCGGTGTTTGGCGACGCGCCGAGCACCATGCTGGTCATGACCGTAGCCGCCTGCCTGTCCGGCGCGGTTTGCGGCGACCATATCTCGCCCATCTCGGATACCACCATTCTGGCGTCCGCAGGCGCACAGTGCAACCACATTGACCATGTCTCCACCCAGATGCCCTATGCCTTGATGATCGCCGCGATCAGCTTTACCGGCTTCCTCGTGGGCGGCATTGTCGGCAGCGGCATTGTCGCGCTGGCGCTCGGCATTGTGCTGCTGGTGATCCTCACCCTGCTGATCACCGCACGGCAGAAGAAAAACCAAGCGTAAACGCAATATCTTTTCACAACTGTATCTCTTTATGGCTCCCCCATTTGGGGGAGCCTGTTCTCTGCATCTGACCCACCCCGATTGACCCGAAAGGAAGGAATCCCGTTGACCACCGATCTGACCGAAGGAAAACCCTCATCCAAGCTGTTCTGGTTTTCACTGCCGCTGCTGCTGAGCGTCGCGTTCCAGCAGCTTTACCAGATGGCCGACTCCATGATCGTCGGCCGCTTTGCGGCAACGCCCGCCGCGGGCGAGCTGGCGCTCGCCGCTGTCGGCGCAAGTTATCCAATCACCCAACTGTTTGTCGCGGTCGCGACCGGCGTGAACATCGGCACCAGCGTGCTGGTCTCCCAGCTGTTCGGCGCAAAACGCTATCTGCGCATGAAAACCGCGATTTCCACCGCGCTGCTGACCACCACCGTGATCGCGCTTGCGCTCACCCTCATCGGCACGCTCGCCACCGGCGGCATCATGCGCGCGCTGCAAACGCCGGAAAATATCTTTGCCGACGGCTCGCTCTATCTGCGGGTATATGTATTCGGTCTGCTGTTCCTGTTCATCTATAACGTCTGCACCGGTATCTTCAACGCGATGGGTGACAGCCGCACCCCGCTCATCCTGTTGATCCTGTCCTCGGTGAGCAACGTCATCCTTGACCTGGTGTTCGTCGCCGTGTTCCAGTGGGGCGTTGCAGGCGTTGCGTGGGCGACCTTTATCGCACAGGGCTGCGCGGGTGCGCTGGCCTTCCTGCTGCTGCTGCGCCGGGTGCGCTCGTTCGATACGGGCGGACATTTCCTGCCGTTCGCGCCCGAAATGCTGCGCCGCCTGACAAACTATGCCATTCCGTCCATCGCGCAGCAAAGCTTTGTCTCGGTCGGCAACGTCATCATCCAGTATTATGTCAACCTGTGCGGCGCGACCGCTATCGCGGGCTTTTCCGCCGCGACCAAAGTCAATATGTTTGCGCTGACCTGCTGCATGTCGTTTGCCTCCGGTCTGTCCAGCTATGTGGCACAGAACATCGGCGCACGCAAACTTGATCGCATCGGGCCGGGCCTCAAGGCGGGCGCGACCTTTGCCATCGCGCTTGCGGTGGTCTTTATGGCGGTTTATCTGCTGTTTGCGGACTTCCTCATCAGCCTATTTATCCCGGCGGGCAGCTCTTCGGGCGTGATCGACGTGGGACGGCAGTATCTGTTTGTCGTTACGCCGTTCTATATCATCGTGTGCATCAAGTTTGTCTGCGACAGCGTGCTGCGCGGCGCGGGTGCGATGCGGCCGTTCATGATTACGACCTTTTCTGATCTCATCATCCGCGTGGTGCTCTCGATCCTGCTGTTCCACGTCTGGCGCGAGCTGGGCATCTGGCTGTCCTGGCCGATCGGCTGGTTTTTGGGCTCCGGGCTTTCCGTTTTCTTTTACAAAACCGGTGCATGGCGCAAAAATCTTCCCGCGCTATAACCAAACAGGGCTTCCCAAACGGAAGCCCTGTTTTTTTGGTATAATACGGCTTTTCTCCATGCAAAATAAGGGCGGGAAGGAAGGGGAAAAACCTTGCTAAAGCTCATCCATGCGAGTAAAATATATCATGACAGCGGTGTGCAGGCGTTGCGCGACGTCAACCTGCATGTCGCGCCCGGCGACTATGTGTCCATCACCGGCGCATCCGGTTCGGGCAAAAGTACGCTCATGCACATTCTCGGCCTGCTTGACACGCTTTCCGCAGGGCAATACCTGCTCGGCGGGGCTGATGTGTCATGCCTGCCGCCGCATACACTTGCGCGGCTGCGCAGCGAGCAGATCGGCTTTATCTTTCAGGGCTTCCGCCTGCTGCCCGGCATGACCGCATTGGAAAACGTTGCGCTGCCGCTTACCCTGCAAGGGATACCGCGCAGCGAACGGCTGGAACGCGCCGAGCAGGCATTGGCGCGCGTTGGTCTGTCCGAGCGGACGACCCATCGACCTGACCAGCTCTCCGGCGGCCAGCAGCAGCGCGTGGCAATTGCCCGCGCAGTTGTCACCAAGCCGCGCGTTGTGCTGGCGGACGAGCCGACGGCAGGGCTTGACCCCGAAGTCGCAGAAGATGTGCTCAGCCTGCTCGACGACCTGCACCATGCGGGCCACACCATCGTACTGATTACACACGACCGCGCCGCCGCCTTGCGCGCAGCGCGTCGGCTCTATCTGGAAAGCGGCGTGCTTTCCGGCGGATAAATTCTTTCTGGGAGGCTGTTTATGAACCGACGGGACAAGGTAAACTATTATCTGGATATGGCGCAGGTCGCGCTCGAACGCAGCACCTGTCTGCGGCGCGGCTTTGGCGCGGTGATCGTCAAAAATGACGTCATCGTGTCCACCGGCTATAACGGTGCGCCCCGTGGACGCGCCAACTGCATTGATATCGGCACCTGCATCCGGGCCAAAATGGGCATTCCGCGCGGGGAACGGTATGAGTTTTGCCGCTCGGTACACGCCGAAGCCAACGCCATCATCGCCGCGCCCCGCGAGCAGATGCTCGGTGCGACGCTCTATCTGGTGGGACGGGATATGTCCACCGGTGAAATCATGCCGGACGCCAACTCCTGCCCGATGTGCAAGCGTCTGATTATCAACGCGGGCATTGAAAAGGTGGTCATCCGCCGCGACGCGGATACATACGACACGATTGAAGTATCCGAATGGGTGGACCACGACGATATTCTGGAGGGAAAAATGGGTTACTGACCCGCTTTTTCTACATAACACAAGGAGGAGATTATCCATGGAACTGAAGATTTTTAAGTGCATGCATTGCGGCAACATCATCGAAATGATTGACGACCATCATGTACCGGTGATGTGCTGCGGCGAGAAGATGAAGGAATTCAAGGCGGGCGAGACCGACGGCGCATCCGAGAAGCACGTACCGGTCGTGACCGTTGAGGGTGACGTCATCCGCGCCAAGGTTGGCGAGGTTGCGCATCCGATGACCGAGGAGCACCACATCGCGTTCATCTGGCTGGTGACCGATAAGGGCGTACACCGTGCAGTGCTCGACCACACGGGCGCACCCGAGGCGGTATTCCGTCTGGCGGAAGGCGAAAAGGCCGAAGCGGTTTACGAGTTCTGCAACCTGCACGGACTGTGGAAGGCTTCGCTCTAAGGCATTGTGTGATATGGAAAAAACAGGCTGCGAAAGCAGCCTGTTTTTGTGTCTTTTGCCGTTTCTCCTTTCTTTTTTCAAGGTTTTTATCATTTGTTCACAGATTCTACACAAAAGAGTCGTATCCTGCCTTTTATATCTTTTGATCCATTCCATCAGATGGAAGAAAGGACATCCAAACATGACGACTTTTTTTGCGCGTTGTGACGCACCGCATCCGGACGCGTTCCCGCTGCTCGGTCTGCGGCACATCCTGCTTCTGCTGGCGCTCGCGGGCTGTATCATCGCAGGGCTGCTCTGGATCCGGCAATTGCAGCCGCAGCAAGCGCAGCATGTGCTGTACGGCGCGGCGATCCTTGTGCCGACACTGGAACTGAGCCACTCGATCTGGCTGTATTTGACGGGCACGGCCTCGCTGGTCAAGCTGCTCCCGCTTCACCTGTGCGGCCTGCAAAGCCTGTTCATTCCGCTGGCCGTATTCACGAAGTTCACCTGTTTCCGCGATTTTGTGTATGCCACATCGCTGCTCGGCGGTATTTTCGGCACGGTCATGCCCGCCGGTGTGGCGGACTACTACCCGCTGCTGTCTTTCCAGACCCTGCAAACCTTTGCGCTGCACGGCCTGCTGGTTTTTGTCCCGCTTGCGATGATCCTGTGCGGCCTGCACCGTCCGTCGATCCACCGTTTCCCACGCGTGCTGTGCATTTTCCTGCTCGCCGCGCTGGCTGTCGGCATGGTCGATCAGCTGTTCGGAGAAAATTATATGTTCCTCTATGCTCCGCCGGCCGGCACGCCGCTGGTATGGATTTTCAACACCTTTGGCCGCGGTATTTATCTAGGCTGCACCTTTGTTTTGCTCGCAGGCGCCAGCTTGCTCATCCATCTCCCCTTCCGTGCATCCGCCGCAGCTACGGATTCGGAGGATACGCCGATACCCCTACCTTCATTGCAGCGACTGCATAAAAGCCGTCTTTGGCATCGTTCTTAGACAAAAAGCGTGTCTCCATTTAGGAAACACGCTTTTTTTGCTCTTTTCAGTTCCGTTCGTCCAGATTGACATAATCGACCGTTTTCGCCAGCGGCTTGTAAGCCGGGCGGATGATCTTGCCGCCGGTGGTGACCTCCTCCAGCCGGTGTGCCATCCAGCCAACAATACGCGCGGTGGCAAACAGCGGGGTGTACAGCGACTTGGGCAGACCGAGCATCTTATACACTAGCCCGGAATACATATCCACGTTGGCACACATCGGCTTATCACTGCCCTTCTTTTCAGCAAAAATCGCAGGCGTGAGCTTTTCAACCAGCTCGATGAGATCCATTTCCTTGGAAAAGCCGGTCTTTTCCGCCAGCGGACGCGCCGCCCGCTTGAGCGCCACGGCACGCGGGTCGCTCTTGGTGTAGATGGCGTGACCCATGCCGTAAATCAGGCCCGAGCCATCGCCCGCCTCGCCGTCCAGAATGCGGCGCAGATAATCCGCGACCTCACCCTCGTCCGTCCAGTCGTGCAGGTTGGCTTTCATCTCTTCAAACTGCTTGACAACACGCAGGTTAGCACCACCGTGCCGCGGCCCCTTGAGCGCGGAAACCGCCGCGGCCACCGCAGAATATGTATCCGTACCGGAAGAGGAAGTGACGCGCACCGTAAACGAGGAATTGTTACCGCCGCCGTGCTCGGCGTGCAGGATCAAACAGCGATCGAGCAGCTTGGCTTCGTCATCCGTGTACTTACCGTTCGGACGCACCAGATGCAGGATGTTCTCCGCGGTCGAGCGTTCGGGATCGGGCACATGCAGAAACATGGAATCGCCGTCAAAGTAACGGCGCTTGGCCTGATACGCATGTGAGATGATGACCGGAAACTTCGCCATCAGGCTGATGCCCTGCCGCATGATGTTCTCCACCGTGGTCTCATCCGGATTTTCGTCATAGGAGTACAGCGCCAGCGTCGCGCCCGCCAGCTTATTCATAATATCGCGGCTGGGCGCGCGCATGATCATATCCTCGGTGAAATTATCCGGCAGCGCACGCTCCAACCCGATCGTGTGCTGGAACTCCGCGAGCTGGCTGCGGGTGGGCAGCTTGCCGCACATCAGCAGATAGCCGACCTCTTCAAACCCGAAGCGGTTCTCACTTTCCAGACCGTGGATCAGATCATATACATTATAGCCGCGATAGGTCAGCCGGCCTTCGATCGGCTCCCGCTCGCCTTCGTTGATGATGTAACCGTGTACGTTGCCCAACCGGCTTGCACCGACCAGCACGCCCGTTCCATCCGCATTGCGCAGGCCGCGCTTGATGCGGTAACGGGAATACAACTCCGACGGGATCTGACTGTTCAAGCGAAAACTCTCGCTCAATTCGTGCAGGAGTTCCTCACTTACATAATTCGGCTGAATCGTCATTCGGCTTTCCCCTTTCTGTGCTCACCTTATCTTTGTGAATATATTTTACTCCTATCCTGCATACATGTCAATTTTTGTTGCTTGTGTAAGCCTACAAAAACTATTTTTCTACACTTTTCTACGTTGTTCACTCTGCCTGTGCGCAAGTCATTTCCTCTTATTGTGCAAATGTTTTTTCGATTTGCCTTGCAAAAGCAGCAGAGTATGCAGCGATAAAAAAATCACGGCGAAAAGCCGTGATTTTTTCTTTTCCTTTATTGGGGTTGTTTTTATCACATCAGATCGAGCAGCTTATAGCAGCGCGCCTTGGTGTAGCTTTGCTTAAAGCTGTAAGAGGCAAGCTGGCCTGCCGTCTCGTCTGAGCTTTCCTTCGCCGCGTTGGCCGCGCCGGAGTCGCGTTCCTCGACCCACTGCTTATAGCTTTCCTCCTCGGCGGCATACTGATCCGCATTCAGGATGGTTGCCAGATAATCATACATCTGCACCAGCAGGTTATCCCATGCCTCAAACGAGCTTGCCGTCAGCGCCAGTTCATCCTCCTGCGTAGCGGCAGAGGCGATCTGCAGATCGTTCTGCTCGAGCGCATCCATCTGGCTGCTGAAATCCTGCTTCTGCTCGTTCTGCTTCTGCTCGTTCTCCTGTTGCTTCTGCTCGGCCTCCTGCGCCTTGGTCAGCTGGTCGCGCAGCTCGGAAACCTGCTTTTTCTGATCGCTGGTCAGCGTATCGTCCGCATCGAGCGAATCCAGCTTGCCGGCAGCCGCGTCATACTTCTTATCCGCCAGATAGCTCTTGACTTCCTCGATATCCGAAGCGAACTCACTGTCTGACTGTGCAGTTTCCGACTGTTCGATCAAATCCTCGATGGCACTGTACAGCGCGGAATCCGGATCGGTCACGCGGTTTTGCAACTGCTTGAGCAGCGCGATCGCCTCGGTATACTGTCCATTATCCACATAAGCCTGCGCGGTCTGGAAATCCTCCAGCAGCTGAATGGTTGCATCCAGCGAGGACGGGTCCTTCGCTTCCGACTGCGCAGCGGTGTAATACTGGAGCGCTTTGTCAAAATCGCCACGGTTCAGATACTTTTCAGCCAGCGTCAGGTTTTCATCCGGCTGACGGCTCATGAAAAACCACACGCCGCCGCCGATCAGCGCGATAATCAGCACAACGACCACCGCGATCACCGCGCCCTTTTTGCCCTTGGAAGGCTTGCGGTACGGCTGGTCATCCGGGTCAGGCTCGGAAAAGTATGTCGTGCGCGGCGCACCGGATGAGCGCGACGTACCCGATACGCGCGTTGCGCGCGGCGTATCCGAAGGGCGGCGCATCGACGACAGCTCCTCCGCCGTCGGGATATGCGGATCGGTCGCGGCAAACGGATCACCCGTGGTAATGCCGTCCCCGGACATGCTGCCGCCGCGATGGTCTTCCTTCATCGCCGCGTCAAATGCCGAAAGATCGATCGACCCTTTCAGTTCGTCGGGCAGTGAGGTAAAGACGGCGGTTTCATCGTTGACGCCCTCCTGCTCAACGACCGCGCCGCAGAATGGGCAGAATTTGCCCGCGATGGGCAGCTCCCTGCCGCAGTTCTTGCAAAGCATGGATGGTTCCTCCTCTATCATATACATATATAACAATCCTATATTAGTATAGCATGGAGAAAAGCGCTTGTAAACCTTTGTAACGGGAACCGAACGACCCAATTTTGCGTCTTGTATCTCAGCGGGAAATCATGGGAAAGCGGACTTTGTATCGAAACTGAAACCGCGCTTTGGCTTGACAAGCCATAGCCCGCGACCGTACAATATACTTATTATGGAACAAGGGGGATTATGCCTTGAAAAAACGTCTTTTCAGCAGCCTTTTGGCTGCTGTCATGCTGCTGACCACCGCATTTGCCGCAGGTGGGGACGCAGCTGCCGAACCACAAAATACCTCCGGCACCACGCTGACCTTTGCGGTCACCCTGCCGGATCAGATGGACACCGACCAGATGGAGGACAGCATGGTCACGCAGGTGCACACCGTGCTGCAAGGCCGTCTGGAACAGCTGGCGCTGTCTGACGCGCAGATCACCTTCCCGGATGACCGCAAGACCGTCATCGTCACCCTGCCGGACGGCACGGACACCGCCCCGGCCGACGTTGCGGCCTTTCTGTCGCAGACCAACGCCCTGTCCATCACGGACGCAAACGGCACGGTCAGCCTGACCCGCGCGGATGTATTATCCGCAGAGGTGGGGCAGTCGGCTGAAGCGGACGGCGCTCCAGTCTACATACAGCTCACCCTGACAAACGACGCGCAGCAGGCGCTGGCCACGCTGCCCGAGGGCGATACACTGTCCGTCACGCTGGACGGCGAAGCCGTTGGCGAGACAGTGTCCTATGACGCGGACAACGCGATGCTGAACATCACCGGCGGCTTTGACCTCAATGCTGCCAAGCTGTACGTTGCGCGCATCATGGCGGGCACGCTGCCCGTCACGCTGACGCTGACCGGCGAGACGCAGCCCGAAGAGCCGGAACAGCCTGTCGAACCCGCTTTCCCGGACATTGTGGGCCACTGGGCGGAAAATGCGCTGAACACCGCGGTCGATATGGGACTGCTCAAGGGTACGGACGGCAAAATGCTGCCGGATGACCCGGTCAAGCGCTCGGAAGCCATTGTCATGCTCAACCGCGCGCTCGGCGCAACTGTTGTGGACGACACCAGCGGCCTGAGCGGCACGCCTTCCAATGCGTGGTATGCAGCCGATCTCGGCAAGGCCATTCACCTCGGCCTGATCGACGCAAACGACAGCCGCAACTTCGATACCGCTGCCACCCGCGCGGAGGCATTCGAACTGCTCGCCCGCGCTTTCGTCTTTGACCGCGCGGAAGCCGGTGCAGATGAACTGAGCGCTTTCACCGACATCGGCTCGATGACCGCAGCACAGCAGCAGGCAGCGGCTGCGCTGGTATCGGCGGGCGTGGTCAACGGCGTGACCGATACCACCCTTGCGCCGCAGGGTACGCTGACCCGCGCGCAGTTTGTCACCATGATTACCCGCATTGCCGATCAGATCCTTGTCCCGCAGGAGGAAACCACAGATGCCGCTGCGGAGACTGATACAAACACCGAAACCAGCACGGATACCGAGACAGACGCTGAACCGACGGTACCGCTGACCGGCAGCACCATTCTCGCTTATCCGGAATATACCGTATCCGATACCGAACTGAACGGCGACCTGATTTTCTCCACCGCCGCGCAGAATATGACGCTTGATGCGGTCACGGCGCGCGACCGCGTGGTGCTCAAGGGCGCGGAAGCTGCCAAGCTGAACGTGCAGAACGGCTCTTATCTGTCCACCCTTGCAGTCGACCCCGCAGGCACAGCGGATGTATCTCTGTCGGAAGATTCCTCGACCGGCACGCTGGTGATCGCGGGCAAGGGCGACATGGTCAACTATTCCGGTAACGCCAGCAATATCGAAATCACCGCTTCCGGCCGTACGATCAATCTGTATGAGCTACAGGCGGACACCGTGACCATCATCGGCAGCAACAACACGATCGTAACAGACGGCTCAATCGGCTCCATTTCCATCAATGGCGGCGCGAAAAACAACAAGCTGACGCTGGACGGCACGGTGGATAACCTGCTGGTGGCAGGCGTCGGCACCACGGTCGACGGTAAGGGCAAGGCCACCACGGTCGATATCCGTGCGGTCAACTGCACCGTATCCATCCCGGCGGATTCCATGATCGAAAACATCGACCCCGGTCTCACCGGCGTGACGCTCTCGATGGGCGTACCGGATAAGGTCAAGCCCGGCGGCTCACTGGTGACGCAGGTCACGTTCCAGGGCGTGACCGAACCCAAGATCTGCTCCGCACAGTGGTACAAAAACGGCAAGCCGATGGAGAATTACCGCAATGACAGCTTTGAGCTGACTGCGGACGCCGTTTCCCGTATCACCACCTATTTCACCTTCACCAAGGACATGGACACCAGCGTGACCATGGGCTTCAAGCTGACCTATGAAAACCCCTCGACCGGCGAGATCGAAGAACGGTATGTCGAAAAGACCGTACCGATCGAGAATTACTCGGACGAGTGGTACTACCAGCGCGATGTAAACCGCGTACTGAATCTGGTCTCCTCGACCTATCGCGGCAACTACACCACGTCTTATGCGGTCAACAACGATTACAAGCCCTATGAAAAGGAAGTCTGGGTCAACGCCAAGGGCTATTCGAGCAAGACCCAGTACCTTGTCTGGATCAACCGCGCTTACCAGCACGTCAACGTATTCCAAGGCTCCAAGGGCAACTGGAAGCTGATCAAATCCTTCCTTGTCGGCACAGGCGCAGCCTCCACGCCGACGCCCACCGGCCTGACCACGGTCTCCTATAAGTCCGCGGGCGGCTGGACGACCAGCACCTACACCGTGCGTCCGGTTGTCGGCTTCTATCCCGGCACGGGCTACGCGTTCCACTCGCGCCTGTGCTATCCGGGCACGGACACCGAGTATGACTTCAGCGCGGGCTATCCCGTTTCGCACGGCTGCGTGCGCATGTACAAAAACGACATCAAGTGGATCTACAATAATATCCCGGTCGGTACGACAGTCGCTATCTACTAATGCATAATAAAAAGGCTTGGAACTTCGGTTCCAAGCCTTTTTTCTATCCGTTTACACCTTTTTACGGCGCAGACTGTCGGCAAATAGTGCAATGCCTGCGCAAAGCAGTGTCAAGTACAGCAGGATCGTCAATCCGCTGAGCTGGATGGTAATATTCTCCATGTCATACGACTGAGAAAACGCTTCATAACCGATATCCAGCCACAGCGCGTTAGACGGCAGCCAGATCACGGCATATACCGCGAGCATGACCGCACTCACAATCGGCACGCAGCCGTGCGTCACGCGCCATAGCACCAGCAACAACACAACCAACACCGCTATGACGATTGCTGTAGCATTCAGCGCATCCTGTCCCGCATTGAGGAGCGACCGTTCAAATACATTTCGCTCGTGTACCGTCGCCAGTGATGCGCCGTAGTCCGGCATATTCGCCAGCGCAGCCTGCGCGCGCAGATATCCAATCGCGCCCGCGCCAATGAAACACGGCAGCAGCGGCAGCAGAACCGGAAGCGGCCGGAAACGAGTTTCCAGTGTCATGCGGCGGTAGGTCAGCGCAAAGATGCCCACCATCACGAGGAACAACGGCACTGCTGCCACTGCGTAAAACAACAGCCAAGGCTGATGGCTGTTGATGTTCACATCCCCCGCGCTGTACATGACATGATAACGGCCAATTTTGGCAGCTTCGTAGTCGAGCAGCAACCAGCTTAACCGTTTGACCAGCCACCACACCAGCAATTCAAACACCCAGACGATGCCGAACAGCCGGTCAGTCATGCACACACGGCGGCGGCTGACCGCCGTATCCACGCCAAGCACGGAAAAGCGGTCGCACTGCTTACCGTGCCACACGTGGAATGCGACATACACCACCAGAATGACCACCAGATTACGCAGCACGGCCGCCTGCCCGAACAGGCTGCCGCAATACGCCGCCGCAAGGACGAGTACAACCGCCGCAAGCAGCATTTTATCGTCCACACTGCCCAGCCGATCTGCCAGATACTCCTCCGGCGCGAGATGTGCGTCAAGTGACGGCGCGGCGGCCTGTTCTTTCGGCGCGTCGTCCGCCTCGGCGGCGTCGTTTGCCTGCTCTTCTTCCCGCACAGCCCCCGCCAGCAGTTCATCAACCGTCAGGCCGAGGATCTGTGCCAGCGGCGGCAGCAGCGTCACCTCCGGGTAGCTTGCGCCGGTATCACATAGTTAAAAATATTGGTGTCATTTAATCAATTTTGCCGATAAAG